>NZ_JBIVSD010000013.1:0-266794 GCF_044756065.1 Kitasatospora sp. NPDC092039 | reverse complement strand
GCCGCGTTGTCGTCGGTCGCCAATGCTCCGCAGTGGCTCCCTCCTCCGCCTTGCGATGCACGCACCCCAACGCCGCGCCCTGATCCGACGCGAATCGTCAGACACGCCCTAGCGGGCCCCGGCCCCGCTGGCCACCCGCAGCGCCTCGTAGCCGGCCTGGACGAACCGGCCGTCCAGCGCCGGAGCGGTGTTGGCCACCGCCGCCACGGCTGCCCGACCCGCCGGTGAGAATCCCACGAAGGCCGTGAACCCCCGGGTGCCGCCGCTGTGGAAGTAGAGGTCCCGGTCGCCCGAGCAGCGGTGCATCCACACCAGGCCGATCCGGTCGGCCGAGTGCGGCAGCCGCAGGCGCAGCCGCTGGACGTCCCGCAGCGCGGCACCCAGCCCGCCGTTCAGCCCGCCGTCCGCGCCCGCCGGCGCTCCGCCACCCGCGCCCGCCGGCGCTCCGCCACCCGCGCCCGCCGACCGTCCGCCGTCCGGCTCGGCCGGCGGGCCGCCGTCCAGGTGCGCCCGGAGGTAGCGCAGCAGGTCGGCCCCGTCGGCCCGGACGGCGCCGGCGCCCGGCAGCCCGGGGATACGCCAGGGCGGGAGCGCCCGTGCGCGCCGGTACCCGACGGCCCGGCCCGGCGGGTCCGGGTCGCAGGTCGTGGAGCGCAGTCCAAGGGGGCGGCAGACCCGTTCGGCGAGCAGGTCCCCGTACGGCATCCCGCCCGTCTCGGCGAGCACCCGGCCGAGCAGGCCGACCCCGTAGTTGGAGTAACCGTACCGGCTACCGGGGCGTGCCCGTACGGTCGTTCGGGCCAGGCCGTCCCTCAACTGCTCGTCGCCGTACGTCTCGTACGGATTGCTGAACCAGGCCGGGACGGCCTTCGCGAGCAGTCCCGGGGGGAGCCCGGGCAGGCCCGAGGTGTGGGTGGCCAGGTGCAGGAGTCGGATGGGTTCCGCCGACCGGACCTTCGCCGCGCGCCAGCAGTGCGGGAGCCGGTGCTCGACCGGGTCGTCCAGGGAGAGATCGCCGCGCGCGGCCATCTCGGCGAGCAGCAGCGCGGTGAAGGTCTTGCTGACGGAGCCGAGTTCGAAGACGGTGCCGGGGGTGCAGGGCGGAGCCGCCGGGGCCCGTCCGGTCCGCCCGAAGCAGCGCACGTCAGCCTGGTCGCCGCGCACCAGGGCGACCGTCACGGCGGTGGCGTACGGCCGGGCCGCCCGCACCACCGCCGCGACGGCGGCGTCCAGGCCGCCGGCGTCACACCCGCTCTCGTCCGGTCCGTCGGCGTCGGGCCCGTTCACGTCCGGCCCGCTAGCCGCGTCACGCCCGTTCCCGTCCGGCCCGCTCAAAGGGCCACCGGTGTGCCGCCGAGCGCCCGGGAGAGGGTGACGGTGGAGGCCACGACGCCGACCACGGCGGTGTGGCAGTGCTGGCGGAAGTCCTCCTCCGGGTCGTCGTTGTCGGGTGCGGAGCCCTCGCACCGGATCATCCCGTCCGCCTGCTGGGCCGCGGCCAGTGCCTCCCAGCCGGCGCGTCCGGTCACCGGCTCCCCGATGCAGGAGTCCACGATGAGCAGTTCGCCGGCGAGGTCCCACTGCTCGATCTCCAGCCAGATGTCGAGCCAGACCGGCAGCCAGTCGCGCAGGTAGTCGCGCATCGGCTCGGGCAGGCACTCGGGCCGGGCGCCCCAGTCGGTGAGGTGGAAGACGGTGTGGGTGACCTGGTAGGCGATCACCCAGGCGATGGTCCACGGCTCGGGGAGGGCGCCGAGCCAGGTGTTCCGGGCCAGCCTGGGCCAGTCCGGCTGGGGTTCGAGGCCGGCGATCCGCCGGGCGTTGGCGAGCGCGAGGTGGCGGCTGCCCTGGATCTCGACGGCGTGCACGGCACGGAGCCGGCCGATCGAGGTGAGCAGTTCCTCCATGGCGGCGTGGCGGTACCCGGACCGGGCGAAGTGGCCGTACGTCTCCAGCGGGTCGACCAGGGTGACGTGCCGCAGCTGCCGTTCGAGCAGCAGGTCGCCCTCGCCCAGCTGGGCCCAGGCGGCTTCGAGGAGCTCCTGGGCGAGACGGGCGTCGTGCGGGCCGGCGACGCCGTCGCGAAGGACCAGGGAGGAGGCCAGGGCGGCCTCGCAGAGCGGCTTGTAGACGTCCTCCGGGTCGGCCAGGTCGACGATGGTGCTCTCCTCCAGCCGGCTGTAGCCGCGCTGGTAGCCGGCGTGCAGCCAGGCCAGTGACCGGGAGCCGAGCTGTTGGGCGGTGGCGAGCACCACGGTGTCGGTCATCTCCGGGCCCCGTTCAACAGGCTCTGGGCGATGGTGAGTTCGAGGGAGGAACGGGAGGTGCCGTCGCCCGCCAGCCGGATCCGGTCCAGCACGGGCTCGATCTCCAGCCGGAGCGGTCGGCCCTCCGCCTCGGCCCAGGCGAGCCACCGGGCCAGTCGGACGGCGGTGGTGGGGTCGCGCCGGAGCATGCAGCGGACGGTCCCGCGGGCGAGGTCCAGGGTGTGCGCGCGGGCGGCGTCGTGCATCGGGCCGTCCAGTGTCGGCAGGGCCAGCGAGGACAGCTGGGCCATCCGCTTCGACCACGTCTGCCAGCCCACGTCCTGCGGCCCGGACAGCGGCGCGGGCGCTCGCACGGCCGCCCCGTACGGCGTGCGGGCGAGCAGTCGGCCGGCCGCCCAGTCCTGCCACCCGATCACCAGGGCGGCCTCCGCCGAGGCGGGGGTCGGGGCGGGGAAGGCGACTCGCGCCTCGGCCAGCAGGGCGGCGGTGGTGCCGTCGGGCTCCGCGCCGGTGAGCAGCTGCGGTGCGAACACGTCCGCGCCGAGCACCCGTACCGCGGCCAGCAGTGGGCGGGGCACGAGGGTGTCGGGGTCCGCGAGTGCGGCCGTGCCCTCGCCGTCCCGGAGGACGGCGAGGGTCCGGTCCGCCACCCGCTCGACCGCCGCGGCGTACTCGTCACGGAGAGGGGTCTCGGCGGTTGGCATGGCGATCGGGTCCCCCTTCAGGAGGGATGGTCACGGGCACGAGGCCCTAAAGGGGAGAAGACGGCCTACCGGGTCGGCTTCTCCTTCGGGCCCTTCGGCGAGAGGAGCAGCAGGGCGGCGAGCAGCACCGCGCCGGCGGCCTCGGGCAGGTACGTGGGCGCGTCGGACACGACGGCCTCGTCCTCCACCATCAGGCTCGCGAGTGTCTCGGCTTCCAGCGTCGCGCTGTGTGACGTCGAAGCCGTTTCGGTCCGGAACTGAGTAAGCATCAGATGTGCCTCCTCGTCTGGATTTCACCGCCCGGTCGGACGGTGCCCCTGTTCGACGTTACGAGCCCCTTCGGGGATCTGCATCCGCAACCCGCTGAGCTGGGACGTTGCCCTGGGTGTGGGCTCGGATGCGGGGAGTCGGTACCGTCGGGGGCATGACCACAGCCTTGATCACCGGCGCGACCGCCGGCATCGGAGCCGCTTTCGCCCGCCGGCTCGCCCGCAGCGGCCACCAGCTCGTCCTGGTGGCCCGGGACACCGCGCGCCTGGAGCGCGCCGCCGCCGACCTGCACGGCAAGTACGGCATCGAGGCGGAGGTGCTGACCGCCGACCTCGCGACCGAGGCGGGCATCGGGGCCGTGGAGGCCCGGCTCGCCGACTCCGCCCGCCCGGTGGACCTCCTGGTCAACAACGCCGGCTTCGGCAACAAGGGCGCCTTCGGGACCGTTCCGCTGCAGGACGAGCTGGACATGCTGAAGGTGCACATCGAGTCGGTCCTGCGGCTGACCACGGCCGCCCTGCCCGGCATGCGGGAGCGCGGCCGCGGCGCGATCGTCAACGTCGCCTCGGTGGCGGCCTTCCTGCCGCGCGGCACGTACGGCGCGAGCAAGGCCTGGGTGGTCAGCTTCACCCAGGGCGTGCTGCGCGACCTCGGCGGGACGGGCGTGCGGATGATGGCGCTGTGCCCGGGCTTCACCCGGACCGAGTTCCACGAGCGGGCCGGCATGGGCACGGGCAACATCCCGTCCTGGTCCTGGCTCTCCGCGGAGCGGGTGGTGGACGAGGCGATGCGCGACCTGGCCCGCGGCCGGTCCGTGTCCGTGCCGGGCAAGCGGTACAAGGCCGCGGTGGCCATCGCCCGGGTGCTGCCCTCCGGCAGGCTCGGCGGGCTCTCCTCGAAGGCGGCGCGGACCTACCGGACCGACTGACAGCCGGGGCGGTCGGGGCGGCCAGGGCAGCCGGGGCGGTCGGGGCGGCCGGGATTCAGGAGGCGGCCGGGGCCCGGGCGGGCGCCGGAGCCGGGAGGTCCGAGGAATAGAGCAACCCTCACTATTAGCTTGTCTAACTATGAGCTATCCTCGCTATGCTGGCCTCCGCCCGGCCGCCCACCCGACCGTCCCACCCAGGGAGGCCCGTCCTTGAGGCCCACCGCCATCGACTGGACCCCGCCCGACCGCGCCGAGGGCGAACCCCGCCCACCGGCCGAGTGGCGCCGCATCCTCGCGCTCTTCCGCCCGTACCGGGGCCGTCTGGCGGCCGTCGGGCTGCTGGTCGCCGCCTCCGCCGTGGTCTCGGTCGTCTCGCCGTTCCTGCTCCGGGCCGTCCTGGACACCGCCATCCCGCAGGGCCGCACCGGGCTGCTCAGCCTGCTCGCCCTCGGGATGATCGCCACCGCCGTGGTGAACAGCATCTTCAACGTCCTGCAGACGCTGATCTCCACCACCGTCGGCCAGCGCGTGATGCACGACCTGCGCACCGCCGTCTACGAGCACCTCCAACGGCAGTCGCTGGCCTTCTTCACCCGCACCCGCACCGGCGAGGTGCAGTCCCGGATCGCCAACGACATCGGCGGCATGCAGTCCACGGTGACGTCCACCGCGACCAGCCTGGTCTCCAACCTGACGGCGGTGATCGCCTCCGTCGTCGCCATGGTCGCCCTCGACTGGCGGCTGACCGTCGTCTCGCTGCTGCTGCTCCCACTGTTCGTCTGGATCAGCCGCCGGGTCGGCCACGAGCGCAAGAAGATCACCACCGAGCGGCAGAAGCAGCTGGCCGCGATGAGCTCGGCGGTCCAGGAGTCGCTCTCGGTCAGCGGCATCCTGCTCGGCCGCACCATGGGCCGCTCCGGCTCGCTGGCCCGCGAGTTCACCGAGCAGTCCGACCAGCTCGCCGGCCTGGAGGTGCGGGCCAGCATGGCCGGGCGCTGGCGGATGAACACCATCCAGATCGTGATGGCCGCGATGCCCGCGCTGATCTACTGGGCCGCGGGCCTGACCTCCGCCGCCGGTTCGCCGATCGTCTCGGTCGGCACCCTGGTCGCCTTCGTCACCCTCCAGCAGGGCCTGTTCCGCCCGACCGTCAGCCTGCTCTCCACCGGCGTGGACGTGCAGACCTCGCTCGCGCTCTTCCAGCGCATCTTCGAGTACCTCGACCTGCCGGTGGAGATCGACGAGCCGGCCCACCCGGTCACCCTGGCCGACATCCGCGGCGAGGTCCGCTTCAAGGGAGTGGACTTCCGCTACGACCCCGCGCAGGAGCGCCCGACCCTGTCCGGGGTCGACCTCGACGTCCCGGCCGGGAGCTCACTGGCCGTGGTCGGTGAGACCGGCTCCGGCAAGACCACCCTCAGCTACCTCGTCCCGCGGCTGTACGACGTCACCGGCGGACGGGTCACCCTGGACGGCGTCGACGTGCGCGAGCTGTCCTTCGACACCCTGGCCCGCGCGGTCGGCGTGGTCTCCCAGGAGACGTACCTCTTCCACGCCTCCGTCGCCGAGAACCTGCGCTTCGCCAAGCCCGGCGCCAGCGACGCCGAACTGGTCGAGGCCGCCCGGGCCGCGCAGATCCACGACACCATCGCCGCCCTCCCGGACGGCTACGACACCATGGTCGGCGAGCGCGGCTACCGCTTCTCCGGCGGCGAGAAGCAGCGCCTCGCACTCGCCCGGACGATCCTGCGCAACCCGCCGGTGCTCATCCTCGACGAGGCCACCAGCGCGCTCGACAACCGCACCGAGCGCGCCGTCCAGCAGGCCGTGGACACCCTGGCCGCCGGCCGCACCACCATCACCATCGCGCACCGGCTCTCCACCGTCCGCGCCGCCGACCAGATCGCCGTCCTGGACCACGGCGAGGTGGTCGAACTCGGCACCCACGAGGAGCTGGTGGCGCTGGACGGGCGGTACGCGGCGCTGCTGCGCCGGGAGGCGCCGGAGGCCGCCGGCCGGCCGGAACCGGCCGCGCTCGGGCACCTGTGACGCACCCCGGGCGGTGTCCGGCGCCGGGCACCGCCGACTGGGCGCCGAGGAGCCCAGGGACTGGGCGCCGACGACTGGGCGCCGGTGACGGTGCGCCGGTGCAGAGCGCCGGTCAGGCCGCCTTCGGGACCTCGTTGTAGCTCTCCGCGACCTCCTGGCCGGAGAGCCGCTGGATGGCCGCCATCACCTCGTCGGTCACCTGCCGACGGGCCTTCAGCGAGCGGGCCTGCCCGTGCAGCCCGTCGAAGTGCAGCGGCTCGCCGAAGCGGACCGTCACCTTCCTCAGCCGCGGCACCCGCTTGCCCACCGGCAGGATCTGCTCCGGGCCTTCCAGCGCCACCGGCACCACCGGCACGCCCGCGGTCAGCGCGAGCCAGGCGACGCCCGTCTTGCCCCGGTAGAGCCGGCCGTCCAGCGAACGGGTGCCCTCGGGGTAGATGCCGAAGGCCTTGCCGTCCTCCAGGATCTGCAGCGCCGACTCCAGCGAGGCCTGCGCGGAACGGTAGGTGCCGCGCTCGACCGGCACCGCGCCGATCGCCTCGAAGAAGCCCTTGGAGAGCCGGCCCTTGAGCCCGGTGCCGGTGAAGTACTCGGCCTTGGCGAGGAAGTGCACCCGGCGCGGGGCGGTCAGCGGGATCACCACGCTGTCGATGAACGACAGGTGGTTGCTGGCCAGGATCACCCCGCCCTTGCGCGGCACGTTCTCGATTCCCTCGATGACCGGCCGCCAGATCCCCCTCGAGACCGGTTTCAGCACCAACTTGGTGGCGAGGTCGAGCACGATTCCCTCCCTGGACGAACGACCGCCCGGGAGGAGCCCGGGCCTGCAATCAGATCCGCAGACTACGACACCCACCCCCGCGCACGTCCACTCCCGCCGACCGTGGCGAACACCACGGCCGGGTAGGGTACGGCCGTCCGAACCGAGCAACACCCCGCAGTACCCAGGAGGGAACGATGGAGACCACCGAGGCGATCAAGGCCTTTTTCGACCGTTTCGACAAGGACGGCGACGGCAGGATCACCGCGGCCGAGTACGCCCTCGCCGCCAACGAGATGGGCGACCACGACGTCACCCTCTCGATGGCCGAGGCGCTGATCCACAGCATGGACACCGACCACGACGGCGTCCTGACCTTCGAGGAGTTCCTGGCCGCCCGCCAGCGCTGAGCTCGCGCTGACGGGGCCGGTCGCCGTACCGGCGGCACCGGCCCCGTCCGGAGGCCCCGCCGCTGCTCCCGTACCGGGGCGGCTACTCCTCCACCGGGAACACCCGGCGCACCACCCGCTCCGCGGCCCCGCCGTCGTCCCAGACGCAGAACTTCGCCCGGAACCGCTCCCGCGCCGCCGGCTCCGGATCGCCCGCCAGCAGCGCCCGCGCCAGCCCGTCCGCGTCCACCGTGACCGCGCCCGGCGGCTCCGCGAACAGGTCGAAGTAGACGCCGCGGTCCCGCTGGTACTCCTCCCAGTCCGGGGCGAAGACCACCACCGGGCGGTCCAGCACCGCGTAGTCGAACATCATCGACGAGTAGTCCGTCACCAGCGCGTCCGCCGCGAGGTAGAGGTCCTCGACGGTGGGGTGCGCCGAGACGTCCACGATCCGCGCCGACTCCGCGCCGGCGCCCGACAGGTCGCCCGGGCCGCCGGCGTGGAAGTAGTGGGTGCGCACCAGCAGCGTGAAGTCCGGGCCCAGCCGCCGGGCCAGCTCCGCGACGTCCAGCAGCGGCACGTAGCCGCCCTTGCTGCCGCGGTGGGTCGGCGCGTACAGCACCGCCCGGGTGTCCGGCCGCAGCCCGAGCCGCTCGCGCATCGCCCGGACCTCGTCCGAAGTGGCGTTCACCAGGCGGTCGTTGCGCGGGTAGCCGGTGTCCAGCATCTCGTACCGGCCGGGGAACGCGCGGGCGAAGTGCCCGCTGGTGTGCGGGTTGGGGGAGACCAGGAAGTCCCAGCGGTCGACGGCCTCCTGGAGCTGCTCGAAGTCCATCCCCTCGGCCGCCGCCGGGTGGTCGCGCAGGTCCATGCCCATCGCCTTGAGCGGGGTGCCGTGCTGCGTCTGGACGTGCACCGTGCCCGGTCGCTTCGTCATCGTGCGGGGGAAGTTGACGTTGTTGACGAAGTACTTGGCGGTCGCCATCGCCTTGAGGTAGGCGGGGGTGTTGACGATCACGTACGGCACCCCCGGCGGCAGCGTGGCGGCCTGGGTGCGGTTCTCCACCACCCACACGCCCCGGATCCGCGGGGCGAGTTCCTTCGCCTTCTCGTAGATGGCCGCCGGACTGCACGCGTAACCCCGGTGCCAGTACGCGGCGTAGACCGCGAGGTTCTCGTCCAGCGGCAGCCGGCGGAACGCGTTGTACGCGGTGAACCGGGCGCCGCTGCGCATCCCCTTCTTCACCGCCGGCGCCACCGCCCTCGCCCCGCGCCTGAGTTCGCGCGGCAGCCGGCCGGTGCGGCGCAGCTCGGCGTACGCGATCCGGGCGCCCCGGGCGGCCAGCCGGTACTGCACGCCGCGCACTCCGCCGGGGAAGCGGTAGCCCGCCGGGCGGTGGCGGTCGAAGTGCCGGGCGATCCGCTGGAAGAAGTCCTTGCGCCGGTCGGTGGGGACCAGCCCGGGGGTGTCGTAGACGTTCAGCGCCTGGCGGACCGTCCGGTCGAAGACCAGGGTGCGCAACGTCTCCGGGACGGGCCGGCCGGGGCGGTCCGGGCGGTCCAGGAAGGCGAAGATCGCGTCGTACTGGGCGAACACGTCGGCGTGCTTGGGGGAGGCGGTGGCGGTGATCGCGCCGTCCCGGCCGCGCCGGTAGAAGTAGCAGGGGCGGTCGAGGTAGCGCAGCCGCTCGGCGGCCAGCAGCGCCGGGTAGGTGACCGAGATGTCCTCGTAGTAGCCGCGGCCGAAGGAGACCCCGAGGCCGTCCAGGAAGGCGCGGCGGAACAGCTTGTTCCAGACCGACATCACGGTCTGGAAGAGCGCCGGGTGCTCGGCCAGCGTGCAGCCCTCGACCAGCGGGGAGCCGGTCAGCACGTGGCGCCAGGGGTTGGGCTCCGTCCCGCCGTCCGGGTAGACGTGGGTGAAGTCGGTGATCAGCACGTCGGCGGGGGTCTCCCGGCGGCGTTCGCGCGCCAGCTCGTCCAGCAGCGCGCCTACCGTCCCCTCGGGCACCCAGTCGTCGCTGTCGACGAACCAGACGTACTCGCCGCGGGCGTCCGGCAGGGCGGCGGTGCGGGCGCCGCCGAGGCCCTGGTTCTCGGTGAGGTGCGTCACCCGCAGCCGGCTGTCGCGGGCCGCGTAGGCGTCCAGGATCGCGCCGGAGCCGTCGGGGGAGAGGTCGTCGACCGCGATCACCTCGAAGCGGGTCTCCTCGGCGGGGGTGTCGCCGAGGAGCGAGTCGAGGCAGCGCGGGAGGTACCGCTCCACGCCGTGGACCGGGAGCACGATGCTGAGGAGGAGGGACACGCTGGCCGAGTGTACCGATCCACCGGGTGCGACCTGCGCGGACGTCCGGGGCGGGGCTGCTGGGCCTGGCGGGCCGTTCGGGCGGGGTGTCCGGGTGGGCTTCCGATCGGCGGCCGGGTGGATGTCCGGGGCGGACCCGGAACCGCCGGTGCCGGGCCCCTCGCGGGGCGGCACCGGCAGTCAGGTGGCGGTCCGGCCGACCCTCTACGGCCGACCGCCGGTCCGGGCACCGCGCGAGCCTGGCCGCCGCAGCGTCGAGGCGGCCTGGCAGTGGCTCGCTGGAGCCGGAGTTCTTCATCACTCGAACACGCGCTTGAGTGCGGTGCGGGCACCGGCGCGTGCATCAGATATTGCTTGGAGGATCGACGGGAGTCAATCCCCCGAATGTGTTCACTTCCTGAAGTCGAGCGGTTGCGACGCCGGCGACGTCCTCCGTGCGGGTGGGGCGTCCTCGGCGGAAGCCCCCGATGATCGCTTTGTCGATGTGGCGGTTGTCCCCTATATGGCGACGGGGGCCGCGACGGCAGGGGGTGCGGGCGTGCCGTGGGTGGGGTGCCGGACGGGCCGTGGGCCGGGGTGCCGGGCGGGCCGCGGGCCGTGGCGCCGTCGGGGTGCCGCCGTGCGCCGGGCGCGTGCCGCGCGTACGGCTGCCGCACCCGCGCCTGCCCGCCCTGGTGACGGACGGCTGGTCGTGCACCATCATTGATGCCTAGTCGTGACCGGCCGAGCGGCCCCTGGTGCTTCGTCAGTTGACGCCGCACGGTACGGTGGCACAACACCGAGGACGGTTGCGCGAAGGCCGTCCTTCACGGATAGTCTTCGCCTCACGGCCCTGGCGCCTCGTAGGGGTGGGAAAACTGATGGAACACATGCAAGTGCGGACTCGGCCCCGCGTGCCGGCGGTCCAGTGCGGTGTCGGCACGACCGGCCGCCGGATCGAACGACACCTGGCCGTGCTCGGCGCGCCCGCACTCCCGGCGGTGGACACCGCCGAGGCGCTCGGGTTGATAAGGGAACTCACGCCGCGCGGCGCCGAGGCCCCGACGACCCGTCGTCGCCACACCAGGATCTCGCTGCTGACGCCGCTGCGTCGGCTGCGGCGGAGTCTCTTCGGCGGGCGCGGCTAGCGGCTGGTCCGGCCGGTGCGGCACGGGTCCCTCCCCGCCGCCCGGTCGGGAACCGACCCGGTGGACCATCCGGTCCGCCGGGTCTTCGGTGTGTCGGGGCGGTGCCGGAAGGCGCTCCGGACGCCGGCGGTGAGTGGTGCCGGGCCGTGTGGTGCCGGGTGCTGTGCGGTGCACGGGTGTGTGGTCTGAACCTTTCACCCTACGCGAGTTCGCCCCTCCGGCACGGCGAGTCGGTGAGGGAGTACGCCCGGGCCGCTGACCTGGGACAGGATGGCGCCATGGCGGACAACAACCATTCCCCCCAGACCGGCACGTTCCCGACCTCCCTCTTCCAGAGCAGCACCTTCGAGATCACCACCGGCAGCCGCGAGGTCGCGCTCGACATCACCGACCGCTGCGCCGCGTTCCTCGACGAACGGGCCGCCGGGCGCGACGGCCTCCTCAACGTCTTCGTCCCGCACGCCACCGCGGGGATCGCGGTGCTGGAGACCGGCTCCGGCAGCGACGACGACTTCCTCGCCACCCTGCGCGACCTGCTGCCGGCCGACGACCGCTGGCGCCACCGGCACGGCAGCCCGGGCCACGGCCGGGACCACGTGGTGCCCGGCCTGGTCGCCCCGCACGCCACCCTGCCGGTGATCGGCGGCCAACTGGCGCTCGGCATCTGGCAGTCGGTGGTGCTGGTCGACACCAACGGGGACAACCCGCGCCGGACCGTCCGGCTGTCCTTCCTCGGCTGACGGCGGGGCTCGGCTGGAGTGGCGGACTCGGCCTCGCGGCGGGCTCAGCGGACGTGCGCGGCCACCGCGGCGAGGTAGCGCTCGATCGCCAGGTGTTGGCAGAGCAGCGCCACCGGACGGCCCAGCCTGGCGTACCAGGCGGACAGCCGGGAGAACGCGGTGACCTCGAACCACACCTCGCCGTCGGCGTCCATCGACACCAGGAACGCCTCCTCGCCGCACTCCGGGTGCCCGGGGAGGGTGCCGTACCCGAATCCGATCCGGTCCGGCTCGTCCACCGTCCACACCACCCGGCAGGGGATCACCAGCCGCGGCCAGCGGCTCCCCGGCAGGTTCAGCCGCAGCAGCACCGTCTCCCCCTCCCGGGCCGGGCCGCCCGGATGGACCGCGAAACCGGTGCCCAACTGGCTGCCCCAGTCGAGCACGTACCGTCCGGCCCGCTCCAGCACCTCCGGCCCGTGCCCCAGGTGGACCCGCCGTCGCAGGTGGGCGTAGCCGTTCGGCAGTCGCCCGCCGCCACCCCGGGTGGCACCCACCTCGGGGTACGACGGGGTGGTGGCGCGGGCGGCGCGCAGGCTTCGGTGCAGGTCGGTGGGCATGTCGGCCACGGTAACCGCCGGGTGGGGCGGGGTCGGCGGCGGGGCGGACGGTCGGGTGGGGGCGGACGGTCGGGGAGCGTCGGCGAACAGATTTCAGATGACGGATTTCAGCGAACGTTTTCTGAAATCTGTTCGCCGTTCTCTGTTCGCTGAAACCTGTCCGCTGTTCGCTGTTCGCTGTCCGCTGTTCGCTGCCAGATCCGGTCGCCGCCCAGGGGCCGCCGAAGCCCGGCCCGGGCGTGTTGCACCAGGGCGGGGGTGCGGAGTAGGAAGGCGGCATGAGCGACACCGGTACGAACCAGGAAGCGGACGTCTGCGAACTCGCGCCCGACCGCGGAGCGGAGGCGGCGCTGCGGCACGACCCGGAGGCGACCGGGCCGCGCGCCGAGTGCGTGCTGTGCGGAGAGCCGACCGAACTGCCCGCCGACCAGCCCGGCAGCACCCTCTGCCCGGTGTGCGCCTGGCAGCAGGCGCAGCGGATCGCCTGCTCGGGCTGATCCGGGGGTCGACCCGGGCCGACCCGGCTCGATCAGCCCGGGCCCGCCCGACCCCCTCCGCCGAGACGCGCCGCAAACCGGTGGGTGGTCCTACGCGTCCTCCCGCCCGGCCAGCGCCAGGGTCGAGCCGCGCCGCCCCTTGCGGACCAGCAGCTGGGCGGGGATGCGGCTGCGAAGGTCGGCGACGTGGCTGACGATGCCGACCGCGCGGTCCCGCTCGCGCAGGCCGTCCAGGACGTCCATGACCTCCTCCAGGGCGTTCTCGTCGAGGGTGCCGAAGCCCTCGTCGATGAAGAGGGTGTCCAACGGCATGCCGCCCGCCTCGTCGGTGACCACGTCGGCCAGGCCGAGGGCGAGCGAGAGCGAGGCGAAGAAGCTCTCGCCGCCGGAGAGGGTCGCGGTGTCCCGCTCGGTGCCCGTCCAGGCGTCCACCACCCGCAGGGCCAGCCCGGAGCGCTTGGTACCGGTGCCCCGGTCGTCGCTGTGCACCAGCGTATAGCGCCCGCCGGACATCCGGACCAGCCGGTCGCTGGCCGCCGCCGCGACCTGCTCCAGCCGGGCCGCCAGGACGTACGACTCCAGGCGCATCCGCAGCCGGTTCTCGGCCGAGGTGCCGGCCGCGAGCGCGGCGAGCCGGTTAATCCGGCCGTACCGGTCCAGTGCCGGGGCCAGTTCGCCGGCGAGGCCGGTCAGCTGCCGCCCGATCGAAGCCAGTGCCCCGCAGCGCTCGCGGGCCGCCGCGTGGGTGGCGTGCGCCCGGCCGAGCCGGGCGGTGGCGGCGCCGAGCTCGGCGGCGACGGCGGGCAGGTCCACCGGCGGACGGCCCGCGGCCTCGGCCAGCTCCGGCAGCGCCAGCTCGCGGCGGACCGCGGCGGTCTCCGCGCGGTGCCGCTCCAGCCGGGCCTCCAGCCGTTCGCGCTCCTCGCGCGGCAGCAGCACCGCCAGCGCCGCGTCGGCGTCCGGGAAGCCCGCCGAGGCGGCGGCCTTGCCCAGTTCGTCCTCGGCGTCGGCGAGCCGGGCCGCCGCCTCCGCATGGGCCCGGGCGGCGGTGGCCGCGGCGGCGACCGTCTCGGTGAGGCGGGTCAGGGCCGCGGCCCGGTCGGCGACGGAAGCCGCCTCGCCCCGGGCGGCCGCCACCCGGGCGCTCAGCGCCCGCTGTTCGGTGCCGAGCGCCAGCAGCCGGTCGGAGAGGACGGCGGCGCGCTCCTTGGCCTCCCGCAGCTCGTCGACCCGGCGGGCGCGGTCCTGCGACAGCCGGGCGATCTCCTGCTCGACCGGGCCGAGCGACTCCGCCGTGTGCCGCGCCTCGCGGTGGTCGCGTTCCAGCCCGGCCAACGCCTGTGCGAGCGCCTCCGTCCCGTCCGGCCCGGCCGCGCCGGCGACGGCGGCCTCGCGCACCCGCAGCGCGGTGAGCGACTGGTCGGCCTCCGTCCACACCTGCTCGGCGGCGGCCTGCGCCCGGCGCGCCCGCTCCTCGTCCTCGGCGCCGACCCGGCTGCCGGGCGCGGCCTCGGCGGGCGCCGGGTGCTCGGGCGAGCCGCAGACCCGGCAGGCCTCGCCCGCGCGCAGCTGCTCGGCCAGTTCGGCGGCCATGCCGCTCAGTCGGCGGTCCCGCAGGTCCAGACTGTGCTCGCGGGCGTCCAGTGCGGCGGTGCGCAGCGCAGCCACCCGGGGCTCGGCCTCGGCGATCTCGGCGCGCAGGCCGTCGCGCTCCCGGGCCGCACCCAGGCGGGCGGTCAACTCGGCGTGCTGCCCGTCCAGTTGCTCGACCAGGGTGGTCGCCGACCGGGCCTCGGTGTGCCGTTGCTCCAGGCGGCCCAACTCGCCCTCGAACTCGGCCAGCCAGTCCTCGGCCTCCTCGGCCAGCTCCTCGGCGGCGCGCCGGTCCCGCACCAGGGAGCGCTGCTCGTGGGCGAGTTCGGCGCAGCGCCGCTCCTCCGCCCGGGCCGCCTCCAGCCGGACCACCTCGGCCCGCAGCCGCAGTTCGGCCTCGGCCAGCCCCGCAGGGTCGGCCCCGGCGAGCTCCCGGCCCTCGCCACCGGAGCCGGCCAGCGCCTCGCGGTGCCGGCGCTCCGCCTGCTGCGCGCGCCCGAGCGCCTCGGCCGCGCTCCGCCGCAGCCGCAGCGCCGACTCCACCCCGACGGCCTCCTGGGCGGCGGCCAGCCGCCGCCGGTCCGCGGCCGCGGCGGGCTCGAAACCGGCCAGCCGCTCGGCCCGGTCCACGGCCTCCCGGTGGCGGCGCTGGCGACCGGCCAGCTCCTCGGTGGCCTCGCGGTGCTCCTGGGCGGCGCGCTGGGCCGCCTCGGCGCCCGCGAGGGCGGCCTCGGCGACGGCGAGCTGCTCGGCCGCGCCGCTGCGCAGGACCGCCGCCCAGCCGAGCACCCCCGAGATCAGCGCGGCGTCGTCGTCCTCGGCGGGCACCCAGCCCGCGGCGGGCTCGGCGCCCGGACCGGCCGCCTGCTCGGCCTTGCTGGCGAGGTCCCGCAGCCGGCGCCGACCGGCCTGGACGGCGGCCTCCTGGCCGCGCCGCTGCTCGGCCAGCCAGGCTTCCACGTGCTGGAACCGCTCGGTGTCGAACAGCCGCCGCAGCAGTTTGCCGCGCTCCTCCGAGTCGGCCTTGAGGAACCGGGCGAAGTCGCCCTGCGGCAGCAGCACCACCTGGCAGAACTGCTCCCGGTTCATGCCGATCAGCCGGTGGATCTCCTCCCCGGCCTCCTGGTGCGACTTGCTGATCCCGCGCCAGCCGGGCGTGCCGTCGCCCGTGTCGGCGACCCACTCGCGCAGCAGGGTCTGCGCCCGTTCGACGGTGGTGCCGGTGCCGACCTTCTTCGGTCGGCGCTGCTCCGGCAGCCGGGTGATCCGCAGCCGCCGCCCGCCGAGGGTCAGCTCCAGCTCGACCGAGGTCAGCCGCTTGGGGTCGGCGTGGTCGCTGCGCAGCCGGTTGGCCCGGCGGGCGCCCGGCGTCTCGCCGTACAGGGCGAAGCAGACGGCGTCCAGCACGCTGGTCTTGCCCGCGCCCGTCGCGCCGCGCAGCAGGAAGAGCCCGCCGGCGGCGAGCGCGTCGAAGTCCACCGTCTCGCTGCCCGCGAACGGGCCGAAGGCGGTGACGGTGAGCCGGTGCAGCCTCATCGGGGCAGGTCCGCCTTCCGGTCGGTGGTCACCCGGACGCGCTCGAAGCCCTCGCCCAGCCAGCCGAGCTCGTGCGGCTCCGGCTCGGCACCGGGGCGGACGTGCCGCAGGAAGCCCTCCGCGATCTCCAGGTCCCCGCGGCCGCTGACCCGCGCCGCGTACGACTGCGAGGGCTCGGTGTCGCTCCGCTCGGGGTCGAACAGCAGCTGGAGGGTGTGCGGGAAGCGGCGGCGCAGCCGCTCCATCGGTTCGCTCGGCCGGGCCGCGTCGGTGAGCGTGGCCTGCACCCAGGACTGCTCGTGCTCGGCGTACTTCTCGTCGGTGAGCAGCGCGTCGAGGGTGTCGCGCAGCGTCGCCAGCCGGCGCGGCTCCGGGCAGGGGACGCGCTCGGCCGTCACCGAGCCGTCGGCGGCCAGGTCGACCAGCCACATGGTCTTGCGCTGGTGCACCTCGGAGAAGGAGTAGGCGAGCGGGGAGCCGCTGTAGCGCAGGTGCGGGGCGAGCGTCTGGCAGCCGTGCAGGTGGCCGAGCGCGGCGTAGTGCACCCCGTCGAAGACGGACGCGGGCACGGAGGCGACGCCGCCGACCGCGATGTCCCGCTCGCTGTCGCTCGGCGCGCCGCCGGTGACGAAGGCGTGCGCCAGCACCACCGCCCGGGTGCCGGCCGGGCGTGCCGCGAGGTCCGCCCGGACCTGGTCCATCGCCGCCCCGAGCACCGCCGCGTGCCCGCCCCTCGCCAGCCCGAACCGCTCGCGCACCAGCGTCGGCTCCAGGTAGGGCAGCCCGTACACCGCCACCGGGCCGTGCTCGTCCGCCAGCAGGACGGGCTCGGCGCACGCGCCCGGGTCGGTCCGCAGGTGGATGCCGGCCCGCCCGATCAGCCCGGCCCCGACCCCGAGGCGGCGGGCCGAGTCGTGGTTGCCGCTGATGAAGACCGTCGGCACCCCGAGCGCCGCCAGCCGGTGCAGCACGTCGTCGAACAGCGCGACCGCTTCCAGGCCGGGCAGCGCCCGGTCGTACACGTCCCCCGCGACCAGCACGGCGTCCACGCCCTCGGACCGGACCACCTCCACCAGGTGGTCCAGGAAGGCGCGCTGGGCGTCGTGCAGGCTCTCCCGGTGGAACGAGCGCCCGAGATGCCAGTCGGAGGTATGCAGCAGTCGCATGGTCCCCGACCCTAACCCGCCGCACTGACAATCCCGCCCGGCCCTGTGGGAGCACAGGCCTCCGGGGCGCCGGCGGCCCCAGGAGCCCCAGGGGTGGCGGTGCGGGCGGCGCGGTGCGGCCGGTGACGGTGGCGGCGGATCCCGGCGCTGAGCTTGTTCGATTACTACGAGTGGATTGTCAGTGGCTCTGTGTATGTTCCTCCGCGTCGGCCGCTCCCAGCCGGGGTGGACGGCACGGTCCGGTGTCGGGCTAGCGAGAAGGAGGAGTCATGACTGCTGTGCGGAAGTCGGTGCGCGAGGTGCCGGGTGTCGGGGCGGGCGGGTCGGCGCGGGGGCGTCGGCGGGTGCTGGTGCTGGCCGGGCGCAGGCCCGGTGGCGGTGTCGGTGGGGCGCCGGCCGGCGGGCCCGGCGGGGCGGTGCCGCCCGGGGGCGGGCGGCCGCCGGGGGCGCCCGCGGGAGGAGGCGGTGCGCGGGCGGCCGTGCGCGGCGGGTGGGTCCGGGGCGCGCCGCCGCCCCAGCCGGTGGCGGTGGCCCTGGCCGCCGACGCCGGGGACTTCGCCGGGCTGGCGCGGTACGGGCTGTTCGGCGGGCTCGGGCACCAGGCCTACCTGCGACAGGCGGAGGAACAGCTCACGGCCCTGCACCGGCAGGGGCTGGAGGTGCACCTGCGGGTCCTGGAGGCGGGCGACTTCGAGGACTACTGCGAGGCGCTCGGCCTCGATCCCCGGATGCCCGCCGCCAGGGTCGCCTACGCGGGTGATCCGGAGCTGGCCGGAGAGCCCTTCGTCTACGCGGGGGAGCGGTTGGCCGAACTGATCCCGGTGCTGCTGGACGACCACCGGGCGCGGGTGCGGATGTCCGTGGCCTGTACGGTCCTGCTCGACGCCGTCGGCGACGACCCGGCCGGTGAGCTCCGGATGGCGGCCGTGATGCGGTACGTGACGTCGGTCTACCTGGCGCTGGCCGAGGGTGCGGGGGAGGGGTGCCACCTGCTGACGCTGCGCTGCCACGGCCCCGAGGACGGCGAGGAGCTCACCTCGGCGGTGGACGTCTGCGTGGAGGGCGGCCGGCTGGACCCGGCCGGGCGGGACGCCGAGGCGTTCTGCGTCACGCTCGCGGCGGGCGTCGCCCTGGGCGGGGAGGGGGCCCTGCTGCTGCACGGTGATCCGTCGCTGGGCGTACGCGCCGACGGCCTGCGCGCACGGGCGGACGGCCAGGGCGCACGCGCCGACGACCAGGGCGGGCGGGCGGACGACCGGGGTGCGCGGCCCCGGCCCCGGCCGCCGGTGCTCGGCTGGGCGCTGACCGGTGGGCGGCTGCGGCCGATGACCGCGCACGAGGTGTTCGACGAGCTGGCCGACGACGCCGCGCGCGGGCTCCCCTTCCCGCCCGGGGTGGATCCTCGGCCGGGGTTCCCGCTGCCCGGCTTCCGGGGCCTCGGGGAAGGGGGTGGGCCGCTGGGGTGACCAGAGGGCTCACCGCCGCCCCGCATCCACCACGTTCACCGCCTCCGCATCCACCATGCGGCGCTGGGGACTGTTCATCGACCGCCTGTTCGGGGAAGATTCGGAGAAGATCAACAGCAGGAGCGCGCGGTGCCCCACGCCGCCGTTCCGGCCGCTCCGCTCCGTACCGCGCCATGCAGGTCCTCCTCGTGCACCGCCGGTCCGGCGAAGCCCGACTGCGAGAGGGGGACGGATGAGCGAGCGGAGCGAGCTCGGTGCCAGGGGGTGCGCGCGGGCGAGCGTCCCCGCCGAGCGCCGCGGGGCGCGAGCATGAGCCCGATCGAGTACAGCGCGGAGATCGCCGAACTCCTCGGGAAGGTGCGGCGGCGCCCCACGGCGGGCTGGCCGTGGCGGCCGGGCGAGCAGGTGCCGGAGGGGCTGCCGGTCAAGCAGTCCTGGGGGTGGCTGTTCGCGCCGGACGGCCGGGTGCTGACGCTGGTGAACCCCAGGGACGGGATCTGCTCGCTGCCCGGGGGCTCACTGGAGCCGGAGGACGGCGGGGACCCGGGGGCCGCCCTGGCGCGGGAGGCGGCCGAGGAGGCGCAGGCCCTGATCGGCCGGCCGTACTACCTCGGCTACCTCTACGACCGGGTCGGCTCGGCGAACGGCGGGCACGAGTGCGCCCGGGTCCGGATGGCGGCCATGCTGCGGGCCGTCGGTCCGAGCGCGGCCGACCCGGCCTCGGGCCGGCACTACCGGCGGCTGCTGGTCGCGCCGGGCCTCGCCGTCGAACTGCTCGGCTGGGGTGCGCCCGGGCTGCGCCAGGCCCGGGCGGCGGTCGCCACCGCCGCCCGCTGGCTCGGCGTGCCCGCGGCCGCGAACGAGGCGATCGAGGAGTTGCCGGTCGAGGGGTGCACGGTCTCCCCTGGGGCCGTGTACCCGGGCGGCGTGCACCTCGGCGCTCGCCCCGGTGGTGGCCACTCCGGCGCGCAGGGCTGACCGCGCGCGTCGCCGTACTCCTGCGCGACCTCCCGAGACGCCGTCCTGACGTGTGCTCCCGGCCTGTCGACCTGACGAGCACTCACATGCGGCCGATGGGGTCGGATCGGCCAACCCGGTGAATTCCAGCCGTGCCGGTGACACCCTTTCGGGGTCACCTTTCGGCGCGCACCGAGGTGTTCATCAGCCCCTCTGTGCCCGCTGGCGCTCCCTCGAGGACCGGACCGGCAACGACCGGGCGGCAACTACCCCGCTTGTCCCGCACGGAACTTCCGCAAGTTGCCGGTCTACGCGCGCTGCGCTACGCGCGTCACGGCGCACCTGCTCTGACCAGCGCGAAATCACGGATCGTCGACGGCAGTTCACCCCCGGGATATCAGACTGTCCGTCAACATCCTTGGCATGACCGCTTCCGGGTTCGGCTACCGCCTGGTATCACTTCTGTGACCCTCACCACGCCACCCCACTGGAGCTGTGATGATCCGCCGTGCCCGCGCCCTGTCCATCGCCGCCATAGCGGCAGGCCTCACCATGACGACGCTCTTCGCCGCCTCGTCCGCGAACGCCGCCGGTGTCAACTACGTGGCCCTCGGCGACTCGTACTCCTCCGGTGTCGGCGCCGGCGGTTACCTGAGCGACAGCGGCAGCTGCAAGCGCAGCACCAACGCGTACCCGTACCTCTGGAAGAACGCGCACGCGCCGTCCTCCTTCAAGTTCGTCGCCTGTTCGGGTGCCAGGACCGGCGACGTCCTGAACAGCCAGATCTCCGCCCTGGACGCCGGAACCACGCGGGTCAGCATCTCGGTCGGCGGCAACGACGCCGGCTTCGCCGACACCATGCAGACCTGTGTCCTCGGCTCGGACGCCGACTGCATCAACGCCGTCAACACGGCCAAGAACTACGCCACCACCACCCTGCCCGGCCAGCTGGACAAGGTGTACTCGGCGATCAAGGCCAAGTCCCCGAACGCCCACGTCGTGGTGATGGGCTACCCGCACATCTACAAGGTCGGCGGCAGCTGCATCTTCGGCATCGGCGACACCAAGCGCGCCGCCATCAACGGCGCGGCCGACACCCTGGACGGTGTCCTCGCCAAGCGGGCCGCCAACGCCGGCTTCGCCTTCGGTGACGTCCGCAGCATCTTCAACGAGCACGAGATCTGCGGCTCGCTGACCACCTGGCTGAACAGCACCACCCTGCCGGTCGACGAGAGCTACCACCCGAAGGCCGCCGGCCACTCCGGTGGCTACCTGCCGGTGTTCTCGGCGCTGTAAGGACTGCCGAAGGACTGCCGCAAGGACGGCCACGAGGACTGCCTCGTCGCAGGTCCCAACGGTGCCGCCGTCCCCTCCCGCGCTTCGGGGAGGGGACGGCGGCAACGCCGTTTCAGCCGTCGGAGGGCGCCGATCCGCCCGGCGCGGGCCCGCCCGGCGGCGGTCCGCTCGGCGGGAAGGGGATGCCGGCGAGGACCGGCAGGAGTTCCGCCTCCTCGAAGTCGAGGTGCGCCTCCAACTCGGCGGACATCCGGTCCAGCTCGGCGCGAAGCCGCTCCGGCTCGGTGACCGCGATCCCGGCCAGCAGGGCGACCAGCTCCTCCTTGATCCGCCCGATGGCCCGGTGCTGCTCGCCGAGCCGCGCCAGGACGTCGGCCAGCTCCGGGTGGCTGCGGGCCAGGGCGGGGAAGATCGCGGTGTCCTCGCCGGTGTGGTGGTGCGTCAGCCCGTCGCAGAAGGCCAGGCAGTGCTGGCGCAGCTGCATCCCGAGCGTGGCCGGTCGGCCCGGGGCGTGGGCGTGCGCCTCCTCCCGTACGTGGCGCAGCTGCGCGCGCAGCCAGGTGTGCGCCTCCAGCAGCTTGTCGGCGAGGCTGCGCACCACCGGGGCCGGTCCGTCGGCGGGTGGTTCGAGCCGTTCCAGGACGACGACCGGCAGCTCCCGGTCGGTGTGCGCCTGGTAGTCGCCGTAGCCCGGAGCCTTCCGGACGACGGCGGCGAACAGCCGCTTCCGGCGCGCGCCTTCGGCGGGTACGGCGACGGTCTCGAAGGCCTCGGTGCCGAGTTCGACCCGGACCACCGGGTGGGCGAGGAGGTTGCGGTACCACTGGGGGTGCTCCGGCGCCCCGGCGGCGGAGGCCACGACCAGGAGCAGCCCCTCCGCCCGGACGTACCCGAGCGGCACGGTGTGCGGCCGCCCGGAGCGGGCCCCGGTGGTGGTGAGCAACAGCAGGTCGCCGCCCTCGAACGGGCCGCCGACCCGTCCGCCGTTGGCGCGGAACTCCTCGATGACGTTCAGATTGAAGGACATGGGCATGCGTGTGTGATGGATCTCCAGAGAGGAAGGGGACGCGGTCACACGCGGTGTCGGTGCCAGTGCGGGTGCCGGTGCTGGAACCGGCAGTACGGCCGGTCGCGCATCCGGCGACGTCCGGCGACGTCCGGCGCGGACGCGGGACGTGGAAACGCGATTCGCGCACGCGGGCACCGCGGTGACCGCCTGGCGTCAGATCAGGGAAGCGGAGAGAGTGCTCATCGCGCATCGTCCCTTCGGAAGGGTGCCCGCTCGGCTGTCGGCCGGCCCACTACTCTTTGGCCGACGCCGCGCTGCACGCCACCATTAGAGCCAGGCCGTGGACGCGCTGTCAACGAGCACGATCACCGCTCGAAGGGAGCCGAACCGCCGTGGACCGTGTGGTGGACCTCGACGACGCCGCCGCGCGGATCGCCGCCCGGGCCCCGAGGTGGCGTGCCGCCCGCCTGACGGTGGGCCCGCTCACCTGGCGCGACCGGCTGGCCGTGTGGCCGCGGCCGCTGGAGACGGACCGCGCCCGGGTCGTCGATCCGGAATCCGTCGGCCTGCGGCTGGCCGACCCGCTGACCGGCGGTGAACTGGACGTGGTGCTCTTCTGCGGCGGTTGGGCGGATGTGACGTTCCTGGCCGCCGACTGGGAGGACGGAGCGGCCGCAGGGGAGGGGCGGGAGCCGGGTGGTGTGATCCCGGCCCAGGGCATCACGTCCGCCGAGGACTTCGAGGCGCGTCTGATCGGTTGGATGGGGGACGTCTTCGGCGGCTGACCGGCTGACCGGCTGACCGGCTGAGCGGCTGAGCGGCCGTCGAACCGAGCCCATGAAGCCGCCCACCCCGGACCGACGCGCCGCCGCCTCCTCCGACGGGAGCGGGAGCGGCGGCGCGTCGGTCCGGACGGAGTCCGTCAGCGCAGGTAGTCGACCAGGCCGGCCGGCTTGAGGCCGGCGGCGTCGGCGGCGGCCAGGGCGCGCTGCAGGTCGGCGGCGAGGGTGTCGGTCCAGTGCATCAGCACGACGTCGCCCGGCTGCAGCAGGCCCGGGTGCCAGATGTCGCCGGCGCCCCAGCTGAAGTCCGCGTCGGCGGTGAGCACGGTGCGGATGCCGCAGTTCGCGGCTGCCTGCAGGGTGTCGGCGTTCCAGGCGAAGTACGGCGGGCGGAAGAAGGCCGGCGCGGTGCCGAAGAGGCGGGTCATGGAGTCGCGGGCGTCGCAGATCTCGACCTGCTGCCGTTCCAGCGGGAGCTTGGTGAGGTCGGCGTGGGAGACGCTGTGGTCCTGGACCGAGGAGCCGGGTACGGCGGTGACCCGCTTGAAGAAGGCCGGGTCCGCGGCGGCCGGCATCGGCAGCGGGAAAGCGGTGATGGGCAGCCGGTGGTCGGCGATGAACCGTTCCGCCTCGGGGGTGCGCTGCCAGCCGTCGTCCACGGTGAAGAAGACGACCCTGTCGTCGGTGGGGACGGAGCCCGCGGCGACGGCCGGGGCGGGTGCGGGGCCGTCCACCCGGACGTCGTCCACGGAGAACGGGCCCTGCTGGTACCAGCCGTGCACGTACAGCCGGACGCTGCGCGCGGTCGGGCCGGTGGTGAACCGGGTGCTCAGCCGCTGCCAGCCGCCGCCGGTGGTCTCCGTCCAGGCCGGGGCGACGTCCCTGCCGGTGCCGGTCGCGCCGAGGTGGACGAAGTCGCCGCGGACCCAGGCGGAGGCGGTGTAGGTGGTGTTGGGCCGGACCGCGACGACCTGGGCGCACTCGCCGGTGGACTCGGCGCTCGCCGGGGTGACGGTGAGGGCGGAGGCGCCGGTGTGCGGGGCGGCGGCGGTGACGGCCGCTTCGGCCGGGCCGCCGGTGCAGCTCCAGCCGGGGACGCTGCCCCAGTCGGCGAGGTCGGGGGAGGGCACCTCGAAGCCGGGGTTGGTGGCGAGGTTGACGGTCGGCGCGGTCGGCGCGGTCGGCATGGTCGCGGCGCTCGGGGCGCCGTCGGCGGAGGCCGCCGGTGCGGCGAGGCCGGTGAGCAGCACGACCGAGGCGGCCAGTACGGACAGGCGCGTGGAAAGGCGCGTGGACATCGACACGTGAGGACTCCAGCAGGTGGGGGCACGCCCGTGGGGAGAGCGTGAGTGGAATCGGACCGTGGAACAGTGGAACCGGGGCGTTGAACCCCGGGTCGCGGAACTCCGGATCGTTCCGGATCGTCGCAACAATGGACTAGACCAATGAGGCCGTCAAGGGAACGGCGGATGAACCCCGCCGCCTCGCGCGGCCGCCCGCCCGGCGGAAGCGACGCCAGCGCCCGTGTCGCACAAAGGGCAAGACGGTACGTCAGGGACGCACCCGGCAGGCGGGGTTCAGGACAGGTACAGCTCTTCGATGTCCCTCGCGTAGTGCTCCGCGATCGCCGTCCGCCGCAGCTTGAGCGAGGGGGTCAGTAGCCCCTGCTCCTGGCTGAACTCCCTTGGCAGCAAACGGAACGCGCGGATCGACTCGGCCCGGGAGACCGCGGTGTTCGCGGCCGCCACCGCACGCTGGATCTCCACGTGCAGCTCGTCGTCCGCGAGCACCGTCCACGGGTCCGTCTGCTGCGCCCGCCCGCGGGTCTTCAGCCAGTGCGCCAGCGCCGCCGGGTCGAGCGTGATCAGTGCGGCCACGTACGGGCGGTCGTCGCCCACCACCAGGCACTGGGAGACCAGCGGGTGCGCCTCGACCCGCTCCTCCAGGGCCGACGGGGCCAGGTTCTTGCCGCTGCTGGTGACGATCAGGTCCTTCTTGCGGCCGGTGATGCTGAGGTAGCCGTCCTCGTCCAGCCGGCCCAGGTCGCCGGTCGCGAACCAGCCGTCGACCAGGGACTCGGCGGTGCAGCGCGGATGGTTGAGGTAGCCGCCGAAGACGGAGCCGCCGCGCACCCACACCTCGCCGTCGTCGGCGATCGCCACCGAGGCGCCCGGCACCGGCTGCCCGACCGTGCCGAGCTTCTGCCGGCCGACCGGGTTGGCGGTGATCGCGGCGGTGGTCTCGGTCAGCCCGTAGCCCTCGTACAGCTGGAGGCCCGCGCCGGTGAAGAACAGGCCCAGTTCGCGCCGGAGCGTGGAGCCGCCGCACAGCACGCTGCGCACCCGGCCGCCGAGCACCGCCCGCAGCCTGGGGTAGACGGTCCGCTCGTACGCGAGGTGGCGCAGCCGCAGGGCCGCGCCCGGGCCGGGTCCGCGTCCGAAGGCCTTCTGCTCCCGGGCGGCGGCCCAGTCGACGGCCACCTGTCGGGCCTGTTCGAAGAGTTCGCCGCGCCCGGCCTCCTCGGCCGCCCGCCGGGCCTGCTGGAAGATCTTCTCGAAGACGTACGGGACGGCGTGCAGGAAGGTCGGGCGGAAGGTCTCCAGCGCGGGCAGCAGCGCGTCGGTGGAGACCTCCGGGATGTGCCCGATCCGGAAGCCGCCGCGGAGCGCCGCGATCTGCACGGCCCGCCCGTAGACGTGCGCGAGCGGCAGGAACAGCAGGGTGGCGGGGCGGCCGCCGCCGGTCTCGCGGAGGGCGTCCCCCCAGCCGGCGAGCAGGGCGTCCCCCCAGCCGGCGAGCAGGGCGTCGGCCTCGGCGGCCAGGTTGGCGTGGGTGAGCAGGCAGCCCTTGGGGCGGCCGGTGGTGCCGGAGGTGTAGACGACGGTGGCGATGTTCCCGGCGGCGACGCCGAGGCGCTGGCGGTGCACCAGGGAGTCCGGCACGCCGAGTCCGTCCTCGGTGATCGTGGCGACGCAGTCGCGGTCCAGCTGCCAGATGCCGGTGAGGTCGGGCAGCGCGTCGCAGACCGCGCCGACCGTCATCGCGGCGTCCTCGTCCTCGACCAGGCAGGCCACCGCCTGGGTCTCGGCGAGGATCCAGCGCACCTGCTCGGGGGCGGCGGTGGGGTAGACCGGGACGGTGATCGCGCCGATCGACCAGAGTGCGTAGTCGAACAGCGTCCACTCGTAGCGGGTGCGGGACATCAGGGCGACCCGGTCGCCGTAGCGCACGCCGTGGGTGAGCAGGCCCTTGGCCAGGGCGAGCACCTGGTTCCGGAACTCCCGGGCGGTGACGTCCTGCCACTGGCCGTCCTCGGCCCGCCAGGAGAGCTGGACCAGGTCGGGGGTGCGCTCGGCGGTGTCGTAGAGGGAGTCGGCGAGTCCTCCGGTGGCCTCGGGCGCGGCCGGGGCGGGGGTGGTGAACTCGCGCACGGTCCTCCCCAGTTCGGTGCCGGTAGTACGGGGTGGGCCGAAACTATCGGATCGCCCGGTCACTTCCCAGGGTTGTGGCGGTGACGCGACGAGATCGGCACGTGTCCCCTCCGGTGGTGTCGCGCCCGGGGAGGCGCAGGGGAGGAAGCACGGAGGGCGTTGAGGGACCGGATCAACGCGGCATTCCGGGCATCTGCGGACGGTCCGGACGAGAAGCGGAGGCGGCGACGACCGGTTTCTGACGTGTGCGGGACGAGACCGGTCGGTGGACCGGTTCGCCCCTCGAACGAGTGGTGAGGGCGTAGTAGAGTCTCGCAGACCTGTGGCCGGGACCCCCTCCTCCGACCTTTCCCCCTGCACCCCCACCGCCGCCCCCGCGCCACCCGGACCGCCCCTGACCGGCCCGGCCCCGCCCGGCCCCCGACCCCGTTCCTCCGCCGCTCCCCACGGCTCCCACGACCCCCACAGCTCCTACGACTCCCACCGCTCCCCGTCCGCGCCTGGCACTTCCCGACCGAGGACTCCATGCGTCTGCGCAGCAGCTCGATCCGCGCGAAGATCATCGCGCTGCTCCTGGTGCCCATCGTCGCGCTCATCGCCCTGTGGGCGTACGCCACGATCGCCACCACCGGGGACGTCTGGAACCAGCTCGGGATCAGCCGTACGTACAAGGAGTTCGCGGGCCCGGTCGACCAGTACACCGGCGACCTGCAGAACGAGCGCCGCGCCGCCGTCCAGCGGCTGGCCGACCCGCGCTCACCCGCCGCCCGGGAGGCCTACGAGCGGGCCAAGGCCGCCACCGACCGCAGCCTGGACGTGCTGCGGCAGAAGAAGGACAGCTCCGGCAGCAAGCTCTCCGCCCCCCAGCGCGGCCGCTTCGTGCAGATCGTCGCCGCCGCCGACCAGATCGGGCCGCTGCGCGCCCAGGTCGGCCGCTCCGCGCTGAACTGGGAGTTCGCGCTGGATCAGTACAGCGACCTGGTCAAGCCGGTGTTCGGCTTCCGGTCCGCCTACGTCGCCCGGCAGAGCGGCCAACTCCCGCGCCAGGGCACCATCCTGATCGAGCTGGTGCGCGCCCGCGAGTACCTGTCGCAGGAGGACGCGGCGATGGAGGGCCTGCGCACCGGCGCCACCAGGCCCACCGCCGAGCAGTACCAGGTCGCGCTGGACGCCCTGCACAACCAGCAGGCGCTGTTCACCGTCTACATCGCCGAGCTGGAACCCGCCGACCAGTCCGACTACGCCGCGCTGCGCGGCGGCGAGGCCTGGGGCGCGCTGGCCCGCGCCGAGGCGGACTTCGTCGGCGCCGGCGGCCCGGACCGGGTGGTCCAGGCGCTCAACGGCGACAGCTGGCGGGAGACCGCCGACCGGGCGCTCGGCGACCTCGCCTCGATCAACAGCCGGATCTCGGTCGGACTGGACGACCGTGCGCGGTCCACGGCGATCGGGATGCTCTGGCGCGGCGGCATCGCCGGTGCCGTCGGCCTGGTCGCCGTGGTGCTGTCGATCATGATCTCGTTCCGGATCGGCCGGGGCCTGGCCCGGGAGCTGATCGGCCTGCGCAACGCGGCCCACGAGCTGGCCGGCACCCGGCTGCCGTCCGTCATGCTGCGGCTGCGCCGGGGCGAGCCGGTGGACGTGGCCACCGAGGCCCCCGAGCTGCACTTCGGGAACGCCGAGATCGGCCAGGTCGGCCAGGCCTTCAACGCGGTGCAGCGGGCCGCCGTCGAGGCCGCCGTCGAACAGGCCGAACTGCGGCGCGGGGTCTCGGCGGTCTTCGTCAACCTGGCCCGGCGCAGCCAGGTGCTGCTGCACCGCCAGCTCACCCTGCTCGACACCATGGAGCGCCGCACCGAGGACCCGGCGGAACTGGAGGACCTCTTCAAGGTCGACCACCTCACCACCCGCATGCGCCGGCACGCCGAGGGCCTGATCATCCTGGCCGGCGGCTCGCCCGGTCGCGCCTGGCGCAAGCCGGTCCGGATGGTGGACGTGGTCCGGGCGGCGGTCGGTGAGGTCGAGGACTACGCCCGGGTGATCGTCCGGCCGTTCCCCGGCACCGGCCTGCTCGGCAGCGCCGTCGCGGACGTCACCCACCTGGTCGCCGAACTGGTGGAGAACGCCGCGGTGTTCTCCCCGCCGAGCACCCAGGTCACCGTCCAGGGCGAGGTGGTGGCGCACGGCTTCGCGCTGGAGATCGACGACCGCGGCCTCGGGCTGAGCGAGCAGTTGCTCGCCGAGATCAACGAACGCCTCGCCGTGGAGCAGGAGTTCGACCTCGCCGACACCGACCGGCTGGGCCTGTTCGTGGTCAGCCGGCTGGCCCGGCGGCACGGCATCCGGGTGCACCTGCGGCCGTCCCCGTACGGCGGGACGACGGCGGTGGTGCTGATCCCGCGCGAGCTGCTCGCGGAGGCGCCCGACGGGAAGCCGGAGCCGGGCGCGGCCGGGCGGCGGTCCGCGGGGGCCGGCCGGCGCGGGCAGCGGGACCTGGTCGCGGTGCCCGGGTCGGGAGGTGCCTCCCGGTCGGGGGCCGGGTCCGGTCCTGGCGCTGGTACCGGCTCGGGTCCTGGCGCGGGTTCCGGTGCCGGCTCGGATCCTGGTGCGGGTACGGGTGCCGCCGTCGCGGCGGGGGCCGGAGGCCGTGCGGGCGCGGGTGTCGAGGACGGTGCGGCAGGCGGGCGCCGTGGGACGACGGGAGGGCCGCGGCCCTCCGTGCCGGAGGCCGGCCGTACGGCTGGCGGGCTGCCGCGCCGGGCCTCGCGGGTCAAGAGCGGGCCGGTGCTGGTCCCCGCGCCCGCGGCGGACACCGAGGACGCCCCGGGGACGGGGCGGCACCGGCGGGAGGACACCGTGGTGGCCGCGGCCGAGGCGGCCGTCGCGGTCGCCGGGGTCGCCGGGCCGGCCGGCCCGCCTGCGGCCCCGCCCGTGGACGCCGCGCCCCGGACGCCGGGCGGTCTGCCCCGGCGGGTCCGGCAGGCGAACCTGGCGCCGCAGCTCAGGGAGCAGCTCACGGAGCAGCTGAAGGAACGGTTCCGCAACGGGACCGGCGTCGACGCCCCCGGCGCAGCGCCGACCGGCGGCGCCCAGGACGGCCGGGGCTCCCGCGAGGGCGGGGAGTCCCGGGAGGCCCGGGAACGCTCGCCCGAGGAGGCCCGGGCCACCTTCGCCTCGTTCCAACGCGGCTTCACCCGGGGACGGGGTGCCACGGCTCCGGCGGACCGTACGGGCGCGTCCCCGGACCGCACCGGTGCGCCGACGGACCGCCCCGGTGCTCCGTTGACGGATCGTCCCGGCACGCCCGACGATCGTGCCGTGCGCGGTAACGGGCGGCCGACCGCCGCGCCGGCCCGGCAGTCGCCGGACCGGTCCCGGCGGGCGATCGGCCCGGCTCCCGCCCCGGCGGCGCTGCCCGCGCCGCAGGACACCGGTCGGGCGCCGCTCGCCCGTCGGGTGCCGCCCGGGCAGCCGGTCCGCCGGAGCCCGGACACCGGCGCGACCGCGCCACCCGCCGTACCCGAACCACCCGTCGTACCCGCACCACCCGCTCCACCTGCCGTACCCGCTCCACCTGCCGTACCCGCTTCACCCGCACCACCCGCTCCAGCGGAAGGAACTGATTCATGACCACGTCGATGCAGTCGTCCGGGGACCTCAACTGGCTCCTGGACGACCTGGTGGGGCGCGTCGCGGCCCTGCGGCACGCGGTGATCCTCTCCAACGACGGACTGGCCACCGGTGCCTCCCGCGACCTGGACCGCGAGGACGCCGAGCACCTGGCCGCCGTCGCCGCCGGGTTCCACAGCCTGGCGAAGGGCGCCGGCGGGCACTTCAAGGTCGGCGGCGTCCGGCAGACCATGGTCGAGCTGGACGAGGCCTTCCTGTTCATCACGGCCGCCGGCGACGGAAGTTGTCTGGCCGTGCTGAGCGAGGCCGAGGCGGACATCGGCCAGATCGCGTACGAGATGGCGCTGCTGGTCAAGCGGGTCGGCGAGCACATGGCGGCCGAGCCGCGCACCGAAACCGCCCCGCCGGTGAGATGAGCGGTCCGATGGCGGATCCGAGGGCGGACGTGCCGGACGGCCCGGAGACGCCGGACGGCCCCCAGGTGCCGGTGGGCACGACCGGGCCGTCCGGCGCCGGCGGCCGGACCGGCGGTCAGGTCGGCGGCCCAGCCGGCGGTTCGGCCGATCCGGAGGGTCTGGTCGGCTCGGACAGCTCGGTCGAGCGGCCCGGCCCGGGGGCGCCGGCGGAGGACGGGCGGCCGGACCCGGACGGGGCCGACGTCGACCTGTTCCGGCCGCGCACCCCGGTCGACGACCGCTGGTTCGACGACGAGGCCGGCCCGGTGGTGCGGCTCTACTCGATGACCCGCGGCCGCACCCGACCGGTCGAGGAAGGACTGTTCGACCTGATCTCGCTGGTCACCGCCGTCGATCCCGGGCAGGTCGCGGGGGCCGTGCCCGCGCACGTCCTCGACCCGGAGCACCAGACGCTGCTCACCCTGTGCCGCCGCGAGCCGCTCTCCGTCGCCGAGCTCGGCTCCTACACCGACCTGCCGGTCAGCGTGGTGCGGGTACTGCTCGGCGACCTCTATGACGCCGAGTTGATCAGCGTCACCCGACCCGTTCCGCTCGCCGAGCTGCCGGACGAGCGCCTGCTGCGAGACGTGATCAATGGACTCCGTGCGCTCTGACCCCCACACCCGACCGGACGGCGCCCGGCCGCACGGGGACGGCACCGCGGCCCACCCGGCGAACGCCAACGACCCGCGCTGGCGCGGCGGTCCGGCCGTCGCGGTGAAGATCCTGGTCGCGGGCGGCTTCGGCGCGGGCAAGACCACCCTGGTCGGCTCGGTCAGTGAGATCCGGCCGCTGCGCACCGAGGAGGAGCTCAGCGAGCTGGGCCGGCCGGTGGACGACACCTCGGGCGTGGAGGCGAAGCGCACCACCACCGTCGCGATGGACTTCGGCCGGATCGACCTGCGGCCGGGCCTCGCGCTCTACCTGTTCGGCACACCCGGGCAGGACCGGTTCTGGTTCGTCTGGGACGAGTTGGCCCGCGGCGCACTCGGCGCCCTGGTGCTCGCCGACACCCGGCGACTGGCCGACTGCTTCCCGTCGGTCGACTTCTTCGAGCAGCGCGGCATCCCGTTCCTGGTCGCGGTCAACTGCTTCGAGGGCACCGAGCGGTTCGCTCCGGACGAGGTCCGCGAGGCGCTCGACCTCGACCAGGACATCCCGGTGCTGCTCTGCGACGCTCGGCTGCGGCAGGACGGCAAGGACCTGCTCATCGCACTGGTCGAGCACGCCGCCGCCCTCCGGCACCGCCGCGCTCCGGTCGGCGCCTGAGGGGCGATGGGCTTCGGGCCGGCTCCGGGTTGGTTTCGGGTTGGTTCCGGGCCGGCTGCGGGTGCCTCCGCTTCGACTCCGGTTCAGCTCCGGTTCGGCTTCGGCTCTGGCTGCGGTTCGACGGAGGAGGCCGTGCGACCGCTGCGCGACGGCCGTGCGACGACTCGGCAGGTGGGCGCGCCGACCTGCCCCTTTCGCCCGACGTCTCATTCGGCAGTCCGCATCCCGGACGATCACTGCGCCGAAGGTTGCCTAGACAGGCCTGGGCGTGGAAGGCTCTGTGGACGAAGGCCGCCCGGCCATGCCGTCGGGAGCGCCGGAAACGCCCCGTTCGCACGGGTGTTGCGACCGGCGGACGGCCTTCGGAGTACCGGCGAGGCATCGCCGGCGGGCACCGGAAGCGGTGCGCCGCCGGGTGGCGAACAAGGGGGAGGGCAGCAGCATGACCGTCGACCGACGACGCATCACCACCGCGGTTCCCAGCCCCCTGATGCCTGTCGCCCCGGTGACCGGTGCCTCGATTTTCGGTGCCCTGCTGCCCGGCGCCGCCGTGTGCGGCCTCGCCGATCCGGCGCTCACCGTCCGCCGCTACATCGACCACGCGCTGATCTGCAGCGCGTGTTGTCGCTGACCGGCCTGACCTTCCCGGTACGTCCCCCGGCGCTCGCGGCCCACCCGGCCCGCCGCCCGACGCACCGCCGAAACCCGTCGACCAGGCCGTAGCGGACCGCCCGTCCGGCGTGCCCGCGGCCGACCAACCGGACCCGCCCAGCGGAGAGACCACCAGTGAACATCGTCTGCCCCAGCACCACCCCCGACGTCGTCGGCCGTACCCGAACGACCGGGTCGGCCCCCGCGATGCGCGCGGGCGGACGGACCGGACGGTGGAACCGGTGCGCGAGCCGCGCCGTGGACAGCCGGCGGGGTCGCCCCGACCTCGAGCCGTTCTGGCCGTCCCGGCAGCCGCACCTGTTCGATCAGACGTGTCCCGGCTCGCCCAGCGCGTCCCGGCCCTCCGCCGACTGACCCGGTTCGGTCCGGTCCAGCCCAGGCAGTACGCCCGGTCGACGCGCAGACGACTCCACCCCGTCCGTCACGCGCGAAATGAGCGGCACACCATGTCTTCTTCCTCCACGGCCACCCTGACCCCGCCCACCGCGACCCCGCACCTGCGCGCGGTCCGCTCCCTCCCGCCGGTCTCCTCCGTCCCCGCCGCCGTTCCGGTCGGTCCCGGCACGTCCGGGGTCGCGGGACCGTCCGTCCCCCCGGCGTCGGTGTCCGACCGATGGCCCGGGGCGACCACCCGTCCGCCCCATGCCGGTTCGGGCCACGTCGGGCCGGTGCCCGTCGGTCCGGCTCGTCCGGCGGCCGTCCCCGCGCCCGCCGTCGTGCAGCCGGGTGCCGCCGCCCCGCAGGTCCCCCAGGCGCTGCTCGCCGCGCTGCCGGAGGGGGCGGCCGTCGTCGCCACCCTGCCGCAGGGCGTGCTGCCGCAGGCGCTCCTCGCCCAGTACGGCACCCAGTTCGGCGGGGTGAACGGCACCCCGGTGGTCGGGTACCTGGTGCTGGTGCCGGCCGAGAACCCGGCCGCGGCGAGCGCCGGCCTGCCGGGGGTGCCGGTGGGTGCCGGTCCCGTCGGCGCCGCGGGCGCTCACGCGGCACCCGGCGTCCAGCCGGTGGTCGACGGGCCCGCCGCCCAGACCGCGGCGGGGGCCCGTCCGGTCCGCCCGGCCGCGCGTGGCATCGCCGTCGACACCGAGCGTCGCAACGCCTACGTCGACGGGCGGCTGCTCGACCTCACCTACCTGGAGTTCGAGCTGCTGGCCCACCTCACCGAGCACCCGCAGCGGGTGCACACCCGGGACCACCTGGTCTCCGCGGTCTGGGGCTACGGCCACGTCGGGGACGGGCGGACGGTCGACGTGCACGTCGCCCGGCTGCGCCGCAAGCTCGGGGCGGCTTACCGGGACACCATCGTGACGGTCCGTCGGGTCGGCTACAAGTACACGCCGGCTACCGTCTGACGGTCAGTCACTGCCGGTCGGTTGCCGTATCGGTGGCCGCCATTGCCCCGGCGCCACCGGCCCGACCGCCACCGGCCCGACCGCCACCGGCCCGACCGCCGACGACCCGACCGCCATCGACCCGCCGCCCGGCCGGATGGCGCTGGTCCGGCTGTCGCCGATCGGTCCGCTCCGACCGGCCGAAGCGACGGGCCGTCCCTCCTGGAAACGGACGGGCGGCCCGTCGCTTCGCCGTGCTCCGGGGCATCGTCAGGGACGCTGGTCCGGGGGCAGCAGGAGGACGGCGAGCGCGTCGGCGCAGCCGCGCGCGTGGCCGAGGAACCAGTCCAGCCGGTCGTCGGTGAGGTGCGCGGGCGTCGAGCGGACCGCCAGGGCGAACCGGGCCTGTCCGGCGCCGTCGAGGACGGGCACGGCCACCGTCCGCACCCCGGCGGCCGACTCGCCGTCGTTGAGCGCGTATCCGGCCGCCCTGACCTTCGCCAACTCCTCCTCCAGGACGGCTGGTTCGGTGATCGTGCGGTCGGTGAAGGAGGGCAGCGGGCCGAGCGCCGACGGCGCGGTCGTCTCACCCGGACGCGGCCAGGCCAGCAGGACCTTGCCGAGCGCCGTGGAGTGCAGCGGGCGGCGCAGGCCCAGCCCGGTGTCCGGGCGGACGGAGCCGCCGACCAGGATCACCGCGTGCGCACCGCTGCGGATCGCGAGGTCGGCGGTCGCCTTGGTGCGCCGGGACAGCAGGTCCAGCTCGGGCCCGGCGAGGTGCAACCCGCGCTGGTGGAAGGTGAGCTGGCCGAGTTCGGCGACAGCCGGACCGAGTCGGTAGCGGGCGGTCTGCTCGTCCTGCTCCAGGAACCCGGCGCTGACCAGCGTGCGGGCCAGCCGGTGCGCGGTGGAGACCGACAGGCCCATCCGGCGGGCCAGGTCGGAGGCGCTCAGGTCGGGGCCGTTGTCATGGAAGCAGTGCAGCACTCCGAGCGCGCGCTGGACGGCCTGCGCACCGGCCGGCGGAGTCTGGACGGCGGTGGCGGCCTCGGCCATGGCACCTCGCGTTTCGGTTCGGAACTCCGGACGGACGGCCGGAGGCGGTCTCAGCGTAGGGCAGCCATTGCTGCGGGATTGTGTCGACGACGTTGCAATGGAATGGCGTTGATGAACAACTGATCCCACCATGTGGCAAAGGCTTGCTTCCGGCTCGTCCGCCGTGGAACGCTCCTCGCATCGCAACCGGACGGCCGCTCGGCCCGGCCGGTGACCGCCCCGACTCCGCGGAAGGAGATGCGCCGTGACGTCCCACCGGTGTCTCCCCTCCCGTGCGTGTTGTCGCTGACCGACCCGTCGCCGCCGACCGTTCGCCGACCGGCGTCTCCCGCGCCGCCCGCCGTCCCGCCTCGCGGCGTCAAACTCCCTTGCGAACGCCGCCTCGTGGCCCGTCGTGCGGTCATTCGATCCCCAGCTCCTCCGGCCGCCGTCGGAGTCACCGTGGAGGACCAACTCCGTTGTCCAGCCGTGCCCAGAACGCCTTCCCGCTTCCCGACACCCTCTGGTTCACCCGCTGCCCGGTGCCCACCGCGACCGGGATCGCCGCCGACCGTGGGTGGCTCGCCCGCGAGTTCGCCGCCGACGGCATCGCCGTCCGCTCGCTGCAGGACGCCCCGCCGGAGGTGGCCGCGGACCACCACTACACCCACGCGCTGACCGGTCTGTTCCGGGAAGGCGGCAACGTCCCCGCGCTGTGGGCGCGTTCGCGCGGCGAGGCGACCAGGCTGATCGGCCTCACCTGGATCGAGGAGCGCCAGGTGGTGCTGGTCCGGGCCGGCAGCGGGATCACCGAGCCCGGTCAACTGCGCGGGCTGCGACTGGCGCTCCCACATCATGACATCGGCATCGACTTCTGGCGGGCCATGGCGTTGGGCGGCCTGCGCGGCGCCCTCGGGCTGGCGGGCCTCACCCTGGCGGACGCCGAGCTGGTGGACGTTCCGGCCGTCCCGGGTGGCGGGCAGTGGTCCGCCGAGCTGTCCGCACTGCGGGACGGCACGGTGGACGCGGTGTACGTGAAGGGGGCGCTCGCCGTCGAGGCGGCCCGCCGGATCGGTGCGGAGGTGGCCGTGGAGCTGGACGCGGCGCCGGACCGCCGGGCCCGGGTCAACAACGGCACGCCCCGGCCGATCACCGTCCACCAGCGGTTGCTGGACGAGCATCCCGGGCTGGTCGCCCGCTTCCTCGCGGTGCTGCTGGAGGCCGCCGACTGGGCGGCGGAACGCCCGGAGGAGGTGGTCCGGATCCTGCGGGCCGAGACCGGTGCCGGTGCCGAGGGCGTCGCCGGGGCCTACGCGCCGGGCAGCCACCGCACCCTGCACCTGGACCTGTCGGCGGAGCGGCTGGAGCTGTTGGCGCTGCAGGAACGATTCCTCGCGGAGCAGGGCTTCCTCGCCGCGCCGGTGGACGTCCAGGCGTGGGCCGACCCCGAGCCGCTCCGTACCGCCCGCGAGCTGCTGCGGGTGCGGCGCGCGGGTGAGGGTGCCGGTGCGGGTGCGGGTGCCGAGGGCGTTCAGATCACAGACTTCGGATAACAGCGTTCAACTAACAGATTTCGAAAGTTGTCAGTTGTCAGCTGTCAGTCGTCGGTTGTCATCTGTCACTCACTTGGAGACCCCGTTGAAGACCCCCCGCCTTGCCTTCGCCGCCGCCGCGTTGCTCGCCTCCACCGCCCTGGCCGCCTGCGGCTCGTCCGCCGACGGGGCCAAGGCCTCCGCCGGAGGCGGGGCCGGCGGCAAGGCCGACGTGGTGCTCCGGCTGCCCGACCCCGGCAACAACGGCTTCCTCGCCCGCGGCAAGAAGGACGGTTCGCTGGACCGGGCCCTCGCCGCCGTCCACGCCAAGGTCGCCTGGACCGGCAGTGCCGGCCCCTTCGCCCCCGCCGCCCAGGCCCTCTCCGCCGACCAGCTGGACGTCGCCCAGGGCTCGATCACCTCAGCCGTCGCCGCACTCGCCCAGAAGCCCGGCTTCAAGCTGTTCGCCCAGACCGCGCCCGACGGCGTCGGCGAGGGGATCCTGGTGAAGAACGACTCGCCCGTCAAGTCCGTCCAGGACCTGGTCGGCCGGAAGGTCGCCGTCTCCCAGGGCGGCACCAGCGAGTACCTGCTGCTCAAGGCGCTCGAGAAGAACGGCGTCCCGGCCGACCGGGTGGAGCGGGTCTACCTGCGCGCCGACCAGACCTCAGGTGTCTTCAACTCCGGTCAGGTGGACGCCTGGGCGACCTGGAACACCTTCTCGACGCCCGCCATCGCCAACGCCGGTGCGCACTTCCTGGTCAACGGCCAGGAGGTGGGCTCCGACAACTACGCCGTCTGGGCCGTGCGCAACGGCTTCGCCGACAAGCACCCCGAGGTGGTCAAGGCCTTCTACGCCTACCTGCGGGAGAACGGCGAGAAGGAGAAGGCGGACCCGGCGGCCTACCTCAACGTCTTCACCGACGCCGGCCCGACCGCCGTCACTCCTGCGGAGAGGGACGTCGCGATGAACATCAGCAGGCAGGGCGCCCCGGCCGATGCCATTTCCGACGCCGACATCGCCCGCTTCGGGACGGTCGCCCGGTTCTTCGCCGACCAGAAGGTCACCAAGCAGTTGGTCGACGTCAAGCCGTACCTGATCGACGTCAACAAGCTCGCGGACGGTGCCAAGTGACCCCCGGGACAGACAAGTCCACACCCGACGACACCCGGGCGGCGCTGGACGCCGGCCTGGTCGCCCCGCGGAGCCGGCGGCACCGGCCCCGCCCCCGCGCACTCGCCGTGACCCTGCGCACGGTCGGTCCGCTAGCCCTGCTCGGCGGCTGGGCCCTCGCCTCCGCCACCGGCGCGCTCACCCAGGACGTGCTCGCCTCGCCCGCCCAGGTCGCCCAGGCCGTGGGGGAGTTGTGGGGCAACGGCCAGCTGACCGACGCCCTGTCCGTCTCCCTCACCCGCGCCGGACTCGGCCTGTTCTTCGGCGCGACCACCGGCCTGGTGCTCGGGGTGGTCACCGGATTCACCCGTCTCGGCGAGGAGTTGCTCGACTCCGCGATCCAGGTCCTGCGCACCGTCCCGTTCCTGGCCCTCGTCCCGCTGTTCATGGTGTGGTTCGGCATCACCGAGACCGCGAAGGTCGCGCTGATCGCGGTCGCCACCAGCTTCCCGATGTACGTGTCCGCCTCGGGCGGGGTCCGCAGTACCGACCGCAAGCTGGTCGAGGCGATGCGCAGCTTCGGCCTCGGCCGGTGGGCGATCGTGCGCACCGTCGTGCTGCCCGGTGCGCTGCCCTCGCTGCTGTCCGGACTGCGGCTGTCGATGACGCTCAGCGTGATCGCCCTGATCGCCGCCGAGGAGATCAACTCCACCGAGGGGATCGGGTACTTGATGGCCCAGGCCCAGAACTACTCGCGCACCGACGTCCTCGCCGTCTGCATCCTGATCTACGGGCTGCTCGGCCTCGCCGCCGACGGCACCGTCCGAGTCCTGGAGCGCGTGCTGATGCCGTGGCGCCAGGCCGTCCAGGGAGCGGCCCGATGACCGCCGAGACGTCCACCGCCGCCCCGGCCCCCTCCTTCCGTTCGGCGCCCGAGGGAGCAGTCCCGGCCGTCCATCTGCGCGGCCTGCGCCGGGCGTTCGGCGCCCGCGTCGTGCTCGACGGGGTCGACCTCTCCCTCGCCCGCGGCGAGTTCGTCGCCCTGCTGGGAGCCAGCGGCACCGGCAAGACCACCCTGCTACGCATCCTCGGGGCGCTCGACCAGGCGGACGAGGGCACCGTGCTGGTCCCGCCGGTCCGGACCGTGGTCTTTCAGGAACCCCGGCTGGTGCCGTCCAAGCGAGTGCTGGCCAACGTCACGGTCGGCCTGCCGCGCGGCGCCGCGACCCGGGAGACCGGGCTGAAGGCCCTGGCCGAGGTCGGCCTGGAGCGGCACGCCGAGGCCTGGCCGGCCACCCTCTCGGGCGGTGAGGCGCAGCGCGTCGCGCTCGCCCGGGCGCTCGTCCGGGAGCCGCAACTCCTCTTGCTCGACGAACCGTTCGCCGCATTGGACGCGCTCACCCGACTGCGCATGCAGGACCTCGTCGGCGACCTGGTGCGCCGCCACCGCCCGGCGGTGCTGCTGGTCACCCATGACGTGGACGAGGCGGTACGGCTCGCCGACCGGGTCGTGGTACTGCGCGACGGTCTGCTCGCCCGGGACGAGACCGTCACCGTCCACCACCCGCGCGACCCGGCCGATCCCGTCTTCGCCGACCTGCGGCGCCGGCTGCTCGCCGACCTCGGCGTCCACAGCCTCCCGACTTCCCCTGACGTCCGACAGACCCAGCCAGCACCAGCGGAGTTGACCAGATGACCGTGACCCTCGGCGTCCACGCCAGCAACCCCTCGCTCTACTACCTCGCCCGACTCCCGTACCTGGACGAGGAGCTGGCGCCGCTCGGCGAGACCGGCGCCTTCCACCACTACACGGACGGCACCCGCACCGGGAGGCTGCTCGCCGAGGGCGTCATCGACTTCGGCGGTACCGGCTCCACCCCGCCGATCACCGCGCAGGCGGCCGGCCACGACCTGGTGTACGCGGCGGTCTCGGCGCCCCGCCCGGACCACGGCGCCCTGCTGGTACTGGACTCGGGCCCGGTGCGGACGGTCGCGGACCTCAAGGGATCCACCGTCGTCCTCGCCGTGGGCTCCTGGCAGACCCACCTGCTCGCCAAGGCCCTGCACGCGCAGGGGCTCTCGTACGGCGGCGACGTCACCCCCGCGCGCCCGGCGCCCGGTGAGGACCAGGCGCAGCGGCTGCGCGTCGGCGAGATCGCCGGCTGGATCGCCCAGGGCGCCGAACTCGCCGCCGCCCGCCGCACCGGGGAGTTCCGCGAGCTGGTCCGCACCGGTGACGTCATCACCGACCGCTCGGTGTTCTTCACCCGTCGCGACTTCGCGACCGGGCGCCCCGAGGTGGTCGCCGCGATCGCGACCGCGCTGCGCCGGGCGGATGCCTGGGCGGCGGCCAACCCGGCCGACGCCGCCGCGATCGCCGCCGAGGAACTGGGTGGCACGGCCGCCGACTGGCAGGCCGCGCTGGGCGCACTGCCGTGGCGACTGGAGCCCGCCACCGCCGGGTTCGTCGCCGAGCAGCAGGAGGCCGCGGACATCTTTCGCGGGGTGGGCTTCATCGACCGGGCGCTGACCGTCGCCGACGCCCACCTGCCCGCGCTGGAGGCCCCGGTGGCCGCCGCGCTCGCGAAGGCGGTCTGACCCGTGGCCTCCGAAGTCCTCTGGTACATCATCCCGCGCGAGGGCCACTACCCCTGGGAACCGGCCGGGCGCCGCCCGGTGGATCTCCGCTACCTCCAGCAACTCGCGGGCAGCGTCGAGCGGTTGGGATACACCGGCGCCCTGCTCGCGACCGACCTGTACGACGTCTGGACGCTCGGCAGCGCGCTCGCGGCGGCCACCACCCCGGCCTTCAAGCCACTGCTGGCCGTCCATCCCGGGCTGGTCTCGCCCACGCTGCTGGCCAAGATGGCGCTGAGTTTCGACCACCTGCACGGCGGCCGGCTGCGCTTCAACGTGGTGAACGGCTCGACCGCGCAGCTGCGCGAGTACGGGCTGGACGTCGAGCACGACGACCGGTACCGGCTCAGCGGCGAGTACTGGTCGATCGTCAAGCGCCTCACGGCGGGTGAGGTCTTCGACCACAAGGGCGAGTTCTACGAGTTGAGGAACGCGGGCGCGAGCCTGCGCGAGCTCACCCCCTTGCAGCCCGGCGGCATCCCGCTCTGGTTCGGGGGCAGTTCGGCCGCCGGCATCGAGATGGCGGCCCAGCACGTGGACGTGTACCTGACCTGGGGCGAGCCGCCGCACCTGCTCAAGGAGAAGCTGGACCTGGTCCGGGAGCGTGCCGCCGCCCACGGCCGGACCCTGCGGATCGGGCTGAGGCTGCACCTGATCGTCCGCGACACCGAGGACGAGGCCTGGGCGGCCGCCGACCGGCTGCTGGACGTGACCAGCGAGGCCACCTACACGCGCCAGCTGGGTGGGGCGAAGGGGGAGGACGGGGTCGGCTGGCAGCGGCAGTTCCGGCAGCACGGCGGCAAGGTGCCGGCCCGGGCCCGGGAGCTGGAGGCGTACCCCAACCTGTGGCCGGGGATGAGCCTGTTCCGCCCCGGCCCCGGAACGGCTGTGGTCGGCTCGACCGCCCAGGTGATCGAGCGGTTGGAGGAGTTCGAGGCGCTCGGCGTCGACACCTTCATCCTCTCGGGCAACCCGCTGCTGGAAGAGGCGCACCGGGTTGCAGAAACGGTTCTGCCCGCCCTGGGCGTCAAGCGGCCAGCGGTCAGCGGCCAGCGGTCAGCGGCTGACGGCTGACAACGAACGGACGACGGATAACAGGTGACAGATGACAGCTGACAGATTTTGAAATCTGTCAGCTGTCATCTGTCGGTCGTCACTTGTCAGCTGTCGCCAGCCGCCTCCACCCGACCCCTCAGCGGCTCAGTCGGTCGATCTCCGCCAGCTCCTCGGCCGTCAGCGGCCCGCCTGCCAGCGCGTCGAGGTTCTGGTCCAGCTGGGACACGCTGCTCGCACCGATGATCACCGAGACCACCCGCGGGTCCCGCAGCACCCAGCACAGCGCCAGCTGCGCCAGCGTCTGCCCGCGCCCCTCCGCGACCTTGGCCAGCGCCCGCAGCTGCTCCAGCTTCGTGCCGGTCAGCGTCTCCTCGGTGAGGAACTTCCCGACCGACATCCGCGACCCCGCCGGCACCGCCCCGGACAGGTAGCGGTCGGTCAGCAGCCCCTGGGCCAGCGGCGAGTAGGCGATCAGACTGGTCTGGGTGTCGCCCACCGCGTCCAGCACGCCCCCGTCCTCCACGTACCGGTTGAGGATCGAGTACGCCGACTGGTTCATCAGCACCGGCGTCCCCAGCTCGCGCAGGATCGCCACCGCCTCCCGGTGCTGCTCCGCCGGGTAGTTGGAGATCGCCGCGTACAGCGCCCGGCCCGAGCGGACCGCGCTGTCCAGCGCCCCCATCGTCTCCTCGATCGGGGTCTCCGGGTCGTACCGGTGCGAGTAGAAGACGTCGACGTAGTCCAGCCCCATCCGGTCCAACGACTGGTCGAGGCTGGCCAGCAGGTACTTGCGGCTGCCGCCGTTGCCGTACGGGCCGGGCCACATGTCCCAGCCGGCCTTGGTGGCGATGAACAGCTCGTCCCGGTACGGCCGGAAGTCCTGGGCGAACAGGTAGCCGAAGTTGCGCTCGGCGCTGCCGTACGGCGGGCCGTAGTTGTTCGCCAGGTCGAAGTGGGTGACGCCCCGGTCGAAGGCCCGGCGCAGCACCGCCCGCTGCACCTCCAGCGGCTGGGCGTCGCCGAAGTTGTGCCAGAGCCCGAGCGAGACGGCGGGCAGCTGGACGCCGCTGCGGCCGGCCTTCCGGTAGGTCATCGAGTCATAGCGGTCATCCGCGGCGAGGTAGCTCATGGCGGACATCTTGCCAGCCGGCCGCGGCGGATCAAGCCCTTGCCCCACTTCTGGCCGGTGCCTATGCTCGCCGAGGATCGTGCGCGTGCGAGGCGAGGGGGAGGCGAGATGGTAGTCCGGATCCTGACCGCCGCCGCGGGCCTCTGTTGTTGTCGCCGCCACCGCAGCACCGACCGCTGACACCACCGCGTCCCGCGGGCCGCACGGGCCGCCACCCGAGCGCCCGCCCACCGAGCGCCCTGCCGCCCGCCCCGTCAGCCGTTGGGCGCCGGTGCCGCCCGTGGGAGCGCACGCACCGGACCTCGCGCCGGCCCCGTGCTCCGCGCGGCTCACCGTGCCCTTCGGACTCCGCCGCTCCCGTCCCAGGTAGGTCCCGAGCCCCTCCCGAGCCCGACCCGAGCGCCGAACGAGACCGCCGTGCGGTTCACCGTCTCGTCCCTCGTCTCCAACGCCCCCGACCCGGCCACCGCCGTCCGGCGCACCCCGCAGCGGAAGCTGCACAACGTCATCGACCAGGCGGTCCTCGCCGAGCAGCTCGGCTACGACGGCTACGGCGTAGGGGAGCGGCACGGCGAGCCGTTCCTCTCCCCGGCCCCGCCCCTGCTGCTCAGCGCCATCGCCGCCCGTACCTCCACCCTCCGGTTGTTCACCACGGTGACCGTGCTCAGCGTCCTCGACCCGGTGCGGGTGGCCGAGGACGACGCGATGCTCGACCAACTCTCCGGAGGTGGGCTCGAGTTGATCGTCGGCAAGGGCAACGACCCGCGCCACTGCGGGCTGTTCGGCCTCCCCGAGGAGCGTCAGTGGGAGGCGCTCGCGGAGAACTACGGCCTGCTGCGCCGGCTCTGGCGCGAGGAGCAGGTGACGTGGGAGGGGTCCACCCGGCCGCCGCTGAAGGACGTCACCGTCTGGCCGCGCCCGTTCCAGGACCCGATCCCGGTGTGGCACGGCAGCGCGACCAGCAGGCAGTCCGCCGATCTCGCAGCCCGCCACGGCGACCCGCTCTTCTCCGCCGACTCCTTCCGTCCGCTGGAGAAGTACCGGGCACTGGTGGCGCACTACCGCGAGCGCTGGGAGCACTACGGGCACGACCCGGCGCGGGCCCGAGTGGGCGCGAGCTTCGGCGGGCTGTACGTCGCCAGGCGTTCGCAGGGCGCCGTCGAGGGCTTCCGCCCGTACTGGAACGCGCTGCTCGACTCGGCTGCCGGCCGGTACGACAACTCGCCGTTCACATCGCTGGAGGACGCGCTGGAGCGCGGATCGGCGCTGGTCGGCAGCCCCCCAACAGGTGATCGAGAAGATCCACCGCTACCACGAGGCCTTCGGGAACGAGGTGGTCGGCATCGGGGTGGACGCGCTCACCGAAGGGGCGCAGCGCGAACAACTGGAGCTGTTCGCAACCGAGGTGGTCCCGGAGGTCCGTCGCGCGCTGCCGTAGTCGCCCGGGCGGGCCGCCCGCCCGCGCAATGCGCCGTGCACCCCTACGCGGGGTGACACCGGCCACCGTCGGTGACGTGACGCGCGCCACCACTCGCGCCGGAATGCCGTTCGGCGGGGCGGGGGATGACGAACGGTCGAGGGGCCGTGGCCGCCGGGGGGCGGCGCACGGCCCTCAACCGTCTCCGCCCGGCGAAGGCGGTCCGGCATGCCCGGTATGTCCGTCAGATCCGAGAGATCCGAGAGATCCGAGAGATCTGGGGGATCCGGAGGCCTCCGAATCCCCGGACGACGCCCCGCACTGGAATTCTGTACCTACTGGTATGTACAGTGCTCCGCATGAGCACCCAGGACCGCCTCATCGAGAGCACCCAGGCCCTCCTCTGGGAGCGCGGCTACGTCGGCACCAGCCCCAAGGCCATCCAGCAGCACTCCGGGGTCGGCCAGGGCAGCATGTACCACCACTTCACCGGCAAGCCCGATCTCGCGGCCGCCGCCCTGCGTCGCAGTGCCGACCAGATGCGGGGCGTCGCCGAGGCCGACCTCGCCGCCCCCGGCACCGCCTACGACCGGATCGCCGGCTACCTGCACCGGGACCGCGACGTCCTGCGCGGCTGCCGGATCGGCCGGATGGCCCAGGACCCGGACGTGGTCGCCGACCCGCAGCTGCGCACGCCCGTCGAGGAGACCTTCGACTGGTTGCGCGGCCGGATCGCCGGACTGATCGCCGAAGGCCAGGCGGTCGGCGAGTTCGCCCCCGGCCTCGACCCGGCCGACACCGCCGCCGCCGTGGTCGCCGTCGTCCAGGGCGGCTACGTCCTGGCCCGCGCCGCCGACAGCGCCGAGCCCTTCGAGCAGGCCGTCCGCGGCGCCCTCGGCCTGCTCGCCGCACACCGTACGGCCTGACCGGTCGTCCTTACCCGCGCTGCCGACCCGAGGGCGCCCGCGGGCCCGCCGACCCGAGGGCGCCCGCAGGCCCGCCGAACCTGAGGCACCCGCAGAGCCCGCCCGCAGAGCCCGTCGATCCCGAGGAGCCCCACCGTGCACGCCATGCAGTACGAGATCACTCTCCCCGCCGACTACGACATGGGCATCATCCGCCGACGCGTCGCCGACAAGGGCCACCTGCTCGACGCAAGCCCGGGCCTCGGCCTCAAGGCCTATCTGGTCCGCGAGCGCGGCCAGCAGGGCTCGCCCGTCAACCAGTACGCGCCGTTCTACCTCTGGCGCACCGCCGAGGGCATGAACAGCTTCCTCTGGGGAGCGGGCTTCCGCGGCCTGAGTGCCGACTTCGGCCGCCCCGCCGTCCGGCACTGGCTCGGCGCGGGCCTGACGCACGGGGCGTCGGCAGCCCAGGCGGCAGCGGGGCAAGCGGGGGACCCGGTCGGGCCGCCGACCACCGCCACCCGCGAGACCGTACGGCTGCCGGAAGCCGCCGATCCGGCCGAGGCCGTCGAGCGGGCGCTCGCCGACCTGCCCGCGCACCCGGACCTGCACACCGCGGCGGTGGCCGTCGACCCGAGCCGCTGGGAACTGCTCCGCTTCGCCCTCTGGCACGGCCCGGCCCCCGAGGACGCGCCCGGTGTTCGGTACCAGGTGCTGCACCTCTCCCGCCCCGAACTCGACCGGCTGCCGGCCGGCCGCCACTGGTGAAAGGACCCGTCACCCCGATGTCCTCCGCGACCGCTCCCGCAGACACCGGTCTCACCCGGGCCCCGCTCGACCGCGCGGCCGGCCACGCCCTGCTCGCCGACCTCGCCGGTCCGGGCGCCGCCGCCACCCTCGGCGGCCTGGACGCCCTCGCACCCGGCTTCCCCGACTGGATCGTCACCAGCCTCTTCGGCGGCACCTACCAGCGCCCGGGCCTCGCCCTGCGTGACCGTCAGATCGCCAACCTGGCCGCCCTCACCGCCCTCGGTGGCGTCGAGCCGCAGCTCGCCGACCACGTCCGGTACAGCCGGCGGATCGGCCTGACGGAGGCGGAGATCACCGAGGTGCTCGTCCACCTCGCCCCGTACGTCGGCCTCCCCAAGGCACTGGCCGGCCTGCGCGTCGCCACCGCCGCCTTCGCCGAGACCGGCGACCCCTCCCGGACCGCCGCCCGAACCGCCGCTCAGACCGCCGGGACCGCCGGGTCCGCCGGGACCGCTGAAACGGCTGGGACCGCCGAGAGCGCGCCCCCGGAGACCGAGGCATGAGCCGCACCGTCCGCACCGTCCTCGGCGACCTGGACCCCGCCGACCTCGGCGTCACCGACTCCCACGACCACCTCTTCATCCGCAGCCCGCTGCTCCCCGGCCAGGAGCTGGACGACCCGGCCGCCGCCGAGGCCGTCCTACGCGGCTACGCCGCCGCCGGTGGCCGCACCTTCGTCCAGTGGACCCCGTTCGGCCTGGGCCGGGGCGCGGACTCCCTCGCCGGGCTCTCCCGTGCGACCGGCGTCCGGATCGTCGCCGCCACCGGCGCGCACCAGGCCGTCCACTACCCGCCGGGCTTCTTCCCCGAGCTCCCCGCGCTCCCCGAGGCCGCCGCGCCCCCCGCGCTCCCCGAGTCCCCCCGGCCCGGCGTCGAGTCGGCCGAGCGCCCGGGCCCGTACGCCGACCTGGCGGAACGTTTCGTCGCCGAACTCACCATCGGTCTGCCCGGCGCGCCCGACGGCGTCCGGGCCGGGCTGATCAAGGTCGCGGACGACGCGGGGCCGGCCAGCCGGCACACCCGGTGGACGATGGCCGCGGCCGCCGAGGCCCACCACGCCACGGACGCCCCGATCGCCGTCCACCTCGAAGCCGACGGCACCCCGCACCGGGTGCTGCACCAGCTGTGCGACCGGCACGGCGTCCGGCCCGACCGGATCATCCTCGGCCACCTCACCCGGCTGCCCGACCGCGCGATGCACCGCGCCCTGGCCGCCGAAGGCGTCCGTCTCGCCCTGGACAGCCCGTCCCGGGCCGGCCGCCCCGCCGACCACCAGGCCTTCGACGTGATCGCCGACCTGGTCGAAGCGGGTCATGCCTCCCGACTGCTACTCGGCGCCGACACCACCACCCGCACCGCCCGCGCGGTCGGCGGCCCGGTCCGCCTGCTCACCGAGCTCGCCCCGCGCCTGGCCCGCAGCTACGGGCCCGAACTGACCGAGCTGCTCCTCATCACCAACCCGGCCGCCGCCTTCGCCGCCGACTGGCGCGCGCCGTAGTGCGCCCTCGTCGAACGGGCCCCGGACCAGCGGAGCCGGGAGTGGGTGATCCCCGGGACGCGGGAACCAGGCGCGGGCCGTCCGGCCCGCCGTCTACGGTGCCGAACATGACGACGCCGACGATCCGAACCCTCACGTCCGCCGACTGGCCGCTCTGGCGGGACCTCCGCCTCGCCGCCCTGACCGATGCGCCGGAGGCCTTCAAGGCCGGCCTCGCCGACTGGCACCAGGGTGGCGAGGACCGCTGGCACGACCGGCTCCGCCGCCCGGACGCCCACCACGTCGCGGCCCTGCTCGGCGACGACCCGGTCGGCCTGGTCGGCGGCATGCCCGGATCGCCGGACGGCGTACGGGAGTTGCGTTCGCTCTGGGTCGCCCGACGGGCACGGGGCCGGGGCGTCGCGGACCGGCTCATCGCGGAGGTCGAGCGCTGGGCCCGGGGCACCGGCGGCACTGCGCTGCGCCTCGCCGTGCTCCCCGGCAACGGAGCGGCGCTCGCCCTCTACCGCCGCCACGGTTTCGCTCCGCTCGCGCAGCCCGGCGACCTGCTCGCCGACGGGGTCACCCGGGAGCTCCTCCTGGAGAAGCCCCTGGGCTGACCGCTGCCGACGCACCGGAGCGGAAGGAGCCCGGGGCGGCGTCGGGGAGATCCGGGGGACGCGGAGGCGGGGCCTGTGCCGTACGGGGGGCGGCACAGGCCCCGCCTCCACCGGGCCGGTGGGCGGCACAGGCCCCGCCTCCACCGGGCCGGTGGGCCGACCGGCGGGTCACATGTGGGTGCCGCCGTCGATGCGCAGCTCGGTGCCGGTGACGAAGGCGCCGTCGTCGGAGGCGAGCATGGCGATCACGCCGGCCACCGTCTCCGGCCCGGCGAAGCCCTGGCCGAGGGCGGGGGAGAGCTTGGCCAGCAGGCTGAAGTCGGCGTCGGCGGGCAGGCCGGGGTTGTGGGTCATGCCGCTGTCGATGCTGCCCGGCGCGACGCAGACCGCGCGCAGGCCCTGCTGCGAGTACTCCGAGGCGATGGCGTGGGTGAAGGACTGGATGCCGCCCTTGGTCGCGGCGTACGCGGCCATGTAGGGGTGGGCGAAGCTCGCGGAGGTGGAGCTGAAGTTGACCACCACGCCCCTGTCGCCGGCGAGGAGCGCGGGGAGTGCCTCGCGGGTCATCAGGAAGGTGCCGGTCAGGTTCACCGCGAGGAGCTTGTTCCAGAACTCCAGGCTGGTCTCGTGGGTGTGCGAGGAGCGGAGGATGCCGGCCGCGTTGACCAGCACGTCCAGGCCGCCCAGGCCGGCGATCGCCTCGACGACGCCCGCGACGACGGCCGCCTCGTCCGAGATGTCCAGCACCTGGATGGTCAGGCGGTCCGCGGTGCCCTCGGCGGTGGCGCGGTCCAGGGTCTTCTTCAGACCGTCCTCGTCGATGTCGACGGCGACGACCTTCCCGCCCTCGGCGAGGATCCGGTGCACGGTGGCCTGGCCGATGCCCGAGCCGCCGCCGGTGATCAGGACGTTCCGTCCGCTGAAGCGCTCCATGGTGGTACTCCGTTCGTTCGTGGTCTCTCGACCTCGGGAGACACGGTACGTCGAAGTGGCATGCTGTGCCAAAAAGTCTCAATGTGTCATCTAGGCGTGACATGCCACTCTGGCAATCACCCGCGTAGGCTGGGCCCGTGACCGGACGCCCGACCCTGACCCAGCGCCGCCGTGAGGCCACCCGCCTGGAGATCGCCCGTACCGCCGCCGCGCTCTTCGCCGAGCGGGGGGCGGAGGCGGTCACCGCCGAGGAGATCGCCCTCGCGGCGGGCATCTCGCTGCGCACCTTCTACCGGTACTTCTCCGTCAAGGAGGACGCCGTCGCCCCGCTGCTCGCGGCGGGCGGGCAGGAGTGGGTGGAGCTGTTCGCGGCGAGCCCCGCCGAGCTGCCGGTGCGCGAGGCGCTGGAACGCGCGGCGGTCGCGTCGCTGACCCCTGTGGACGAGACGCGGGCCGAGATGATGCGGTGGGCCCGCGGACTGTTGCGCGATCCGAAGCTGAACGCCACCTGGCAGCGCGTCCACGCCGACTCGGAGGAGCGGCTGCGGACGGCCCTCGCCGAGCGCTGCCCGGACGGCACCGACCCGCTGGAGATCCGGCTGGCCTCCGCCGCTGCGACCGCGGCGATCCGGGTGGCGCTGGAGCAGTGGGCGTCCTCCGAGGCGCCCCTCGACGGTCCGGGCTCCCCGCAGGACCTCGGCGCGCGCTGCATGCGCGAGCTCACGGCGGGGCTTCGGCTGTGGGAGCGGACGGGCTGAGCCCGTGAGGGCTCATGCTCCGCGCCCCGCCGGTATTCGACGGCTGACGGCTCACGGCTCACGGCTCACGTCTCACGGCTGACAGGTAACAGAATTCAGATGACAACTTTCGAAATCTGTTATCTGAACGTTGTCATCCGTCCACTCCGCTCTCCGTGGCCTCCCAGCGGCGATCAGCTTTCTCCCAGCTGGCGTTAGGGTTGTTCCTCGCGCCCCGGCGGGGGGAACCGGGGTGACCTCCTCGGATGTCCCCAGCGGAGGGGACTGGAGTTCGAGGCGTGGGAGCAAGTAGGACATGGGTCTGACGAGCCACAAGGTGCTGGCGCTGACCGCACTGGTCGCGGTCGTGATGATGGTCGGCACGGTCTGGTTGTGGCCCAGACTCGCGAAGAAGACCTGGCAGGCGGTGCTCGGCCGGATCGGCGCCCTGCTCGCCACCCAGCTCGCGGTGCTCGCCGCGCTCGGCCTGGTCGCGAACAACTACTTCGCCTTCTACAGCAGTTGGGACGACCTGCTGGGCACCGGCGACACCGGCCCGGTGGTCATACACAACAAGGCGGACGCCTCCGGCCGGCTGATGGTGGAGACGGTGGGCCAGGCCTCGGTCAAGGGCGGCGGCGCGATGGGCCGCGAGCCGAGCCAGTCCGGCGAGATCCGCAAGGTCCGGATCGACGGCGCGGCCAGCCGGCTGTCCACCGAGGGCTACGTCTACCTGCCCCCGCAGTACTTCCAGCCGGAGTACGCCCAGAAGCAGTTCCCGGCCGTGATCGTCAGCACCGGATTCCCAGGAATCGCGGAGAACCTGATCACCCGCTTCAACTACCCGGGCGCCGCACTCAAGCTGCTGCAGGAAGGCCGGATGCAGCCGACCGTCATGGTCCTGGTGCGTCCCTCGCCCGCGCTGCCGCAGGACACCGAGTGCGAGGACGTCCCGAACGGCCCGCAGTCCGACACCTACTTCACCAAGGACGTGCCCTCGGCGATCCAGGCCAGCTACCGGGTCTCCACCGACCCGCAGGCCTGGGCGTTCATGGGCAACTCGACCGGCGGTTACTGCGCGCTCAAGCTGGCCATGCGCCACCCGGACGTCTTCCCGACCGCCGTCGCGCTCTCCGCCTACTACGACGCCGCCGACGACCCGACCACGGGCGACCTCTTCGGCGGCAGCAAGCAGCGCCGCGACGAGGCCAACCTGATGTGGCGGCTGAAGAACCTGCCGCAGCCGAAGGTGTCCGTGCTGCTGGCCGGAACCAAGAAGGGCGACGGCGGCTACCGGCAGGAGACCGAGGCCTTCGTCGACGCGGTGCGGAGCCCGATGAAGGTCTCGTACAGCATGCTGGAGAACGGCGGCCACAACTTCGAGACCTGGAGCGCCCTGCTGCCGTCCTCGCTGGAGTGGCTGTCCCAGCACCTCAAGGTGCCGAACCAGACCGTCTGAACCTGACCGACCGCGAGCCCGAACGAGCGGCCCCGAAGGACCAGACCCCCAACGACCGAACCACAACGAGCGGACCGCAACGACCGAACCCCCGGAGCCACGGCCCGGGGGTTCGGTCGTTGCGGTCCGGTCCAGGGCCGGTCGGGTCGTTCAGGAGCCTCACGGCCCCCGCCCGGCGGTCCCGCCGCTCAGGCCACCCGCTCCAGCGTCCCGGTGTGCAGCTCACCGACCCGGCCGCCCTCGCCCTCGAAGGTCCAGAAGGCCCGCACCGTCAGCTTGCCGAGGTCCATCACATGGCTGACGGTGATCCCGCTCTGCTCGGTCCAGCTGACGAAGTAGATCTCCGGCGCGACCTCGGCGACGTGCAGCCGCACGTCCTCCCACTGGCCCGCGGACTCGCCTAGGCCCTCCCAGCGCAGCCGAGTGCCGTCGGCCGAGTAGGTGTTGCGGAAGGCCGCGCCGTTGTCGGCCTGGAAGAGGTAGGTGCGGCCGGCGAAGGCGGGCAGGGGCGCGGTCATGGTGGGGCGGGTCCTCGTCTCGGTCAGGTCGCGTCTGTCGGGTCGTGGCGAGCACCCGGTCGGGCTCGCCACTCTTGTGCACGGCGGATGATGTCCGACTCCCAATTTATCCGACCGGGCCCACTCGGTCAGGTACTCGCCACGGTACGGCCCGCCGCCAGGTCGCCGCCAGGCCACCAGCGCTGCCGGCAGGCAGCTCACCGGCCTGAACCGCCCTGGAGCGTGCCCTGTCCCCGCCGGCCGGAACGTCCGCCCGGCCCGGCCGCAGCCCGCCGCTCCCGGAGAACGATCAACTCGGCTGCCACCCGGCGTCGTTGATCGACACCACTGTGAGCTGCGCGACAACGGGGCGGCCCGGGTTGTCCGTTCACGGACGACCCGCCTAGCCTGCAACGGTCGTCCGCCCTCGCGGACCCCGCCGCCGGGACGCCGAGTCCCGTCCACCCGCCGGCGGGTCACCGAGCACCACAGCGGACGGGAGCGGGGGAACCAAGGTCAGCGCCCGGCCCGTACGCTCCCGCGTGCGGCCGCGGCTAGGGGTGAAGCCGTCCCACCGGCGGCCGGGCAACCTCAGCCCGAATCCGACAGCTCACCTCGCAGGCGTCGCAGAGGTCACCCCATGCACCAGCCTGCCAGCTCCACGCACCGGCCCGCGCTCGCTCCCGCGCCCGCCCGCCGCCGCGGCCCGCGCCACGCCCGCCCGTCCCACCGAGGCCGCAACGCCGCGCTCGCCGCCACCGGGGCGTTCGCCATCAGCGGCGCCGGCCTGCTCGGCCTGCCGTCCGTCAACGGTGCCCAGGCCGCCACCGCGCCGACCGTCACCCAGGACCGGCTCGCCCCCGCCACCATGGTCGCGGGCAAGGCCACCACCGCCTCGCTCGGCCTGCACTCCTCGGCCTGCTTCACCGCGAAGACCGTCGGCGTGGGCGTGCGCGACGCGCGCGGCACCAACCTCGACTTCCCCGGCAACGCCTCCAACGTGCAGATCTGCCCGAGCGGGGTCAGCTTCACCAGCGGCGCGCGCACCCTGCCCGCCGGGACGTACACCCAGTTCGGCTTCTGGCAGGACCTCGGCGGCGGCTGGCACAACCTGCCCTCGCAGCAGCTGGTGGTCTCCGCCACCGGGACGTCCACCCCGACCGCGTCCCCGACCCCGACCCCGACGGCCACCCCGACCCCGACCCCGACGGCCACCCCGACCGCGACCCCCACGGCCACGCCGACCCCCACGGCCACGCCGGGCACCACCCCCAGCACCACCCCGAGCCCGAGTACCCCGGCGCCGTCCTCCCCGGTCGCCGGCAAGTCGCTGACCTGGTCGGACGAGTTCAACGGCGCGATCAGCTGGGGTCAGCGCTGGGTCGGTGACAAGAGCACCGCGTACCGCTACGGCAACCACAACCCGGGCGACAACAAGCTCGACTGGCTGAACAGGAACAACGTCGGCGTCGCCAACGGGATCGCCACCTTCACCGCCACGTCCGGCGGTCCGGTGCTGGAGAACGGCAAGCAGTCCTGGAACACCGGCTTCCTGACCACCGAGGGCTCCAGCGAGGGCTTCCAGGTCAAGACCGGCGACTACGCCGAGACCCGGGTCAAGCTGCCCGCCGGCAGCGGCGCCTGGCCGGCCCTGTGGACCTGGAAGAACGGCAACGGGGAGATCGACTCCTTCGAGTACCACCCCGACAACCCGAACCTGCTGGAGCTGACCAACCACGTCAACCCGGGCAACGGGAAGTACTACACGGACGCGAGCGCGATCGCGAAGGACCAGTGGGTGACCATCGGCACCTACTACGGCGCCGCCTCGGTGGACTGGTACGTCAACGGCGTCAAGGTCTTCTCGGACGGTAAGGGCGTCGGCACCGGCTGGTCGGCGTACCTGATCCTCAACCTCTCGGTGTGCGCGGGGCAGTACCACCCCGCGCCGCAGGGGACCGCCCCGATCGCCTTCGCCGCCGACTACGTCCGCGTCTACCGGTAGGACGGGCGCGGCGAGGGCGGGACGCCGCGAGGCGTCCGGGCCCGGCGGACCGCCCCGCCGGCCGGAGGATCCCGCAGACAGGAGCATCCCGCCGGTAGGGCCACTCCTGTCGGCGGGACCAGGTGGTTCAGGAACGGGCGACCCTCTCGACCACCGTGATGTCGAACGGCTGCCGGTTGTTGGCCTCGTTCCGGTCGTCCGCACTGCGCACTGTGACCGCCCCGCCGCCCAACCTGCCCGCCGGCAGGCGCGGGTCGAGCCGGACCGGGATGAGGGCGGTCGCGCTGCGCGCTTCCCGCAGACCCGGGCCGAACACGCACCGCACGATGCGGCCGTGGGCCATCACCTGGCAATCGGACGGGAAGTAGGGGCCCTCCGCGGTGACGCCCTCCGGCAGGGCGACCACGACCGTGAACGGGGACGCGGTGGTGTCCGGGCCTGCGTTGCCGACGAAGGCGTGGATGGTGGTGGTGCCGCCGGCCGTGGCCGCGTCCGGGTCGAGCCTGACCACCTCCAGGTCGGAATCGGACGTCCGGGCGGCGGCCGGCGCGGGCAGCGTGGAGGCCCCGGACGTTCCGGACCCGGACCCGGTGCCTGCCCCGGGCTTCACCGGCGCGGGCAGGGTGGAGGCCTCAGGCGTCGACGGCGCGGGCAGGGTGGAGGCCTCGGGTGTCGACGGGGCCGGCAGGGTGGAGGCCTCGGGCGTCAACGGCGCGGGCAGGGTGGTCGCCGTGGGTGCGCCCGCCGTGACCTCCAGCGCGGGCCGGGGCTCGGGCCGCCGCAGCGCCCAGGACGGGTCGCCGGCCAGCACCATCACCGCGCACCCCGCCGCCACGGCCGCGACCAGCCCGGCCCCGCCGGACCTCCGCCCTCTCGCGGTGCGCCGCCCGTCACGGTGCGGCCCCTCGCCACCCGGTGCGTCGCCGTCCCGCACGCCGCGGTGCTGCTGCTCCATCCCCGCTCACCCTGCCCTCGCATCCCGGCCGCCCGCGCCGTCGCGGGCCGCGTCGGCACCAGGTTGGCGGAGCCGCCGCCCGAGCCCGGTGGCAACCCGCCCGTCGTCCGCCCGAACGGATGACGCGACGGGCCGTCCCGGCCGGGACGGCCGACAGCGGGGGCTGACGAGCGGTCAGGGGGCGAGGACCTGCCCCAGCCGGGTCGCGATCTGCTGCATCACCGGTACGAGCGAGGCGGCCCCGGTCGGTTCCTCCAGGGCCCGGATGCGGGCCTCCGGTCCGGAGACCGAGAGGGCGGTGGGCGTCGGCGCGCCCGGGACGGCGAGCGCGATGCAGCGGACGCCGATCTCCTGTTCCTGGTCGTCGACCACGTAGCCGCGCTCGCGCGCCTCGGCGAGCTGGCGCATCAGCTCCTGCGGGTCGGTGACCGTGTACTCGGTGTGCGCGGGCAGCGGATTGGGGCCGAGGACGGCGCGCGCCTCGTCCTCGGGCAGCTGGGCGAGCAGCGCCTTGCCGACGCCGGTGCAGTGTGGCTGCACCCGTCGGCCGACCTCGGTGAACATCCGCATCGAGCGGCGCGACTGCACCTGGCCGACGTACACCACCTCGCCGCCCTCCAGCACCGCCAGGTTGGCGGTCTCGCCGGTGGCCTCCATGAGCTCGGCCAGGTACGGGCGGGCCCAGCTGCCGAGCAGCCGGCCGGCCGTCTCGCCCAGGCGGATCAGCCGGGGGCCGAGGGTGTAGCGGCGCGCGGTGTCCTGGCGGACATAGCCCTGCTGGACGAGGGTACGAACCAGTCGGTGGATGGTCGGCATGGGGAGGCCGGAGGTGGTGGAGAGCTCGCTGAGCGTGGCCACGCCGCCGGAGTCGGCCAGCGCCTCCAGGAGTTGGAAGGCGCGCTCGACGGACTGCACGCCGCCGCCCGCGCGGTCGGCGCCTGTCGTCGATGCTGGGTCGGGGGTCGCAACCACCGGCGTTCCCTTCGCTGTCGGGGAGGAGTGGAGTCCCGGCGATCTCTTCAACAAATCGTTGAAATTCTGTATCGCGGAAACTAGTCTCCACCTTACAGAATCGAACTCGCCGAACTCGGCGGTCCCGATCGAGGAAGTCCCCAGCGAGTTCGCCGAGCGACTTCGCGGAACTACTTCGCCGACCGAGTTCGCCGACCGAGTTCCCTGAGAAGTTTCCGGAAGGGGTTCCCGCCGGAGCTTCCTTCGCCAGGTCCAACCGTCTTAGGAGTGTCCTGCTCATGGCTGCAGATCAGGGGCCGTCGCCCAGCCTCCGGTCGGGGGTACCCCCAACCGCCTCCACCGCCGCTCCGGTCGTCACCGTCGCCGGCCCCCGCGTCCACCGGGCGGAGGAGGTGCTCACGCCCGAGGCGGTCGCCTTCGTCGCCGGGCTCCACCGTGCCTTCGAGGGGCGGCGGCAGGAGCTGCTGGCCAGGCGCAGGACCCGTCGCGCCGAGATCGCCGCCACCGGCACGCTCGACTTCCTCCCCGAGACCGCCGCGATCCGGGCCGGGGACTGGAAGGTCGCCGAGGCGCCCCGCGCACTCCAGGACCGCCGGGTCGAGATCACCGGCCCGACCGACCGCAAGATGGTCGTCAACGCGCTCAACTCCGGGGCGAGGGTCTGGCTCGCCGACTTCGAGGACGCCACCTCCCCGACCTGGGAGAACGTGGTCGGCGGCCAGGTCAACCTGATCGACGCCTTCGAAGGCCGGATCGACTTCACCAGTGAGACCGGCAAGGCGTACACCCTCAAGCCCGCCGCCGAACTCGCCACCGTCGTGGTCCGCCCGCGCGGCTGGCACCTGGACGAGAACCACCTGTTGGTCGACGGCACCCCGGTGGCCGGCGCGCTCGTCGACTTCGGCCTCTACTTCTTCCACAACGCGGCCCGGCTGCTGGCCAGGGGCGCCGACGACCCCAACTCCGGTCCGTACTTCTACCTGCCGAAGACCGAGAGCCACCTCGAGGCCCGGCTGTGGAACGACGTGTTCACCCACGCCCAGGCCGAACTCGGCATCCCGTACGGCACGATCCGGGCGACGGTGCTGATCGAGACCATCACCGCCGCGTTCGAGATGGACGAGATCCTCCACGAGCTGCGCGACCACGCGGCCGGGCTCAACGCCGGGCGCTGGGACTACCTGTTCTCGATCGTCAAGAACTTCCGCGACGCGGGCGGGCACTACATCCTGCCGGACCGCAACAGCGTCACCATGGCCTCGCCGTTCATGGCCGCCTACACCCGACTGCTGGTGCGGACCTGCCACCGGCGCGGCGCCCACGCGATCGGCGGCATGGCCGCGTTCATCCCGAGCCGCCGCGACCCCGCGGTCAACGCGGCCGCCTTGGAGAAGGTCAAGGCGGACAAGGATCGCGAGGCCGCCAACGGCTTCGACGGCTCCTGGGTCGCCCACCCCGACCTGGTGCCGGTCGCCCGGGCCTGCTTCGACGCGGTGCTCGGCGAGCGGGCCCACCAGAAGGACAACCCCGGCCCGGCGGAGCCGGTGACCGCCGCCCAGCTGCTCGACGTCGCCGGAGCCGGTGGCACCTGCACCCGCGCGGGGCTGCACAACGCCGTCCAGGTCGGCATCCGCTACATCGAGGCCTGGCTGCGCGGAGTGGGTGCGGTCGGCATCTTCAACATGATGGAGGACGCCGCCACCGCCGAGATCTCCCGCTCGCAGATCTGGCAGTGGATCCACAACGGGGTCGTGCTGTCGGGCACCGGTGAGAAGGCCACCGCGGAGCTGGTCCGCACCCTGGTCGCGGCGGAGCTGGCCGAACTCCTCGCGGAGCTGGGCGAGGAGTCCTACGGCGCGGGCCGCTGGCGCGAGGCCGCCCAGCTCTTCGAACAGGTCGCCCTGGCCGAGGAGTTCGCGGACTTCCTGACCCTCCCCGCGCTTCCTCTGCTGGGCTGAGCCCGGCGGTCCACCCCTTCGTTCCGTACGGCGACGAGTCCGGCCGTCCTGTCCTCGCCGTGCGGAACGGTCTTTTCCACGTAAGGAGTTCACCCATGGCGCGCATGTTCTTCAACGGCCAGGCGATGGTCGGCGGCCCCTTCCACGCCAAGGTCGCCGACTCGCTGATCGGGCCGGCCCGGACCGCCCCCGGCTACCGCTTCTTCTCCATCGACCACAGCGGTGGTACGGACGTCTGCCCGGGCCTGCTGGCGGACCCGGAGGCGGACACCGCCATCGACGGCGAGCTGTACGACATCCCCCTGGAGCGGCTGCGGGACGTCATCCTGCCGGGCGAACCGCGGGAACTGGAGCTGGGCGTGATCGAGCTGGAGGACGGGTCCGCGTGCCTGTCGATGCTGCTCTCCCGGGGCGAGCTGGAGCGCGGCGTCCACCGCGAGATCACCCACCACGGCGGCTGGCGCGCCTACCTGGCGTCGATCGGGCGGACGGCCTGACGGGGAGCGGGCAGCGGGCGGCGGGCAGTCGGGAACAGGAGACAGCGAACAGAGAACAGAGTTCAGCGAACAGATGATGAAAGATGTCATCTGTCCGCTGAAATCTGTTAGCTGAACTCCGTCTGCTGAATAACGTCCGCTGAACTCTGTCCGCCGAACGCCGAGGCCCCGGACCCTCGCCGCGGGTCCGGGGCCTCGGTCCGCACACCCGTCGGGTGTACGGAGCCGGGGGCGCACCGTCCCTGGGCGCCCCCGGAGCGCGGGGTGGGCGTCAGACCGGACGGGCCGCCAGTTCTCGGGCGGCCCGGGCGCAGTCGAGCGCGATCCGGTCCTCGTCGACGGTGGTCAGCCGCCCCTTCTCGACCACCGCGTTGCCGTTGACGAACAGCACCGACAGCGGCGGCAGCGCCCCGAAGGTCAGCGCGGCGACCGGGTCGGCGATGGACGAGTGCATGATCCCGTCGACCTTCCACAACGCCAGGTCGGCGAGCTTGCCGACCTCGATCGAGCCGATCTCGTCCTGTCGGCCGAGCACCCGGGCGCCGCCCATGGTGCCCAGGCGCAGTGCCTGCCGCCCGGTCAGCGCGGTGGGGGAGCCGTGCAGCCGGTTGATCAGCAGGGCGTTGCGCAGCTCCGTACCCAGCTCGCCGGACTCATTGGACGCGGTGCCGTCCACCCCGAGCCCGACCGGGACGCCGGCCCGGAGCATGTCGGGCACCCGGGCGATGCCGGCCGCCAACCGGGCGTTGGAGGACGGGCAGTGGGCGACGCCGGTGCCGGTCTCGGCGAACTTGGCGATGTCGGAGTCGTCCATGTGCACGCAGTGCGCCATCCAGACGTCCTCGCCGAGCCAGCCCACCGACTCGAAGTAGTCGGTCGGCCCCATGCCGAACAGTTCCTTGCAGAACCGCTCCTCCTCGGCGGTCTCCGAGCCGTGGGTGTGCAGCCGGACGCCCTTGCTGCGGGCGAGTTCGGCGGACCGGCGGAGCAGCTCGGTGGAGACCGAGAAGGGCGAGCAGGGTGCGAGCGCGACGTGCAGCATCGAGCCGAACGAGGAGTCGTGGTACCGGTCCACGGCGGCCTCGGAGGCGGTCAGGATGGCGTCCAGTTCCTCGACCGCGTGGTCCGGCGGTAGCCCGCCGTCCTTCTTGGAGCGGTCCATCGAGCCGCGCAGCGCGGTGAAGCGCAGACCGAGTTCCCGGACGGCCTCGACGGAGGCGCCGAGGACGTCGCCGCCGTCCTTCGGGAACACGTAGTGGTGGTCGGAGGCGGTGGTGCAGCCGGACTTGAGCAGCGCGGCGGCGGAGCCCTGGCTCGCGGCGTGGACGAGCTTCTCGTCGATCCGCGCCCAGGTCGGGTACAGGGCGACCAGCCAGTCGAACAGGATGTCGTCCTGGGCCAGGCCGCGGGTGATCCACTGGTAGAAGTGGTGGTGGGTGTTGACCAGTCCGGGGGTGGCGAGGTGGCCCTCGCCGTCGATCCGGCGCACCACGTTGTCCAGCCACGCGGGGGCGGGCCCGTCGCCCACCGCCTCGATGGTGTTGCCGAGGAGGACCACGTGGCCGCGGGCGTACTCGGTGTCGTGCGCGTCCACGGTGGCGATCGCGACGTTCTCGATCACGATCCGCTGGTCGGCGGGCGGGGGCTGGACTGCCATGGTGTGACTCCTAAGGGGGAGGGTCGGGAGGGGCGGGCACCGCGGGAGCACCCGCCGCTCGCGAGACCGGTCAGGACGGTGTCGCCGTCGGTGTCGCCGGTGTTGTCGGCACCGTCGGCACCGTCGTGTCGGAGGCCGGGCCGGCCGCGGACCTGCGGCCGGCCCCGACGTGGTGGAAGAGCAGGTTGAGCAGGACGGCCGTCACGCAGCCGACCGAGATCCCCGAGTGCAGCAGGGTCCGGGCGGCCTCCGGGAAGGAGTCGTAGAACGTCGGCACGGCGATCGGGACGATGCCCACGCCGAGCGAGACCGACACCAGGATGGTGTTCGAACCGGACTCCAGGCCGGCCTCCGCGAGGGTGCGGATGCCGCTGGCCGCGACCGTGCCGAAGAGCACGATCCCGGCGCCGCCGAGGACGGGCTGCGGCACCAGGGAGACGACCGAGCCCAGCACGGGGAACAGCCCCAGCAGGACCAGGATGCCGCCGCCGGCCGCGACCACGAAGCGGCTGCGGATCCTCGTCAGCGCCACCAGCCCGATGTTCTGGGCGAAGGCACTGGCGGCGAAGCCGTTGAAGACGGGGCTGAGCGCGGTGGCCAGGCCGTCGGCCCGCAGGCCGGCGGCGAGGGTGGGTTCGTCGGCCTCGCGGTCGACGATCCTGCCGAGCGCGAGCATGTCGGCGGTGGACTCGGTCATCGAGACGACCATGACGATGCACATCGAGACGATCGCGGCGGCGTCGAACATCGGCGCGCCGAAGTGGAACGGGGACGGGAGCGAGAAGACGTTCGCCTCCTTGACCGCGCCGAAGTCGGCGAGCCCCAGCGGGAAGGCGATCAGGGTGCCGAGCGCCAGGCCGACGAGCAGTGACAGCTGCTGCCAGAAGCCGCGCAGCAGCCGGTTGCAGAGCACTACCGCGACGAGGGTGGTCGCGGCGAGGCCGACGGCCCGCATGGAGCCGTACCCGGGGGCGCCCGGCGAGCCGCCGCGCGCCCAGTTGACCGCCACCGGAAGGAGGGACACCCCGATGAGGGTGATCACGGTGCCCTGGACGACCGGGGGGAAGAACCGGATGAGCTTGCAGAAGTACGGCGCCGCGAGGAAGCACAGCAGCCCCGCGACGATCACCGCTCCGAAGATCACGGGGAGGGCGTCCTTCGGGCCGCCCGTCCTCTCGACGGTGCCCTTGGCTATGGCGATCATGGGCGCGACCCCCGCGAAGGAGACGCCGTTCACGAACGGCAGCCGCGCGCCGACCTTCCAGACGCCGAGGGTCTGGAGCAGGGTGGCCAGTCCGGCCGTGAACAGGCTGGCCGAGATGAGCAGGGCGAGTTCGGCGGGGGAGAGCCCGACGCCGGCGCCGACGATGAGCGGAGGCGCGACGACTCCCGCGTACATCGCGGCGACGTGCTGGAGGCCGGTGGAGAGCAGCTTCGCCGGCGGCAGCAACTCGTCCACGGGGTGGGGCCCGGTCCGGGGCGGCTCGCCGGGGAGCTCGGACGGCTCCCCGGGGACCATGGACGGCTCACCGGAGTGCTGGGCCGGTGCGCCGTCCGGGCCGGGCGTTCTTGCCGGGGTGGAACCGCCGTCTGTACTGCTGGTGTTGCTGGGTGCCATGTCGAGCCCCTCTTGTGCCCGTGGCTCCCGGCGCGCCCGTGGCGCTGGAGAGCGGCTGGTGCTGGTGCGGCCGAGGGTGGGACGGCGGTGCAAGGGCCCCTCGGCGGGCCTCTCCGGTGCCCCGGGCCGGCCGCCGCGAGGCAGACACGAACTCCGGTGGGTGGGGGTGGGGTTGGAGCAACTGCTGGTACGGGTGGCGCGGGGGGTGGGGCGGGTGGCGCGGCCCACCCGGACGCGGCCGGCCCGTGGGGGCCGGGGATGCGGCGAGTCCGGGCGGTGTCCACCTGGCGGGGGGAGTCAGGCGACCGGGATGACCGGGACGACGCCCTCGCGGTGCACGGTGCCCTCGATCAGGCCGTACATGCGGTCCGCGGCGAAGTAGACCTCGTTGTCGTTCTCCAGGCCGAACGGCTCCAGATCGACCAGGAAGTGGTGCTTGTTGGGCAGTTCGAGGCGGACCTCGTCCACCTCGGCCCGGTTGTTCAGGACCCGGGTGCCCATCGCGTGCAGGGTCTGCTGCAGCGAGTAGGAGTAGGTCTCGGCGAACGCCTCCAGCAGGTGCCGCTTCACCTGGGTGTAGGAGCGGTTCCAGTGGGGCTGGGCCTCGCCGGCCGCGCCGCTGTAGCCGAACTTCCAGCGGGCGGTGACCTGGGTGGCGAGGATGCGGTCGTACGCCTCCTGGAGGGTGGTGTAGTCGTCCTTGATGTAGCCCCAGAACTCCGAGTTGGTGGAGTTCATGACGACCAGGTCCTTCAGGCCGGAGACGACCTGGACGGACTCCCCGTCGTAGACGATCTCGCTGGTGCGGACCTCCTGGCCGCTGCGGACGAAGGAGTGGCCGACCTCCTCCGAGCCGATGAAGCGGGCCGAGCTGTCCGGCGTCCTGATCCGTTCCCAGGCGTACTCCTCGATCCGGATCCGGGCGCTGTGCACGACGCCGCGCTCGGTGTCGTCGACGAAGTGACGTGCCAGCAGGATGCCGAACGCCTCGGCGGACTCGATGCCGTACTTCTTGGCGAAGGCGTAGACGGTGTTCTTGGTGGTGTCGGTGGGGAGGCAGTTGGCGTTGGACCCGGTGAGGTGGACGTCCTCGAACTCGCCGCGGAGCGCGACCGAGACGTTCAGGTCCTTGATCTCGTGCCGGGTGGAGTCGCGGTGGATCCGGACTATGCGGTTCTCCGCCTTGCCGTACTGGTTCTGACCGAGCAGGTGGGCCATGGCGTGGCTCCTAAGCTTGTCAAGGTCGGTCGGTCCTAGCTTCCGCGGTAGACCGAGTATCCGAACGGGTTGAGCAGCAACGGCACGTGGTAGTGGTGCTGTTCGGGCGCGACCGTGAAGACGATCGAGACCTCGGGGAAGAACGGCGGCTCGGTGGACCGGAGCGCGTGGTACGCGCCGGTGTCGAAGAGCAGCCGGACGACCGAGCCCGCCTCCACGGACGGCAGGTCCCTGACCCGGCCGTCGGAGTCCGTGGCGGAGGCGCCGAGCACCTGCCAGCCACCCTCGGTGCGCAGTGCGAGCTCGACCGGGACGCCCGCGGCCGGATGGCCGAGGCTGGTGTCGAGCACATGGGTGGAGATGCCAGTCATGGGTGAAGTGACCTTACTCGTGGCAGAGGTGGTGAGGCGTCGGTTGTCATTTCGTCGGTCGGCCGCCGGGAGGTGGCGGTCGGCTGCGGTCGGTGCGACGCGATGCGGGCAGGGGAGTGGAAACGCAATGAAGCGAAGCGAGATGACGAGTCGTCAGGACCTGTCGAGCAGCCGGTCGAGCCGGATGTCGTTGATCTTGCGCAGCTCCCCGCGGACGATCTCCGCCTCGGTGGCGGCGTCGTTGGGGTGGCGCTCGCGCAGGGCGGCGAGCATGTCGAGGGCGGTGCGGCCGGTCGCGCAGATCAGGAACACGTGGCCGAACTTGGCCTCGTAGGCGGCGTTGGCGTCGTGCAGCTGGTCGAGGACCGCCCGGTCCACGCCCCGGATTCCGGCCTGTTCGCGCTCGGAGGCGACGTCGCCGGCTATCGGCCTGCCGATCCGGGCGTGGCCGGCCATCGCGTCGCGCAGGTCCTCGGCCGTCAGTGACGCCATGGCCGCCGCGTTGGCGGCGAGCAGGGCCTCACGGTCGGACCAGGGCTTCGCCGCCGCGACGGCGGCGGCCCAGCGGGGGCTGGAGCAGACCTCCAGCAGGATCCCTTCCAGCTCCGCGGCGTCGGCGGCGGCCAGGGCGTCGAGGGTGGCAAGGGCGTGGGGGTGGTTGGTCACGAGTGGACCTCCTGAGGAGTGGTGCCACCCGGAAAAGCTAGATCGACCCCACCCGGCCGTCAACACTTTGTTGAACGGTTGGTGGTTACGTTCCGAACCGGGCCGCGCTACCGGGCCCTTCGGTGTGCGATCCGCCAAGTGTGCCCCGCCGCAGGCCGATCCGGACCTGCCGCGCCGGCGGGGTCACCCGTTCGGAAGCCTCCTGGGCGGGGTCCGCGTGCGCCCCGGAGGGCGTCGGGCCGGGCGTCAGGACGGCTTCGCGCCGTCCTGGCGATTCAGGTAGTTGTACACCGTGAAGCGGCTGACGCCCAGGGCCGAGGCCACGGTCTCCACGCCGTGGCGGACGGTGAAGGCGCCGCGCTCCTCCAGCAGGGCGACGACCCGCTGCTTCTCCAGCCGGTCGAGCTCGGCCAGCGGGCGGCCGTCGAACTGGCGGGTCATCTCGGCGAGCAGCCGGTCCAGCGCGCTGCTCAGGTGCGGCAGCCGGACGGCCAGGGCGGGGGCGCCCTCCCATTCCAGGACCACGTCGTCGGGCTTCGCCTCGTCCAGCGGGACGGACGTCGCGCCGACCGCGGCCAGCAGCGGCTTCACCGCCGCGGCGAGCGGGTGTTCCACGTTCCCGGTCACGGCGTACCGTCCTCCTCGCCCAGCACGCTGAGCTGGACCGAGATCCGGGTCGCCCCGGCGTCCAGGGTCTCCTTGAGCAGCTTGGTCACCGCGGCGAGGACCTTCTCGGCCTCGCCCTCGGCGCCGGTGCCGAAGGGGCCGACCGACACGGCCAGGCCGGCCTCGTCGACGGCCTTGCGGGCCGCCGCGGCGTGCTCCGGGAACGTGTCCAGTTCGAACGGTTCTGTCGTGAACTCCACCATCAATCGCACGAGGTCACTGTAGCGAGCGGGGGTGCGGGTGGGGCAGGGGCGGCTGGTCGAGCGGTCCGACCCCGGGTGGGGCGTACGGCCCGCCGTTTTCAACAAAATGTTGCGACTCCCTTGACACCCGCTCGGCGGCCCGGCGATGCTTCCGTCAAGCAGAATCCCTCTTCCGTATCGTGGAAGTAGCGGATGGCGGAAGAGAGATGAGAGGTGAGCGACGTGACGGCGGTCGCCCCGCACGGCTTTACGGTCAACCTGTCGATCCTGTTCGGCGAGCTGCCGCTCCTGGAGCGCCCCGCCGCGGCCGCGGCGGCCGGCTTCACCGCGGCCGAACTGTGGTGGCCCTTCGGCGCGGAGCACGACCCGTCGCGGGCCGAACTGGACGCGCTGCGCAAGGCGTTCACCGACGCCGGGGTGCGGCTCACCGGCCTCAACCTCCTGGACGACCTCGGCAGGGGCGCCCGCGGCACCGTCTCGGTCCCGTCCGAGCGGGACCGCTTCCGCGCCAACGTCCCGGTCGCCACCGAACTCGCCGCCTCGCTCGGCGCCACCGCGCTAAACGCGCTGTACGGCAACCGGGTCGAGGGCGTCGACCCGGCCGAGCAGGACGCGCTCGCGCTCGAGCACCTGGTGCTCGCCGCTCGGGCCGCGCACGGGATCGGCGCCGTCCTGCTGATCGAGGCCCTGAACAGGGCCGAGTCGCCGGACTACCCGCTGGTCTCGGCCGCCGCCGCGGTCGAGGTGGTCGACCGGGTCAACGCCGCCACCGGCCTGGGGAACGCCAGGTTCCTCTGCGACCTGTACCACCTGGCCAGGAACGGCGAGGACTTGGCGGCGGTCATCGCAACCCGCGCCGACCGCATCGGTCACGTGCAGATCGCCGACACCCCTGGCCGCAACGAGCCCGGCACCGGCGACCTGGACTTCGAGGACCTGTTCGCCCGGCTCACGGCCGCGGGCTACAGCGGCCCGATCGGCCTGGAGTACCGGCCCTCCACCGGTGTCAGCGCGGACAGCTTCGGGTGGTTGCCGCGCGAACTGCGCGCCGCCCGGTAACGGCGCCGCCGGGCCGCGCACCGCCTGAGTGCAAGTCGCCTGAGCGCCGAGTCGCCCGAGCCCCAAACCGCTTCAGTCCTAGGCCGCTTCGGTCTCACGCCGTCCGAGCAGCGCGCCGCCGGCGCCGTGCGGACCCGCTGCCCCATTCGACCTCCCCCCCGCAAAGGTAAGGAACTCGACGCGATGAGCCGCAAGATCGCCTTCATCGGCCTCGGCATCATGGGCAGCCCGATGGCCGCCAACCTGGTCAAGGCCGGCCACCACGTCACCGGTTTCAACCTCACCCAGCCGCCGATCGACGCCCTGGTCGCGGCCGGCGGCCACGGCGCCACCAGCATCGCGGACGCGGTGAGGGACGCCGAGGTGGTGATCACCATGGTCCCGGCCGACCCGCAGGTCGAGCAGGTCGTCCTGGGCGAGGGCGGGGTGCTGGAGCACGCCGGGCCCGGCACCCTGCTGATCGACATGTCCTCGATCACCCCGCAGACCTCGGTCAAGGTCGAGGCCGCCGCCCGGGAGAAGGGCGTCCGCACCCTGGACGCCCCGGTCTCGGGCGGCGAGGCGGGTGCCGTCGAGGCCGTACTGTCGATCATGGTCGGCGGTGCCGCCGGGGACTTCGCCGAGGCCAGGCCGCTGTTCGACGCGCTGGGCACCACGGTCGTCCACGTCGGCCCGACCGGTGCCGGTCAGACCGTCAAGGCCGCCAACCAGCTGATCGTCGCGGCCAACATCCAGGTGCTCGCCGAGGCCGTGGTGTTCCTGGAGAACGCCGGTGTCGACCTCGCGGCCGCGCTGGACGTGCTCGGCGGCGGCCTGGCCGGCTCCACCGTGCTCAACCGCAAGAAGGCGAACATGCTGAACCGCGAGTTCGCCCCCGGCTTCCGGATCGACCTGCACCACAAGGACATGGGCATCGTCACCGACGCCGCCCGCGCCGTGGGAGCCGCGCTGCCGGTCGGCGCCGTGGTGGCCCAACTGGTCGCCTCCGCCCGGGCCAACGGCGACGGCTCGCTCGACCACTCGGCGCTCCTGCGCGGCGTCGAGCGGCTCTCCGGGCGCGAGGCCGGATAGCGCCTCCGGGGGCCTCCCGTCCGGAGCCCCCGCCCCGAACTCCTCCTGGCGGCGTGTACCCATCCGGTCGTGCCCGCGCCGCCAGGAGGTCGGACCCGACCGGCGGGCGGGCCGGGGCTCATCCGCCCGCCCGCCGGTCGACCCGGACCGGTGACGCGTACGTTCTCCGGGGCACTTCGGTCGTGCCCGTGCCCGTACCGTCTCCCGGCCCTCCCCGCCACCGTTCCCTCAGCGGGCCCCGGCCGCCCCGGCCGCGCAGGCCGCCTCGGTCCAGCGGTTCGCTGCCACCGGCCGTCCGGGCCCATGCTGGACGCACGTCGTAGTGCCACCCGCCACACCCGTACGGAAGCGAGGACCGCGTCATGCCCCCCACCCCCCACCAGGGCCATGTGGTCGTCGCCCCCGACAAGTTCAAGGGCAGCCTGGAGGGCGCCGAGGCGGCGGCCAGGATCGCCGCCGGCATCCGGCGCGCCGCGCCCGGCACAGAGGTGCGCGAACTGCCCGTCGCCGACGGCGGCGAGGGCACCCTGGCCGCCGCGCTCGCGGCCGGGTTCACGAGGGTCCCGGCCAAGGTGACCGGCCCGACCGGGCTGCCGGTGGACGCCGCGCTGGCCGTCCGTGACGACACCGCGGTGGTCGAGCTGGCGCAGGCCGTCGGCCTCGCCCGGCTGCCCGGCGGCCGTACCGCCCCACTCGCGGCCGGGTCCTACGGGGTCGGCGAGCTGATCGCCAAGGCGGTCTCGCTCGGCGCCGGGCGGATCGTCCTGGGCCTCGGCGGTAGCGCCAGTACGGACGGCGGGGCCGGCCTGCTGCAGGCGCTCGGGGTGCGGCTGCGCGACGCCGACGGCGCCGAACTCCCGTCCGGTGGCGCCGCGTTGCGCCGACTCGCGGAGATCGACCTCGGCCCGCTGGCCGACGCCCTGCGCGGGGTCGAGCTCGTGGTCGCCTGCGACGTGGACAACCCGCTGCTCGGGCCGCGCGGCGCCGCCGCCGTCTACGGCCCGCAGAAGGGGGCCGACGGCGCGGACCTGGTGGTCCTGGAGGAGGGGCTGACCCGGTTCGCCGACCTGGTGGCCGAGGCCACCGGGCGGGACGTCCGGGAGACGCCCGGCGCCGGCGCGGCGGGCGGGGTGGGCTTCGCCGCCCTGGCCCTGCTCGGCGCCACCGTGCGACCCGGCATCGAGCTGCTGCTCGACCTGCTGGGCTTCGACGGGGCCGTGCGCGGGGCCCGCCTCGTCGTGACCGGCGAGGGGTGCCTGGACGCGCAGACGCTGCACGGCAAGGCCCCCGCCGGAGTCGCCGCGGCGGCCGCCCGGGCGGGGGTCCGGGTGGCCGCGGTGGCGGGTCGGCTGGAGCTCTCCGAACCCGAGTGGCGGGCCGCCGGCTTCACCGCCGCGATCGCCCTGACCGACCTGGCCGAGCGGCCGGGGGAGAGCATGGCCAGGGCCGCCGAGCTGGCCGAACTCGCCGGGGAGCGGCTGGCCGGCCGGCTGCTGCCGCGCTGAACCCTCGTACACCCGTCCATTGACGTTTTGTTGAAGGCGGGCCTAGGCTCCCGGCAATCCCTCGCCACCGCCCGGGTTCCACCTCCCGCGTCCCCCCGCTCTCGAAGCACCGCGAAGCGCCCTGGAAGCCCCCGCGTCACCCGCGAAGCACTCCGGCGCCACCCGCGAAGCACTCCGGCGCCACCCGCGAAGCACTCCGGCGCCACCCGCGAAGCACTCCGGCGTCACCCGCGAAGCACTCCCGCACAACCCGCACCCCCCCCGGGCACCACCCGCACCACCCGTCAAGCGCCCTCGAACCATCCCGACTCCCAGGTTCCGGAGGTCTCCCATGCCTTTCAGCCAGCCGACGGTGATCCGCTCCCGGCGGGCTGTCCTGCCCGACGGCGAGCGCCCCGCGGACGTGCTGATCCGGGACGGGAAGATCGCCAGGACGGCCCCGCACGGTTCGCTCACGGCCGGCGAGGGCGGCCTCGTCGACCTCGGCGCCACCGCCCTGCTGCCCGGCCTGGTCGACACCCACGTGCACGTCAACGAGCCCGGCCGCACCGAGTGGGAGGGCTTCGCCACCGCCACCCGGTCCGCCGCGGCCGGCGGCGTCACCACGATCGTCGACATGCCGCTCAACTCGATCCCGCCCACCACCACCGTGGAGGGGCTGGCGCTCAAGCGGAAGGCCGCCGAGGGGCAGGCCTGGGCCGACGTCGGCTTCTGGGGCGGCGCCGTCCCCGGCAACGTCGCGGACCTCGAACCGCTCCACCGGGAGGGCGTGTTCGGCTTCAAGAGCTTCCTCGCCCCCTCCGGGGTGGACGAGTTCCCGCACGTCGAGGCCGCCGACCTGGCGGCGGCGCTGGCCGAGCAGGCCCGGATCGGGGCGCTGGCGATCATCCACGCCGAGGACCCGGCCGTGCTCGCCGCCGCCCCGCAGCAACCCGGCGTCCACTACCGGGACTTCCTGGCCTCCCGGCCCGCCGACGCGGAGACCGCGGCCGTCGCCCAGCTGCTCGACACGGCCCGGACGACCGGCGCCCGGGTGCACATCCTGCACGTCTCCTCCGCCGCCGTGCTGCCGCTGCTGCGGCAGGCCCGCGAGGACGGCGTACGGGTGACCGCCGAGACCTGTCCGCACTACCTGACCCTGGCGGCCGAGCAGGTGCCGGACGGCGACACCGCCTTCAAGTGCTGCCCGCCGATCCGCGACGAGGCCAACCGGGACGCGCTCTGGCAGGCCCTGGCGGACGGCGAGTTCGTCGCCGTCGTCTCCGACCACTCGCCGTCCACCCCCGATCTCAAGCTGTTGCCCGAGTACGGCGGCAGCGGCGACTTCGCGGCCGCCTGGGGCGGCATCGCCTCGCTCCAGCTGGGCCTGCCGGCGGTTTGGACCGAGGCGCGCCGACGCGGCCACACCCTGGCGGACGTGGTGCGCTGGATGTCCGCCGGACCTGCCGAACTGGCCGGCCTCACCGGCACCAAGGGCGCCATCGCCGTCGGCCACGACGCCGACCTGGTCGCCTTCGACCCGGACGGCGAGTTCGCCGTCCGGACGAGCGGGCTGCACCACCGCAACCCGGTGACCCCCTACGCGGGCCGGACCCTCACCGGCGCGGTGCGCGCCACCTGGCTGCGCGGCCGCGAGGTGGATCCGGCGGCCCGGCCCTTCGGCCGACAGCTCACCCGGCCCCGCTCCCACCCCGCCACCAACCCGTCCGAACGCGCCTAGAGGAGAGTCAGTGACCACTGCCGACACCCCGAGTGCCCGCTTCACCGAGCTGGTCGACCTGGCCTCCCGACTGCTCGGCGCGGGCGTCGTCGCCACCAACGAGGACACCTTCGCGGACGCCGAGAACCTGCTGGTCGCCGCGCCGGCCGAGTTCCGCCCGCACACCTTCGGCCACAAGGGCCAGATCATGGACGGCTGGGAGTCCAGGCGCCGCCGCGGCGTCTCCGCCGACCGGCCGCACCCCACCGACGAGGACCACGACTGGGCGATCGTCCGGCTCGGCGCCGCCGGGGTGGTCCGCGGCGTGGTCGTGGACACCGCCCACTTCACCGGCAACTACCCGGAGTCCGCCTCGGTCGAGGCCGCGTCCGTCCCCGGCCACCCGTCGCCCGAGGAGCTCCAGGCGGCCGAGTGGACCACGATCGTGCCGCGCACCGGGCTGAAGGGCGACACCGCCCACGAGTTTCCCGTCGAGGACGGCACCCGCTACACCCACGTACGGCTGAGCATCTTCCCGGACGGCGGCGTCGCCCGGCTGCGGGTGCACGGCGAGGTGCTGCCCGACCCGCGGGACCTGGACGGCCTCACCTTCGACCTGGCCGCCCAGGAGTACGGCGGCGTGGCCGAGGCGGCGTCCGACCGCTACTTCTCCTCCCCGCACAACCTGAACGCTCCCGGCCGTGCCTCCGTCATGGGCGACGGTTGGGAGACCCGGCGTCGGCGCGACAAGGCCAACGACTGGGTGCGGATCGCCCTGGCCGGGGGCGGTGAGGTCCTGGCCGTCGAGGTGGACACCTCCTGCTTCGTCGCCAATGCTCCCGGCTGGGCCGACCTGACCGGCTTCGACGCCTCGACCGGAGCCGACCCGGCCCACGGCGAGTGGTTCGAACTCCTGCCCCGCACCCGGCTCCAGCCCGACACCCGGCACCGCTTCCGGCTCGCCGGGGGCCGTCCGGTGACCCACGTGCGGATCAACGTCCACCCGGACGGCGGGCTGGCACGGCTCCGGCTCACCGGCCGTCTCACCGAGGCCGGCCGCACCGCGCTCGCGCTGCGCTGGTTCAACGCCCTTCCGGCCGCCGAGGCCGTCGCGGCCCTCACCGGATCCGGTCGCACCGCCGACGAGGCCGCCGCGCTGACCGCGGCCCGACCCGTGGCCGATCCGGTGGCGGCCGAGACCCTCGTCCGGAGCCTGCTCTCGATCTGACGGACCGTCAACCGCATGGCGACATGCGGCCTTGTCCGGATGCCTGACGATCGTCGGCTGAGCAAGCCAGGCAACGACCCTATCGACACCCGAAGGACCTTCCATGCCCAAGATCCTTACCACGGAGTCCGGTGCCCCGGTCGCCGACAACCAGAACTCGGCCTCGGCCGGCGAGCACGGCCCGCTGCTGATCCAGGACCAGCACCTGCTGGAGAAGCTGGCCCGGTTCAACCGCGAGCGCGTCCCGGAGCGCGTCGTGCACGCCCGCGGCTCCGGCGCGTACGGCTACTTCGAGGTCACCGACGAGGTCGCGCGGTACACCCGGGCGGGCTTCCTCTCCGAGGTCGGCAAGCGCACCGAGGTCTTCCTGCGCTTCTCCACCGTGGCCGGCAACCTGGGTGCCAACGACGCGGTGCGCGACCCGCGCGGCTTCGCGGTGAAGTTCTACACCGAGGAGGGCAACTACGACCTCGTCGGCAACAACACGCCGGTGTTCTTCATCAAGGACCCGATCAAATTCCCCGACTTCATCCACTCGCAGAAGCGGGACCCGTACACCGGTGTGCAGGAGGCGGACAACGTCTGGGACTTCTGGGCCCACTCGCCGGCGTCGACCCACCAGATCACCTGGCTGTTCGGCGACCGCGGCATCCCGGCCTCGTACCGCCACATGAACGGCTACGGCTCGCACACCTACCAGTGGGTCAACGCCGACGGCGACGCCTACTGGGTGAAGTACCACTTCAAGACCAACCAGGGCATCCGCTGCCTGGATGCCGACCAGGCCGCCGAGGTGGTCGGCGGCGACGCCGACTCGCACCAGCGCGACCTCCACCAGGCCATCGAGCGCGGGGTGTTCCCGTCCTGGACCCTCCACGTGCAGCTGATGCCGGTCGCCGAGGCCGCGGACTACCGCTTCAACCCCTTCGACGTCACCAAGGTGTGGCCGCATGCCGACTACCCGCTGGTCAGGGTCGGCCGCCTGGTGCTCAACCGGAACCCGGAGAACGTCTTCGCCGAGGTCGAGCAGGCCGCCTTCTCGCCGAACAACTTCGTGCCGGGCATCGGCCCGTCCCCGGACAGGATGCTCCAGGGCCGCCTGTTCGCCTACGCGGACGCCCAGCGCTACCGCCTCGGCGTCAACCACACCCGGCTGCCGGTGAACGCCCCCCGCGCCACCGAGGCCGACAACTACGGCCGGGACGGCCTGATGGCCGTCAACAGCGCCGGTCGCGGCAGGAACTACGAGCCCAACTCTTACGACGGCCCGGCCCAGACCGGCGACGCGCTGGCCGCGCCGGTCCGGGTGGTGGGCCACACCGGCCCCCACCCCACCCCGGCACACTCCAAGGACGACGACTTCTTCCAGGCCGGCGAGCTGTACCGGCTGATGTCGGCCGACGAGCGGACCCGGCTGATCGGCAACATCGCGGGCTCCCTGGCTCAGGTCTCGCGCGACGACGTGGTGGAGCGGAACCTCGTCCACTTCCACGCGGCGGACGAGGAGTACGGCGCCCGGCTGGCCGCCGCCGTGACCAAGCTGCGGGAGGGCGACGAGGGCTGACCCCGCCCGCACCGACCGTCCCCGCCCGCACCCGGGCCCGTGGTGTCCGCCCAGGTCGGCCGGTGGGCCAGCACGGATTGTCCACGGATATGTACGGACGGCAGCCGCCGGAGCCGCCGGGTGGATAGGCTGGTGGCGTGCCCGCGGTCGCTCCGTGGGGGGACATCGGAAGGGGACGACATGTCGACACCAGCCCCGGGTCGTCACGCCGCGCTTGACCAGGGTCCGACGGGCCCGTTCACCTCCCTCCAACACGCCCTCAGACTGCTGGAGGCGGTCGACCGCCACCCCGACGGCACCACCCTGGTGGCCCTCGCCCGGGAGACCTCGCTCGGGCTGCCCACCGTGCGCCGGCTCGCCGAGATCCTGGAGGTCGAGGGCTACCTCCAGTGCCAGGACGGCGGTTGGCTGCTGGGCGGCACCTTCGCCCTGCTCGGCCAGCACAACCGGGAGCAGCTGGTGAAGGCCCGGCTCAACCGCAAACTCGCCGAACTCCGAGACGAGTTGGGGGCGGCGGTGTACTTCGGCCGGTACCACGACGGCGAGTTGTCGGTGGAGGCGGTCTCGGCCGCCGACCACGCGCCGGCCGTGCAGGAGTGGGTCGACTTCCGGGCCACCGCGCACGCCAGCGCGATCGGCAAGTGCCTGCTCGGCCAGCTGGACGCGGACGCCCGGCGCGACCACCTCTCCCGGCACCCGGTCGCCCGGCTCACCTCCCGCACCGTCACCGACGCCGACCAGCTGATGCACCGGCTGGAGCGGCAGCCCGCCACGGTGCCGGTGCTGGACATCCAGGAGTACGCGCTCGGGACGGTGTGCGCGGCGGTGCCGATCACGGCGGGCAACACCGTCGGCTGCCTGGCCACTTCGATGCCGGCGGACAACATCCACAGGCTGAAGGCCGCCGCCGAGCTGCTGGCGGCCCGCGCGGCGCCGCTGATGCTGGCGATGGCGGTCTGAGCGCCGCCCGGCCGGGGGCCCCGTCGGACGCGTGCCGTCCGCCGGGGCCCTCGGGCTTTCCCCGCGGCCCGAACGCGTGTTCAGGGGCGGTGCCCGCCCGGTCGGTGCGGTGGTCCGCCCTGGCGGGGCCCGGTGTGCGGCAGTTATTAGACTCGATGTCGATAAGACCGGCCGAAACCCTTGTCCCCACGGCTACCCGCGAGTACGTTTCCCTGGAGCCGAGCCGCCGCCCCCAGGTCAGGAGGGCCTGCCATGACCCGTTCCACCCCCGTCCCCGCCCTCGCCGCCCCCGCCGCGCGCGTGCACGACAGCCTCGTCCTGGAACCCCGGGACGTCCGCTTCGACTGGTCCCGGCTGCCGCTGCACTGGATCCCGGACGAGCCGATGGCCACCCACGTCATCAACGTGCTGCACCTGCTGCTGCCGGAGGGGGAGCGGTGGTTCGTCAAGGTGTTCAAGGAGGCGCTGCCGCTGATCCGGGACGACCAACTGCGCGAGGAGGTGCTCGGGTTCATCGGGCAGGAGGCCATCCACGCCGAGGCGCACCAGGAGGTCCTGGACCACCTGCTCGGCCAGGGGCTCGACCCGCGGCCGTACGTCCGGCAGATCGCCTGGCTGTTCCAGCGCGTGCTCGGCGACAAGCCGGGGCTGACGCCGGCCCGGCAGCGGGAGAACGTCATCGAGCGGGTCGCCTTCATCGCGGCGATCGAGCACTTCACCGCCTTCCTCGGCAACTGGGCGCTCAACTCCCCGGGCCTGGACCGGGCCAAGGCCGACCCGACGATGCTGGACCTGCTGCGCTGGCACGGCGCGGAGGAGGTCGAGCACCGCAGCGTCGCCTACGACCTGATGGTCCACCTGGACCCGGGCTACCTGCGCCGGGTGCGCGGCATGGTGGTCTCCGGGCCGCTGCTGGTGCACCTCTGGGTGCGCGGCGCCCGCTTCCTGCTCGCCGCCGACCCCACCCTGGAGGGGCGGCTCAAGCCCACCTGGCGGGAGGCGGGGCGGATCGCCAGGCGCGGACTGCTGCCGGACCCGGTCAAGTCGGTCCGCTCCGGGCTGCGCTACCTGCGGCCGGGCTACCACCCGACCCAGGAGGGCTCGTCCAGCCAGGCGCTGGGCTACCTCGCCACCTCCCCGGCCGCCCGCGCGGCCGCCGGGCGCTGAGCCCGGTCCTCCTCCCTCCCCACCCCCAAGGACGCCGCCGGATGGACCTGCTCACCCCGCCCCCCGACCTCTACGGCCGCCCCCGCGCCGACGGCTTCATGCGCCGGCTCACCGCCTTCGGCGACCGCTACTCCCCGGCCCTCGGCGGGCCGCTGCTGCGCCGCAACCCCCGCCGCCCGCTCAGCCGTCCCACCCCGCCGCTCCAGCTGGTCGTCGCCGGGCGCCGCGAACTGGCCGCCGACGTCGTCGAACTGCGCCTGGCCGACCCCTCCGGCGGCCCGCTGCCCGGCTGGCAGCCCGGCGCCCACCTGCGCCTCGTCCTGCCCTCCGGCCGGGAGCGCCACTACTCTCTCAGCGGCGACCCGGCCGACCGCGCCGCCTACCGCATCGCCGTCCGGCGGCTGCCCGAGGGCGGCGGCGGATCCGTCGAGGTCCACGACGCCCTGCACCCCGGCACCCGGCTCACCGCCCGCCGCCCGCGCAACGGCTTCGCCTTCTGCGCCGAGCCCGCCGTCCTCCTGCTGGCCGGCGGCATCGGCATCACCCCGCTGCTCCCGATGGCCCGCGAGGCCCGGCGGCACGGCCTGGACTGGCGCCTGGTGCACGTCGGCCGCAGCGCCGACACCCTCCCGTACACCGACGAGCTGCGCGCCCTCGACCCGCACCGGGTGGTGCTGCGCACCGACGACGAGCACGGCGGCGTCCCCACCGGCGCCGAACTGCTCGCCCACGCCCCGCGCGGCGCCGCCGTCTACTGCTGCGGCCCGGCCCCGATGCTCACCACCGTGCAGCGGGCCCTGGACGACTCCCCGGCCGCGTCCCTGCACTTCGAGCGCTTCGGCGCCGCCCCGGTGACCGACGGCGAGCCGTTCGCCGTCCGCCTCGGCACCGACGGCCCGACCCTGGACGTCCCCGCCGACCGCTCCGCCCTGGACGTGCTGCGCGAGGCCCGCCCGGACCTCCCGTACTCCTGCCGCCAGGGCTTCTGCGGCACCTGCGAGGTCCGGGTGCTGGCCGGCCCGCCCGACCACCGGGACCGTCGCCTCACCCCCGAACAGCGTGCCGCCGGCGCCCTGCTGCCCTGCGTCTCCCGGGCCGCCGAGGGCGAGACCCTCGTGCTCGACGTCTAGAAGGAGCCCTGCCATGGCGAAAGCGACCCCCGCCTTCCGCTACACCGAGCGCGACCTCACCCGCTTCCGCGAGACCCAGCAGCTCGCCTACCACTGCGCCGAACAGGTCGCCGCCTGGATCGAACCCGGGGTCACCGAACGGCAGGCCACCGCCGAGCTGCGCCGCCGCCTGGTCGCCGCCGGGGTGCAGGACTTCTTCCACGTCCCCTTCGCCTGGTTCGGCGACCGGACGGCGTTCCGGCACTTCCACACCCCGCTCCAGTTCTTCGCCGGCAACCGGCGCCTGGAGGAGGGCATGCCGTACGTGCTGGACTGCGCGCCCGTGGTGGACGGCTACACCGCCGACATCGGCTACGGCGGCAAGGTCGGCGAGAACCGGGTGTGGGACCGCCTGGCCGCCGACCTGCAGGTCTACCGCGAGCTGATCCTCGCGGAGGTGCGGGCCCGCAAGCCGCTCGCCGAGGTGTACGCCGCGGTGGACGCCCAGATCGCCGCGCACGGCTACGACAACCGGCACCAGGTCTACCCGGGCCGGGTGATCGGCCACCAGGTCACCCGGAACACCGCGCGCGGCCCGGCCGGGGTGAACGTCTTCGGCTTCGGCGTGCGCACCCTCCAGACGCTCGGCCGCGAGCTCGTCTCCGAGCGGCTGCACGGCCGTTCGCCGCTCTGGGCGGACGGCCGGGCGTCCCGGCACGCGCCCACCCCGGGCCTGTGGGCGGTCGAGCCGCACATCGGCTTCCGGGGCGTGGGCATCAAGTTCGAGGAGCTGCTGGTGGTCACCGAGGACGACGCCTACTGGCTCGACGACGACCTGCCGCACGTCCGCCGCTGGACCGCCGCCACCGAGCCGACTGTCATCGACCCGACCGCCGCCGAGCCGACGTCCGCCGCCCCGACCGCCGCCGAGCCGACCACCCTGGAGGCCACCCGATGACACGCCCGATGACGAGCCGGCCCGAGCCCCCGGCGGAGCCCCCGGTCCGCCGCCGGACCGTCCGCTCCGGTGGCCTGCCGCTCGCCGTCTTCGAGCAGGGCGACCCGGCCGCCCCCACCGTCCTCCTCGTGCACGGTTACCCCGACTCCCACGTCGTCTGGGACGACATCGCCGCCGACCTCGCCCGCGACCACCACGTGGTCCGCTACGACGTGCGCGGCGCCGGCGAGTCCGCCGCCCCCGCCGACCGGTCCGGCTACCGCCTGGAGCACCTCGCCGGGGACCTGTCCGCCGTCGCCGACGCGGTCAGCCCGGACCGCCCGGTGCACCTGGTCGCCCACGACTGGGGCTCGATCCAGTCCTGGGAGGCCGTCACCGCCCCCGGCGCCGAACGCCGGATCGCCTCGTACACCACCCTGTCCGGCCCCAGCCTGGACCACATGGGCTACTGGCTGCGCCACCGGCTGCGCCGCCCCACCCCGCGCCACCTCGGGCAGCTGCTGCACCAGGGCCTGCACTCCTGGTACATCACCGCCTTCCACCTGCCCTACCTCGCCCCCGGCATCTGGCGCCTCGGCCTCGCCCGGGCCTGGCCGCGGGTGCTGCGCGACCTGGAGCACGTCAGCCCGCGCGCCGACCACCCGCAGCCCACGCTGCGCCGCGACGCGGTCCGCGGCATCGAGCTGTACCGGGCCAACTTCCGTCCCACCATGGGCAGTCCGCGCGAGCGGCCGACGGCTGTGCCGGTCCAGCTGATCACCCTCACCCGGGACCGGTACGTCGGCACCTACCTCTCCGAGGGGCTGGAGCGCTGGGTGCCCGACCTGACCCGCAGGACGCTGCACGCCGGCCACTGGTCGGCGCTGCTGGAGAAGGGAGCCACCGTGGCAGGAATGGTCCGCGAGTTCACCGCCCGCGTCGACGCGGGACAGGCCCGGCCGACGGAGGGCGACGGCCGGCTGGTCGTGGTCACCGGCGGCGGCAGCGGCATCGGCCGGGCCACCGCGCTGGCCTTCGCCGAGGACGGCGCCCGGGTGGTGGTCTGCGACCTCGACCTCGCGGCCGCCGAGCGCACCGCCGAACTCGCCTCGCTGATCGGCCCGAAGGCGCACGCCTACCGGGTGGACGTCTCGGACGGCGCCGCGATGGACGACTTCGCGAGGACCGTCGCCGCCGAGCACGGGGTGCCCGACGTGATGGTCAACAACGCGGGCATCGGCCACTCCGGGACGTTCCTGCAGACCACGGAGAAGGAGTGGCAGCGGGTCCTGGACGTCAACCTGTGGGGCGTGATCCACGGCTGCCGCGCCTTCGGCGCCCTGATGGCCGACCGCGGCCAGGGCGGCCACATCGTCAACGTCTCCTCCGCCGCCGCGTACCTGCCGTCCAAGGCGCTCACCGCCTACGCCACCAGCAAGGCCGCGGTGTTCATGCTCTCCGACTGTCTGCGCGCCGAGTTCGTCGGCCACGGCATCGGGGTCTCCACGATCTGCCCCGGCATCGTCAACACCAACATCACCCGCACCTCCACCTTCTCCGCCACCACCTCCACCGAGCAGGCCGCCAAGCAGGCCCGCGCCGCGAAGCTCTACGCCCGCCGGGGCTTCCCGCCGGAGAAGGTCGCGAGCGCCATCCTCACCGCCGTCCGCACCGGCAAGGCCGTCGTCCCCGTCACCCCCGAGGCCAAGGCCGCCCGACTCCTCTCCCGCCTCAGCCCCGGCCTGCTGCGCCTCGCCGCCCGCCTCAACGTCACCTGACCGGGGCCGCGGACGGGGCCCGCCCCGGGCGGCCGCAGGGGGCCGCCCGGGCGGTGAGAGCATCGAGGCCCGTGGAGACGACAACCGCCCGGCGGCTGATGGACCGGGTGACCGGCGCGGTCGTGCGGGTTTCGGCGTGAGGCCGGCGCTGGGTGGCCGACCGGGGGCTCAGGAACTCAACCGCCCCAGGCCTTCCAGCAGTTGGTCGGCGTTCATGCAGATGTGCAGGTCGACCTTGGCGTTCGCCTGCAACCAGAACGGCTCGACGATGGAGGGCAGCGAGGCCTCGTCCTGGACGTCGATGACGACGATCATGGTGCGATGCCCGTTGCGCGCCAGGAAGTAGGCGGCCTCCGGTTGGAGTTGGGCCAGTGACTGCTTGATGCCTTCGGCCATCGATCCGTCGTTGACGGCCTGGTTACCCGTCGGGGTGTCGAGTTCGATTTCCAGCAGGGCGCGCATGATCCCCGCTCCTTCCCCGGGCTCGGGGCGAGTCCGCAACTCCAGCCTCCCGCCGCGATGGTGATCACGCAACGTGAACGGCGCCGGAGCCGTTTCGGCTCAGGCCGCGTGGGTACTGGGAGTCGGTCCGTCGGCCGCGTCACCCTCCGTCGCCGTTCGCGACGTGTCGTGGTGGATCGGCCCGTCCGAGGCGCTCAGCGGCAGGCAGCTGCCGCCGCGGCGGTGGGCGACGATCTCGGCGGCGACCGAGACGGCCGTCTCCTCCGGGGTGCGGGAGCCGAGGTCCAGGCCGATCGGGGAGCGCAGCCGGGCCAGTTCGGCCTCGGTGAGCCCCGCCTCGCGCAGCCGGGCCGCGCGGTCCCGGTGGGTGCGGCGCGAGCCCATCGCGCCGACGTAGCCGACCGGCAGCCGCAGGGCGCGCTCCAGCAGCGGGATGTCGAACTTGGCGTCGTGGGTGAGCACGCACAGCACGGTGCGCCCGTCGATCCGGCCGAGCTGGGAGTCCAGGTAGCGGTGCGGCCAGTCGACGACCACCTCGTCGGCCTCGGGGAAGCGACGGGCGGTGGCGAAGACCGGCCGGGCGTCGCAGACGGTCACGTGGTACCCGAGGAACCTGCCGATCCGCACCACCGCGGCTGCGAAGTCGATCGCCCCGAACACCAGCATCCGCGGCGCCGGCACGTACGACTCGACGAAGCAGGTGACGGTGCCCCGCCCGTGCTGGTCGCAGGGGCGTCCGTCCAGGCCGAGCACGATCCGGCCGGAGCGTCCGGCCTCCAGCATCGCCCGGGCCTGCGCGACGAGCGCCCGTTCCAGCCCGCCGACCGTGGAGGGCGTCGGGGAGAGCGCGCCGTCGACGCCGTCGGCGGTGACCGCCAGCGCGGCCCCGAGCAGCCCGCCCGGCCCGGCGATCACCCGTACCAGCGCCACCGGCGTGCCGGCCGCGAGGTGGGCGATCCCGGCGTCCAGCCCGGCGTCGGCCCCCGGCACCACCCGCTGGACGAACACGTCCAGGACTCCGCCGCAGGTCAGGCCGACCGCGAAGGCGTCCTCGTCGCTGTACCCGAAGCGCTCCAGCACCGGCCGGCCGTCGGCGATCGCCGCCTGGCACAGCTCGTACACCGCGCCCTCGACGCACCCTCCGGAGACGCTGCCGACCGCCTCGCCGTCCGCGTCCACGGCCAGCGCCGCCCCGGGGTCGCGCGGTGCGCTGCCGGAGACGCCGACCACGGTGGCCACGGCGAAGGAGCGCCCGGACGCGTGCCAGGCCCGCAGCTGCTCGGCGATGTCCTGCATGGGGAGGCTCCTTACACGGTTTCGACAGTAGCGGGAGACGCCGCCGTACGGGAAACGATCCCGTACGGCGGCGGTGGCGCCCGGTTACGGGGCGCTAGTGCACGCCCAGCCAGGACCTGACCGGGCTGATCGCGAAGTACACCAGGAACACCGCGGTGAGGATCCACATCAGCGGCCCGGGCTCGCGCCGGCGCCCCACCCCGGCCTTGATCACCGTGTACGAGACGACGCCGGCCGCCACGCCCGCGGTGATGCTGTAGGTGAACGGCATCAGCACGCAGGTGAGGAAGGCGGGGACGGCCACCTCGCGGTCGGACCAGTCGACGTGCCGCGCCTGGCCCATCATCATCGAGCCGATCACGACCAGGGCGGCCGAGGCCACCTCGACCGGGACGATCCCGGCGACCGGCGAGAAGAACAGCATCAGCGCGAACAGGGCGCCGGTGACGGTGGAGGCGAGCCCGGTGCGGGCGCCGTCGCCGACACCGGTGGCGGACTCCACGAAGACGGTCTGCCCGGAGGCACCCGCCAGGCCGCCGACCGCGCCGCCCGCGCCGTCGACGAACAGCGCCCTGGACAGGCCAGGCATCCGGCCCCGACGGTCGGCCAGTCCGGCCTCGGTGCCGACGCCGACGATGGTGGCCATCGCGTCGAAGAAGCCGGCCAGCACCAGGGTGAACACCGCCACCGAGGCGCTGATCGCGCCCATGCCGTGGCCGCCGAAGGCGCCGAACAGGTCGACGCGGCCGAACAGGCTGAAGTCGGGGGCGGAGACCGGGCTGCCGGGCCAGACCGGTACCGAGTTCCGCCATGCCCCGGCCGGCACGTGGGCGACCCGGTTGACGACCATCGCGAGCACGGTGCCGCCGGCGACGCCGATCAGGATCGCGCCGCGGACGCCGCGCGCCATCAGCACGAAGACCGCCAGCAGGGTGACGCAGAAGACCAGCACCGGCCAGCCGGTCAGCTCCCCGGCCGGGCCGAGCGAGAGCGGGGTGGGGCCGCCGGTGTGCAGGAAGCCGGATTTCTGCAGGCCGATCACCGTGACGAACAGCCCGATGCCGATGGTGATCGCGTGCTTGAGCGGCAGCGGGATGCCGTTCATGATCCGCTCGCGCAGGCCGGAGACCACCAGCAGCACGATCAGCAGGCCGTAGACCACGCACAGGCCCATGGCCTGCGCCCAGGTGGTGTGCGGGACGACCAGCGCGGAGACCGCGCCGGAGACGGAGAGCCCGGCGGCGAGGGCGAGCGGCACGTTGCCGACCAGGCCCATCAGGACGGTGGTGACGGCGGCTGCCAGCGCGGTGGCGGTGGTCAGCGCGGCGTGGTCCAGCTTCGCGCCGGTGGCGTCCGCGCCGCTCAGGATGAGCGGGTTGAGCAGGATGATGTACGCCATCGCCATGAAGGTGGTGAGCCCACCGCGCAGTTCGTTGGCGACGGTCGATCCCCGGGCCGAGATCCGGAAGTAGGCGTCCAGGACGCCGGCGGGGGCCTCCCCGGCGGGCCGGTCGGTGGCGGGGTCCTCCCCGGCGGGCCTGTCCCCGGCGGGCTGGTCGGTGGCGGGGCTGTCGTCAGCGGGTCTGTCTTCGGTGGGGCCGGGCTCCGTGGGGATCCTGGGCATGTCCACTCCCAAGTGTCAAAGGGGGTTGGGGTGGGCGAGCCGACCTGGCCGCCGGTCGACGGCGCGGCGCAGGGGACGTATCGACTCACTGGGCGGGGCACTCGCGCGACGGGGAGTCGGGAGTGCCCGGCGGGCGTGCGAGGCGGTGCGCACCGCTGCGGACCCCGGCGTGGGCAGGGCAGCGGGTGGGTGGGGGTGCCCCGGGGCGGTGCGGCGGCGGGAAGGCGGCCACCGCCCCGGGGGAGCCGAACTCCGGCTGTCAGCCGGGCTGTTCGGTGGTCAGGTGCTCCGGCCGGACCGGGATCCGGTTGAGCGCCAGCCCGGTGGCGTCGCGGATGGCGGCCACGATGGACGGCGTCGCCGAGACGGTCGGCGCCTCGCCGACGCCGCGCAGCCCGTACGGCGCGTTGGGGTCGGGCAGTTCGAGCAGCTCGACCGGGATCGGCGGGGTGTCCAGGATGGTGGGGATCAGGTAGTCGGTGAAGGAGGCGTTGCGCACCTTGCCGTCCCGCACGATGATCTCCTCCATCACCGCGAGGCCCAGCGCCTGGGTGCAGGCGCCCTGGATCTGGCCGACCACGGAGAGCGGGTTGAGCGCCTTGCCGACGTCCTGGACGGCGGTCAGTTCGACCACCTTGACCAGTCCCAGCTCCACGTCCACGTCCACCACCGCGCGGTTGGCGCAGAAGGTGTACTGGACGTGGCCGAAGCCCTGGCCGGTCTCCTTGTCGAAGGGCTGGGTGGGCCGGTGGTGGTGCTCCCGGGTCTGCTCGATCGCCTCGTCGCCGAGCAGGTCGACGATGGGGACCAGCACGCCGGCCGCGGCCGAGACCACCTTGCCGCCGGCCAGCGCCAGGTCGTCGTGGGTCCAGCCGTAGCGCCGCCGGCCCCTGTCGAACAGCTCCCGGCGCACCGCCTCGGCGGCCAGCTTCACCGCGCCGCCGGTCATGTACGTCTGGCGCGAGGCGGAGGTCGAACCGGCCGACCCCACCTCGGTGTTGGCCGGGTGGATGGTGACCTGCTCGACGCCCAGCTCGGTGCGGGCGATCTGGGCGTGCACGGTGACGCCGCCCTGGCCGACCTCGGCCGCCGCGGTGTGCACCATGGCGACCGGCTCGCCGCCGATCGCCTCCAGCCGCACCCGGGCGGTGGAGTAGTCGTCGAAGCCCTCGGAGAAGCCGACGTTCTTGATGCCGACCGAGTAGCCGACGCCGCGCACGATCCCCTCGCCGTGCGAGGTGTTGGACAGCGCGCCGGGCAGTCGGCGCAGGTCCGGCCGCTCGGTGTCCAGCGGCGGCGGAAGCGGCGCCTCCTTGGCCCGCCGGAGCAGTTCGGCCACCGGCGCGGGTGCGTCGATCTCCTGCCCGGTGGGCATCCGGTCGCCCTGCCGGACGGCGTTGAGCTGCCGCAACTCGACCGGGTCCATGCCCAGTTCGGCGGCCAGCTTGTCCATCTGGGACTCGTAGCCGAACGCCGCCTGCACGGCGCCGAAGCCGCGCATCGCCCCGCAGGAGGGGTTGTTGCTGTACAACGCGAGGGCGTGCATCCGGACGTTCGGGATCACGTACGGGCCGTGCCCGAGCGAGGCCGCGTTGCCGACCACGGCGGGGGAGGAGGAGGCGTACGCGCCGCCGTCCAGCACGATCCGGGCATCGGCGTAGACCAGCTTCCCGTCCCGGGTGGCGCCGTGCTCGTAGTGCATCCGCGCAGGGTGGCGGTGCACATGGCCGAAGAAGGACTCGTCCCGGGAGTAGACGATCTTGACCGGCTTGCCGGTGCGCAGGGCCAGCAGGCAGGCGTGGATCTGCATCGAGAGGTCCTCGCGGCCGCCGAACGCGCCGCCGACGCCGGCCAGGGTGAGCCGGACCTTCTCCTCCGGCAGGTCGAGCACCGGCGCCATCTGCTGCCGGTCGACGTGCAGCCACTGGGTGGCGATGTAGAGGTCGATGCCGCCGTCCTCGGCGGGCACCGCGAGGCCGGACTCCGGGCCGAGGAAGGCCTGGTCCTGCATGCCGACCTCGTAGTCGCCGCTGACCACCACGTCCGCCAGCGCCCGCACCTCGTCGGTGACGCCGCGGCCGGAGACCAGCCGCTGCTCGTGGCAGATGTTGCCGTGCGCGTGGGACCTGTACTCGTGCGGCTCGTGCACGTACCCGTACGTCTCCGGGTCGAGGCACTGCTCCTCGGTGACGATCGGGGTGAGCACCTCGTACTCCACCGCGATCTTCCGCACCGCCCGGCGGGCCGTCTCCGGATGGTCGGCGGCGACCAGTGCGATCGCCTCGCCCTGGTGCCGGACCCTGTCGATGGCCAGGGCCGGCTGGTCCTGGATCTCCAGGCCGTAGTACTTGGAGCCGGGGATGTCCTCGTGCGTCAGCACCGCGTACACCCCGGGCACCGTGAGCGCCTCGGAGACGTCCACCGAGAGGATGTTCGCCCGGGCGTGCGGCGAGCGCAGCGCCGTGCCCCAGAGCATGTCCTCGTGCCACAGGTCGGAGGAGTAGGCGAACTCGCCCCGGACCTTCAGGTTGCCGTCCGGGCGCAGCGGCGAGCCGCCGATGCCGTCCTTGGAGGCCTGGTGGATCTTCTGGAGGTTCTTCTGCCCCCGGACCGTCCGGGCGTCCCGGGTGGTTTCCTGGATCGCTCGCTCGCTCATCCCGCGGCCTCCGTCCCCGCGCACTTGCGGGCCGAGGCCAGCCGCACCGCGTCCATGATCTTCTCGTAGCCGGTGCAGCGGCACAGGTTGCCGGACAGCGCCTCGCGGATGTCGTCGTCGCTCGGCTGCGGGTCGTCGGCCAGCAGCGCGTCGGTCTGCACCAGCAGGCCGGGGGTGCAGAAGCCGCACTGGACGGCGCCCGCGTCGACGAACGCCTGCTGGACCAGGCCCAGTTTGCCGTCCGGTGCGCCCAGGCCCTCGACCGTGCGCACCTCGCGGCCCTGCACCTGGCCGGCCGCGACCAGGCAGGAGCAGACCGGGACGCCGTCCAGGTAGACCGTGCAGGAGCCGCACTCGCCCTGCTCGCAGGCGTTCTTCGAGCCCGGCAGGCCGACCCGCTCGCGCAGCACGTACAGCAGGCTCTCGCCCTCCCACACGTCGTCGGCCTCGACCGGCTTGCCGTTGGCGGTGAAAGTGACCCTCATGCCGCGCTCCTGATCTGCTTGCCGTAGTCGTTCCAGGTCCAGGTGAGGGTGCGGCGGGCCATCACGGCGAGCGCGTGCCGGCGGTAGTCGGCGGTGCCCCGGACGTCGTCGATCGGCGAGGCCGCGGCCTTCACCAGCTCGCCGAAGCGCCGGACCACCTCGGTGCCCAGCGGTTCCCCGGTCTCCCACAGGCCGCGTTCGGCGAGCACGCCCCGGAGGTACTCCTCGGCCTCGACGGCGCGGCGCGGCGTGGGGGCGGCCGAACCGATGCCGGTGCCGACGGTCCCGTTCCGCGGGTGCAGCGCGAAGCCGAAAGCGCAGACCGCGATCACCATGGCGTTGCGGGTGCCGATCTTCGAGAACTGCTGCGGACCGTCCGCCACCGGGATGCGCACGGCCCGGATCAGCTCGTCGGCCGCCAGGCAGTTGCGCTTCACCCCGGTGTAGAAGTCGTCGATCGGGATCAGCCGGGTGCCGCGCACCGAAGCCGCCTCGACGAACACGTCCCGCCCGGCCGCCAGCAGCGCCGGGTGCGAGTCGCCGGCCGGGGAGGCCGCGCCGAGGTTGCCGCCGACGCTGCCGCGGTTGCGGATCTGCGGCGATCCGACGGTACGGGCCGCCAGCGCCAGCCCGGGCAGCGGACCGGACAGCTCCGCGATGATCCGGGCGTACGGGACCGCGGCGCCGAGCCGCACCACGCCGCCGTCGTCGGACCACGCGGTGAGTTCGGTGACGCGGTTCAGGTCGAGGATCGCGGATGGCCGGTGCACGTCGAAGTTCAGCTCGACCATGACGTCCGTGCCGCCCGAAAGGGGCAGCGCGGTCGGGTACTCGGCCTTCGCCGCGAGCGCCTCGTCCCAGGTGGCGGGCCGAAGGAACTCCATGCGGGTGTCTCCTCAAGTCGTCGCCCGCCGGGTGCCCGGCGGCGTGTCGCCCAGTGAACCGCTGTGACGCGGCCCACTGGCAGTCACCGATGGCATGAAGCCCCGGCTGTGAGCCCGCCCGGCATCCTGTACGTTCCTCTAAGGAGGAGAATCCCGCAGCCCAGGTGTTCGCCGGGGTGCCACCTACGACCGTAATCCGGCCCGGATGCGCGGGCCACGGACTCGGAACGCCCGCCCGCTCGGCCAGGCCCTATCGTTTACCCCTTCATCCCTCCCCCCAAGCCCCGTTAAGGAGTCCGCGGATGCGCGTCCGTGACCTGCTCGCCCCCGGCGCCCCGCGACTGCGCCTGCTCGCGGCCGAGGAAGAGCTGGACCGGCAGGTCAGCGGCGTGATGACGACGGACCTCCAGGACCCGGGCCGCTACCTGCACGGCGGCGAGCTGGTGCTCACCGGGATGCTCTGGCGCACCGTCCCGGCCGACTCCGAGCGCTTCGTCCGCACCCTGGCGGCGGGCGGCGCGGTGGCCCTGGCGGCCGGCGAGGCCGAGGTCGGCCCGGTGCCCGAGGACCTGGTCGAGGCCTGCCGCCGGCACCGGATGCCGCTGCTCGCCGTCCCCGACGACATCGCCTTCGGCACCGTCACCGAGTTCATCGGCCGCCAGGTCTCCGCCGACCGCGCGGCCGACCTCGCCGCGCTGGTCGACCGGCACCGCCTGCTGGTCTCGGCGGCCGGCGGCGGGGGGCTGGACGCGGTGCTGGACCTGCTCGGCGGCGACCTCGACCTGGACTGCTGGGTACTCGCCCCGACCGGCGCGGTGATCGCCGGCCCCGCCGACCGGCTCTCCGCCCAGGACCGCGACCAGCTGGTCCGCGCCCACCTCGCCGCCCAGCGCCAGCGCCGCCGCCCCCCGCACCGGGCCCGGCTGGCGGCCGGCACCTACTCGCTGCTGCCCGCCCCGGCGCCGGCCCCCGCCTCCGCCTCCGCGTCCTCGCCCGCCTCCGCCGAGTCCGACGCCCCGCAGTCCGACTGCCCGCTGGCCGACTGGGTGCTCGCGGTGGCCGGCGACGTCACCGAGTGGACCACCAAGCGCCAGCAGCTGGCCGAGAACCTGGCCCGGCTGGTCGCCGCCGAGCGCCACCGCCGCGACGAGGGCCGCCGGCTGCGCCGCCGGCTCGCCGACGAGGTGCTCGCCCTGCTGCGCCACGACGCCGACCCGGCCGAGATCGGCCGCACCCTGTACGCGTCCTCGGCGATGGCCGCCCGCTACGCGGGCTCCGAGCCCGAGTCCCGGGCGGAGGAGGGCTCCTGGCTGGTGCTCAGCGCCGAGGGCACCGGCCTGCCGGAGGGCACCGTACGGGCGGTGCTGGAGGAGGCGCTCGGCGGCACCTCCGACCGCGCCCTGGTCGCCGGGACGGGCACCGGCGCCGTCGTGGTGGTGCCCGCCCCGGAGGTCCCGGTGCCGGCCGACACGCTGCGCGAACTGCTCGCCCCGCTGGAGGCCGGACTCGGCCCGGAGGGCCGGATCACCCTCGGCGTCTCCGCCCCCGCGTCCGGGGCCGGCGGCCTGCGGGGCGCCCTGGAGGAGGCCCGGCACGCCCGCCGGATCGCCGCCTCGCGGGTCGGCCGGGTCTGCGTCGCGGGCCCCGAGGAGCTCGCCTCGCACGTGCTGCTGCTGGCCGCCGTCCCGGACGAGGTGCGCCGCGCCTTCCGCGGCCGGCTGCTGGACAAGGTGATCGCGTACGACCTGGAGCACCAGGCGGACCTGGTCCGCACCCTGGAGGCCTTCCTGCGCTCGGACGGCTCCTGGACCCGCTGCGCCGGGCAGCTGCACGTCCACGTGAACACCCTGCGGTACCGGATCGGCCGGATCGAGGAGCTGACCGGGCGTGACCTCTCCCGGCTGGAGGACCGGGTGGACTTCTACCTGGCGCTGGAGCTGGCCTGACGCCGCGCCCGGACAGCCGGAAGGGCCCGCCGCGACCGTGGTCGCGGCGGGCCCTTCCGGTACGGCTCGCTCCTGCGCGCCGCCTACTGCACCGGGATGACCGAGGTCAGCCACTGGAAGGCGGTCGGGACCATCCTCTTCCACTGCTCGGTGGTGTGCGGGCCGGAGCCCTCCTCGACCTGGACGGTGGTCGGGGCCTTGGCCGCGGCGCGGATCGCCTCGCCGTCCTCGTAGCCGTCCCCCTTGGAACCGCTGACCAGCAGGGCGACCTTCGGCGGCTGCGCGGCGGTCTTGAGGATGTTGACCGGGTTGTTGGCCTCGCGCAGCTTGGCGTCCTTGCCGACCAGGGAGTCCGGCTCCTGCGCCGGGTCGTTGTAGCCGGACATCGCGATGGCGGCCCGGTACCGGTTGGGGTGGGCCAGCGACAGCTTGGCCGCGCAGTGCGCGCCGGCCGAGTAGCCGGCGATCGCCCAGCGGTCCGCGGACGGGTCGGCGCGGAAGTTGTCCAGCACCATCTGCGGGACGTCGCGGGTGACCCAGGCGTCGGCGTTGATCTTGCCGGGGATGTCGGTGCAGCCCGCGTCCTGGTTGTTCAGCAGCTTGGTGCGGGGTGAGACCAGGATGAAGGGGGCGACCTTGCCCTGCTGCATCAGCGGCTTGAGCTGCTCGGAGACCTTGAGGGTGCCGTACCAGGTGGAGGAGGAGCCGGGGTAGCCCGGGATCAGCTCGACCACGGGGAACTTCTTGTCCTTGAACGCCGGGTCGTTGTACTGCGGCGGCAGCCAGACCAGCACCTCGCCGTCGACGCCGGACACCTGGCCCTTGAGCTCGGTCCGCTGCACGTCGTTCGGGACGAGCGGGTCGTTCACGCCGCCGAAGCTCTGCTTGATCTTCGGCGGCTCCTTGGCGGCGTCGGCGCTCGGGGCCCCCGGGGTGGCCACCGGGTCCACCGGCGCCACCACGGGCACCGCGCGGACGTGGTTGCCGGTGCCGAGCAGGTCGTCCCAGTTGCCGTAGATCAGGTTGGCGTTGTTGACCATGACGAAGACCATCAGGACGGCCGTGACCTGGCAGAACATGATCATGACGATCCGGGTGAGGTAGCGCACCGGCCGCGGACCGCCGACCTTGCCCCAGAACAGCAACGCCACTGTGATGGACACCGGCACCAGGATGACGGTGAGGAGGAGGAATGGCGTACCTGTCAGTTCCATCGAGTTCTCGTATCCGGGTCGCACGCCGCCCGGGCCCCACTCGCCCGAACGCACGTCAATGGCATCAGACGGTGATGGACCGGTGATCGGTTGCCGTCCGAATCTGTGCGGAACCTGAGAGGAACATCACTTTCCCGTGATGAGCCCCATTCGGATCGGCGCCTAGTCTGCCACCCGGACGGATGCCGTCCGGACCAGATGTTCAGCGAACTACCAGGAAAGGTCCCCCGCGGCACCTTACCCGGTGGGGCGTCCGGGCCGCCGGGCGAGGCGGTGCGATCCCGCGCGACCCGGGCAGGGAGACTATGGGGATGAGCATCACCCGCTTTCGCCCGGCCCACCGCTTCTGGCCGGTGTGCGCAGTCCTGGCACTCGCCGTCACCGCGGCCGGTTGCAGCAGTACCGGAGGCAGACGCGCCGAGGAGGCCCGTGCCAAGGCCGCGGCCACCGGCGGCGGCGCCGTCACCACCCCGCGCTGGAAGGTCGCCATGGTGACCCACGCCGGAGCCGGCGACGCCTTCTGGGACACCGTGCGCAAGGGCGCCGAGCAGGCCGCCGCCAAGGACAACATCACGTTCCTCTACTCCAACGACGCGCAGACCCAGAACCAGGTCCAGCTCGTCCAGGCCGCGATCGACCAGAAGGTCGACGGCCTGCTGGTCACCCTCGCCAAGGGCGACGCCATGGCCGACGTCCTCGGCAAGGCCAAGGCCGCCGGCATCCCCGTGATCACCATCAACTCCGGCCAGGAGTACTCGCAGAAATTCGGCGCGCTCACCCACATCGGCCAGGACGAGGCCACCGCCGGCCGGGCGGCCGGTGCCGAGCTGGCCTCGCGCGGCCGCAAGAGCGTGCTCTGCGTGATCCACGAGCAGGGCAACGTCGGCCAGGAGCAGCGCTGCTCCGGCGCCCAGTCCAAGGCCGGGGGCGCCTTCCAGGTGCTCTACGTCAACGGCGTCGACATGCCCGACGCCCGCGCCGCGATCTCCGCCAAGCTCCAGGCCGACCCGGCCATCGACACCGTGCTCACGCTCTCCGGCCCGATGGCCGCGACCGGCCTCCAGGCCGTCCAGGACGCCCACCGCGGCATCGAGCTGGACACCTTCGACCTGGGCACCCAGGTGGTGTCCGGGCTCAAGTCCGGCAGCGTCGGCTTCGCCGTCGACCAGCAGCCCTACCTCCAGGGCTACACGGGCGTCGACCTGGTCTGGCTGTACAAGTACAACCTGAACATGCTCGGTGGCGGCAAGCCCGTCGAGACCGGTCCGCAGATCCTGACCAAGGACAACGCCGACGCGCTCGCCGAGTACGTCGCGAGGGGGACCAGGTGAGCACCCCCGACCTCCTCGCCCAGGACGGCCTGGTCGACGGCCGCCCGGCGGCCCTGCGGCGGTTCCTCGCCCGCCCCGAGCTGGGCTCGCTGATCGCCGCCGTCGCGGTCTTCCTGGTCTTCGCCGCCGTCGCCGAGCCCTTCCTGCGGGTCTCCTCGCTGGGCACCGTGCTGTACGCGGCCTCCACCATCGGGATCATGGCGGTGCCGGTCTCGCTGCTGATGATCGGCGGCGAGTTCGACCTCTCGGCCGGCGTGCTGGTCACCACCGCCGCACTGACCTCCTCGATGGTCTCCTACCAGTTCACCGCGGTGACCTGGGTCGGCGTGCTGGTCTCGCTGGCGACCACGCTGGCCGTCGGCTGGTTCAACGGGTGGATGCTCGGCCGCACCAGGCTGCCCAGCTTCATCGTCACGCTCGGCACCTTCCTGATGCTGACCGGCGCCAACCTGGGCGTCACCAAGGCGATCTCCGGCACCGTCTCCACCAAGTCGATCGCCGACATGGAGGGCTTCGCCGCCTGCCGCTGGCTGTTCGCCTCCGAGGTGACCGTCGGCGGGCTGACGGTCAAGGCCACCGTCTGGTGGTGGCTCGGCCTGCTCGTCGTCGGCAGCTGGGTGCTGCTGCGCACCCGCTTCGGCAACTGGATCTTCGCGGTCGGCGGCGACGCGGACGCGGCCCGGGCGGTCGGCGTGCCGGTCCGCCGGACGAAGACCGTGCTCTACCTGGGCGTCGGCTTCGGCGCCTGGGTGCTCGGCCAGCACCTGCTGTTCTCCTTCGACACCGTGCAGTCCGGCGAGGGCGTCGGCAACGAGCTGATCTACATCGTCGCGGCCGTCATCGGCGGCTGCCTGATCACCGGCGGCTACGGCTCGGTAGTCGGCTCCGCGCTCGGCGCGCTGATCTTCGGCATGGCCAGCAAGGGGATCATCTACGCCCAGTGGAACCCGGACTGGTTCAAGTTCTTCCTCGGCGCGATGCTGCTGCTGGCCGCGCTGCTGAACGCCTACGTCAAGCGCCGGGCCGAGCGGGGGCCGCGATGAGCACGGACGCGACGAAGGCGGACACCATGAGGACGGACGGGCCGGGCGCCGAACTGCTGTCGCTCCAGGGCGTCGGCAAGAGCTACGGCACCGTCCGGGCGCTCCAGGACGTCTCGCTGACCCTGCGGGCCGGCGAGATCAGCTGCGTGCTCGGCGACAACGGGGCCGGCAAGTCCACCCTGATCAAGATCATCTCGGGGCTGCACCGGCACGACGAGGGCCGCTACACCGTGGACGGCGAGGAGGTCCGCCTCGACTCCCCGCGCCAGGCCCTGGACCGTGGCATCGCCACCGTCTACCAGGACCTCGCGGTCGTCCCGCTGATGCCGGTCTGGCGCAACTTCTTCCTCGGCTCCGAGCAGGGCATGCGCCGCTGGGGCGGCCTGCGGCTGGACGCCGACGGGATGCGCGCCACCACCCTCGAGGCGCTCGCGCGGATGGGCATCGACCTGCAGGACGTCGACCGGCCGATCGGCACCCTCTCCGGCGGGCAGCGCCAGTGCGTGGCGATCGCCCGTGCGGTGCACTTCGGCGCCAAGGTGCTGATCCTGGACGAGCCCACCGCCGCGCTCGGCGTCAAGCAGTCCGGGGTGGTGCTCAAGTACGTCACCGCCGCCCGGGACGCCGGCCTCGGGGTCGTGCTGATCACCCACAACCCGCACCACGCCTACCTGGTCGGCGACCACTTCACGCTGCTCAAGCGGGGCCGGATGGCGGGCAGCCATCCGCGCGCCGAGATCAGCCTCGAACGGCTCACCACCGAGATGGCCGGCGGCTCCGACCTCGCCGAGCTCTCGCACGAGCTGGCCCGACCGTCCGTCACCGGCCCCGGCGAATCCGGTCCCGGTGCCGGCTTCCGTGACTCCAACGACCGCGATTCCGACGACCGTGACTCCGACGACCGCGATTCCGACGACCGCGATTCCGATCCCCGTGAGGAGCGTCCGCAGCCGTGACCAGCTCCCAAGGCAGCACCCGGCCCCCCGTCCTGCCCACCCTGCTCGGCCTCGGCCCGCGCGCCGAGCGCCGCCGCCGCGCCCTGCCCGCCGGGATACTGCGGCTGCCCACCATCGGCGTCGACATCGGCGGCACCAAGGTGGTCGCCGGGGTGGTGGACGGCGAGGGCAAGGTGCTGGAGAAGCTGCGCACGGACACGCCGCACAAGAGCAAGAGCCCCAAGGTGGTCGAGGACGTCATCGTCGACCTGGTGCTCCAGCTCGCCGACCGGCACGACGTCCACGCCGTCGGCATCGGCGCGGCCGGCTGGGTCGACGCCAACCGGTCCAAGGTGCTGTTCGCCCCGCACCTCAACTGGCGCAACGAGCCGCTCCAGGAGGCGCTCAGCGAGCGGCTGCGGTTCCCGGTGATCGTCGAGAACGACGCCAATGCGGCCGCCTGGGCCGAGTGGCGCTTCGGCGCCGGGCGCGGCGAGGACCACATGGTGATGCTCACCCTGGGCACCGGCATCGGCGGAGCGGTGGTCCGCGACGGCTACGTCGACCGCGGCAAGTACGGCCTGGCGGGCGAGTTCGGGCACATGCAGGTGGTGCCCGGCGGCCACCGCTGCCCGTGCGGCAACCGGGGCTGCTGGGAGCAGTACTCCTCCGGCAACGCCCTGGTGCGCGACGCGCGCGAGCTGGTCGCCGAGGAGTCGCCGGTGGTGCAGCCGCTGCTGGCCCGGGCGGGCGGCACGGTCGAGGGCATCACCGGGCCGCTGGTCACCGAGGCCGCCCAGGACGGCGACCCGACCGCGACCGAGCTGCTCTACGAGGTCGGCACCTGGCTCGGCGTCGGCATCGCCAACCTGGCCGCCGCGCTGGACCCGGGCCGCTTCGTGATCGGCGGCGGGGTCTCCGAGGCCGGCGACCTGCTGCTCGGCCCGGCCCGGGACACCTTCCGCCGCACCCTCACCGGACGCGGCTTCCGCCCGGAGGCCGCCATCGTGCACGCCGCCCTCGGCAACGAGGCCGGCCTGGTCGGCGCGGCCGACCTGGCCCGCCAGGTGGCGCGCCGCTTCCGGACGATCAAGCGGCGGCGGGTGGAGCGCAGCTCGCTGTAGCGGGGCGGTGGGAGCGGGACCCGGGGGAGGGACAGCTGACAGCCGACAGCTGACGGATGACAGGTTTCAGCGAACAGAAAACGTTATCTGTTCGCTGAAACCTGTCATCTGTTCGCCCTCCACCCGCCCGCCTGCCCGGCCCATGTCGCCCCGTCAACTACTCGCTGGTAGCGGCGCGGTGTGGTTGTCGGATCATCCCTCCTGTGGAACAACTGAGTTGACGCCGACTCAGGAGGACTCGGATGAGGGCTCTGACCCGTCTCGCACCACCACTTCTGCTCACCACCGCGCTGGTCTGGTCCGGTGTCGGGCCGGCCGGCGCCGTGGCGCCGCCCTCGAAGGTGCCGGAGGCGGTGGGCTGGGGCGGGGCGGTGGCCACCGTCGACGCCGACGCCACCGCCGCCGGGATCGAGGTGCTGCGCAAGGGCGGCAACGCGGTGGACGCGGCCGTCGCCGCCGCCGCGGCCCTCGGGGTCACCGAGCCGTACTCCTCGGGCATCGGCGGCGGCGGGTACTTCGTCTACTACGACCACGCCACCGGCCGGGTGCACACCGTCGACGGCCGGGAGACCGCCGGCCGCACCGCCGACGCCGGCCTGTTCCTGGAGGACGGCAAGCCGCTGGCCTTCGCCGACGCCGTCACCAGCGGCCTGGCCGTCGGGGTCCCGGGCACCCCCGCCACCTGGGACGCCGCGCTGCGCCACTGGGGCAGCCGCTCGCTCGCCCAGAACCTGGAACCGGCCGAACGGCTCGCCGACAACGGCTTCGTCGTGGACGCCACCTTCCGCACCCAGACCTCCGACAACTACTCCCGGTTCAAGGACTTCCCGGCCACCGCCGCGCTCTACCTGCCGAACGGCAAGCCCCCCGAGGTCGGCAGCGTGCTGCGCAACCCCGACCTCGCCGCCACCTACCGGCTGCTCGCCAAGGACGGCGTCAAGGCCTTCTACCAGGGCGAGTTGGCCGGTGACATCGTCAACACCGTGCAGCACCCGCCGGTCGACCCGGCCTCCGGCCGCAACGCCCGCCCCGGCAGGGTCGACGCCACCGACCTCGCCGACTACCGGGTCCGCGACCAGGCGCCCACCCACGTCTCCCACGGCGCCTACGACGTCTACGGGATCGCCCCCTCCAGCTCCGGCGGCACCACCGTCGGCGAGGCGCTCAACATCCTGGAGGACGGCGGCGACGTCTCGACGTACAGCGGCACCCAGTACTACCACCACTTCCTGGAGGCCTCCCGGATCTCCTTCGCCGACCGCAACCGCTGGGTCGGCGACCCGGCCTTCACCGACGTCCCCACCAGGCAGCTGCTCTCCGAGCGCTACGCGGCCTCCCGGGCCTGCCTGATCAGCCCGGACCACGCGCTCACCAGCCCGCTCGCCCCCGGCGACCCGCGCCACCCGGTCCCCTGCGCCGACACCGGCCAGGCCGTCGCCGAGCCGTACGAGGGCACCAACACCACCCACCTGACGGTCGCCGACCGCTGGGGCAACATCGTCTCGTACACGCTCACCATCGAGCAGACCGGCGGCAGCGGCATCACCGTCCCCGGCCGGGGCTTCCTGCTCAACAACGAGCTGACCGACTTCAACTTCGTCCCGCTCGCCCCCGGCGTCCCCGACCCCAACCTGCCGGGCCCGGGCAAGCGGCCGCGCTCCTCGCTGTCCCCGACGATCGTGCTGCGCGACGGAGAGCCGCTGCTGGCCACCGGCAGCCCCGGCGGCGCGACCATCATCACCACCACCCTCCAGGTGCTGCTCGGCCGGCTCGACCGGGGCCTGAGCCTGGAGCAGGCCATCGCCGCGCCGCGCGCCAGCCAGCGCAACAACGCCGCGACCCAGGCCGAGTCGGCCTTCCTGGCGCTGCCCGAGCGGGCCGCGCTGGAGGGCCTCGGGCACAGCTTCGTCAACGGCGGCGAGATCGGCGCCGCCACCGGCGTGGAACGGCTGCCGGACGGCCGCTGGGTGGCCGCCGCCGAACCGGTGCGGCGCGGCGGCGGCTCGGCCGCGGTGGTCCGGCCCGCGCGCTGATCGGGTCGGCCTGTCGGTGCCGGGCGGTATGTTCGGGGTGGGTCTCCCCGCGAGGGGCGGCCCACCCCGTCCGCATGCCCGTCCGCACCGAACACCGGGAAGGCCGCCCGCCGTGACCGTCCGCATCGCCACCTGGAACATCAACTCCGTCACCGCGCGGCTGCCCAAGCTCCTGGAGTGGCTGGAGAGCGCCAAGCCCGACGTGCTCTGCCTCCAGGAGCTCAAGTGCGCGGCCGACGCCTTCCCGTACGAGGCGGTCCGCGAGCTCGGGTACGAGACGGCCGCGCACGGCAACGGCCGCTGGAACGGCGTCGCGATCGTCTCCCGGCTCGGCCTGGAGGACGTCGTGCGCGGCCTGCCCGACCAGCCCGGCTACCTCGCCGACGGCGCCCTGCTGCCGGAACTCGAACCGCGCGCCATCGCCGCCACCTGCGGCCCGGTGCGGGTCTGGTCGGTCTACGTGCCCAACGGCCGCGAGGTCGGCCACGCCCACTACCAGTACAAGCTGGAGTGGCTGGAGGCGCTGCGCGAGGCGGCCACCGAGGACGCGGCCGGCTCCCGCCCGTTCGCCGTCCTCGGGGACTTCAACATCGCCCCGACCGACGAGGACGTCTTCGACGCCGCCGCCTTCGAGGGCCTCACCCACGTCACCCCGGACGAGCGCGCCGCGCTGACGGCCCTCGGCGAGATCGGCCTCCAGGACGTGCTGCCCCGCCCGCTCAAGTACGACCGCCCCTACACCTACTGGGACTACCGCCAGCTGGCCTTCCCCAAGAACCGCGGCATGCGGATCGACCTCACCTTCGCCAACAAGCCCTTCGCCGACGCCGTCACCGACAGCTACGTGGACCGCGAGGCCCGCAAGGGCAAGGGCACCTCGGACCACGCACCGGTCGTGGTGGACCTCGACCTCTGAGCCCCGCCGAGGGCGTCACGCCAAGTCACGGGCGGTAACCCGAACGGCCGTGAGCGCTGGCCGGGCGCGGAGCGGGTGCCTACCGTCGGTGAATGACCGGATGCAGTCGATCGACCACGTGGACATGGAGTCCCCCGGCTGCGACCGAGAATCCCGGAGGTTCCGGCATGCGCCCCATGCGTACGGCCGCCGCCGCCCTGATCGGCGCGACGGCGCTGACCGGCCTGACGGCCCCCCTCGCGTCGGCCAGGGACGGCTCGGCCTCGGTCAGCCCGTCCCAGGCCGCACCGGGCCAGACCGTGACGGTCACGGTCTCCTGCGAGAAGTCGGACAAGCCCGACGCCAAGACCATCACCGCCCGCTCCGCCGCCTTCGAGGGCGGTCCGGCGACCCTCACCCTCGGGCCCGACGGCAAGCACAGCGGCTCCGCCCGACTGGCCGGCCAGCACGCCGGGGACAGCAAGGTCGACGGCACCTGCCCGGACGGCGGGGCCTTCGCGACCAGCGTCACGGTCACCACGGTGGCCGCCACCGCCCCCGACAAGGGTGCCGGCAAGAGCCCCGACAAGGGCCTCGGCGAGTGGGGTGAGGCGGCGGGGGAGTGGGCCGGTTCGCTCGGGCAGTCCGGTGCCGGCAGCCAGCAGGTCGCCCCACACGGCGCCGTGCAGACCGGCCTCGGCGGCTCGGTCGCGGCGAACCCGGCGGAGCTGGCCGGCGGCCTCGTACTGGTCGGGGGCGGGGTCGGCGGCTTCTGGCTGCTGCGCAGGCGCGGTGCCTGACGGCCTCGCCGCCGTGCGCCCCGGCGCACGGCCCGTGCCGCGCCGCTGGAGCCCGAAGGGACCGGCGGCGCGGTGGTGTGTCAGGCGGGCCGCGGCTCGGTGCCCTCGCGGTGCGCCCGTTCCTGGTGCCGGAGCGTGCCGTCGGCCAGCAGGTACTGGGCCAGCACGTAGGTGGCCATGATCCAGAACTGATGGCCCGGCAGCTCCCGCCACTTCGCCAGCTGGGTGGCGATCAGGGTGTCGGAGAGCAGGAACAGCGCCCCGCCCAGCCCGGTCCGCCAGCCCAGCCCGGCCGAGGTGACGGCCGTCGAGGCGAGCAGCAGGCTGTAGCCGGCCACCGGGACGCGCAGGTCGCCGAGGTCCGGCCAGAGCTGCCCGACCAGCGCCACCCAGGCCGTCGCGTACGCGGCCGCGACCACCAGGGCCCGGCGGCGGTCGCTGAGCGCGCCGCGCTCGACGAACATCGTCACGTAGCAGACGTGCGCCGCCGCGAACGAGCCCATGCCGGCGAGGAACGCGGGGTCGTTCTTCAGCTGGAGCAGCACGTCCCCGCCCGCGCTCAGCAGCAGCGCCGGTGCCAGCAGCTTCGGCGCCTCCTGCCCGGCCTGCCTGGCCGCCGCCACGCTGTGCGCGGCCAGCAGCGGCATCAGGGCCGGCTTGGTGGCGTTCCGGAGCACCGAGGCGCCGGAGGCGATCGCGCCCAGGTGCGCCGCCGAGGTGGCCGCGAAGCCGCCCAGCAGGCCGGTGGCCGAGCGCAGCCGGGCCGCGAGGCCGGCCCGGTCGGTGGTACGGACGGTCATGCGTGCGCCTCTCGGTGGTCCGCTGCTTCGGACCGACCCTAGAGGAGCCGGACCGGCGGCGGAAGAGCCGGTTACCGGCGCGTAACCCCGGTGGGGCGCGGCGGATGACGGGGGGCCGGTGAGCGGAGCGCGGGGGCCCGCTTCGAGGGCTCCTGCGGAGAGTTCCTCAGGAGGGCCGTTGCTGCCCACGGGTGGCCCGGGCACCGTCTAGGCTGGACCTCGACATGAATCAGCAGGACTACGCGGTCGGCGCCACCCGGGTGGCCGCCGGCAGGCCGGACGGGCGCATGGGCGGGGCAGGACGGGCAACCGCCGACGCCGTCCTCGCCGTACGCGAAGCCGGTCCTGACGCTGGTCCTGACGCCGGCCCGGGTACCGCTCCCGGCGCCCGTCCCGGGGCAGCTCCCGCCGCCGGTGCCGGAGCCGGGTCCCGTCCCGCCGCAGGCCCCGCTGACAGGGCACCTGGGGCGGCCACGGGAAGCGGTGCTGACGATCCGCGGGTACCGGGCCCGCAGGCCGCCGGGGTGACGCTCTCGCCCGACCCGGGACTGCTGCGCCTGGCCCACTGGTTCGCCGCCGCCACCCCCGGCACCGCCGACGACCTCTGCACGGCCTCCTTCGGCCTCTACCCGGCCCGCCACCTCGGCGCCGCCGCCGAGCCCGCGGCCGACCCCGGCGTCAGCTGGTGGCACGGCCCCACCGCGCACTGCGCCATGCCGGTACGCCCCCGCGAGGACCGCACCGAGGGCGGCCTGCGCCGTGCCCGGCGCGACGACGCCGCGCTGCCCGTCGTGCGGTCAGGTGCCAAGCCGGGCGGGCCCGGTCGGCACCGCAGGCCCGAACGCACCCGGGTGGCTCCGCTCGCCCTGGTGGCGCACGACCGTTCCGCCGAGGAGCTTCCGGCGGCCGAACGCCGGATCGCCGCCCGGCTGTTGCTCGCCCACCCGCTGGTCACCGCCTCCGGCCCGCACGCCGACGGCTTCCCGCTGATCCGCCGTCACCGCGACTGGCTCGCCGAGCGCTTCGACGCCCTGCTCGGCTACCGCCTCGTGGTCGGCCCCTGGCACGCCCGGCTCTGCAAGGCCGGCCTCGGCCCCGGCGCCGCCCGCCGCCTCGAACACCCCGTCACCGGCGCGCCGTTCACCCCGGCCGGGTACGCCCAACTCGCGCTCGCGCTGGCCCTGTTGGTTGACGCGCCGGAGGAGCTGGGCTACCGGCGGCTGCTCGACGCGATGGCCGCCGCCGCCCCCGAACTCGCCGCCGAACCGGCCGACCTCGCCATGGCGCTGGCCGCGCTGGCCGGCTGGCAGGTGCTCGGCGAGCTGCCGTCCGACCCGGCCGACGACTCCTTCGTGCTGACCGTGGACCGCGAACTCGCCCGTGCCGTCCCGGCCGGCCCGCCCGCCCTCGCCGACGACGCCGCCGACCTGATCCGCCGGGCCGCCGAGGCCGAGCCCGCCACCGCCGTGCGCCGCCTGCTCGCCGAGACGCCCGCCGTCCTGGCCGCCGACCTCCCCGAGGACCACCGCGCCTGGCTGCGGGAGCACCGGCTCAGCGGCCCGGCGGTGGTCGCCGAGTTCCTCGGCCTGGAAGCCGAACTGCGGGCCGAGGGCGTCGCCCTGCTCGACCCGGCCGCCGAACTCACCGACCTCGCCCTGCCGGGCGCCGGGACGCTCTCCCAGGCGGCCCTGCTGCTGGTCGAGCGACTGGTCGAGGACGTCCGCCCGCTGCCCGGCGAGACGGTGAGCGGCGACGTCCCGATCCCGGACGCGCTGATAGACGGCGTCCTCGGTGACATCGCGGACGAGTACGGCCTCCCGGCCCGCTACCTCGCCGACCGCACCGCCCTGCGGCGCGACGCCCTCGACCTGCTCCACCGCCTCGCCCTGATCGCCCCCACCCCCCATCCGACCCGCCCCCCGGCCTGGCGCCTGCGCCCGCCGGCCGCCCGCTACGCCCCGGCCCCCGACCTCCACCCCACCCCGGGCACCGGCCGCCACTCCCGCCCCGGCCCGCTCATCCCGCCCCCGGCCGGCCCGCGCGCCCAACAGCGGGCGTGACGGCGGCCGTAGCGGCGGGTGCACCGGCGGCTGTGAGGGCGGGCGCTCCGACACACGTGACGGCGGGCGCGCCGGTGGCGCCCAGCGCGCCGGCCGCGCGGCCCTGGAGCGGGCGGGCAGTAAGAAGCACCGGGTCCGGGACGGACCGCGGTGCCGGGTGGGGCGGGTGCTACTTGCCGGCGGAGGCGCTGGCGAGGGGGCCGTGGTCGACGGTCTCCACGGTGGCGCCCACACCCAGGGTGCCGAGGGCGATGGAGGCGAGGACGGCGGTGGCGGCGAGGAGCCGGCGGTGCCGCTGGGGCAGGGGGAAGCGCGGTTCCTGGTAGGGCGCCTGAGGGTTGGCGTTCATGACAGGGAGGTTTCCAGGGCGGTGTGAACGGTCGGTACGCGCGGGTGAAGTCCGGGCGGGGGTTGGGCGTCGGTTGGGCCGCATACGCCCCACCCTCCGACGGGCGGGGCGTACCCGCTGGTCAGCGGCGTGTGCCGGACTCGCCGACGACCTCCCGGACGGCGTCCCGCAGCCCGTGCGGCGGGTGGAAGCGGGACGGTCCGGCGGCCGGGTCCGCGCGGAGCTCCTTCACCAGCGAGACGCAGAGCAGCAGCATCACCACCACGAACGGCAGCGCGACCAGGATCGTCGCGTTCTGGAGCGCGGTGAGCCCGCCGGCCAGCAGCAGGGCCGCCGCGACCCCGCCCATCAGCACGCCCCAGACCACCACCAGCCAGGTGCGCGGATGCAGCGAGCCCCGGCTGGAGAGCGAGCCGAGCACCAGCGAGGCCGAGTCGGCGCTGGTGATGAAGAAGGTCATCACCAGCAGCACCGCGACCACGCTGGTCACCGAGCCGAGCGGCAGCGAGCGCAGCATCTCGAACAGCGAGGCCTCCGGTCCCTGCGGGATGGTCGCGACCAGGTCGGCCGCGCCGGTGGTGGCCAGCCGGATCGCGGTGCCGCCCATCACGCAGAACCAGACGACCGTCGCCCCGCTGGGCACCAGCAGCACGCCGAGCAGGAACTGCCGGACGGTGCGGCCGCGTGAGATCCGGGCGATGAAGGTGCCGACGAAGGGCGCCCAGGAGAGCCACCAGGCCCAGTAGAAGATCGTCCAGGAACCCAGCCAGCTCTCGTCGGTGAAGGCGCCGGTCTGGGTGGACATCCCGAGGAGGTCGGAGAGGTAGCCGCCGACGGAGGAGGGGATCGCGTCCAGGGCGAACACCGTCGGGCCGAACACGAAGACGAAGACCATGATCAGGGAGGCCAGTACCACGTTCGCGGTGGACAGCCACTTCACGCCCTTGTGCACCCCGGAGAACGCGGAGACCACGAACGCGGCGGACAGCGAGGCGATGATGACCAGCTGGGCGTTCTGGGTGTTGCGGACGGAGGAGATGTAGCCGAGCCCGTCGGCGACCTGGAGCGCGCCGAGGCCGAGGCTGGTCGCGGAGCCGAAGACGGTGGCGAACACGGCCAGCAGGTCGATCGTCCGCCCGGCCCAGCCGTCCGCGCCGCGCTGTCCGATCAGGGGGACGAAGGCGGCGGAGATCCGGTTGCCCCGGCCCTTGCGGAAGGTGGTGTAGGCGAGGGCCAGGCCGCCGACCGCGTAGATCGCCCACGGGTGCAGGGTCCAGTGGAAGAGCGAGAACTCCAGGGCCTGCTGGGCGGCGGCCGCGCTCTGCGGCTCCAGGCCGGAGCCGGGCTGCGGGGTGGCGAAGAGCTGGAGCGGCTCGCCGACGCCGTAGAACATCAGGCCGATGCCCATGCCGGCGCTGAACATCATGGCGATCCAGGCGAGGCCGGAGAACTCGGGCTCCTCGTCGTCGCGGCCGAGCCGGATCCGGCCGAAGCGGCTGAACGCGAGCAGCACGGTGAGCACCAGGAAGACGTCGGCGGCGACCACGAACAGCCAGCCGAAGTTGTGCAGCACCCAGCCGAGCGCGGTGCTGGACGTGCGGCCGAGCGAGTCCTCGGCGAAGACGCCCCAGGCGACCACGGCCAGTACCAGGACGGCGCCGATCCCGAACACCGCCCGGTCGGCCGGAAGGGTCGCGGCGGGTTCGTCGGGCTCCTTCACGGGCTGGTCGGACGGGGGCGGCAGGCTGCTCATCGTGTGGACCCCTCGACATACTCGGCGCGCTCGGCGCGCTCGGAATCAAGCTGTATGTCGCACTATGTCCAGTTCCCTCCGCGAGCGGCGGGACGGCGCGCCGGGAAGGTGCCTGGTCGGGACCTACGTCCCGTCAGGCCGCCCGCTCCTCGCCGAAGTCGTGCCCGTAGCCGGGTGCTCGGTCGGCCGTGTCATCGCGCCCGGAGTCGTGCGCGGTGTCGAGGTAGTGGGAGAGCGCCCGGCGGCTGCGGGTGAGGTCCTCGATCCGGGAGTCCAGGTCGGCGAGTTCGCCGCGCAGGGTGGCGAGCAGCTCCGGGCAGGCCTCCAGGACGGGGACGGGACCCGTGGCGCAGGGCAGCAGCTCGGCGATGATCCGGGTGCTCAGGCCGGCCGCGAGGAAGTGGCGGACCTGCCACACCCGGACGGTGTCCTCCTCGCCGTACTCGCGGTAGCCGGCCGCCGTGCGGTCCGGCCGCAGCAGGCCCTGCTCCTCGTAGTAGCGGAGCAGGCGGGCGGACACCCCGGTCAGGCGGGCGAGTTCTCCGATGCGCATGACCGGGCGAACGCCGCAGGTCGCCGGGGTGTTCCCGACGGCGGTTCAGCCCTTGAGGAACTCCAGCACCAGGTCCCGCAGTTCCGGCAGCGCCTCGACCACCGGGAGGTGCCCGCTGGTGAGTTCGGCCAGGCGCGCGCCGGGGATGCCCTCGGCCGCCAGCCGGTGCTGGGACGGGGCGACGAGCATGTCCTCGGTGGTGCTGACGACCAGGGTGGGCACGGCGATCGCGGCCAGCTCGGCCCGTACGTCGGCGCGGGCGACCAGCCGGAACTGCTGCCGGAAGCCCTCCGGCACCGGGGACTTGAGGTGCTCGCGCAGCCCGCGGAGCTGTTCGGCGGGCAGCTCGTCCAGCCAGCTCCGGCCGATCGCGACGCTGAGCATCAGCGGGGCGAGGTCGTCCGGCCGGTCGGCCAGGTCGACGAACAGTTCGGCGAGCGTCCGCATCCGTGCCGAGCCCCCGGTCACGCCCGCGAGCAGCAACAGCGAGCGGACCCGCCCGGGGTGGCGGGCGGCGATGCGGACGGCGACGGCGGCGCCGAGCGAGTAGCCGGCCAGGTCGAAGGCGTCCAGGCCCTCCTCGTCCGCGGCGGCGACCAGCCGGTCGGCCAGTTCGTCCAGGCTCGGCTCACCGGGTTCGTACGGGCTGTCGCCGGAGCCGGGGTAGTCGGGGGCGACGACGGTGCGGTGGGCGGCGAGGTCGGGCAGCAGCGGGCCCCAGTTGTCCCGGGCGCTGCCGCCGGCGCCGTGGGCGAGCAGCAGTCCGGGACCGGAACCCTGGACGATCCGGGCGAGCGGGGTGGCTGACATGGGTTGCTCCTCTGCGGGCTGGGGTTTCGCCGACAGCGGGAACGGTAGGACTTCACACCGGTGAGAAGGTCAAGCCGAGGATCGCGAGCCTGCCCGGGAGCGGCCCGCGGACCCCGGCCGCGGTCGCGCGCACCGCCGAACCGCCTACGCTGAAACGGAAGGAACGCCGTTCATGGACGACGAGGTCCGCACCCCGAACGAGGCAGTCCCGACGCAGGCCGCCCCGGCGCAAGCCGCCCCCGCGCAAGCCGCCGCGAGGCGCACCGCCGCGAGGCGGGCGGCCCCGGAGGGCGGCCGCGCCGACGGCGTGGACCGCCGGACGCTGCTGCGGATGGTCTCCGCCGCCGGGGTGCTCGCCGCGCCGATCCCGGCCGTCCCGCTGCTCGCCGCGGGCCGGGCGGCCGCCGAGGAGGTGCCCAGGCCGGTGCCCGGGATCGTCAAACCGCTGCCCGCCGAGTGGTTCGTGCCGCGCGGCACCAACGCCGAGATGCGCTGGGACGCCTTCCGGGACGCCGACGGCGACGCCGTCGTCGGCCGCCACGTGCCGGTGGAGCGGTTCTTCGTCCGCAACCACACCAGCACCCCGCTGATCGACCCGGACACCTGGCGCCTCAAGCTCTTCGGCAGCGGGCTGCGCGGCGCGCCGACGGCCGAGCGTCCGGTCGAGTTCGGCCTGGACGACCTGCGGGAGCTGCCGTCCACCCGGATCAGCGCGCTGATCGAGTGCGCCGGCAACGCCCGCAGCTACTACCTCGGCCAGCAGAACCAGCCCGTCCCGGGCACGCCCTGGACGCTCGGCGGCGTCGGCTCGGCGAGCTGGCGGGGCGTGCGGCTGGCCGAGGTGCTGCGGGCCGCCGGGCTGACCCGGGCGGCGGTGGACGTGCTGCCGGTCGGCCTGGACCCGGACTTCGTCGCGGGCGGCACCGACTACGGCCCGGTGCGCCGCCCGCTGCCGATCGCCAAGGCGTTGGACGACGTGCTGCTCGCGTACGAGATGAACGGCGAGCCGCTGACCCCGGACCACGGCGCCCCGGCCCGGCTGGTGGTGCCCGGCTGGGTGGGCATCGCCTCGATCAAGTGGGTGGGCAGCATGGAGGTCGCCGACCACCCGCTGCACTCGCCGTGGAACACCGACTTCTACCGGATGTTCGGCCCGGACTACCCGGTCGGCGGCGGGGAGCCGCTCACCACGCAGGTGGTCAAGAGCGCCTTCGAGCTGGCCGCGGGAGCGCGACTGGCGGCGGACCGCGAGCACCGGCTGCACGGGCGCTCGTGGTCCGGAAGCGCGGCGGTGCGCCGGGTCGAGGTGAGCGCCGACGGCGGCCGGACCTGGCGGCGCGCCGAGCTGCGCGACGAGCCGCGGGCCGACGGCTGGACGCGCTGGAGCATCGACTGGCGCCCCGAGCGGCCCGGTCCGTACGAGCTGCGCGCCCGCGCGACGGACCGCCGGGGCAACACCCAGCCCGAGCGGTCGGTCTTCAACCGGGAGGGCTACCTGTTCGGCGCGGTGGTGGCCCACCCGGTGACGGTGGTCTGAGCCGCCGCCCGGCGGCTCAGCCGGTGGACTGGACCTCGTACGGGGCCGGATAGCGCGTCTCGTACGGGGTCAGCACCAGCCGCACCACGTCCTCCAGGCGCCGCCGGGCGTCCCCGAGGGTGGTGCGGCCGGTCACCCAGGCGGTCAGCTCCCCCTGCCAGGCGTGGGCGACGATGTGCCGCACCAGCTCGCTCGCGGCGGCCGGCACCTCGGTCGTCACCGCCTGCAGGGCGGTGCTGTCGGCCCGGGCCATGCCTTGCAGCGCCTCGCTGGCGAACGGGTCGGTGGAGGCCGCCACGGCCACCCGTAGCCGGGCGAGCTCGGGCTGCCGCTGGTAGGCCCGCATCCCGCCCCGGACGAACCGGACCGCCCGGTCGGTGGCCCCCAGTCCGGCCCTCGGCCCGCGCAGCTCGGCCACCAGGTCGGCCAGCAGCAGGCGATGCCACTCGGCGATCGCGGCAGCCAGGAGGTGGTCCTTGGAGGAGAAGTAGCGGTACGCCGTCCCCAGGGCGACTCCGGACCGCTCGCAGACCTGCTTCATCTGCATCCGCTCGACGCCGATCTCGTTCACCAGGGCGAGCGCGGCCGCGATCAGGCCCTCGCGGCGTTCGAGCTGACGCGGAGACATCGCCTCCACCGGCCGTGGTGACAGGTCAACCTTGGTCACCCGCACCATGATACGGGCCGGGGCCGCCCAGGAGTATGACGCCGTCCGGCCCCCTTCCGTTCGCCCGGAGGTCACCGCGGTCCCGGGGGCGGTCACGAGGGGTCGCGGATCAGCGCCTCCTGGACGGCGGACGCGACCAGCCGGCCGTCCAGGTCGTAGAACTCGCCGAGCGCCAGGCCCCGGCCGTCCGAGGAGGACGGGCTGCGCTGGGCGAAGAGCAGCCACTCGTCGGCCCGGAACGGGCGGTGGAACCACATCGCGTGGTCCAGCGAGGCCATCAGCAGCCGGGGCGGCTCGGTGCGCTGGAAGAAGTTCGGCTGCACGTCGAGCCCGGCCGTGGAGGCCAGGGTGAGGTCGGACAGGTAGGTGAGCGCGCCGGCGTGCAGCAGCGGGTCGCCGTCCGGCAGCGGGGAGGCGGTGCGCATCCAGACGAAGTGCTGGAGCAGCCCGGGCACGGCCGGCGGCAGCCCCGGGGCGTCCGCCGGGACGAACCGCACGTCGAGGTCGCGGAAGCCACCGGCCGCGGCGATCGACCGGCGGACCTCCTCGGGCAGCCGGGCGACGGCGTTCGGCAGCGACTCCGGGCGGGGCAGCGGCGGGACCTCGCGCTGGCGGTCGGCGGCCGGCTCGGGGTGCTTGAAGGAGGCCGAGAGGGTGAAGATCTCGTTCCCGTTCTGCACCGCCGTCACCCGGCGGGTGGTGTACGACATGCCCTCGCGGACCCGCTCGACCAGGTAGTCGATCGGCCGGGCGGGGGAGCCCGGCAGCAGGAAGTAGCCGTGCAGCGAGTGCACCGGGCGACGGTCCGCGCAGGTGCGCCCGGCGGCGACGAGCGCCTGCGCGGCGACGTGGCCGCCGAAGGCGCGCATCGGGGCACCGGCGTGGCAGTGGCCCCGGAACGTGTTCTCGTCCAGCTGCTCGATCTGCAGCAGCTCGGCGAACGGGGCGGCCGGCCGGGCGTGCCGTTCGGCCCGGAGGTCTTCGGTGAGGTCGGTCACCAGGCCATAGTGGCAGAAGCCAACCGTCCGGTGGTGTGACCTGGGTAACGCCCTCCGGGCCCGGTCGGCGGCGTAGAACACGTTCCAGTCCGTCGGCCTCCCGAGGGATTGTCAGTGTCCTCACCTAGCGTGCTCGGCATGACGCAATCCGCACAGGCGTACGCCTATCTGCGCCCGTCGGCCGTCCGGGACGGTGCCGGCGGCCGGAGCCTCGACCTGGCCACCTCCGGTGGCGCCACCCCGCTCGGCGCCGCCGCCAACCCGCGCTTCTTCGCGGGCTTCCTGGCCGATCCGGCGCCGGCCGCCGCGGCGCTGCTCGCGGTCGCGGACGTCGCCGCCGCGCGCTACTACCAGCCGCAGCTGCGCGCCTCGCTCGACCCGGTGGTCACCGCCAACGGGGACCGGCTGCGCTTCGAGTCCTTCTCGGGCTGCTGCGGCGTCTACGCCCGGCTCGACGTGCTCCAGGCCGGGCTCGACGGGGACGAGATCGGCCACGGCACCACCAACGTGGACGTCAACAACCCGCTGCGGGAGGCGCTGACCAGGATCGGCCCGGCCGACCCGCTGCACCTCGCGGTCGGTCCGGACGCGCTGGAGGTCACCAGCTTCGACGGACCGCTGGTCGAGAAGAAGGTGCCGCTGCCGGAGCGCTGGCTGCGCGGCTTCGCCGAGACCCAGGTGGTCGCCGCCGGCTTCGAGCTGCGCGCCGAGCTGCCCGCCGCCGAGGCCGTCCGGTTCCTGCGCTCGCTGCCGCGCGCCGGGCGCGGCGGGCGGGCCGGCGTCGGCTGGGTCCTGCCGGCCGGGAGGACGCTGCGGCCGACCACCCGGCCGGTGCCGGGCGCGGTCTGCCTGCCCGGGCCCGAGCGGCTGGTGGCGCTCCAGCGGGTGCTGCGGCACGCGCTCGCCCTGTGGGTGTACGGCCCGGTGGCGGCCGGCGAACCGACCGCCTCCGCCTGGGAGGCGGTGCTGCCCGGCATGCGGCTGACCCTCACGCTGTCGCCGAACGCCGCCCGGGGCTTCTCCGGTGAGGGCGGGGTGCTCGACTCGCTGGCCACCGGGACGGCCGAGCGGGACGCCGAGCTGATCGCGGTGCTGCTCGCCTGGGAGCCCCGGATCGAGGTCGGGGACCTCGCCGCCCAGTCCGGGCTGAGCCCCGAGCGGGTCCGCGCCGCGCTCGTCCGGCTGGGCACCGCCGGGCAGATCGGCTACGACACCGCCGAGGCCGCGTACTTCCACCGGCAGCTCCCGTACGACGCCGGGCGGGCCGAGGCGGCCAACCCCCGGCTGCGGGCCGCCCGGGCGCTGGTCGAGGCGGGCGCGGTGCGGCTGGAGGAGGGCGGGGCGACGGCCGTCGTCACGGTGGACGACCACATCCAGCGGGTGCGGGCGGACGACTCGGGGCGGCTGAGCTGCACCTGCCTGTGGTGGGGCAAGTACCGGGGCGGGCGCGGGCCGTGCAAGCACGCACTGGCGGTGGCGATGGTGCGGGAGTCGGCCGGGCCTGCCGGCGCTGTGCGGGCTGCCGGGGCTGTGGAGCCGAAGGGGGAGGGAGCGTGAGCGCGACGCCGGGTGCCGACCGGCCTGGGCCGGTCGACGAGCTGCTGACAGCCGTCCGCTCCGGTCGGCTGGCGCAGATACCGCGGCTGCTGGCCGGGCTGGACGCGGCCCAGCGGCGGGCCTGCCTGCCCGCCCTCAAGGAGCTGCGCAAGAAACTGCGCCAGGACTGGTCGCAGGAGGCGGCCGCGACCAGGAGCAGGCTGCTGGTGGCCGGGGCCGGCTGCCACGCCGGCCCGGCGGCCGCCGCCACCTGGCTGGCCGCGGGGGACTTCAGCGGCCGCGACTGGGCCCGGAACTCCGCGCTGCACCAGGTCATCGAGGCGCAGCCGGTGGAGTGGCAGGTCGAGGTGGTCACCCGGCTCGCCGCGCGGCCGGTGCGGGGCTGGGGCTGGTCGATGTACCCGGTGCTGGAGACCGTGGTCCGGCGCACCGGCTGCGAGGTGCCGCGCGGGGAGTCCTTCGTCCGGGGCTGGATGGACCGCATCGGCGAGCGGAGCGGCCCGCGTCCGACCCTGGCCGCGCGGCTGCGCGAGGACGCCTTCACGCCGGTGCTGCTGCCCGAGCTGTTCGACCTCACGGACGTCGGCTACACGCTGACCCTCCAGGGCAGCCCGCGCCCCGGCGACGTCTGGACGGAGGCGATCGGCGAACTGGCCGCGGACGGCACGACGGACCGCGCCGAGCTGCTCGACCGCTGTCTGGCCCGGCTGCTGCGCGGCGGCAAGCCGGCCGACCAGCGGGCCTTCCTGGAGGTGCTGCGGGCGCTCGACCCGACGCCCGAGGAGTACGCGGCCCGGGTGCGCGACGTGGTGGCGCTGCTGGACGGCCTGTCGGTGCTCGCCGGACACGCCCAGGGCGTGCTCGCCGGGCTGGACGAGGCCGGGCTGATCGAGCCCGAGGTGCTCACCGAGTCCTCGGCGGTGGTGCTGTTCCGGAGCGAGAAGAAGCTGGTCCGCGCCCAGCTGGCCTGGCTGGAGAAGGCGGCCCGGCGCGCCCCCGAGCGCTCCGGCCCGGTGGTGCTGGCCGCGGCCGAGGCCTTCGGCCACCCGGACGCGGCCCTCCAGGAGCGGGCGCTGAACGTGGTGGCCCGTCACCTGGCGGCGGCCGGGGAGGCGGTGGTGGCGGAGCTCCGGGCCGCCGCCGAGGCGCTGAACCCGGCCCACCACCGGCGCGCGGGCGAGCTGTTCGGCGCGCCGGTCGGCGGCGGGGACGACCCGGACACCGGGTGGGACGACTTCCTCCCGCCGGCCCCCGAACCGCGCCCGCTGGGCGCGCCGATCGCCTCCGCGGCCGAACTCGCGGAGGAGCTGTCCGCTCTGCTCGCCGCGCGCGAGCCCGGCGTGGAGGCCTTCGAACGGGTGCTGGACGGGCTGGTCCGGCTGACCCACCGGGACCGGCGGGCGCTCGCCGAGGCGGTGGAGCCGGTCCGCCGGGCGCACCCGTGGCGCGGCACCAGCGGCTGGGGGGACTGCACGCCCCGGGAGATCCTCTACGTGGTGGCCGCGGTGGCCGGCGAGACGCCGCCGTGGAAGCTCTGGGACTACCTCGGCGGCAGGAGCGGCTCCGCGCTGCGCGGCCCGCGCACCACCGTGCACGGGGCCGTCCTCGCCGCCCGGCTGGACGAGGTGGCCCGGCAGATCTTCCAGGCCACGCTGCCGTACCTGCTGGCCACCCCGACGGACGCCACCGGCGCCCTGGACGCGGCCGTGCTGGTCGAGCGGATCGCCGGCTACGAGGCGGCGGGCGTCGCCCCGGGGAAGGCCGACCTGTGCCAGGCCCTGCTGCGGGTCGGCACCGCGGACGGGACGGTGCTGCGGGCCGCCGAGGCGCTCGGCTCCCCGGCCGGGCGCCGGCTGGCGCACTGGCTGCGCACCGGCGGGCTGCCCGGGCAGCCGTCCGAGCGGGTGGTGTTCGCGCCCGGCGCGGGGCTGAAGCGCACCAACGTGTACGGGGACCGCTGGTGGGAGGAGGTCGAGCGGATCGCGGTCGCCCAGCCGGGCATCGGCGCCGGGCCGAAGGGGCCGGACGGTGAGCGGCTCACGGCCGAGTTCCGGGCGCTGCTGGACGGCACCGAGCCCAGCGTGGCCCGGGCGCGTAAGGTGCACGACTGGAGCTGGCGGCCCGTCGAGCACTGGTTCGCGATGCTCCCCCGGCACCGGGAGGAGCTGGCGGCGCGCTGGCTCGATCCGTTCGCCGAGGGCGCCGACCGGGACGAGCGCGGCGCCGGCCGGTACCTCCCGCTGCTGGCCGAGGCCGACGGCCCGGCCGGGCTCGCGCTGCACCTGGCACTGGCGTACGGCCTGGGCGCCCGGCACGCCGAGGACCGGACGGCGGCGGTGGACGCGCTGCTGGTGCTCGCCGCGCGCGGGGACCTGGACGGGGCGCTGCTCGGCCGCGAGCTGGGCGTTCTGGTGGCCTGCGGCACGGTGATGGCCGGCCGGCTCGGGGCGGCGCTCGCCATGGCGGCGGAGACCGGTGCCCGGGGGACGGTCTGGTCGGTGCTCGGCCCGGCGCTGCCGGGGCTGCTCTCGGAGACCGACGCGTCGACGCGCGGGCTCGGCGACCTGATCGCGCTGGCCACCGACTGCGCCCGGCGCACCGGGGCCCGTGGGCCGGTGGCCGAGGTGACGGCGGCGGCCGAGCGCGGCGGCTCGGGGCGCGTCGCCAAGGAGGCGCGGGCGCTGCGGGACGTCCTCGCGGGCTGAGCATGGTCGGAGGACCGGGGCGGTCGAGGCGGGGGTGGGCTCGGCGGGCTCGGGTGGGCTTGGTGGTCCAACGACGAACAGATGTCAGCTGACGACTTTCAGCGAACAGATTTTGAAATCTGTTCGCTGAAAGTCGTCGTCTGTTCGCGCGCCTCGCCCGCCCCCGCCGTCGCCTGCTCCTCCACCCGTTCGCCGACCAGCGGCGAGAGGCCGTGCGGGGCCGCGACGGCGCGCCACCACGGACGCAGGGCCGGTGGGTCGGCAGGCTCGAAGGGTTTGCCCGGTCGGGGCACCGCGAGCCGGGCGCCGAGCGCCTCGGCGGCGGCGACCACCCGCTCGGCGGGCTCCTCCCAGGGGTGCAGCGCGAGGTTGAAGGTGCACCAGTGGATCGGCAGCAGCAGCCCGCCGCCCAGGTCCAGGTGCGCCCGCACCCCCTCCTCGGGGGTCATGTGCACCTCGGGCCAGAAGTCGCTGTACGCGCCGACCTGCATCATCGTCGCGTCGAACGGCCCGAGCCGGCGGCCGATCTCGGCGAAGCCGGGGAAGTAGCCGGTGTCCCCGCTGTGGAAGACCCGCCGCCCGCCGCCGGCCACCACCCAGGACGCCCACAGGAACAGCGCGCTGGTGCGCGGCCCGCGGCTGCAGTAGTGGCGGGCCGGCGTGGCGGTCAGGGTCAGCCCGGCGACCTCGGCCGACTCCCACCAGTCCAGTTCGACGATCCGCCCGGCCGGGACGCCCCAGTGCTCCAGGTGCGCCCCGACCCCCAGCGGGACGGCGAACACCGCGCCCGTCCCGATCAGGGCCCGGACGGTCCCCATGTCGAGGTGGTCGTAGTGGTCGTGGGAGACCACGACCACGTCCACCGGCCCGAGTTCGGACAGTGGCAGCGGCACCGGGTGCAGCCGCTTGGGACCGGTCCAGGAGAAGGGGGAGCAGCGCTCGCCCCAGACCGGGTCGAGCAGCACCCGCCGTCCGCCGATCTCGGCCAGCACCGTGGCGTGCCCCAGCCAGGTCAGTCGCAGCCCGGACTCCGGCGGCGCGGCCAGGTCGCCCGGGAGCAGCCGGTGCACCGGGACGGCGGCGGCCGGAATCCGGCGGGTCCGGTCCCCGGCCAGCTGGGCGCGGGTGATCTCCAGCGGGCTGCGCTCGTACACCAGGCGGCGGGTCGGCACCGGGTTGCGGAAGGCCCCGTCGGAGAACTGCGGGGAGCGGCGGACGCGTGCCAGCCGTTCGCCCCGGGGTTCGGCTCCGAAGGCCTCGGTCCGGACCCGGTGCCAGGCGGCCCGGGGCACTCCGGCCAGACCGGGGACGGCGCGCTCGGCGGCGGGATCGGTGGACGGCGGGAGGAACAGCGAGGTCAGACCGGCGAGGCGGGAGAACCACGGGGCGGGGCGGGGCACGGCTCCTCCAGGGACGGTCACGGCTACCGGGCATGCCGGGGTCGCGGCGCAGCGACGGGTGGGGCTGCTGCGATACGACAACCATCTCGTCGGAGGTTACTCGCCGTGGGCCGTCCGGACCTGGTGGAGGGCTCGGCGCGGTCCAATCGGCGTACCGGGGAGGCCGTGCGGGCCGGTGCCGGCGCCGCCCGGCCGGTCGTCGGTGAGGCGTCGCTCAGGCGTAGAAGCGGGTGATCGTCTCCGCGACGCAGTGCGGCTTGGCACTGCGCTCGCTGGTCAGGGTGAACCGCACCACCGCCTGGACCCCGCCCGGCACCTCGGTGGCCGAGAGCAGCTCGGCGGTGGCCCGGATCGCCGTGCCCACCGGCACCGGCGCCGGGAAGCGCACCTTGTCGGAGCCGTAGTTCAGCGCCATCCGCACGCCCTCGACGGCGTAGCACTCCTTCGCCAGCACCGGGATCATCGACTGGGTCAGGTAGCCGTGCGCGATGGTCGAGCCGAACTGGCTCTCCTTGGCCCGCTCCGGGTCCACGTGGATCCACTGGTGGTCGCCGGTCGCCTCGGCGAACAGGTCGATCTGCCGCTGCTCGATGGTGTGCCACTGGCTGGTGCCCAGCTCGGTGCCGACGGCGGCGGTCAGCTCGGCGAGGGAGGCGAAGGTCGTCACGGTGCGCTCCTGGTGGGGGACGGGCCCGGGGGTATCAGAACGCCGGAAGCGTATGCCTACCCACCGGTACCTGTCAGGAGCCGAGCGGAAATCCGGAGTTCACCGGCCCGGCGCCGATCGGCCCGCGCGCCTGGCGGCCCGGGAAGCCCAGGAGGCCCGGCCCGGTCGGGAACAGCCGACGGCCGCTCACCAGCTCCGGCACCAGCGCGACGAACAGCGGCTCCGGATCGCCCACCCAGGGCCGCAGGCCGGAGCGCAGCACCCGCCGGACCTGTTCGGGATCGCTCACCACGTCGGCCCGCCCGTGGACCAGCACGCTCCACCCGGTGCGGGTGACCGGGTCCAGCAGATCCGCCTGGAAGGCCACCACCGTGCCGTCGAGCCCGCGCGCGGTGGCACTTCCCCGGCGCACCGCGAGCACCAGCCGCCCGTCCAGGACCTCGAAGGAGACCGGCAGGACGGCCGGCAGCGCGTGCTCGGTGTACACCACGCGCCCGACGGGCACGGTGCTGAGCAGCCGCAGGCACTCGGCCTCGCTCAGGGTCTCCACACGGTCGTCACGCTCCATGCGTCCGATCGTCCTCGGTCGGTGCGCTCGTCGATAGGGCCCATGGTCCCTGAGCGGACGGGCCGGGAGCCCCGTCGGCGGCCCTCCGGACGGTAGCCTGCCCGGCGGGTGGAGAAACGGTGCAGGAGGGGGGACGGTCGGATGGCGGGCGGGGTCGATCTGGTGGTGATCGGGGCGGACGGCGGGCCCGACCGGGCCTTCGGGGGCGCGGCGCTCGCACCGGAGGGCGCCCGGTTGCTCGCCGACGTGCTGCCCGGGATGTGCTTCGACACCGGCGCGGCCGGCTGCCGGGTCACCACGGTGGCGCCGGACGCGGACGCCAACGCGATGCTGACCGCCGTCCGGGACGCCGCCCAGCACCCGGGCCGCTGGCTGCTGGTCTGCCTGGTCGGCCAGTTGGTGGCCGACCCGCGCGGGCGCCGGCTGGCCCTGGTCACCGCCGGCAGCACCGCCGACAACGCCTACCGCCGGGGCCTGGCCTGGGACTGGGTGGTCAGCGCGATGGTGCACGGGGACCAGGAGGAGGCGCTGCTGCTGGTCGACGCGGTGGCCGACCGGGACACCTGGGCGGCGCTGGAGCGCGGCGAGGACGGCGCGGGCGAACTGCTGAGCTACTCGAGGGTCCCGCTCTGGGGCCGGATAGGCCGCTACGCCCCGGGCAGCCGCTACGCCCCCGGCAGACGCGGCCGGGACGCCGTACGGCCGGGCGGGGAGGGGTCGTTCAGCCGGGCCCTGACCACCGTCCTGCGCCAGGGCGTCCCGGGTGCCCCGGCGGCCGTCGCCCCGCTCGATCTCCAGCCGGCCGTGGCCGCGCTGACGGACGGTGGAGAACCGGCCGGTAGTTCGGGTGCGCCTGGCGCGCGCCTGCTCGTTCCGCCGCACGCGGGGCGGCTCCTGATGCGTAATCGGGCCGCGGTTCGGGGCGCATTGGCCGGATTGTCGCTTTCCGAGGAACTGTTGGCCGTTCTGTGGCGGGAAAGTGCCCCGACGGAACCGCCTTCCGCGTAAGGTCAGGGGGCCTGAGGTGTTGCCGTGATGGGGTGGGTTGGCGAAGAATCGATCCCCAGCGGAAACACCGGTGGGACGGCGGAATTCTCCTGGCGGCCGTGGATCACGGATCAGGTCGGTCGCAACGAGGTGGGGCCATGCGGCAGCGCGGAAATGTGTTGCGCCCTGGGGCGGTTGGGGTCGGCGGGGCGGTTCTGGTGTTGCTGCTCGGTGCTTGTGCGGGCGGTGGTGCGGGCGGTTCCGTCGATCGGATCGGGTCGGCCGCGCCCACCGTCGCGGGAGTGAACCCGCTAACTCCTTCGAGTGGTTCGGAAAACGGCTCGATCGCGCCGACCAGCGGTCCGGAAGGGGCCATGGCACGACTGGCCCTGAAGGCGTATCAGGACTGGTGGCAGGCTCAGGCGGAGGTCTTCGGGCGGTCGGATTCGGACGGTTACGCACTGGAGCAGTACTCCTCCGGGCGGGCGCTGTCCGACAGCCTGGTCGGCCTCCGGCAACTGCGCGACGCCAAAGTCGTGATGACCGGCACCCCGCGCAATTCCGCGGTGGTCAAGGCCGTCGATCTGAATGCCGATCCGCAGACCGCCGTGATCGAGGACTGCGTCGACCTGTCGGACTGGCACCGCGTCGACGCCGTCACCGGGGCCGCCAAGGATCCCGGATCGCGACTGAACCGGTACGTCGGAACCGCGTCGCTGCGCTGGTTCCAAGCGCATTGGTTGATCCACGACTTCAAACGGGAGGTGGACCGGACGTGCTGAACGCGCGGAAACCGGCCCGGCGAATCGCGATCGCCGTGTCGATGTCGGCCGGGCTGCTGCTGTCCTCGGCGGTGGGTGCGGTCGCGGACGAACCGCCGAGCGGCGGGGCCGAGCAGTGCTACCCGAACGTGATCTGCATAGACGTCAATTCCGGTGGGACGACACCCGTGCCCGGCGGATCGAACCCGGGCGGTGGCGGCGGCTCGGGCACCGGCCCGCAGCTGTGCGGATACCACGGTGTCCCGTGGGCCTGCCACGACCCCCAACTGGGCTGGTTCAACAGCGACAAGGGCTGCTACTTCCGCGCGCTGGACAACCCGCCGCCGGCCGGCGACCCGGCGTGGGACGGCCACGACCCGAAGGACGGCTCGCTCTACACGAAGGTCTGCCCGCAGACCGACGGGGGCCAGGGCGGCGCCGAGATCGTCTTCGAGGCCACCGCGCCGGGCGGGCAGAACGTCAACGCCGAGGCCATGGCCATCCAGCAGGCCTACGACCAGGTCCGGTTCAGGCCGCCGGTGGGCCGTGCCGCGCCCCGGAACACGGCGGTGGTCAACGCCCCGGTCTGGCTCTGGGCCGACGACGCCGCGCTCCCCGCGCCGGGCAGCGCGGCGGTCGCGGGCATCTCGGTCACCGTCACGCCCCGGCTGGTGAAGGCGGACTGGAGCTTCGGCGACCACCTCCAGACCTCCTGCACCACCCCCGGCACGCCGTACGACCCCAAGTACGGCGACGCGAAGTCCCCGGACTGCGGCTACGAGTTCAGGACAAGCTCGGCCCGCGAGAAGAACAGCGTCTTCAGCGCCACCGTGACGATGCACTGGGAGGCCGTCGTGGTGGTCACCGGCGGGCCGAACCCCCGGAAGTTCACCATCCCGGGCATCAACCAGAGCAGCAAGCCCTTCGACCTCAAGGTCGCCGAGATGCAGGTGCTCAACTGAGCGCGGCCGAGCGGGCGCGGCCGACCGGGTGCGCCCGGCCGGCCGATCCCGACTGAACGACCCGGCGCGGGCATCCGCGCACCGACCAGCCGGACGAGCCGGCCGGACGAGCCAGAGACGAACGAGGGAAGGGCGGAACCCGGTGGAGAACCGTACGTTCGCGACGCCGGGATCCGGCACCTCCGCGGGCGCCGCGGCGTCCGCGGCACTCCCGGAGCAGCCGGACCAGGGCGGCCGGGGCAGGGGTCGGGGACGGGCGGTGCCGCACGCGCCCGGGCGGACCATGCGGGCGAGGCGGCGGCGCCCGGCGGTGCTGGCGATGGCGGTCGCGCTGATCGCGGCCGGCGGGCTCGGCGGCGCCGTCCTCTACAACAGCACCGGTCAGCGGGTCGCGGTGCTGGCGCTGGCCCGGGACGTGCCGTGGGGGCAGGTGATCACCGAGGACGACCTGGTGGTCGCCCGGATCGCGGGCGACCCGGTGCTGCGCCCGGTGTCGGCCCAGGACCGGGCGAAGGCGGTCGGCATGCGGGCCGCCACCGACCTCAAGCGCGGCGCGATGCTCACCGGTTCCGACCTCGCGCAGGGCCTGTCCGTGCAGCCCGGGCAGATCGTGGTCGGGGTGTCGGCCAAGCGCAGCCAGCTGCCCGCGAGCCGGCTCCAGCCCGGCGTGCAGCTGGTCATCGTCTTCACCCCCGACAACGGCCGGGCGGACTCGCTGCCCGCCACGGTGATCACCGTCGGCCGGGTGGACACCGACGGCAGCCAGGTGATCGACGTGGCGGTGGGCACGGCGGACGGGCCCCGGCTGGCGCAGTGGGTCGCGAGCGGGCGGATCCAGGTGCTGCTCGCTCCGCGCGGCGCGGCGGCCGGCGGCCCCGGTGGCGGTACCGCTCCGGCCCCGGCGCCGAGCGGGGCGCCCTCGGCCGCCGCCACCAACCCCGGGGCGACCGCGCCGGGCGGCACTCCGGGCGCCGCCACCCCGGGTGGTGCCGCCGCGCCCGGGTCCCCGGCCGCGACGGGCGGCGCCTGATGGCCGTGATCGCGGTGGTCGGCGGCCCGGGCGCACCGGGCGCGACCACCACCGCCCTGGCACTGCTGCTGTCCTGGCCGCTGCCGCCCGGCCGGCGGATCCTGCTGGTCGAGGCCGACCCGGACGGCGGCGCGGTGCTCGCCGGCGCCCTGGAGGGCCGGGTCGAGGCGGTGTACGGGCTGCGCAACCTGGCTGTCGCCGACCGGCGCGGGCTGCTCGCGCAGACCATCTGGGAGCAGCTGATCGACCTCTCGCCCGAGGGCGACGCCGAACGGCTGCTGCTGCCCGGGCTGACCGACCCCACCCAGGCGCCCGGCCTCGCCTACACCTGGGAGCCGCTCGCCGAACTGCTGCACGGCGTGGAACAGCAGGGCTACGACGTCATCGTGGACCTCGGCCGCTCCGGCGCCACCGGCCCCAGCGGGGTGCTCGCCCGCCGCGCCGACGTGGTGGTGGCGACCGTGCGCACCACGCTGCGCGGGCTGAGCTCGGCCCGGCCCCGGCTCGCCGCCCTGGCGGAGGACCTGGCCGCCGCCGGCACGGGCGCGGACGCGCTCGGGCTGCTGCTGGTCGCCGAGGGGCCGTACACCCGGGCGGAGGTCTCCCGCGAGCTCGGCCTGCCGGTGCTCGGGGTGCTGCCGCACGCCACCCGGACGGCGAAGGTGCTCTCCGACGGCGGGGACACCACCGACCGGCGGTTCATCCGCTCGGAGCTGATGCGGACGGCGCGGTCGGCGGCGGACGAGGTGCAGCTGCTGGTCCGCCGCCGGCGCCAGCGGCTCGCACCGGGAGCGGTGCAGGACGCGGCGCCGGCCCAGCTGACGGCGGGCGGCCCGGCGGCGGGGCCGGTCGCGGCGGCGGTGCCGGTGCCTCCCGTCCCGGCGCCTCCGGTGCCGACGGGGCCGGTTCCGGCCGCACCGATACCGGCCCCACCCGTGCCGATGGCGCCGCAGCCGTCGATGCCCGCGCCCGCGCCCGTGGCCGGTCCCGTCCCGTCGCCCGCGCCGGGGCCGTACGGGCAGTCGGCGTACGGGCCGGGCGGGCAACCGGGATACCTCCAGCAGGGGTACGTCCAGCAGGAATACGTCCAGCCGGGGTACGGCCAGTCCGGGTACGGGCCGGGCGGCCAGGGGCAGACCGCGTACCCGCAGGCCGGGTACGGCGCTGCGGCCCACGGCAGGCCGGGCTACGCGGGGACGGCCGAGGGCGAGCCGCCCTCGTACTCCCCGCCGCAGCCCGTACCGCCGGTGATCACCACCGGCCCGGTGGCGCCGTTGGCCGGGCTGGCGCCGCAGCCGGCCGCTCCGGCGCCGTTCCCGGCACACGTCCAGTCCGCCCCGTACGGCGAGCCGGAAGACCAGTACCCGCTCCAGCGGCCAGCGGTGACGGACCGTCAGGACGACGACAGCGGGCCGTACCCGCACAACCCCGGGGAGGTGCTCCGTGCGCGGTAGCCCCCTGCACCAGCGTCCCGCGACCGACCCGGCCGCGCTGCCCTGGGCCGCGCCGGTGTCCGCGCCCGCGCCGGCGACCGGTCCGGTCACCCCGCCGCACGGGTACCAGCCCGGTCCGGTCGCGCCCCAGCCCGGTCCGGCACAGCCCGTCGCGCCGCAGTCCGGCCCGTCCGGCGCGGCCGGGCCCACCGCCGTACCCTCCCAGCTGCCCTCGCTGGACCTGCGCGGCGCCGCCACCCGGCCCGCCGTCGACCCGCAGGTCGCCCGCGAGCTGAAGCGCCAGGTCGCGGCCGAACTGCACCAGCAGATCAGCCGGTTGACCACCGCCTCCGGCTCCGAGCCGGACCGCGCCACCCGCCGCCAGCGCGGCCGGGCGCTGATCGAGGAGGCCGTCGCCCGGTGGTCCGACGCGTACGCGCAGACCCACGGCATCCCGCCCACCCGGGAGCAGGACCGCGCCCTCGCCGAGGCCGTCTTCGACCTGCTGTTCCGGGCCGGCCGGCTCCAGCCCTACCTGGACGACCCGGAGATCGAGAACATCCTGATCAACGGCTGCGACGACGTCTGGGTCTCCAAGGTGCACCAACCCCTGCGCCAGGTACCGCCGGTGGCCGACAGCGACGGCGAACTCGTCGAACTGCTCCAGGACCTGGCCCGCCAGCACGGCGGCGGCGAGCGCAGCCTGTCCACCGCCAGCCCGACCCTCGCGCTGCGCCTGGAGGGCGGCATGCGCCTCCAGGCGCTCACTGAGGTGACGCCCCGCCCGTACGTGGCGATCCGGCGCCACCGGGTGGCCTCCGCGACGCTGCCCGAGATGGTCGAACTCGGCACCCTGGACGCCACCTTGGCCGCCTTCCTGGCCGCCGCGATCCGGGCCCGGAAGAACGTGATGATCACCGGCACCCAGGGCGTCGGCAAGACCAGCCTGCTGCGCGCGATGGCCGCCGAGATCCCGCCGGACGAGCGGATCGGCACCCTGGAGTCGGAGTTCGAGCTCTGGCTGCACACCCTCGGCCACCTGCGCCAGGTCGTCCCGATGGAGGCCCGGGAGGGCAACGGCGAGCGCGTCGAGGGGCGCCCGGCCGGGGAGTTGAGCATCGGCGACCTCATCCCGGCCGCGCTGCGCATGACGCTCTCCCGGATCATCGTCGGGGAGGTCCGCTCCGGCGAGGTCGTCCCGATGCTGCGGGTGATGACCAACGGCGAGGGCGGCTCGATGTGCACACTGCACGCCCGCGGCCCGCACATGGTCGTCGACCGCATCGCCGAACTCTGCCTGGAGTACGGCTCGCACATGACCGACTCGCTCGCCTACCGGCTCACCGCCAACGCCCTGGACCTCATCGTGCACGTCACCATGGTCGACGAGACCGCCGTCGGCGGCCGCCGGCACCGCTTCGTCTCCCACGTCCTGGAGGTCACCGGCCTCGGGGAGAGCGGCCGGCCCGCGCTGAACACCGTCTTCGGCCCCCGGCCGGACCTCGGTGAGCCGCGGGCCGTCCCGCACACCCCGCCGCAGTGCCTGGACGACCTGCGCCGGGCCGGCTTCGACGCCTCGCTGCTCGGTTCCCGGTACGGGAGCTGGACCACCCCGCTCCAGCTGCGGATCGGCGGTGGCGCGCGGTGATGCTGCTCTTCGCCCTGTGCGGGCTGGCGGTCGCGGGCGGCCTGGTCGCCCTGGTGGCCTGGGCCCGCGGCAGCGAGTTCGGCGACGAGGACGGGACGGAGCGGGCGGCCAACCCGCTGGCCGGCCGGGTCCACGTGTTCTGGTACGGCGCCCCCGGGACGGCCGGGCACCGGATGGTGCGGCTGCGCCGCGTCCAGCTGCCGATCGCACTCGCCGGCGCGCCGCTGGCCTGGCTGTTCACCGGCATCCCGCTGACCGCGCTGCTGGTGCCGCTGGCCGTCTTCGGCCTGCCCTGGCTGTTCGACACCACCCGCCCGGACACCCACCGGATCGAGCGGCTGGAGGCGCTCTCCGAGTGGACCCAGCGGATCGCCGACGTGCTGCTGCTCGGCGTCGGCCTCAACCAGGCCATCGTCACCAGCCGACGCACCGCCCCGGCCGCCCTGGAGGACGAGATCGGCGAGCTGGCCGCCCGGCTGCAGGCCCGCTGGCGGCCCGAGGAGGCGCTGCGCGCCTTCGCCGACAGCCTCGCCGACGCCACCGCCGACAAGGTGCTCGCCGCGCTCGTGCTGCGGGCCGGCGACAGCGGCCCCGGCCTGGCCCGCACGCTCTCCGACATGGCCGACTCGGTGCGCGAGGAGGTCCGCCAGCGCCGCGCCATCGAGGCCGACCGGGCCAAGCACCGGACCACCATCCGCTGGCTGGTCGGCATCATCGTGCTGGTCGTCACCGTCGGCTCCTTCAACACCGAGTACACCCGGCCGTACGGGACCTTCCTCGGCCAGGTGGTGCTCGCCGTGGTCGCCGCCCTGTTCGTGGCGATCATCGCCTGGATGCGGGCACTGGCATCCCACCCGCCGGTGCCCCGGCTGTTGACGCCGGACCGGCGCAGCAGGAGCGGGCGGCGCACCACCGCCGCGGCGACCGAGCCGGAGCCGGCCGAGCAGCTCGGGGAGGTCCGGTGATCTCCCCCTGGTCCGTGCTGGCCGGCGCCGTCGCGGCCGGCGGCCTCGCCCTGCTGGTCGCCGAACTGCGGCCGGCGCCACCGGACCTGCGCCAGGCGCTGGACCGGCTGCACGCCACCCCCGCCGACCGCGAGCAGGACCCGGACGAGCGGCCCCGCTGGTACGACCGGATCGGCGAGCGGTCCGTCCACCTGCGCGGGGTCTCCGTCCCGCGCCGCGAACTCGCCCTGATCGGCCGCACCCCGGCCCGGTTCATGGTGCACAAGCTGCTGTTCGCCGCCCTGGGCCTGGTGCTGCCCGCCTACCTGGGCGCGATGGCCGTGCTGATGGACGTCGGCCTGCCGTTCGCGCTGCCGCTGGTCGCCGGGCCGCTGCTGGCCGGACTGCTCTGGTTCGTCCCCGACGCCGTCGTGCGCGGCGAGGCCAAGGAGGCGCGCACCGAGTACCTGCACGGCATCGCCGCCTACCTGGAACTCGTCGCGATGGAGCGGGCCGCCGACTGCGGCCCCGCCGAGGCGCTGCGCCGGGCCGCCGCGGTCGGGCAGGGCGCGGTGTTCCGGCGGATCCGCGACGCCCTGGAGCGCGCGGCCACCGACCGCCTCCCGCCGTGGGCCGGACTCGACGCGCTGGCGGAGGAGTTGGGGCTCAGCCCGCTCCAGGACGTGGCCGACATCATGCGGCTGTCCGGCACCGACGGCGCCGCCGTGTACGACACCCTGCGGGCCCGCGCCAAGGGCCTGCGCGGGGAACTGCTCGCCGAGGACCTCGCCCGGGCGAACGCCGACAGCGAGCGGATGGTCGCACCCGGGGCCGCACTGACCCTGCTGATGACCGTCCTGATCGTCTTCCCCGCCCTGCACCAGATGCTCAACTGACCGCGATCCCGGAGTGCTCACCGCCACCCCTGCCCCGTACCAGCAAGATCCGCAAGACCCGCAAGACCTGCAAGCCCCGTCGGCCCCGTCCGGAGCAGTCGGCGCCACCACCACACCACACCGCCAGATCCCCCGGGAGACCCCGATGACCGTACGACTCGCCCAGCTGGCAGGCCGGGTGCTGCGCCCCGTCCTGCTACCGGTCCAGTTCGCGCTCCTGCTGTTCACCCTGCGGCTCGGCCGGCTGCGGGCCGCCCGCGCGCGCGGCGACCGCGGCGCGATCAGCATCGAACTCGCCCTCGCCATCATCGCGTTGGTCTTCGTCGCGGGCGCCGTGGCGACCGCGCTCTACCTGCTGAAGGACAAGGTCGTCCAGAAGGTCGAGCAGGACCCGAACATGCCGGGCGGCGCGGGCGCGGGCGGCGCCACCAAGTGATGCGTCCTGCTCTCCGCCGCAGGGGCGACCGGGGGTCGATGAGCGTGAGCCTCGCCATCGTCTTCCCGGTCGTCCTGCTGCTCGTGCTGCTCGTCGTCCAGGCCGCGCTGTGGTGGTACGACCGCCAGGTCGCCCTCACCGCGGCCCGCGAGGGCGTGGACGCCGGACGGGTGCAGGGCAGCGCGACGGACGGCGAGAAGAACGAGGCGGCCCAGCGGCAGGCCCGCGACTTCCTCGACCGGCAGGGCGTGCACGGGTACACGGTGCGGACCGACGGCAGCACGGCGGAGACCGTCCGGGTCACCGTGCAGCTGTCCCCGCCGCTGCTGATACCCGGGCTCAGGGCGCCCGCCATCACCCAGTTCGCCGAGGCGCCGCGGGAGCACTTCGTACCGCCGGCGGTGAAGCCGTGAGCGGCGCGCGGCCCGGGTCGCGGAACCGGTCGCGGCCCGGGCTTCGGCTCCGGTCGCGGCTCGGGCCCCGGCTCGGGTTCCGGCGGCGCCGGCGGGACCGGGGCGGGATCGCGATCGAGGCGGCGATCGTCGTGCCGGGGGTGGTCGGACTGGTCCTGGTGGCCATCGCCGCCGGGCGGGTGCAGACCACGGCCGGCACCGTGGAGGCCGCCGCCCGGGCCGGGGCCCGGACCGCCTCCCTGCAGCGCAGCGTGGACGGGATGGACCAGCCGGCCAGGGACTCCGCCCTCGCGATCCTGCGGCAGCAGGGCGTGTCCTGCCGGAACGGGGACGTCCGGGTCGGCAGGGGGGAGCTGAACCTGCCGGACGGACCGGTCACCACCGTCACGGTGACGGTGGTCTGCGACGTCGAACTGGCCGACCTGCTGGGCGGACCGTCCGGCGTACCCGTGACGAAGCACCTCGTCGGCGAGTTCACCTCGGTGGTGGACCGCTACCGGGGCACATGACAGCGCGCGGCGCCGTCGCCGGCAGACGGGGATTGGAGACGGCCCGTGCGGGGGAGACGCAAGCGGAGAGCGCTCGGGGGATGACGCAGCGGTACCGAGTGGCGCCCGGTGGGGCCGGTGGGGAGTTCAGCGTGCGAAGTGGGGGGAGGGGACGGGAGTGGTGAGCCGTCTGCGGCGGCGGCTGCCGGCGCGCCGGTCCGACCGGGGCGCGGTGGCCCTGTTCGTGGCGATCTGCGCGGCCTACGTCGTGCTCGTCATCGCCCTGGTGATCGACGCGGGCGGCCGGCTGCGGGTCGCCGAGCGGACCGACGCCTACGCCCTGGAGGCCGCGCGGGTCGGCGGCCAGCAGCTCGACCGGGCGGCCGTCCTGCAGGGCAAGGGCTTCAAGGTCCAGGAGAAGTACGTCCGGGACGCCGCCGACGCCTACCTGGGCCTGTACGGCCTGCGGGCCGGCGGCATCGAGTTCTCCGGCGACGGCAGGGTCGTCACCGTCACCGTGCAGGCCGACTACCGCCCGGTCCTGCTGGGCGCCCTCGGGGAACGGAAGGTAACGGGCAAGGGCAGTGCGACCCTCGTCCACGGAGTCGAGAAAGCGGAGACCGACTGATGGCCGCGCCACGTGCCAAGGACCAGGCCCGTACCGCCCAGGCCCGTACCGGCCGGGCCGGGACGTCCCATCGCGCCGGCGGCGCCCGAGGGCCCGCCGCCCCGGCGCCCCGACCACCCCGGGGACGCGGTCGGGCCGTGATCACCGCGCTCGGTGCTCTGGTCACCCTGCTCGTCCTGCTGTTCGGCGTCCCCGCGCTGCTGCTGTACGGCACCGACGCGGTCGCCGGGATGGGCGGGGTCGCCTCGGGCGGGGTGGGCGAGGCGCTCACCAGCCCGGACGACGGAAGCCTGTTCCTGTGGGCGCTGGTGGTGGTCGGCTGGATCGCCTGGGCCTGCTTCGCGCTCTCCGTCCTGCTGGAGGTCCCCGCCCAGCTGCGCGGCCGGATCGCCCGCCGCATCCCGGCCTTCGGCTGGAGCCAGCGGCTCGCGGCCGGGCTGGTCGGCTCGGTGCTCGCGCTGCTGCCGGTGGCCGGCTCGGCCTTCGCGGCCGTCCCCGAACCGGCTCAGCGCCCGGCCGTCCAGGCGCAGTTGACACCCGGCGTGCAGCGCGCCGCACTGCCCGCCGCGCAGGCCGCGCCGGCCCTGACCCCGGCCGCCGAGCAGCAGACCACGTACACGGTGCGGGACGCTCGCCCGGCCGACAGCCTGTGGTCCATCGCCGAGCGCCAACTGGGCTCGGGGGAGCGCTGGGTGGAGATCGCCAAGCTCAACGAGGGCCGGACGATGGGCGATTCGGGCGTCCGCTTCGACGCCGAGCGGCCGATCCAGCCGGGCTGGGAGCTGCTGATGCCGGCGGACGCCAAGCCGGACGAGGCGAGGACTCCGGCGCCGGCCCCCGGTCCTTCGGGGGACGCGGCGCAGGACGCGCCGCAGGGGGCGCCGCAGGCCGGTTCCGGCGGTGCGGGTGGCGCCGGCGGACCGGGCGATGCGGGTGGTTCCGGTGGACAGCGGACCGTCACCGTCCAGGCCGGGGACAGCCTGTCGGCCATCGCCCAGCGGGAGTTGGGCGACGGGGAGCAGTGGCCGCAGCTGTTCGAGGCGAACAAGGGGGTGCAGGCCCCGGACGGGGAGCGGCTGACCGATCCGGACGTGGTGGTGCCGGGGATGGTGCTCGCGGTGCCGGGGGCGGGGGGTGCCGCTCCGGCGCCGGCCGACCAGGCTCCTGCGCCTGCGCCCGAGCCTGCGCCCGCGCCTGCTCCGGCGCCCGCGCCGGCTCCCGCCGACCAGGCCCCGGCGCCTGCGCCGGGTGCTCCCACGCAGGGTGCGCCGCAGTCGGCCCCGGCGCCCGCGTCCGCCCACGCGCCCGCCCCCGCCGCGCACGCCGATCAGGCTCCCAGCGACGACTACACCGTCGCCCTCTCCGCCTCCACCGTCGGCGTGCTGCTCGCCGCCGTCATGGTCGGCACCGTCGCCCACAAGCGCGGCACCCAGCAGCGTGCCCGCCGCCCCCGGCACCGCATCGCGATGCCCGGCGCCGAGGCCGCCGCCTTCGAGAACGAGCTGATGGCCCGGCAGGACCAGGCCGGACTGGACCTGCTGGACCGCGCCCTGCGCACCCTGGCCCGCAACACCGTGCGCGGTGGCAAGCGGCTGCCCGCCATCGTCGCCGCCCGGATCACCCAGGGTCAGACCGTCGAGCTGCACCTGTCCGGCCCGGCCACCCCGATCGCGCCGTTCCGCGCCGCGCACGCCGCCAACGTGTGGTGGTGCAGCGCCGACTCGGGCGACCTGCTCAGCCCCGCCCAGGCCCGGAAGACCGCCGCGCCGTACCCCGCGCTGGTCACCCTCGGCACCTCGCCGGACGGCTCGGTGGTCCTCGCCGACCTGGAGGCCGTCCGGCTGCTCCACCTGTCCGGCCACCCGGACGACGCCCGCGACGTGCTGCGCACCCTGGCCATCGAACTGGCCCACAGCCCGCTCGCCGACCGGCTCCACCTGCACCTGGTCGACCTCGCCGAGGAGGTGCCGATCAGCGGCCCGGCCGCCGAACGCGTGCACCGCCACCCCACCCTGGAGGCCGCGCTCGCCGCCCTCGGCCCGCGCACCGCCAAGGCCCGCGCCACCCTGGTCGCCGCCGAGGCCACCAGCCCGCGCGAGGCCCGCAGCCGGGGCCAGGCCGACGAGTCCTGGACGCCCGAGATCGTGCTCTGCGCCCACCAGCCCGGCGGGGACGTCCCGGCCGAGCTCGGGCGTCTGCTCGACGCCCGGCCACGCACCTGCGTCGCCGTCGTCACCCGTGCCCCCGAGCGCGGCACCGGCCCGGTCGCCCGCTGGACGCTGCCGACCTCCGGTCAGGCCGCGATCCCGGGCCTGCACCTCACGGTCGAGCTGCAGCGGCTCAGCGGGCAGCAGTACGACCAGGTCGCCGAGCTGCTGCGGGTCGCCGACGACACCACCCAGCACCCGGCCCCGGCCTGGACGCTGGACGGGCCGGAGGACGACACCGACACCACCGAACTGCCCGCCGCGGTACCGGTGCTGGCCGGCGTCGGGGCTCCGGTCGCCGTCGGCGCCTCGGTCGGCGGCGAGTCGGTGGGTGGTACGGCGGTGGGTGGCAAGCCGGTCGCCGGGGCCCTGACCAGCGGGGCGGAGGAGGGTGCGGAATCGGCAGCCGGTCCCCGGCTGCTCGCCCGGGTCATCGGCACCGGGGCCAGCCCGTTCGCGGGAACCGATCCGGTGACGCCTGCTCCGACTCCCGCCGCCCTGCCGCCCGCGGCTTCGGCCTCGGCTCCGGCTCCGGTTCCCGTACCGGCTCCTGTGCCGGCTCCGGTTCCGGCCGGTCCGGCGCGGTTCGTCGTCAACGGGCAGGGGCGGCAGGCGGCCACCGACGAGACCACCCGGGACCTGCGGCGGCCCGGCCTGCCGGAGGGCGAGGGGGCGGAGGAGTCGGGGGACGCCTCCTCGGAGTCCACGGCGACGGTCGTGCTCGCCGTCCAGCCGGTCGTGCCGCAGCCCGTCGCCCCGCAGCCCGTCGTGGCGGAGCCGGTGGGGGAGCAGCCGGCGGGGTCGAAGACGGTCGAGGAGACGGAACCGCCGGTCGAGCCCGTTCCGGAGGCCGCTCCCGCGTCCGCCGCCGCTCTCGGGACCGGGCCGGCCGGGGTCGCGGAGACCGTCGGGACCGAGGGTTCCGCGGCAGCCGCGAGGACCGCGGATTCCACGGAGAGCGCGGGCGCCGCCGTTGTGGAGGGGCCCGAGCCCGTCGGCGAGCCCGGCCCCGCCGCGGTCGCCGCGGCCGCCCGGACCGCGACCGGGCGCAGCGACAGCGACGACCTGCTCGCCATCCTCCGCTCCCCGGAGGCGCACGCCCAGCGCAACGCCCCCCGGATCCGGTTGCTCGGTCCGGTGGACGTCGCGGGGGTCCTCGGCACCGCCGATCCCGGCGCGCTGCCCCGGCTCACCGAGCTGGCCGTCTACCTGGCGCTGAGGCCGGGTTCCGACCACCTCGCGCTCGACCACGACCTGCACCCCGGCGCGGCGCACCTCGACCCGCACCCCACCTCGGCCGACGCCGAGAGCCCGCTGCCCGCCAAACTCGCCGATCTGGCCGCCTGGTTCGGGACCTCGGCGGAGGGCCGCGCCTTCCTGCCCACCGAGGGCACCGAGGGCTACTCCTTCGCCCCGGCGGTCACCTGCGACTGGGACGAGTTCCGCAGCCTCTACCGGCGCGGCATGCGCAGCACCAGTGCCACCGCCGACGCGGCCCTCGCCCACGCCCTGGCCCTGGTCCGCGGCGCGCCGTTCGCCGAGGCCCCGCCGGCCTCGTACGGCTGGGCGGAGGCCGAGCGGCAGGACATGATCGCGGCGATCGTCGACACGGCCCACGAACTGGCCGCCCGCCGCCTGCAGTACGGCGACCACCGCAGCGCCGAGGCCGCCGTCTTCCGCGGCCTCGCCGTCGCCCCGGACGTCGAGCTGCTGCACCGGGACCTCTTCTACGCCTACGCCTCGGCCGGCGCCCGGGACCAACTCCTGCGCGCCGTCAACCGGTTGGACGCGCTCAGCCGGCGCACCGGGCGGGACCTGGACGCGGACACCGTCGCCCTGCTGCGGGACCTGCTCGCGGGTTCCTGACGCGGTTCTCCGACGGCCCGGTCACTCCTGCGGGGGTGGCCGGGCCGTCGTGTTGACGGGGCCGGCGGGCCGACGGCGGATGTGGCGGCCGTGTGGGAGTTCCGTACGGATGCGGTCGGCGGGTCGGCGGGTCGGCGGGTCGGCGGGTCGCCGGGCGGCGGGCGGCGGGCGGCGGGCGGCGGGAGCCGGTGGCCGGGGGCCGGTCAGGGCGTGCGCAGCCAGGCGTCCAGGACGGTGAAGTCCGCCTCGGTGAGCCCGCGTCGGGGGTCCACCCGGTGGAGCAGGGCGCGCGCGGAGGAGTGGGCGGCGACCCAGCGGCGGTCGGTGTCGGAGATCTCGTCGTCCACCCAGGCGAACGGCCGCCCGCCAGCCCAGGCGACCAGCGTCCGGGTCTTCCAGTGCAGGCCGTACGGCTCCACCCCGGCGCTGGTGGCGCTTGTGGTGTCCGGGGTGTCCACCGGCCAGCCCACGACGGGTAGTCGGGGCAGGCCGAGCCAGGGCGCGAGGCACTCGTTGGCGTCCTCCAGCCAGGTGCTGGCCCACACCGGATCGCCCGGCAGGCTCAGCAGCCGCGGCCCCAACTCCGGGTCCACCCGGGCGATCAGGGGATTCCCGCCCGGGGTCGCTCCGGGCGGGAGGTAGGGGCTGCGGAAGGTGGGGTAGCCGCCCGGAGGCGGGGCGCCGAACGGGATCAGCGGGCCGTCCACGTCCAGGAACAGCAAGGGGCGGCCGGTGTCGGTCACAACGGCACCTTAGCGGGGCCGGGCGAGCCGGGTGGTGCGGATGGGGGGTGTCGATCGGCCACCCGGCCTGGAACGGGTGAGCCGGGATCTCGTAGGGTGGCGCGCACGGAGTGTGGTGGCAGGCACCACGCAGTCAAGGGCATCAGACGCCGCGGGAGCGGCGGGGCGGGGCGGTGACCAGGAGATGACGGAGACGACAGCGGTTTCCGGAGGTCCCGACCCGGCGGCGGACTCGGGTCCCTGGGACGCCGTACCGCCGCCCCCGCGCCTCCCGGCCGAGGAGCACCCGCCCGGGCCCGCCGCGCTGTACGAGCCGCCGCCGGCGCCTCCGCTCGCTCCCGCTCCCGTGCCCGTCACCGCTCCTGTGCCGGGTGCCGCTTCCGGTACGGATGGCGCGCCGGGTGCCGCTTCGAGTGTCGCGCCGGCGGCCGGGTCGGGCACGCAAGGGGGAGTGCAGGGAGGCATGCCGCCGGTCGGGCAGGCGCCCACGTCACCGCCCGCGCCCCCGGTCGCGCCGCCCGTTCCGCCCACCGGATGGACCCTCACCGGGCTGCCCGCCGCCGGGGCCGCGTCCGCGGCGACCCCGCCGCCGTTCCCGGTCCCGAGCGCGGCGCCGGTTGCCGCCGCCGTCGGAGCGGGCGGGCTCGGTGCCGCGCCGCGCGGACGGATCCTGGTGATCGAGGGCGGGTACGGCAACTCCGGCCGCCGTACCTGGGGCCGTGGAGGACCGACCCAGGCGCCGGTCCTCTCGGCGATGCTCGCCGCCGTCTCGCCGCAGGTGCTGCTCGCCGCGGACGCGGTGGACGCCGTCCACCTCCCCGGCGCCGGTGACCCGCACACCGTCCTCGCCCACCTGCGCGCCGCCTCCCGGCACCCCGGACCGCTGCTGATCCACCTGGGCGGCCACGTCGTCGCCGACAAGCGCGGCGGGCAGCTCCAGCTGACCCTGCGCGACGCCAAGCAGGACGGCCTCCCCTGGCACGCCATCGCCGCCGAGCTGAGCCACCGTCCGGCCGAGTGGCAGACCCTCGTCATCGCCGACCTGAGCGCCGACCAGAACGCCTGGCCGTACCTCCAGGGCACCGTCTCGCCGCTCAGCGAGGGCATCCCGCTGTGGGCGGTGGTCAGCCCGGACCCGGAGCAGATCGGCACCTTCACCCGCGCCCTGATCGAGGCGCTGCACGGCGGCCGGCCCGGCGCGGGCGAGGTGCTCGCGCCCGAGCAGCTGCGGCAGCAGGTGTACTCGGTGCTGCGGCCGGACGTGGTCATCCTGGCCACACACGCCCCGGACCGCCCGGTCTTCCGCAACACCGCCCGTCGCGGCGAGGGACTGCCGGCCGAGGTGCCGACTCCGGTGCCGCCGCTGCCGCGTTCGACGGAGCCGCGGGACGCCGTCCCCGAGCGGCCGGTGCCGGACCCGGCCGGGGTGCCCGTGTGGCCCTCCGAGACCACCGGGACCGCCGGGTCCCCGGTCGCCACGGGCGGTCGGGTCAGCCTGGCCAAGCCGGGTGTGCCGCCCACTCCGCCGCGCCCGGCCCGCCCGGTCAGCCTCGTGAAGGCGGGCGGCACCGTCGAGACGCCGGGCGTGACCCTGCGCAAGCCCGTCCCGGCCGATGCCGCGCCCCAGGACAGCGCGCGCCCGGCGGGCGTCACGCTCCTCAAGTCCCGGCCGGAGCCGGTGGACGACGCCGTCACCGGGCCCGAACTCCCGCAGGAGGAGGCGGCCTTGGCCGCCGAGGCCGAGCCCGAGGCGGAGGCTGCGGCTGCCGAGGAGGCGGTCGAGGAGGTCGCCGCGGCTGCCGAGGAGGTCGCCGAGGCGGAGGCGGAGGGGGCGAGCGAGGGCGCGCCCGAGGAGGTCGCCGAGGAGGTCGCCGAGGAGGCGCCGGAGGCCGTGGAGGTGCCCGAGGCGGCGGAGGAGCCCGGGGACGCGGTCCTGGCGGAGGACGTGTCGGCGGACGAGCTGCCCGCCGAGGAGCCGTCGGCCGACGAGGCGCCGGCCGGCGTCCAGGAGCCCGCCGACGTGGCTCCGGTCGACGAGGTGCCTGCTGACGAGGTGCCGGCCCAGGCGGTACCGGCCGAGGCGGTACCGGTCGAGGCGGTACCGGCCGACGCCGTGCCGCAGGACGAACTCCCGGCCGACGAGGTGGCCGCCGAGGAGCCGCCCGCGCCGACCGATGCTCCTACCGACACCTCGGCCGAGCCCCCGGCCGACGAGGCCGCTGCGGCCGGCCGGCCCCGGGCGGACTACCGCGAGGTCATCGGACGGATCGTCCGCAGCGCCGAGGCCGGGGACCACGCCGCCGCCACCGACCTGGCCTTCGCCCTCGAACTGGAGGCGATCGCCGAGCACGGCGCCGTCTCCGAGCCGGTGCTGCAGGTCCGGCAGGTCCGGGCGCACGTCTGCCGGCTCGCGGGCCGGTCGGCCGAGGCCGCGGACATCTACCGCGAGGTGGCGCTGACGCTGCTCCGCTCGCAGGGCCCGGAGCACCCGGAAACCCAGCGGGCGGCCACCAACGCCGAGGCCTGCTGGCGTGCGATCGGCGACCGCGCGGAGGCCATCCGGATCGCCCCCGAGATCATCGAGCTGCGTGCCTACCTTCCGGGCCCTGACGGCCGCAAGCTCCGCGCCGCCGAGCGCTACCTCGCCCAGCTGGCCGCCACCAGCTGACCGCCGACCACCACCAGCTGACCGCCGACCGCCGACCGTCAGCTGACGGCTGACGGTCGGCGGCGAACAGCGAACAGCAGACAGAAAACAGCGAACAGCTGACAGATTTCAAAATCTGTCAGCTGTTCGCTGTCAGCGGTTACCCGTCACCCGCCGCCCCGGCGGTTCGCCCGCTCAGCGACCGGCGACCGCGTGCACGAACTTCGCCCCGTCGATGGTGCCCAGGCCGCTGGCGAGGTCGTAGCCCTCGGTGGCGTTGTAGCCGGTGACGCCTTCCCAGCTGTTGTCGCCCTGCTTCACGTCCACGATGCCGCTCCACTTGCCCGGCAGCAGGTTCAGCCCGTACAGGCGCCAGTTGAGCTGGCCGAGGCGGTGGCCGGCGAGCTGGTCGGCGAGCGCGACGACGCCCGAGAACAGCGGGGTGGCCTCGCTGGTGCCGCCGGTGAGGTGCCAGCCGACCGAGGTCGGGTCGTAGGACTCGTAGGTCCAGGCGGCGCCGTCCACGGCCGCGCTCATGCTGATGTCCGGGGTGCCGCGGTGGTTGCCGGTGACGTTGGCAACGCCGGCCTGGTACCACGGGCGCTCGAAGACGCCCGAGACGCCACCGCCGCCGGCACCGGACTTGTCGTGCCACACCTTGTCGGGCGCGGTGCGGTTGCCGGCGTCGTCCAGGGTGAGCTGGGTGCCGCCGATGGAGGTGACCAGCGGGTCCGAGGACGGCCAGGAGTTGACCTTGTACGGGTACAGGTCGGTGCCGTTCTCCTTGGCGTCGGTGGCGCCGTTGTCGCCGGAGGCGGCGAGCACGGTGACGTTGTGGTCGGCGGCGGCCTGGAAGGCGTACCGCAGGTCGGTGAGCGACTTGAAGTCGCCCTTGTCGAAGCCCGGGAAGGTGTTCTCGGTGGCACCGAAGCTCTGCGAGATGACGTCGGCCCGGCCCTGCTTGATGAGGCTCTTCTCGGCGTCCATCATCTCGGGCAGGCCGGTGGTGCCCTCGGTCTCGGCGACACCGGTCTCGACCAGGATGATGTGCGCGTCGGGGGCGACCGCGTGGGCGTACTCGACGTCCAGGGTGGTCTCGCCGGCCCAGCCGGTGTGGTCGGGGTTCTTCGGGTCGAAGTCGGGGACGTTGCCCCACTTGACCACCTCGACGTTGGTGTCCGGGATGCCCCACTGCTTGTCGAAGACCTCCAGGTCGTGCTGGATGGTCGGCGAGCCGAAGGAGTCGACGATGACGATCGTGCGGCCCTTGCCGGTGATGCCCTCCTGGTACAGCGGGTCCAGGTTGTAGGCGGTCCGGTACTGGAGCGGCGAGTAGCAGTGGATGCCGAGCTGGCTGACGCACTGGGCGGTGCTCAGCGGGGCGACGCGGCCCTGGGCGTTGTGGTGCCCGAAGGAGGCGGGGCGGACGTGGACGCCCGCGAGGTCGTGCGCGGGGGCGGCGATCGCGGTGCCGGCGGCCGGGACGGCGACGGTGCCGGCCGTGAGGGCGGTGGCCCCCACGGCGAGCAGGGCCAGGGCGCGGCGGAGGGTGGCGGGGCTGCCCATGGGGCTCCTTGGGGCGCAGGGCCCGACCTGGTTCGGTCGGGTCGGTCCGGCCATCCCATCGAGAGCCGCATGATCATGCCATAGTCATTTGGTGGGGTCGTGTGATCATGGTTATGGTCAGGCTCGGCCACGCGAAAAGGTAAAGGTCGCCCCAGGGGAAGGTAACCCCCCACCTGGGACGACCCGGTGACGGTGCGTCAGGAAAGCGTCTAGCGCGCCCCGCCGTTGACGTACAGCGTCTGCCCGCTGACGTAGGACGCCTCCTCGCTGGCCAGGAAGGCGACGACCGAGGCGACCTCCTCCGGCTGCCCGACCCGGCGCAGCGGCGTCCGGGCGGCGACCTCGGCCTGGTGCTCCTCGGCGTTGCTGCCGACCCGCTCGGCGGTGGCCGCGGTCATCGCGGTGGCGATGTACCCGGGGGCGACGGCGTTGACGTTGATGTTGAACGGCCCGAGCTCGATCGCCAGGGTCGCGGTGAGGCCCTGGATGCCGGCCTTCGCGGCCGCGTAGTTGGCCTGGCCCCGGTTGCCGAGGGCCGAGCGCGAGCTGAGCGAGACGATCTTCCCGTACTTCTGCGCGACCATGTACTTCTGCGCCACGTGGCTGCAGTTGTACGCGCTGGTCAGGTTGACCGTCAGCACCGCGTCCCAGTCGGACTTCGGCATCCTGAAGAACAGGTTGTCCCGGGTGATCCCGGCGTTGTTGACCAGAATGTGCACCCCGCCCAGGTCCTCCGCGACCTGCGCGAACACCGCCTCCACGGCGTCGTAGTCGGCCACGTCGCAGCCGTACGCCCGGGCGGTGCCGCCCTTGGCGGTGATCTCGGCGACCGTCCCGGCCGCCCGCTCGGCGGTGAGGTCGACGACCGCGACCGCCGCGCCCTCCTCCGCCAGCAGACGGGCGGTGGCCGCCCCGATTCCCTGCGCCGCGCCGGTCACCACGGCGACCTTCCCCGCGAACCGCGTCATGTGAACTCCTTGGAAGTTGGATCGAACTGGCGACGACGAGTGGCGGAACACGGCCGACAGCCGACAGCGAACGGATGACGGCTAACAGCTGACAGATGACAACTGACGGATTTCATCAGCTGTCATCTGTTCGTCGCACCCGTTGCCGCCCGTCACCCGTCACCCGTCGCCCGCCGGGCTGTCGCCCGCCCCGCCGGTGGTCAGAGGTTCTCGACCAGCACGGCCGTACCCTGCCCCACACCCACACACATGGTGGCCAGGCCGCGCCGGGCGCCGGTACGGCGCATCCGGTGCAGCAGGGTGGTGAGGATGCGGGCGCCGGAGCCGCCCAGGGGGTGGCCGAGCGCGATCGCGCCGCCGCTGGGGTTGACCACCTCCTCGGCCTGCTCCGGGCTGAACCCGATCCCGTCGGCGGAGGCGAGCGCCTGGGCGGCGAAGGCCTCGTTCAGCTCGGCGGTGTCCAGGTCGGCGAGCGACCAACCGGCCCGCGCGAGCACCTTCGCCGTGGCCGGCACCGGGCCGATGCCCATGACGTCCGGGTGCACCCCGGCCGAGGCGCCGGCCACGTACCGGCCGAGCGGCTGGAGCCCGAGGTCGCGCAGCGCCTCCTCGCTGACCAGGACCAGCCCGGCCGCGCCGTCGTTCATCGGCGAGGCGTTCCCGGCGGTGACGGTGCCCCCGGGCCGGAACACCGGCTTGAGGCCGGCGAGCTTCGCCAGGCTGGTGTCCTCACGGATGCCCTCGTCCAGGCTCACCGTCACCCCGTCCGGCCGCTCGACCGGGACGAGTTCGGCGTCGAAGTGCCCGTCCTTGCGGGCGGCGCCGGCCCGCTGGTGGCTGCGCAGCGCGAAGGCGTCCTGGCGCTCCCGGCCGATGCCGTACCGGGCGGCCACCTCCTCGGCGGTCTCGCCCATGCTGAGCACGCCGTGCAGTTCGGCCATCCGCGGGTTGGTGAGCCGCCAGCCGAGCCGGGTGTCGAAGGTCTCCATCCGGTGCGGCAGCGCCTCGTCGGGGCGGGGCAGGACGAAGGGGGCGCGGGTCATCGACTCGCAGCCGCCGGCCAGCACCACCTCCGCCTCGCCGGAGCCGATGGCCCGGGCGGCGAGGGTGACGGCCTCCAGGCCGGAGGCGCAGAGCCGGTTGACGGTGGCTCCGGGGACGGTCTCCGGCAGGCCGGCCAGCAGCGCGGCCATCCGGGCGGCGTTGCGGTTGTCCTCACCGGCCTGGTTGGCGGCGCCCCAGTAGACGTCGTCGATCCGGGCCGGGTCGAGCGCGGGTACGTCGGCGAGCAGGGCGCGCAGCACGGTGGCCGAGAGGTCGTCCGGGCGGACCGTGGCGAGCGCGCCGCGCAGCCGGCCGATGGGTGTGCGGCGGGCGGCGGCGAAGTAGACGGGACGCACGTCGTCGGGCTCCTTGTCGGGTGGCGGGGCTGGGAGTTGCCCGTGGCGGGGTCAGAAGGCGTTGACGCCGGTGAGGGCACGGCCGATGAGCAGTTGGTGGATCTGGCTGGTGCCCTCGTAGAGGGTCATCACCCGCGCGTCGCGCAGGTACTTGCCGACGGGGTACTCGTCGATGAACCCGTAGCCGCCGAAGACCTGGAGCGCGTTGTTGGCGGCCCGGACGGCGGCCTCGCTGGCGTACAGCTTGGCGACGGAGGACTCGGTGGCGAACGGCAGGCCGCGCTCGATGTGGTCGGCGACCTTCCAGGTGAGCAGGCGGGCCGCCTCGACGTCCACGGCGATGCCGGCCAGCAGCTCCTGGACGAGCTGGTGCGAGGCGATCGGCCTGCCGAACTGCTCGCGCTCGCCCGCGTAGCGGACGGCGGCCTCCAGGCAGGCGCGGGCGATGCCGACGCAGCCGGCCGCCACCGACATCCGGCCCTTGGCCAGCGCGGCCATCGCCACCGTGAACCCCTTGCCGACCTCGCCGAGCCGGGCGCTGTCCGGCACCCGGACGCCCTCGAAGGAGAGCCCGGCGGTGGCCTGGCCGCGCAGGCCGAGCTTGCCGTGGATCTCGGTGCGGATGAAGCCGGGCAGGTCGGTGGGGACGAGGAAGGCGGTGATGCCCCGGTGGCCGCGCTGCTCCGGCTCGTCGCCGCCGGTGCGGGCGAAGACCAGGGCGACGTCGGCCCAGGTGCCGTTGGTGATGAACGTCTTGGCGCCGCTGATCAGCCAGTCGTCGCCGTCCCGGACGGCCCGGGTGGTGAGGTTGGCGGCGTCGGAGCCGGTGCCCGGCTCGGTGAGCGCGAAGCAGGCGAGCGCCTCGCCCGAGGTGAGCCGGGGCAGCCAGTGCCGCTTCTGCTCCTCGGTGCCGAAGGCGTTGACCGACTTGCCGACCAGGCCGAGCGAGACCGAGACGATCCCGCGCACGGCCGAGTCGCCGCGCCCGAGCTCCTCCAGGACGAGGCAGTAGGCGAGGTGGTCGCCGCCGCTGCCGCCGTACTCCTCCGGGATGGTCAGCCCGAGGAAGCCGACCTTCGCCAGCTTGCCGATGATCGCGCGGTCGACGGACTCGGCGCGGTCCCACTCGGCGGCGTACGGCACGATCTCGCGGTCGGCGAAGGAGGCGGCGAGGTCCCGGACGGCGCTCTGCTCCTCGGACAACTCCAGGTTCACGGCGGCTCCCGAATCCGGTGTCCGGACCCGGCGTCGGGGCCGGGCCCATTAAACTAGCGCTGCAAGTTTTATGGGGGGACTGTAGCCCCGCCCGGCCCGCGCTGGGAAGGGGCACCTGCCAGAATCGGTCGCCAGCACACCCGACCGGAGGAACCGGAGGCACCCGCCGCGATGGCCCGTCCACGCACCCCGCTGCTCAGCCGCGAGCGCATCGTCGCCGCCGCGCTGCGACTGATCGACGACGAGGGACTGGACGCCCTGTCCACCCGCCGACTCGCCACCGAGCTGTCGGTCAGCGGACCCTCGCTCTACAACCACTTCGCCACCAAGGACGACCTGTTGGACGCGGTGGTGGACAGCGTCATCGGCGAAGTCGACCTGTCGATGTTCGGGGCCGCCGGGCCTGCCTGGCCGCAGGCGCTGCGAGACTGGGCCCGCTCCTACCGGGCCGCGCTGGCCGCCCACCCCAACATCGTCCCGGTGCTGGCCCAGGGCCCCGGGCGGCGGCCGAACGCGCTGCGGCTGGCCGACGCCGTCTTCGGCCACCTGGTCGAGTCCGGGTGGCCGCGCGGCCAGGCGACCAGGATCGGCGCGCTGATGCGCTACTTCGTCACCGGTTCGGCGCTCGCCTCGTTCGCGGCCGGGTTCCCGGCGGACGCCGAGGTCTACGACGCGGCCGACTACCCGCACCTCGGCGAGGCGCACCGGCTGGCCGGTCACCGGGGGGCGGTGGACGAGGGCGCGTTCGAGACCGGTCTGGAGGCGCTGCTGGACGGGCTCGCCCTGCGCTACGCCCGGCTCGCCGAGCGGCCGTGAAGCGCCGGCCGGCGGCCGTGACCGGACGAAACGCCAGGTCCGACCGGACCGCCCCGACGGCCTCAACCGCCCTGACCAACCGAACAACCCCGACGCCCTCCGCCCCGTGAGCCCGTCGCCCTGCGGAAACGATTCGGCCCCCGCACCCGCGCGCTGGTCGCGCCGGGGTGCGGGGGCCGGGAAGTCCGACGGGCGGATCAGCCCATGTCCTCCAGCCGGACGCCCTTGGTCTCCTTCATGAACTTCGCCACGAAGAGGATGGACAGCGCGGCGAAGGCGGCATAGATCAGGTAGGTCGCCGACAGGTTCCAGTGCGACATGGACGGGAACGAGACGGTGATCGCCCAGTTGGCGATCCACTGCGCGGAGGCGGCGACGGAGAGTGCGGCGGCGCGGATCCGGTTCGGGAACATCTCGCCGAGCATCACCCAGACGACCACGCCCCAGGACAGCGCGAAGAACAGCACGAAGGCGTTGGCGGCGACCAGTGCGACGGTGCCCTGGAGGTCGGGCAGGGTGAGGTTGTCCCCGCTGCCGGTGGCCGAGGAGAAGGCCCAGCCCGCCGTGCCGAGCGCGACCGCCATGCCGGCCGAGCCGATCAGGGCGAGCGGCTTGCGGCCGATCCGGTCGACCAGCACGATCGCGATCACCGTGCCGAGGATGTTGATCACCGAGCCGACGAAGCTGATCATCAGCGAGTTGCTCTGGTCGATGCCGACCGACTGCCACAGGATCGACGAGTAGTAGAAGATCACGTTGATGCCGACCAGCTGCTGGAAAACCGACAGGCCGATGCCGACCCAGACGATCGGGAGCAGGCCGAACCGGCCGCCGAGCAGGTCGCGGAAGCGCGGGCGGTGGTCGGAGGCGATCAGCGACTGGATCTCGGCGATCCGGGCGTCGGCGTCCACGCCCTCGCCCTCGACCTCGGCGAGCACCTTGCGGGCGTCGTCCAGGCGCTCGGCCTGGATCAGGTAGCGCGGGGACTCGGGGATGACCGAGGAGAGCACGAAGTAGACCACGGCCGGGATGACGCAGATGCCGAGCATCCACTGCCAGGCCTCCAGGCCGAGCAGGTGGCCGCGGGTCTCACCGCCGGCCGCCTGCGCCAGCACCCAGTTGACCAGCTGGGATATCGCGATGCCGAGGACGATCGCGGCCTGCTGGAAGGAGGCCAGCCGCCCCCGGTACTTGGTCGGCGCGACCTCGGCGATGTAGGTCGGGGCGATCACCGACGCGATGCCGATGGCCGCGCCGCCGAGGACGCGCCACAGGGCGAGGTCCCAGGCGGAGAACGGCAGCATCGAGCCGACCGCGCTGACCGCGAACAGCAGCGCGCCCGCCTTCATGACCTTGATGCGGCCGTAGCGGTCGGCGAACCGGCCGGCGAATGCGGCGCCGATCGCCGAGCCCAGCAGGGCCGAGGAGACGATCAGGCCGGTGACGCCGCTGCCGACGCCGAACTTCTCCTGGATCCCGGAGACGGCCCCGTTGATCACGGAGCTGTCATAGCCGAACAGGAAGCCGCCGAGGGCCGCTGCCGCGGTGATGAAGACGACGAAGCCGAGGCGGCCGGGCGCGGGGGCCTCGACCGCCCCGGAGGGCTTCTGGGTGACGCTCACGATCTGACTCCTGGTACTCAACGCTGAGCTCGGTAGCCGAGATCGTAACCCCTATTCGTTTAAGTCTTGTACACCTGGACCCTCAAGTTTCGCTCTGAGAATTCGTAAGGTGAACAAGCAAATTGGGGCGCCCAGGTCTGTCGGCCAGCCTGCCCGGGCTTGTCGGCGAGACCGCCCGGGCCCACCGCTCCAACGGGCCCGGGATCTCGCCGGCCGGGGGGCCCGGGCCTGCCGTCCAAGCCGCCCGGGCCGACCGGTCAGGCGGGCGAGGCGAGCGAGAGCCCGAACCGGCCCTCCGGATCGGTCCACCAGTGGCTCAGCCGCAGCCCGGCGGACGCCAGCTCCCCGGCCACCCGCTCCCGGCGGAACTTGGCGGACACCTCGGTGCGCAGCTCCTCGCCCCGGGCGAAGTGCACCGGCAGGTCCAGGGCCGGGATCTTCACGGTCTGCGAGCGCAGCGAGCGCAGCCGCATCTCGATCCACTCCTGCTCGGCGTCCCAGAGCGCGACGTGCTCGAAGGCGTCCGGGTCGAAGTCGGCGCCCAGCTCGCGGTTGAGCACGTTCAGGACGTTCCGGTTGAACTCGGCGGTCACTCCGGCGGAGTCGTCGTAGGCGGCGACCAGCACCGCCGGGTCCTTGACCAGGTCGGTGCCGAGCAGCAGGAAGTCGCCCGGGTCGAGCGCGGCGCGCAGGCGGCGCAGGAAGGCCGCGCGCTCCTGGGGCAGCAGGTTGCCGAGGGTGCCGCCGAGGAAGGCGACCAGGCGCGGGCCGCCCTCGGGGGGCAGGCCGAGCCGGGCGGTGAAGTCGGCGAGCACGCCGTGCACCGCAAGCCCCGGGTACTCGGCGGCGAGCGCGGCCCCGGCCGCGGTCAGCGCGCTCTCGCTGACGTCCACCGGGACGTACGTCTCCAGGGTGCCGAGCGCGCGCAGCGCGTCCAGCAGCAGCCGGGTCTTCTCGGAGGAGCCGGAGCCCAGTTCGACCAGCGTCCGGGCCCCGGTGGCGGCGGCGATCTCGCCGGCCCGGGCGGTCAGGATGGCCCGCTCCGCGCGGGTCGGGTAGTACTCCGGCAGCCGGGTGATCTCCTCGAACAGCTCGCTGCCCCGCGCGTCGTAGAACCACTTCGGCGGCAGCCACTTGGGCTGCGAGGTCAGGCCGTGCTGCACGTCGTGGCGCAGCGCGGTGCTGAAGTGGTCGGCGGGCAGCAGTCGGGTGAGATCGAATGTGTCCATGACAGGGTGGTTCCTCTGTTCAGAAGATGAAGGAAGAGTGGGGAGTCAGTTGCGGCCGGGGAGGCGGCTCACGGTGACGCCGCGCGAGTCCACCAGCAGCAGCGAGCCGTCCGGGACGGTCGTCCAGCCCGGCGCGTCGTCGTACGGCTCGGAGGCCACCACGGTGCCGAGGCCCGGCAGGGCACGGTGGTACAGCGTGTCGCCCCAGGTGGTCGCGGCTATCGCGGTGCCGTCGGTGAGCAGCAGGTTGAGCCGGCCGGTGGTGTGCGCGGCGACGTCCGTGACGGTGCCCGCCAGTGCCTCGCCCAGCCCGGCGCCGGCCCGCAGCCGGTGCAGGGCGAGCGCCCACAGCAGGGCCGAGTCGGTGCGCGCCTCCAGGTCCAGCAGTTCGGCCGGGGGCAGCAGGGCGGCCAGTGCGGCCAGCTTGCCGGGCCAGCCGGCCACCGCGCCGTTGTGGCTGAACAGCCAGCGCTCGGCGGCGAACGGCGCGGCCGCGCCCTCACCCGGCGCGCAGCCCTCGGTGGCGGAGCGGACGGCCGCCAGCAGCGCCCGGGTGCGGACCACCCGGGCGAGGTCGGCGAAGGTCTCGTCCGCCCAGATCGGGCCGGTCCGGCGGTAGCGGGCGGGCACCTCGTCCCCGTCCGCGTACCAGCCGAGGCCGAAGCCGTCCACGTTGACCGTGCCGTACTGCTGGACCCGGGGCGCCCAGGACTGCCGGTACAACCCGTACGGCGGGTGCACCAGCAGCTCGCGGGGCGCCAGCGGCTCGCCCAGATAGGCGATGTGACGGCACATCAGTCCGCCTCCAGGTCGCGCGCGGTGCGGAAGCCGGCGAAGATCTGCCGCCGGACGGGGTAGTCCCAGTTGCGGAAGGTGCCCCGGCAGGCGACCGGCGCCACCGCGAAGCAGCCGCCGCGCAGCACCTTGTACTCGGGGCCGAAGAACACCTCCGAGTACTCCCGGTACGGCCAGGCCCGGAAGCCCGGGTAGGGGCGGAAGTCGCTGGCCGTCCACTCCCACACGTCGCCGATCAACTGCCGGACGCCGTAGGGGGACTGGCCCTTCGGGTAGCTGCCCGCGCCGGCCGGGCGCAGATGGCGCTGGCCGAGGTTGGCATGCTCGGGGCCGGGCGGCCCGTCGCCCCAGGGGTAGCGGCGGGAGCGGCCGGTGGCCGGGTCGTGCCGGGCCGCCTTCTCCCACTCGGCCTCGGTCGGCAGCCGCCGACCGGCCCACCGGGCGTACGCGTCGGCCTCGTACCAACTGACGTGCAGAACCGGCTCGTTCGGCTCGACCGGTGCCACCGATCCGAAGCGTCGGCGGAGCCACTGGCCGTCCTGGTGGCGCCAGAACAGCGGGGCGGTCAGGTCGGCGCGCAGGCGGTGCTCCCAGCCCTCCGGCGTCCACCAGCGCGGGTCGTCGTAGCCGCCGTCCGCGATGAAGCGCTGGTAGGCGGCGTTGGTGACCGGGGTGGTGTCCAGCAGGAAGGCCGGCAGGTCGACGGTGTGTGCCGGGCGCTCGTTGTCCAGCGCCCACGGCTCGGTGTCCGTACCCATGGTGAACGGGCCCGCGGGGACCAGGACTTCGGCGGGCAGGGCGGCCGCGTCGGCGGGTACGGGCGGCGGCGGGGGAGCGGCCAGGGCGGGCTCGCCCCGGCGGAGCTGGTGGGTGATCAGCATCGTCTCGTCGTGCTGCTGCTCGTGCTGGGCGATCATCCCGAACGCGAACCCGGCCTCCAGCAGCGGCGCGCCCTCCAGCGGGCTGGCGGCCAGCAGGTCCAGCACCCGGCCGCGTACCTCGTGGGCGTAGGCCCGGGCCTCGGCGGGCGGCAGCAGCGGCAGGCTGGGGCGCTCGGCGCGGGGGTGCTCGAAGGCGTCGTACAGCGGGTCGATCTCGGGGTGCATCGGGTCGCGGCCGCCGACGTTGCGCAGCAGCCAGAGCTCCTCCTGGTTGCCGATGTGCGCGAGGTCCCAGACCAGCGGGGACATCAGCGGGGAGTGCTGGGCGGTGAGGTCACCGTCCTCGACGCAGTCGGTCAGCGCGGCGGTCCGGGCGCGGGCGGCCAGCAGTTCGGTGGCGATGCTCTCGCGCAGCGCCTCGGTGCCGACGGCGCCGAGGTCGCCGAGGTCGCCGACGGTGCCGACCGCGGAGACGGCGCCGGCAGCGGTGGTGATGGCGGTGGTGTCAGCCGTGGCGCCGGCGCCTGTGCCGGTGGCGGCATCGGTGCCGGTGGCGGCGGTGGAGTCGGTGCCCCCGCGGGGTCGGACGTCGGTCATGGTGCGGCCTCCTCGGGGGGAGTGCGTCGGGTGCCGGAGCGCAGGGCGTCCAGCTGGTCGTCGGCCGGGCAGCGCCCGCGCGCGGGGTAGCGCTCGGCGAACTCGGCGACGGTGGCGCGCAGCCGTCCGGCCCCGGGCAGGCGGCCCAGGGCGGCGTCGGCGGCGGCGAAGCAGCCCAGGGCGGCCCGGCGCAGCTCGGGGTCGGCCGTCGCCAGGGTGGCGGCGCGGCGCCAGGCCTCGCTGCGCGGCGCGCGCGGGCCGTTCGCGCCCTGCGGCCGGTCGAGGGACTCGAGCGGCTCCAGTGCGGCGAACGCGGCGTCGGCGGCCACCGGGTCGTCCAGCAGCGCGGTGACCAGTGCGGCGACCACCACCCAGCCGTCCCCGGGCTGGGCGTCGATCATCCGCAGCTCCAGGTGGCCGCGCGGGCGCACCGGGGGGAAGAGCGTGGTGGTGTGGTAGTCCAAGTCGTCCAGCGTGGGCGGGCGTTCACCCGCGCCGCGGATCCAGTCGCGGAAGGTCAGCCCGGCGGGGGCCGTCCACGGCAGGCCCTCGGGCCTTCGTACGCACAGCACTCGGGCGTCCAGCACGTACTGGGCCCAGGCCTCGCGCGGGTCGCCGTGGTCGGGCTCCGGGGCGAGCGTGCGGCTCGGGTCCATCCGCGACCAGACGGTCTGCCGGGTGGACCTGTGGCCGGTCGGATTCCCGTCCAGGATCGGCGAGTTGGCGAAGGCGGCAATCAGTACCGGGCCGAGCAGGTGGGCCAGTCGCCAGCGGCGCTCCGCCGTCTGCGGGCCGTCCGCTTCGCCGGCGTCCAGGCACACCTGCACCGACGCGGTACCGGTCATCATGATCCGGCCCCAGGGCCCGGCGGAGTCGAAGAAGCGCTCCATCGCGCGGTAGCGGGGGTGGTCCAGCACCATCCGCCGGGGGCGGGCCAGCGGGTCCGTCCCGGCGCCGGTGAGGCGCAGGCCCTGCGCCGCGAAGGCGGCCCGCAGGGCGGTCAGATCGCGCCGGGTGTCCTCGACGCAGGCCAGGAGGCCGGTGGCGGGCGGGGAGCTGAGCTCGACCTGTCCGCCGGGTTCGAGCGTGAGGCGCGAACCGGAGGGGAGCGAAGTGCCGTCCGGGCCGCCGAGCGGCAGCGACTCCAGTGCGGCGTGGAGCAGTTCCGGCCGTACGGGCCGGGAGGGACATCGATCGTCATGGACGAACCACTCGACTTCCACCCCGACCAGACGGGGCGGTCCGATCTTGAAGCAGACGCCCGACACGTGGCTGCGCGCCCCCGATTCGGTCAACGGGGTCACCCCCGGCGGGGGCAGTGGCGTGCTCTGCCGGTCGGGCGGAGTGGTGCGGGATACCGGTATCACCGGACTCACCATCCTCGGGATCACGATTGCGGCCCGGTCTACCTTGCCCAGTTTGCTACGGAGCATGCGGGGGCGCTCCGCAAAAATCCCGTGAACGTCCGTCTTCGCAGGTCAGCGGTGTGGCGAACGGGTGAAGCCAGGGCTTGCCGGGCGTCCGGCGCGCGGGGCGCGGGCCGGGTCCGACCGGGGCATGTGCCGGGGTCACAGGCGCTCGAGGCGCTCCAGGACGGTCGCCAGCGCCGGCCCCGGCAGGGCGTAGTTCAGGCGCAGCGAACCCTCGCCGCCGGGGCCGAAGTCGGCGCCGGCGGAGGCCTCCAGGCCGCAGCGCTCCAGCAGCGCCCGGCGGGCGTCGGCGGGCGGCAGGCCGAGCGCGGCGGCGTCCAGCCAGAGCAGGTAGGACGCCTGCGGGGTGCAGCGGACGGCGGTCCCGAGCCGGTCGGTCAGCCGGGTGCGGGCGGCGGACAGGTGGGCGAGCAGCGCGTCCAGCCACGGGCCGCCCTCGCCCAGCGCGGCCTGCTGCACGGTCTGCTCCAGCAGGCCGCCTTCCCAGAGGCCGTAGCCGGCCAGTGCCTCGGCGAACCGGGCGCGCAGTCCGGGGTCCGGGACGAGGGCGAAACTGCTGGGAATGCCCGAGCAGTTGAACGTCTTGCCGACGGAGTTGAGGGTGACGACGAGGTGCCGGTGCGCGGGGTCGGCGGTGGTGACGGCGACGGGGTGGGCGCGACCGGGGTGGGTGAGGTCGCCGTGCACCTCGTCGGAGACCAGCAGCGCGCCGCTCTCGGCCGCCCAGGCGGCGAGCCCGCGCACCGCGCCGGCCGGCCACACCGTGCCGGAGGGGTTGTGCGGGTTGCTCAGCAGGACGGCGCCGGCGGGCCGGGGGAGCGGGCCGCGCGGCAGCCGGTAGCCGTCCGGGCCCAGGGGCAGCGGCAGTTCGCGGTACGGGAGGCCGGCGGCGCGGCAGAGCTGGGCGAAGCCGCCCCATTCGGGGGTGGGGAGGAGGACGGGGGCCTGCGGCCGTACGGTCTCCAGCAGGACGCGCAGCGCGGTGCGCGGGCCGCAGGGCAGCAGCAGGACCCAGTCCGGGTCCACCACGGCGCCGTGCCGGACGCGGTACCAGTCGGCCACCAGCGTGCGGCCGGCCGGGTCGCACACCGTGTAGCCGTACGCGCGGTGGCGGGCGCGCCGCTCCAGCGCCTCGGCGACGGCGGGCGGGCCGGGCAGGTCCATGTCGGCGAGGCCCATCGGGATCACTCCGGGCGCGTCCGCGCGGTCCCACTTGCTGCTGTCGGTGCCGGTGCGGTCGAAGGGGGCGTCGAAACCGAAGTCAGGGGGGTCGGCGGGCGCGGACGTGGGTCCGGGCGAGGGGTCGGGGGAGGGGTCGGGGGAGCGGCGAACAGCTGACAGATGTTGAAATCTGTCAGCTGTTCGCTGAAAGTCGTCGTCTGTCATCTGTCCGCCGTCATCCGTCGCCTGACGTTCGAGCCCCCGCCGATGCCATCACCCCGCCCCGCCAGGTACGCCGCGAGCCCCCGCTGCCCCCGGCGCATCATCACCGCGTGGTTGGCCCGGAACAGCGGGTGCAGCGGCAGGGCGAAGCGGCGCAGCAGGGGTCGGCCGGGCCGGGCGTCCTCCTCGAACAGCACCCGGCTGGCGGCGCCGCGCGGCCCGTCCGGCGTCACCGTGCACCGCGTCCAGCCGTTCAGGTCACCCCGCATGGTCACCTCCAGCACTCCCGCGGCCGGATCGCGCCGGGTCGGCACCAGGCGGACCACCAGCCGGTACGGCAGCAGCGCGCGCAGCACCACGTCCCCGGAGTCCTCGCCGGTCGGCCGCGCCTCGCGCACCTCCGGCCACCACAGCGGGTAGCTCCGCACGTCCTCCAGTGCTGCGTACACGACGGGTGTCGGGGCCGCGAGCCGCCAGACGTCCCGGAATCGGTAGTGGTTGGGGTCCACGGCCCCAGCCTAGTCCGGCCCCGGTCGGGCCCGGGCGTGAACGCCGTTGGACCGTTGCCGAGTTGGTCCGCGGCGCGGGCCCGGTCCGGAGGTGAACGTTCCGCGAACACCTCCTCGCCGGGAAGGGAGCACTCCGCTTGCACCCGTTCGGGGTGCGGAGGAGGATCTTCTGTGCTTGTAGTCTCATCAGTCACGGCAGCATCCCCTGGGCGCTGCACCCCCAGAACCGGAGTGAAGGAGTCACGGGCATGCGGCGACCGAGCTGGGTACCGGAGGGTACGGACCTGGACAAACCGAACGCCGCGCGGGTCTACGACTACTACCTGGGGGGCTCGCACAACTTCGAGGTCGACCGGGAGATGGCCCGCAAGGCGATCGCCCTGTGGCCGGAGCTGCCGCAGATCATGCGCTCCAACCGGGCCTTCCTGCGCCGCGCCGTCACCTTCCTCGCCGAGCAGGGCGTCACCCGCTTCCTGGACATCGGCTCCGGCATCCCGACCTTCGGAGCGGTGCACGAGATCGCCCGCGCGATCCGCCCCGAGGCGAAGGTCGTCTACGTGGACCGCGACCCGGTCGCCGTCGCGCACAGCCGCCTGCTGCTGGAGGGCGACCCGGACTGCGCCGTCGTCCAGGCCGACCTGCGCGACGTCGCCGACCTGCTGGCCCGCCCCGAGGTCGCCGAGCTGCTGGCGGCCGGCGAGCCGGTGGCCGTGCTGCTGGTCGCCGTCGCCCACTTCGTCAGCGACGAAGAGGACCCGTGGAAGCTGATCGGCGTGATCCGCGACGTCCTCCCGCCCGGCAGCGCGCTGGTGCTCTCGCACGCCTCCCTGGAGGGCCGCCCGGACCAGGCGGAGGACCACCAGAAGCTCTACAAGCGGACGCCGACCCCGTTGACCATGCGCACCCACGAGCAGATCACCGCGATGTTCTCCGGCTTCGAGCTGGTCGAGCCGGGCGTGGTCTACCTGCCGCAGTGGCGCCCGGACCAGCCCGGAACGGTCGGCGAGCACCCCGAGCGGATGACCGGGGTGGCGGGCGTGGGGTTCCGCCCTTGAGCGGACGCGACGGACGAGGCGCCGACGGCCGTACGCCCCGCGCGGCGGCCGCCGGTGTCGCGGCGCCGGGCACGGGCGCCGGTGGGACGCGCGCCGGCGGTACCGGCCGACGGGCTGCCGCAGGGCCCGCCGCGACCGCCGGAACCGGCGCGCACACCAGAGGAACCAGGTTCAGCAGATGAGTACCACCCCGGTGCGCGACGACGCGGAGCGGTTCCACGAGGCGTGGGCCCAGCTGCTCTCCGCCGACCACGGCATCGCCGTCCACCCCGGACTGCTCGGCCGGCTGGTCGCGCGCACCGCCGCGCTGCTGCACCGCGCCCAGGAGGACGACCCGTTCGAGCCGCGGCTGGCCGCGCAGGCCGGCGCCGAACTGGTCGACGCGCACTTCACCGACCCGGTGCTGCTGTCCCGGGCGGTCGAACTGCTGCAGGCGCAGCCCGTCCACGACGACCGCGGCCCGGCCCTCACCGGCTCCTTCGCGGCCGGCTGGGCGGCCGCCCTGCGCGAGCGCACGTTGTCCGAGCAGGAGGCGATCCGCACCGCCGCCGACGCGGCCCGCAAGGAGGCCGAGCGGGCGCTGCGCGCCTCCGAGGCCCGCTTCCGGGCGCTGTTCGAGAGCGCCGCGATCGGCATCGGCATCGGTGACACCGACGGCAACATCATGGCGGTCAACAAGGCCCTCCAGGAGCTCTTTGGCGCGGGCCCCGAGGACATGATCGGCCGCCGGGTCGGCGACCTCGTGCACCCCGAGGACACCCCGGGCGTGTGGGAGGCGTACGAGGAGCTGATCAGCGGCAAGCGGGACTACTTCCAGTTCGACAAGCCGTACTACCGCCAGGACGGCGAGGTGGTCTGGACCCACCTGACCGTCTCGCTGATCCGGGACGACGACGGCTCCCCGCAGTACCAGGTCGCGATGCTGGAGGACGTCACCGACCGCTACCGGCTCCAGGAGCGGCTGCGCCACCAGGCCACCCACGACCCGCTGACCGGCCTGCCCAACCGCGCGGCCTTCTTCGAGCGGCTGGAGAAGCTGTTCGAGGATCCCGAGCCGGGCGCCCGCTTCGGCCTCTGCTACGTCGACCTCGACGGCTTCAAGGTGGTCAACGACAGCCTCGGCCACGACATGGGCGACCAGCTGCTGTCCGCCGTCGGTGCCCGGCTGAAGGCCGCCCTCAGCCCGCTCGGCCACCTGGTGGCCCGGCTCGGCGGCGACGAGTTCGTCGTCCTGCTGGAGAAGTGCCGGGGCGAGCAGGAGGCGGTGGCCGCCGCGAAGACCGTGCTCAAGGCGCTGGCCGGGCCGGTGCTGATCGGCGACCACAAGCTCGCCGTCGGCGCCAGCGTCGGCGTGCTGGAGCGGCGGGTGTCCACCACCACCCCGGGCGCCGCCGTCCGGGCCGCCGACCTCACGCTGTACCGCGCCAAGGAGGCCGGCCGCGGCCGCTGGACGCTGTTCGACCCCAAGGAGAACGCCCGGGCGGTCAGCCGCTACGCGGTGTCGGTGCGGATGCCCGCGGCCCTCGACCGCGGCGAGTTCTTCATCGACTACCAGCCGCTCTACCGCCTCGCGGACGGCCGGCTGGCCGCCGTGGAGGCGCTGGTGCGCTGGCGCCACCCGCAGCTCGGCGTGCTCGGCCCGGACGAGTTCGTCACCACCGCCGAGGAGACCGGGCTGATCATGCCGCTCGGCCGCTGGGTGCTGGAGCAGGCCTGCGGCCAGGCCGCGGACTGGATCAAGCGGTACGGCGACGCCGCCCCGCAGCTCAACGTCAACCTGGCGGTCCGCCAGGCCCGCAGCGCCGCCCTGGTCACCGACCTCGGCCGGATCCTCGACAGCACCGGACTGGACCCGGCCCGCTTGCAGCTGGAGATCACCGAGTCGACCGTGGTCGGGCCCGAGGACGAGGCGCTGCGCACCCTGCACGGGCTGGTCGACCTCGGGGTGTCGCTGGCCGTGGACGACTTCGGTACCGGCTGGTCCAACCTGGCCTACCTGCGGGACCTTCCGGTCTCCGGGCTGAAGATCGCCGGCTCCTTCGTCGGCGACCTGCACGAACCGGGGAAGGACGAGTCCACCGGGTGGCGGATCGTCAGCGGACTGGTCTCGATGGCGCACGCGCTCGGCCTGAACGTCACCGCCGAGGGCGTGGAGACCCACCGGGACGCCGAGCGGCTGCGGACCATGGGCTGCGACTGGGCACAGGGCTGGCACTTCGGGCGGCCGGTGCGGCCCGGCGAGATCGCCCGGCGGATCCTGGAGGAGCCGCTGGGGCGCCCGGTCGAGGAACGCTGAGGAAGGCCCGGAGCCGGTCGACCGCGGTCCGGCCGCGGTCCGGCCCGGGTTTCGGTCCGGGGTTCGGTCCGAGGCATGGTCGGTCCCGGGGCCGGGCCGCCGCTCCCGGCACGGACCGCGCCGGTGGTCGCGTCGCGTGGACGGCCCGACCGGGGAACCGGGCGCCGACGGCCCCTGCGGCGGCCTCGACGGCGCCCGGTTCCCCGCCGCGGACACGCTTGCGTATCGGTCCTGCGATAGGGCGGTCCTGATCCGGAAAAGCGCCCGACACCCGCGCCCGACGTGCGGGATGATGACGCGTCACAATCCACCCCGGCATCGGTGCGCCCACGGTCACGGCCCGCGCCGGTCCGGGCTGCGGGGGAGGGGAGCGTCGCATGGGCACGACGGAGGACGCGGTCCCGGTCGAGGGCGATCGGCACGGGCCGGGGCCCCGGTCGGCCGCCGGGGCCGAGCCGGGGAATCCGCCGCGGAGCAGGGTGGAACGGTGGTCGCGGGGGCGCTGGCACGGCTCCGACTCCGGCCCGGCCCGGCCGTCCCGGCTCGGAGCGGGCCCGCCCCCGGTGGACCCGCCGACCCGGGTGGACCCGCGGGCCGCGACCCGCCGGGCGCCCGCCGCCCCGCCGCGCTTCGACCCGGAGGCCGCGACGCGCCGGATATCCGGCGCCGAGCCGCGGTTCGATCCCCACGCGCCCACGGAACTCCGGCCGGGCCGACCGGGTGGGCCTTCCGAGCCGGGAGACCCCGGACGGCCGGGGGGTCCGGACGCCATCGACCCGGAGGCGGTGACCGAGGTCGTCCGGCCCCGCCCCGGGGCAGCGGCCGGCCCGCCCTCCTGGCTGGACGGCATCGGGCCCGGCGGCCCCGCCCCGGTCGGCGGCTCCGGCGGAGTGCGGGACGGAGCGGCCGGCGGCGGGGTGCGGGACGGAGCGGTAGCCGGCAGGGTGTGGGACGGAGCGGTAGTCGGCGGGCCGGGCGGCACCGAGGGCGGGTACGGCGACGTGCTCGGCGCCGAAGGCCCGTTCGAGGACGCCTTCCCGGACGCCCTGCGCAGCCGCTTCATCCCGCTGGGCCGGGCCGGGGCCGGCTCCGAGGGCACCGTCTGGTACGTCCGGCGCACCGACGGTGGCGGCGACGCGGCCGTCAAGGTGGCCGTCGCCGGCCGGCCGATGGACCACGACCTGCTCGTCCACCTGCGCAACGACGGCTTCCGCCGGCACGTCCCGCACCTGATCGACTTCGGCCGGGTCCGCCACCACGGCGCCCAGGTCGACTGGGTGGCCATGGAGTACCTGCCGGTCACCCTCGCCGCGCACGTCGCCGGGCTGTGGCGGACGGGCGGGCACGGCGACCGGCGGACCACCGAGCAGATCGTCTACGAGCTCGTCGCCCTGCTCGACTTCTGGCAGCGGCGGATCAAGCGCAACCCGCTGGACTTCAAGCCCGCCAACATCCTGGTGCGCCCCGGCAGCGGGGCCGGCGAGTTCGTGATCGCCGACTTCGGCGGCGTCGACCGGCTCACCGACAGCCGTCGGTTCAGCTCCGCGATGATGGTCACCGTCGCCTACATGGCCCCCGAGCAGCTGGCCGGCAAGAACCACCAGGCCGGGCCCTGGTGGGGGCTCGGCAACGTGCTGTACGAACTGTTCGTCGGCCGCCCCCGGTTCGTCGGCGCGGACGGTGAGCGCCCGGCCGACCAGGAGCTGGAGCTGGAACTGGTCATGGGCGAGGAGGTGGACCTCAGCGCCGTCCGTGACCCGCGCCAACTGCTGCTGCTCCAGGGCCTGTTCACCAAGAAGCCGGAGGACCGCTGGACCGCTCCGCAGGTCCGCAGCTGGCTGGCCGGCGGCACCCCCGAGGTGATCCGCCGACGGCCGCAGGCGCACACCCGGGCGCACCGGCCGGTCACCTTCCTCGGCAACCCGTTCACCGACCCGGTCCGGCTCACCGAGGCGCTGCTCAAGAACTCCGGCGCGGCGGCCCGTTGGCTCTCCACCGGGGGAGCGGAACGGGTGCGGGACTGGCTGCGGGACGAGGTGGAGGACACCGTCTTCGACCTGCACTACCTCTCCGAGGTGGCCCGGGCGCCCGGCTCCCGGCGCGAGCCCGTGGCGGCGGTCGCGGTGCTGGCGATGGGCGCCGCCTTCGTTCCGGGCGCCGTCCCGCACTACCGCGACCGTCCGATCGACACCCCCGGGCTGGAACGCGTCGTCACCGAACCGGACGGCGCCGAGTTCATCGACGAACTGGTCCGGGGCGGGGCGCCGGCCGTGGTCGCCCGCTACGACTGCTTCCACCCCGAGTGCGCGGGCGAGCACTGCTCGCGGCTGCTCGCGCTGGCCGGACTGCCGGAGGTGCTGGCCGAGGTGGACCGGCTGGCCCGCACCGTCGGCGGCGGCCGGCGCGGCGGCGACGGGCTCAGCCCGGAGGAGCGCGAGGAGGCGCACCGGCAGGCGGTCTGGCTGAGCATCCGGCCGGAGGAGCGCGCGCGGCTGCTCGGCAGGCTCTCGCCGCTGCCCGCCGCACTGCACCGGCTGCCGCTGCCCGAGCGGGTCTCGGAACTCGCCGCCGTGGTGGCCGCCACGGTGGTGGACGGCGCGCTGGTGGCGGGCGCGGGCGCCCGCACCGCCGTACGGGCGGTGGCCCGCAGACCGGCGCCCGACCCGGCGGCGGCCACGCCCCGGGACGTGGTGCGGCGCCGTTGGTCCGCGCTGCGGCGCCGGGCGGTGGGCGCCGACCCGGCGCAGCCCGGCGGGCGGGCGGCCCTGGTCGCGGCGGAGGCGCTGCGGCGGCGCGGCCGGGGACGGCCCGAGCGGCCCGAGCCGGAGGCCGGGGCCGGAGGCGGGGTGCGACAGGACGGGCGGGTGGCCCGGCTGTGGCGCAACCGGCGCCGACGGCCGCCGGTGGACTGGCGGGGGCGGCTGGCGGCCTGGTGGCCGCACGCCCGCACCGCGCTGCCGCGCCGGGCCGGGGCGGTCGTGCTGCTGCTCCTCGCCTTCGGGCTGCTGCTGTGGGCGGGGGCGGTGCTGCGCTACCCGGTCGAGGCGGGGGAGAAGCTCGACATCTCGCCCACCGGCGTGTTCGGCGGCCCGCTGCGGAAGGCGGGCGACCACGCGGCCCGGCAGGTGGTCGGCCAGCTCGGTGCGGGGCTCGTCGCGGCCGCCGTGATCGCCTTCTTCCCCGCCCGGGTGGGCGTCGGCACGGCGCTGCTGACCGGGGCCGGGGCCGTCGCCATCGGCTACCTGCGGCTCGGGCCGCCGATGACGGCGCTGGAGACGCCGCCGTCGGTGGCCGAGCGGGTGGTCGTGTTCGAAGGGGGGATGGGGAGTTGGGCGGGCATCGCGGCCGTGGTCGCGATCGTGGTCTCGCTCGTCCTGGTCGAGCGGGCCTCGAACCGGCTGCTGAAGCCGGCCCAGGAGGCGCGCAGGCAGGTCCGGGAGGCGTGGCGGCGGCTGGACGCGCGGAGTGCGGCACGGTCGTCCGGGACGGCCGCCGCAGCCGGGCGGTCGGCGAGCGCGCCGTCCGGGCGGTGGCGGACGGGCGGCGCGGGCACCCGCGACCGGCTGCGGTTCGCACTCGGGACGACGGCGGTGCTGGTGCTGCTGCTGTGGGCGGCGGTCGAGGTCCGGCTGGCGGCCACCGGGGTGCACCGGACGCCCGCCTCCTGGGGGACGGGGCAGGCCGGTGCGGCCTACCAGGCCGGATTCGTCCTGCTGCTGGCGGTGGTGTCGTTGGTGAGCACCCTCGGGACGCCGGCCACCGCCCGGGGGCTGTTCGCGCTCTGGATCCCGGCCACCCTGTTCCTGGGGGCCTGGCCGGGGCCGCTGGGGCCGGTCGAAGCGCTGCGGATTCCGGTGCTGGAGGGGCCGTTCCGGGCGATCGCCGGGCTGTGGGGGCACGGGGCCTTCTGGGCGGCGCTGCTGGTGGCGCTGCCGCTGGCGGCGTACGCGGGGCTGCGGACGGTCGGGGGGCGGGCGGGGCGCGGCAGGTGACGGATCGGCTGACGGGCGGGCCCGCCTGTCAGCCGACCAGTCGGGAGAGCTCGATCGAGTGCCCCGTCCGCTCCACCTTCGCCCGCAGGTAGCGGACGTTGCTCGCCGACAGGTGCACCCCCGTCGGCACCCGGTGCCGTACGACGATCCCCAGTCCGGCCAGCTGCGCCGCCTTGTCCGGGTTGTTGCTCAGCAGGTCGATGCCGGTCGCGCCGAGCGCGGCGAGCATCTGGGCGGCGGCGGTGTAGTCCCGGCCGTCCTCGGGCAGTCCGAGCGCGGTGTTGGCGTCGTACGTGTCCAGGCCGGAGTCCTGGAGCGCGTAGGCGTCCAGCTTGTTGTAGAGCCCGATGCCGCGGCCCTCCTGCCGCAGGTAGAGCAGGTACCCGCCGGCCTCGCTGATCCGCTCCACCGACTCGCGCAGCTGCGGACCGCAGTCGCAGCGGTCCGAGCCGAAGACGTCGCCGGTCAGGCACTCGGAGTGCAGCCGCACCAGGGGTGTCCCGCCCTCGGGAACGGTGCCGAACGCGAGCGCCAGGTGCTCGGCGCCGTCGGCGAGGCCGTGGAAGGTGAAGGCCTCCGCCTCGGCCCGGTAGCCGTCGGGGAAGGTCATCGGAATGCGCACACGCGAGCGCACCGTGGCGGAGCCGGGCTGCGGCATGGGTGGGCCTCCGTGGATCGGGGGTGGATCGTTCCGGATCGGGCGTGGATCGGAGGTCGACCGTACTAGGTAGTTCCAATTTGAACAACTGGAGCCGGGTGGGACCGGACTCGATCACGGAGGCGCACAACACCCCGTCAGCCCCGTCTGTTCCCCTCGGCTCTTCCAGCATGTGGATGGTGCGGGACCCGCGGTGTGGACATTGCGAGACTTGCCCCGTTTCCCTGGGCACGTCCCTCAGGCCCGCCGGGACACCGCGCACGCCCATCGACGACCACGGAAGGGCCCACCAGATGCCGACGACCCCCGCCAGCCCCCGCCCCTTCTCCTCCCCCCTCTCCTCCTTCGACGCCGGCTCCTCCTTCGAAGCCGAACAGCGCGCGATCGAGGCGCTCTACGCGGACGTGGTCCGCCGCAACCGGGGCGAGGACGAGTTCCACCAGGCCGTCCACGAGGTGCTGGAGACCCTGTCGCCGGTGCTCGCCCACCGCCCCGAACTCCTCGACGCCCGGATCATCGAGCGGATCTGCGAGCCCGAGCGGCAGCTGATGTTCCGGGTGCCGTGGACGGACGACTCCGGCGACATCCACGTCAACCGCGGCTTCCGGGTGGAGTTCAGCAGCGCCCTCGGCCCGTACAAGGGCGGGCTGCGCTTCCACCCCTCGGTGAACCTCGGGATCGTCAAGTTCCTCGGTTTCGAGCAGATCTTCAAGAACGCGCTCACCGGTCTGCCCATCGGCGGTGGCAAGGGCGGCTCCGACTTCGACCCCAAGGGCCGTTCGGCCGCCGAGGTCATGCGGTTCTGCCAGTCCTTCATGACCGAGCTGTACCGCCACCTCGGCGAGTACACCGACGTGCCGGCCGGGGACATCGGCGTCGGCGGCCGGGAGATCGGCTACCTCTTCGGCCAGTACAAGCGGATCACCAACCGGTACGAGAGCGGCGTGCTCACCGGAAAGGGCCTCGGCTGGGGCGGCGCGCGGGTCCGTACCGAGGCCACCGGCTACGGCTGCGTGATGTTCACCTCCGAGATGCTGAAGAGCCGCGGCGAGGGCCTGGACGGGCGCCGGGTGGTCGTCTCCGGGTCCGGCAACGTCGCCGTCTACGCGATCGAGAAGGCGCAGCAGTTGGGCGCGACCGTGCTCACCTGCTCCGACTCCTCCGGGTATGTGGTGGACGAGAAGGGCATCGACCTCGACCTGCTCAAGGAGGTCAAGGAAGTCCGGCGCGGCCGGGTCTCCGACTACGCCCGACTGCGCGGGAGCCACGTCCGGTTCGTCGAGGGCCCGGGCGTGTGGAGCGTGCCCTGTGACGTCGCGCTGCCCTGTGCGACCCAGAACGAGCTGACCGAGGCGGACGCGCTGGCCCTGGTGCGCAACGGGGTGCTGGCCGTCGCCGAGGGCGCGAACATGCCCACCACCCCGGAGGCGGTGCGGGTGTTCCAGGAGGCCGGGGTGGCCTTCGGCCCGGGCAAGGCGGCGAACGCGGGCGGCGTCGCGACCAGCGCGCTGGAGATGCAGCAGAACGCCTCGCGCGACTCCTGGACCTTCGAGCACACCGAGGAGCGGCTGGCCGGGATCATGAAGCACATCCACGAGTCCTGCTTCACCACCGCCGAGCGCTACGGCCACCCGGGCAACTACGTGGTCGGCGCGAACATCGCGGGCTTCGAGCTGGTCGCGGACGCGATGCTCGCCCAGGGCCTGATCTGAGCCGCTGGCGGCCACCGGGATCCTGGTCATCGGGACGCTGTCACCGGCATCCCGGCCATCGGGGCCCGCCACCGGCATCCCGGCCATCGGGACCCGACCGGAGCGGGCACCGATTGTCGGGTGCGGCAGGGTGGGTCCTTTCTACGGTGAAGTCAGTAAGGGAAGGACGGGGTTGGCGTGCTGGAGCACCTGAACCGGGCGATGGACCGGATCGAGAACGGGCTGGACCGCGAGGTCGACGTGGCCGAGCTGGCGCGGATCGCGATGACGTCGGAGTACCACTTCCGGCGGTTGTTCTCGATGCTCGCCGGGATGCCGCTGTCGGAGTACGTCCGACGCCGGCGGCTCACCGTCGCGGGGGCCGAAGTCCTGGACGGCGAGCGGACGTTGCTCGACATCGCGGTCCGGTACGGGTACTCCTCGGGGGAAGCGTTCGCCCGGGCGTTCCGGGCCATGCACGGGGTCGGGCCGGGGGATGCCCGGCGCGACGGTGCGGTGCTCGTCTCCCAGCCCCGGATGTCCTTCCGACTCGTCGTGGAGGGAAGCAGCAGTATGGAATACCGGATCGTCGAGAAGCCGGACTTCCGGATCGTCGGCAAGAAGGCCCGGGTCACCCTGGTCTACCAGGGGATCAACCCGGGGATCGCCGAGTTCGTCAAGGGGCTCGGCAAGGAGCGGATCGAGCGGATCGCGGCGCTGTCCGGGGACGACCCGGCCGGGATCGTGGCGGTGAGCGACGACCTCTCGCCGAACCGCGAGGAGGGGTCCGAACTCGACTACTGGCACGCGGTGGTGGCGCGCGAGGGCGTCGCCGTCCCGCCGGACCTGGACGCGCTCGACGTCCCGGCCGGCACCTGGGCGGTGTTCACCAACACCGGGCCGTTCCCGCAGGCCCTGCAGGAGATGTGGGCGGACGTGGCCGGCCAGTGGTTCCCGTCCAACCCGTACGAGGCCCGGCCGGGCCCGGAGATCCTCCAGACCCGGTTCGTCCCGGGAACGGCCGATGCCGAGGCGGAGCTGTGGATCCCGGTGTCACGGGCGGTCCGCGGCTGACGGGCGGCGGTCGCCGACGGCCGTCAGCTGACAGCTGGCGGCTGGCGGCTCACGGCGAACAGGTAACAGATGACAGCCGACAGCTGACGGCGAACAGATAACAGATGACAGCTGACAGATTTCGAAATCTGTCAGCTGTCATCTGTTTGCGGCCGCACCCCGTTCGGCCCACCCCCGCCCGCCAAGCTCCGCCCCGCCCCGCATGCTGGGGCTCGAGGTGCGGGGGCCGAGGCGCCGAAAACCGGGAGTTCCCGAGCAAGCTGCGAGGACAGACGTCATGAAGCAGACCTCCGTGACCACCAACGCCCCCTGCTGGACCGAACTGGGTACCTCCGATCCGGCCGCGGCCCGGGCGTTCTACACCGAGCTCCTCGGCTGGCAGGTGGACGACACGGCCCGCCCCGGGGACGGCGACTACACCCAGATGCTGGTCCACGGCGCCCCGGCCTCCGCCATCACCCCCCGCTACGCCCCGCAGCAGCCGATCGCCTGGACGGTCTGCATCGCGGTCGCCGACGCCGACGCCACCGCCGGGAGGATCAAGGAGGCGGGCGGCCGGATCCTGAAGGACCCCACCGACGTCTCCGACCTCGGCCGCTTCTCGGTGGCCGCCGACCGCTCCGGCGCGGTGTTCATCCTCTGGCAGGCCCGCGCCTTCCGGGGTGCCGGGGTGTTCAACGAGCCCGGCGCGCTCGGCTGGGTGGAACTGCTCACCCGCGACCCGTCCGGCGCGCTCGACTTCTACCCGGAGGTCTTCGGCTGGTCCGTCGCCCCGTCCGAGCACTACCCCCAGTGGGGCCTGGACGGAAGGGACTTCGGCGGCATGCTGACGATGGACGAACGCTTCCCGCCCCAGGTGCCGCCGCACTGGCTGCCGTACTTCGCGGCCGCCGACGTCGACAACACCGTCAGCCGGGCGGCGGCGCTCGGCGGGGACGTGCTGATGCCCGCGACCGGTCTGCCGGGCGGCCGGCGGATCGCCGTGCTGCGCGACCCGCAGGGCGCCGCGTTCGGTGTCTACACCGCCGGCACCGAGGGCTGACCGGAACGCCGGACGACGCGCGAGCGGCGCCACCCGGCCGCGGCGGTCCCCGCCGCGCCCGCCGTGACCACCAGCGCCCCCAGCGGCACCACGTCGCCGATCCGGTCGTACCAGGTCAGCGTTTCGGGCGCGGTGAGCGGCAGCCGGACGGTCGCCGCTCCGGTGCCGTCGGTGCCGAGCCGGGCGAGTTCCCGGCCCTGGCCGTCGAAGGCGGCCGAGACCCCGGTCAGCGAGGCCTGGACGGCCGGCCGACCGGTCTCGGCGGCCCGGATCGCCGCCAGCGAGGCGTGCTGCTCGGGGGCCCAGGTGCGCTGGAAGGTCGAGGTCGAGGACTGGTAGACCAGCACCCGGGCGCCGTCCCGGGCGGCGGTGCGGGCCATGTCGGGAAAGGCCGACTCGAAGCAGATCAGTGCCCCGACGGGCAGCGGCCCGCCCGACCGGTCGGTGGCGGGCAGGACGTGGAAGGACGTGCCGGGCGCCCGGTTCTCGCCCGCGGCGCGGCTGACCCCGGCGATCCAGCCGAGCACCGGCCGCAGCGGGATGTACTCGCCGAACGGCACCAGCCGGATCTTGCGGTAGCGGTCCACCACGCCGGTGGGGGAGACGAGCACCGCGTCCTTGGAGATCCGCCCGTCCGCCTTGCGCGCGTCCTCCCCGGCGACGACCTCGGCACCGGTGGTCGCGGCGAGTCGGCGCAGGGTGTCCAGGGCGGCCGGGTCGCGGTCCAGGTCGGCGGTGCTGCTGCTCTCGCCCCAGACGACCAGGTCCACGGGCTGCCCGACCAGTCCGGCGGTGATCCGCGCGCTCGCCTCGAACCGGGCCTGCGGGTCCTCCACGATGCCGGGCTGGACCAGCGCCACGGTCACCGCGCCGTCCCCGGCGGGCGCCTCGCGCAGTGCGAACAGCAGCGGGCCGCAGGCCAGCACCAGCACGACGGACCCGGCGGCGACGGCCCGCGGCCGCCAGTGCACCCCGGTCAGCGCGATCAGCACCCCGGTGTTCACCGCCGCCACCGCCGCGCTGACCAGCCAGATCCCGCCGGCCGAGGCCAGCCCGAGGATCGCCGGGTGCTGCCACTGGGTGGCGCCGAGCAGCGCCCACGGCCCGCCGAGCGCGGGCCAGGACCGCGCGTACTCGGTGGTCACCCAGACCGCCGGCACGACCAGCAGCGCGAGCAGTGCCCGACGGGCGGTCAGCTGGGGGCGCAGCAGCCGGTGCACGGTGTACCCGACACCGGCCTGGAGCGCCCCGAACAGCACCGCGAGCACCGGCAGCCCCGGCCCGATGGACGGGACCAGCCAGTACATCGCGGTCAGGATGAACCCCGCGCCGAACCACCAGCCGCGCACCGCCGCCTCGCGGCCCGACGGCGCCCGCTGCATCAGCAGCAGTCCGGGGACGAGCGCGATCCAGGCCAGCCAGGCCTGCCCTGGCGCGGGGAACGCGAGCACCGGAACCGCCCCGGCCGCCAGCGCACCGGTCCGCGCGCGGTACCGGTGCGGCGGATGCGGCTCCCGTTCCTCGCCGACGGGCGTGCTCAGGACCGGGCTGGTGGGAGCGGAGCGACGCGACATGACCCGTATTGTCCGCTGGAAGGGCGTACACCACCAGTGCGCTGCTCGGCCGAACGGGTGACGGGGACACCACCTTCGGAACCAGTGGCCCCGGTCGAACTGGCGACCCGGCAGCGATCCCGGCAGGCCGCGGGTGATCCGGGGCAGGCCGGAAGCCGAGGCGGGGCAGGCCGGAGGCCGAGTCGGGGCAGGCCCGAGGCCGAGCCGGGGCAGGCCGGAAGCGAAGCCGGCCCGCCCCGCGCGAGGTCGGGACCTCAGCCCTCGTCGCCCTCCAGGTCCCCCTCGGTCTCCAGGAACGCGGCCTGCAGCTGCTCGATCAGCTCCGGGTCCGGCTGCTCCCACAGCCCGCGGCTCGCCGCCTCCAGCAGCCGCTCGCTGATGCCGTGCAGCGCCCACGGGTTGGCGCCCGCGAGGAACTCCCGGTTGACCGGGTCGAGGACGTACTCCTGGGTCAGCTTCTCGTACATCCAGTCCGCGACCACGCCCGTGGTGGCGTCGTAGCCGAACAGGTAGTCCACCGTCGCGGCCATCTCGAAGGCGCCCTTGTAGCCGTGGCGGCGCATCGCCTCGATCCAGCGCGGGTTGACCACCCGGGCGCGGAAGACCCGGGCGGCCTCCTCGGTCAGGGTGCGGGTGCGGACCGTCTCCGGGCGGGTGGAGTCGCCGATGTAGGCGGTCGGCGCCTTGCCGGTGAGGGCGCGCACGGTGGCCACCATGCCGCCGTGGTACTGGAAGTAGTCGTCCGAGTCGGCGATGTCGTGCTCGCGGGTGTCGGTGTTCTTCGCGGCGACGGTGATCCGCTTGTACGCGGTCTCCATCTCCTCGCGCGCCGGGCGCCCGTCCAGCCCGCGGCCGTACGCGTAGCCGCCCCAGACCGTGTACACCTCGGCCAGGTCGGCGTCGGTGCGCCAGTCCCGGCTGTCGATCAGCTGGAGCAGGCCCGCGCCGTACGTGCCGGGGCGGGAGCCGAAGACGCGGACGGTGGCCTTGCGCTCGTCGCCGTGCACCGCGAGGTCGGCCTGGACGTGGGCGCGCACGTAGTTCGACTCGGGGGACTCCTCCTGGGCGGCGGCCAGGCGCACCGCGTCGTCCAGCAGCGCGACCACGTGCGGGAAGGCGTCCCGGAAGAAGCCGGAGATGCGCAGCGTGACGTCGATGCGCGGGCGGCCCAGCTCGTCCAGCGGGATCGGCTCCAGGCCGGTGACCCGGCGGGAGGCGTCGTCCCAGACCGGCCGGACGCCGAGCAGCGCGAAGGCCTCGGCGATGTCGTCGCCGGCGGTGCGCATCGCGCTGGTGCCCCAGAGCGAGAGCCCGACCGAGGGCGGGTAGGCGCCGTCGTTGTCCGCGCGGTAGCGCTCGACCAGCGAGGAGGCGAGCGCCTGGCCGGTCTCCCAGGCGAGCTTGCTGGGGACGGCCTTCGGGTCGACGGAGTAGAAGTTGCGGCCGGTCGGCAGCACGTTGACCAGGCCGCGCAGCGGCGAGCCGGACGGGCCGGCCGGGACGAAGCCGCCCTGGAGCGCGTGCAGCACGGCGTCCAGCTCGTCGGTGGTGGCGGCCAGTCGCGGCACCACCTGGGTGGCGGCGAAGGCCAGCACCTCGCGGACCGGCTCCTGGACGGCCTCCGGCAGACCGGCGGTGACCTTCTCGACCGCCTCGGGCGCCCAGTCCTCCGCCTCCATCGCCTCGACCAGGGCGCGGGCCTCGGCCTCGGCCGCGTCGGTGGCGCCGAGGGTCAGCGCCGCCTCGTCCAGGCCGAGCGCCTCGCGCAGGCCGGGCAGGGCGCTGACGCCGCCCCAGATCTGCCGGGCGCGCAGGATGGCGAGCACGATGTTGACCCGGTCGGTGCCGGCCGGCGCCTGGCCGAGGACGTGCAGGCCGTCGCGGATCTGGGCGTCCTTGACCTCGCAGAGCCAGCCGTCGACGTGCAGCAGGAAGTCGTCGAAGCCGTCGTCCTCGGGGCGCTCCTCCAGGCCGAGGTCGTGGTCGAGCTTGGCGGCCTGGATCAGCGTCCAGATCTGGGCGCGGATCGCCGGCAGCTTGGCCGGGTCCATCGCGGCGATGTTGGAGTGCTCGTCCAGCAGCTGCTCCAGGCGCGCGATGTCGCCGTAGGAGTCGGCGCGGGCCATCGGCGGGACGAGGTGGTCGACGAGGGTGGCGTGGGCGCGGCGCTTGGCCTGGGTGCCCTCGCCCGGGTCGTTGACCAGGAAGGGGTAGACCAGCGGCAGGTCGCCGAGGACGGCGTCCGGACCGCACTCGGCGGACAGCGCCGCGGTCTTGCCGGGCAGCCACTCCAGGTTGCCGTGCTTGCCGAGGTGGATCACCGCGTGGGCGCCGAAGCCGCCGTCCTCCTGGGCGGCCTCGATCCAGCGGTAGGCGGCCAGGTAGTGGTGGCTCGGAGGCAGGTCGGGGTCGTGGTAGATGGCGACCGGGTTCTCGCCGAAGCCGCGCGGCGGCTGGATCAGCACCAGCAGGTTCCCGGAGCGGATCGCGGCCAGCACGATGTCGCCGTCCGGGTTCTGCGAACGGTCGACGTACAGCTCGCCGGGCGCCGGGCCCCAGTGCTCCTCGACCTGCTCGCGCAGGCCCTGCGGGAGGGTGGCGTACCAGCGGCGGTAGTCGGCGGCGGGGATGCGCACCGGGTTGCGGGCCAACTGGTCCTCGGTGAGCCAGTCCTGGTCGTAGCCGCCGGCCGCGATCAGGGCGTGGATCAGCGCGTCGCCCTCGTGGCCGCCGTCCTCGTCGTGGAAGGAGGGGAGGTCCTCCCCCAGGTCCATGCCCTCCGCGCGCAGCCGCTCCAGCAGGCGCACCGCGCTGGCCGGGGTGTCCAGGCCGACGGCGTTGCCGACCCGGGCGTGCTTGGTCGGGTAGGCGGACAGCACCAGGGCGAGGCGGCGCTCGGCGGCCGGGACGTGCCTCAGCCGGGCGTGCTTGACGGCGGTGCCGGCGACGCGGGCGGCGCGCTCCGGGTCGGCGGCGTAGACGGTGAGGCCGTCCTCGTCGAGCTCCTTGAAGGAGAACGGGACGGTGATCAGGCGGCCGTCGAACTCCGGCACCGCGATCTGGGTGGCGGTGTCCAGCGGGGACAGGCCGTCGTCGCTGGACTCCCACTGGGCGCGCGACCAGGTGAGGCAGAGCGCCTGGAGGATCGGGCGGTCGAGCGCGGCCAGCGCGCCCGCGTCCCAGGCCTCCTCGTCCCCGCCGGCCTGGGCGTCGGCCGGGCGGGTGCCGCCGGCGGCGAGCACGGTGGTGACGATCGCGTCGGCCTCGCCGAGCGCGGCCAGCAGCTCGGGCTCGGCGCCGCGCAGCGAGGCGCAGTAGTAGGCCCTGGCCCGGGCGCCCTGGTCCTCGACGGCCCGGCAGAGCGTCTCCACGAAGGCGGTGTTGCCGCTCATGTGGTGGGCGCGGTAGTAGAGCACCGCGACGGTCGGGCCCTCGTTCGTACGGGCTTCGCGCTCCAGCGGGCCCCAGGCCGGGGCGGAGGCGGGCGGGGCGAAGCCGTGGCCGGTCAGCAGCACCGTGTCGGAGAGGAAGGAGCCCAGCTCGGCCAGGTTGGCCGCGCCGCCGTGGGCCAGGTAGGCGTGCGCCTCGGCGGCGATGCCGGCCGGGACGGTGGACAGCTCCATCAGCTGGGCGTCGGGAGCCTGCTCACCCGTCAGCACCACCACCGGGCGCGGGCCGGCCAGCAGCGCGTCCAGGCCCTCCTGCCAGGCGCGGCGGCCGCCGAGCAGGCGGACCACGACGAGTTCGGTGCCCTCCAGCAGCGCGGGCAGGTCCTCGGGGGTGAGCCGGGCCGGGTTGCCGAGCCGGTAGCGCACCGGGCCCTCGGAGGCCCGGGCGCTGAGCAGGTCGGTGTCGGACGTCGACAGCAGCAGGATCATGTGAAGGCCCTCCCGGCCTCGTCGGTGGCCAGGGTGGCCGGGATCTGGGCCGGGACGGCCGCCGTGGTGGCCGGGGCGGCCGTGGCGTCGACCGGGGTGGTCGTGACGGCGGCCCGGACGGCCGTGGCGGCGGCCGGGGACGCGGGCGCGGGCATGCGACAGCGCTGGAACATTTCTGCCTTCCTCGGGGTCCGCGCCCCGGGCCGGTGGAGGACGGCAGGAGTTCCTGGCTCCCGCGGCCGACCGGTCTACCGGTGAACCGCGGTCACAGTGGCGGGACCGCACCGGGTTCGCACCGGTTTCCTCCCCTGCGCCGTCGCTGGCGTGCGGACGGTCCGCGGGGACCGTCCGCCAGCATCGTACGGGGTACGGCTGAGCTGGGGGAGGGTGAGCTTTCGGACGGCCGGGCACCCGGGGCGACGTCCGGCACCCGGGAGGGCACCCGTGGCGGTCCCTGGGCGGCGCGCGGGCCGGGGTGCGGGCCGGGGTGCGGGCCGGGGCGCGGGACCGGGGGTGTGATGCAGCGGACGGAGGCAAGCGATCGGATCATCTGTATGCTCGCCGCCATGCCACCGACACCCGACGCCACCGCGCCGGGCGCCGCAGGACCCGACCGGGAGGTGCCCGACCGGGGGCGTGCGGACGCCTGTCCCGGAGCGCTTCGTCTGCATACGGCCGACGACGGCGCCCTGGCTCGAATCCGCCTGCCCGGCGGGCTGCTGACGGCCCGTCAGGCGCTCGCGCTGGCCGAGGCGGCCGAGGCCCTCGGCGACGGTGAGCTGGAGACCACCTCGCGCGGCAACGTCCAGCTGCGCGGCCTGGCCCCGCACTGCGCCGCCGAGCTCGCCGACCGGCTGCGCGCCGTCGGGCTGCTGCCCTCGGACACCCACGAGCGGGTCCGCAACATCGTCGCCTCGCCGACCGCCGGACTGGACCCGGCCGACGCTCCCGGCGGCGCCGATGTGCAGGCCTGGGTACGGGAGTTGGACGCACGGCTCTGTGCGAGCGACTGGGCGGCCGGGCTCTCCGGCAAGTTCCTGTTCGCGCTGGACGACGGCCGGGGCGACGTCGCCGCGCTCGACGCCGATGTGACATTGATCGCAGGCCCGGACGGCACCCGGCTGCTGCGCCTCGGACGGGACGGCCACGGGCACCCGGTCGAGACCGGACGGGAGGTCACGGCCGTACTGGACGCGGCCCGCTCCTTCCTGGCGGCGCTGCGGACGGACGGGCGCAAGGCCTGGCACCTGCGCGAGGTCCCCGAACTGCTGCCGGCCGGCTCGGTGCCGCTGCCCGCCTTCGCCGGCACCGCGCCCGCGGTCGGCGCGCTGCCCGGCGGGCTCTCGGTGGGACTGCGCTTCGGCCGGGCGGGCGCCGGGCAGTGGCGGACGCTGGTCGCCGCCTCGGCCGGTGAACTGCGGCTGACCCCCTGGCGCGGAGCGGTGCTGCCCGGCGCGCCGGCCGACCGGCTGCCCGCGCTCGCCGCGGCCGGCTTCCGCACCGAGCCGGGCTCGGCCTGGGAGCGGGCCACCGCCTGCACCGGGCTGCCGGGCTGCGCCAAGTCGCTGGCCGACGTCCGCGCGGACGCGGCCAGGGCGCTGGACGCCGGCGCGGCCGGTGTCGCCGCGGGGCCCGGTCTCGCCGGTGCGCCCGGTGCCGGTGCCGCTCCCGCCGGTACCGCTCCCGCCGGTGTGCTGCCCGTCCACTGGTCGGGCTGTGAACGGCGCTGCGGCCACCCGGCCGGGCGGTGGGTGGACGTGCTCGCCACCGGGCGCGGGTACCGGGTGACGGTGAACGGGTCGGTGAACGAGGCGGTCAACGGGTCGGTGAACGAGCCGGTCGGCGGGGCGGGGGCCGGAACGACGGCCACCGCGACCGCCGCCGATGCGGCGGTCGTCAATGCGGCGAGCGTCGACGTGACGAACGAGGAGATGGCCGAGGCGGTCGCCGAGGCCAGGAGGACCACGAAGTGATCGAGTACGAGAAGGACGGCGCGTCCATCTACCGCCAGTCCTTTGCCACCATCCGCGCGGAGGCCGATCTGGCCGCCCTCCCGGCGGACGTCTCCCAGGTCGCGGTGCGGATGATCCACGCCTGCGGGATGGTCGACCTGGTCGAGGACCTGGTGTACTCGCCCGGCGTGGTCGCCTCCGCGCGCGCCGCGCTGCGCGCCGGTGCGCCGATCCTCTGCGACGTCAACATGGTCGCGAGCGGTGTCACCCGCAAGCGGCTGCCCGCCGACAACGAGGTGATCTGCACCCTCACCGACCCGTCGGTGCCCGAACTGGCCCGGGCGATGGGCAACACCCGCAGCGCCGCGGCCATGGAGCTGTGGCTGCCCCGGCTGGAGGGCGCGGTGGTCGCCGTCGGCAACGCGCCGACCTCGCTGTTCCGGCTGCTGGAGATGATCGAGGCGGGCGCGCCGCGACCGGCCGCGGTGATCGGCGTCCCGGTCGGCTTCATCGGCGCCGCCGAGTCCAAGCAGGCCCTGGCCGAGCACCCGTCCGGCCTGGAGCACCTGGTGGTGCGCGGCCGGCGCGGCGGCAGCGCGATCGCCGCCGCCGCCATCAACGCGATTGCGAGCGAGGAAGAGTGACGGACCGTCAGAACACCACGGGTCGGCTGTACGGGGTCGGACTCGGCCCGGGCGATCCGTCGCTGGTGACCGTCCGCGCCGCCGAACTCATCGGCAAGGCGGACGTGGTGGCCTACCACAGCGCCCGGCACGGCCGGTCCATCGCGCGCTCGATCGCCGAACGGTACCTGACGGGTGGTCAGATCGAGGAGAAGCTGGTCTACCCGCTCACCGTCGAGACCACCGACCACCCCGGCGGCTACCGGGGCGCGCTGGACGACTTCTACGCGGAGGCCGCCGCCCGGCTGGCCGCCCACCTGGACGCCGGTCGCGACGTGGTGGTCCTCGCCGAGGGCGACCCGCTCTTCTACGGCTCCTACCAGCACATGCACAAGCGGCTCGCGCACCGCTACCCGACCGAGGTGGTGCCGGGCGTGACCTCGCTCAGCGCGGCCGCCGCCCGGCTCGGGCAGCCGCTGACCGAGGCCGAGGAGACGCTCACCGTCATCCCCGGGACACTGCCCGAGGAGGAGCTGACGGCGCGGATCGCGGCCGCCGACTCGGCCGTGATCATGAAGCTGGGACGCACCTTCCCGACCGTCCGCCGGGCCCTGGAGCGGGCGGGGCGGCTGGCGGACGCGCAGTACGTGGAGCGGGCCTTCATGGCGGGCGAGCGGGTCGCGCCGCTCGCCGAGGTCGACGGCGAGACGGTGCCGTACTTCTCGGTCGCGGTGTTGCCGAGCAAGGTCGCGCCGCTGGAGCCGGAGGTCCGGCTGTCGGACGGCGTCGGCAGCGTGACCGTGGTCGGCACCGGGCCGGCCGGACCGCTCTGGCTGACCGCCGAGGCGCGCGGTGCGCTGGCCGAGGCCACCGACCTGGTCGGCTACACCACCTACCTGGACCGGGTGCCGGAGCGGCCGGGGCAGCAGCGGCACGGCTCGGACAACAAGGTGGAGTCGGAGCGCGCCGAGTTCGCCCTGGACCTAGCCCGGCGCGGACACCGCGTCGCGGTGGTCTCCTCCGGTGACCCGGGGGTGTTCGCGATGGCCACCGCGGTGCTGGAGGTCGCCTGCGAGGAGGCGTACCGGGACGTCCCGGTGCGGGTGCTCCCGGGGATGACCGCCGCCCACGCGGCCGCCTCCCGGGCCGGCGCCCCGCTCGGCCACGACTACGCGACGGTGTCGCTCTCGGACCGGCTCAAGCCCTGGGACGTGGTGGCGAAGCGGCTGCGCGCCGCGGCCGAGGCGGACCTGGTGCTCGCGCTGTACAACCCGGGCTCGAAGTCCCGGACCACCCAGGTCGGGCTCGCCCGGGACCTGCTGCTGGAGTACCGGGCCCCGGAGACCCCGGTGGTGATGGCCCGCGACGTCGGCGGCCCGACCGAGCGGGTGCGGATCGTCCGGCTGGGCGAGCTGGACCCGGCGCTGGTCGACATGCGGACCATCCTGCTGATCGGCTCCTCGCAGACCCGGGCGGTCGAGCGGGGCGGCGGCGTGGAGGTCGTCTGGACGCCGCGGCGGTACCCGGAGGAGTGACGGGGGACTGACGGGCGAACAGCTGACAGCGAACAGATTTCATCATCTGTTCGCTGTCATCTGTTATCCGTCCGCTGTCAGCTGTTCTCTGCCGGCCGTCGGCTGTCAGCCGTCAGCCGTCAGCCGTCAGCCGTCAGTCGTCGGCCCGCAGCCCGGCAGCCCGCCCCAGCCACCCCCGCTACCGGGTCGGCTTGGTGATCAGCAGCTCCGTGTTGTGGTCCCCGCCCGAGCCCAGCAGTGCCGTCGGGCGGCCGTTCGGGTCGTTGTACGACAGCTCGCGGTAGAGCGCCGCGAGGTTGGCGTCCGAGGTGCCGCCGAAGTCCGTCCCGTACGGCGCCGAGGACTCGATCAGCGTGGTGAACAGCGAGAGCGTGCCGTCCCCGTTGTCCGCGATCTCGATGATCCGCCCGTGCTGCGGGTAGTCGATGTGCGAGGCGGTGTTGATCTCCCAGAACGCCCGCTCCGGCACCGTGTGCCCGTGCGGCGTGATCTTGTTCATGTGGGTGTGCCCGTTCACCCACGCGACGACGTTCGGGTAGCGCTGGAGCAGCGCCACCAGCTCGTTGCCGTCGTGCCGCCCCTCGAAGACGTTGCGCGGGTCCGGCAGCAGGTTGCCCATCGTGCCGCTGGTGTGGTGGCTGAAGACGAGGATCAGCTCGTCCGCGCTCCCGCCCGTCACCCGGCGCCCGTCGGTGTCGTACCAGTGCCCGCTGTGCGCCTTCAACTGCTGCTCCAGCCAGCGCAGTTGCGCGGTGCCCAGCGAACCGTCGGCGAACCCGGCCTGGTTGGTGGTGTCCAGGCTGATGCCGACCACCTTCTCCGAGATGCGGAAGGTGTAGTAGAGCTTTCCGCTGTTCACCATGTCCGACGTGAAGCCGTGCCCGTACGGGCCGGCGCCGGTGACCGCCGGGTCCAGGTGGGCCTTGGCGAACTCCTTGAGCGTGAACGGCCGGCGGCGCTCGTCCGGGGTGACCTTGCGCACCAGGTCGCCGTCGGCGAGCAGCTTCGCCAGCAGCAGCACGGCGCCCGCCGGGTCGCGGCGCAGCGAGTCCGTCAGCTGGGCGGCCGTGGCGTCGTCGCAGCCCTCCAGCTTGTACTGGCCGGTGTACAGGTCGTTCAGCAGTCCGAAGTCCGGCAGCGAGCCCTCGATGCTGTCGTCGTGGTTGCCGACCGTGGTGTACCAGGGCGTGCGCAGGCCCGGCGCGTCGAAGGGGCGTCCGGCGGCGGACAGGAAGCCGGGTATCTGCGGGAAGCCCTTCGCCTTGTAGCCGTCGCCGTAGGCGAGTTCGGGGTTCCAGTAGGCGGCGTTGCCGGAGTTCTGCACGCCCTCGTAGCGGTTGGGGTCACCGGTGTTCTGGGCCAGCCGGCCGCCGCCCATGACCTTGAGGTACCAGTCGAGTTCGGCGAGCTCGTGGTTGTCGGTGTTGTCCCCGGTGGCCATCACCATGCTGAACGGCATCCCGGTGTAGGGGCCGCCGGCGAGCGAGTTGACCCGCTCGACGAGGGCCGAGACGCCGCGGGCGTTCAGGGCCTCCTGCGGCCGGTAGGCGCTGCCGTTGAGCTTGGCCAGGTACTCGAAGCGCACCGGGGACTCGGTGTCCACCAGGTGCAGGTCGCTGAACTGGACGAAGCTGGCGAGGCCGGTCCGGCGGTCGTCCCGGCCGGCAGTCGCCGACGCCAGGTCGCCGCGCACCACCAGCGGCCAGCCCGGTCCGGCCGTCAGCCTCTTGTAGCCGCCGGTGCCGACCGGCGTGGCCACCTGCTCCAGCGTGGTCCCGGTGATCCTGACCGCCCGCGCGGCCGTCGTCGCCAGCGCCTGGTCGCGCGCCGCGGCCGAGGCGAACTGCGCGCCGCCCAGCGACAAGGCCGACCAGGCCGCGGCCACCGACGTACCCGTGAGGAACGTACGCCGACTCATCCCTGCCACAAATAACCCCCACATACTGATGGCCCGGCGGGGCGGTCGTCCCCGGCCGGGCCCACGTGTGTCATGAACCCGCTTTCTGGCGGACCGCCAGATTACTCACTGGTAGGCACAGTGGGCGAGGCCCGTGCGGAGAACTCTTCGGGAACGCGGGGCGGCGCGCCTTCACACCTCGCGCCACGGGATTCGCCGACCCGCGCCCGACGCCGCCGCCACCCCGGTCGGGTCCCGCGACCCCGGTCGGGTCCCGCCGGGCCGGGTGGGGGAAAATCGGCGACTGGTGGCCGGTGCGGTCGCCGGAGCGGAGCAGGACGGCGCGGGCGCCGTCGGAAACGGGGCGCAGGTGGCCGCAGCGGGAGCCGAGGCGGGAGCGGGAGGCCGGGCCGGCCAGCTGAAGAGCAGCGGCCTGCGGCCCGGCTGGACGACGGGCGCCTGCGCCACCGCCGCCACCAAGGCCGCGTACACCGCGCTGCTCACCGGGGAGTTCCCGGACCCGGTGGTCATCACCCTGCCCAAGGGCCAGCAGCCCGCCTTCGCCCTCGCCGCCGAGGAGCTGACCGGGGGCGGGGAGCCGGCTCATGCGGTGGTCCCGACCGGTACGACGGACCTGACCGGTACGACGGACCTGACCGGCGCGACGGACCTGACCGTCGCGACGGACCCGACCGGCACGGACGCCCGTCCGGCTGCCGCCATGGCCGGGGTGGTCAAGGACGCGGGCGACGACCCCGACGTCACCCACGGCGCGCTGATCCGTTCGACCGTGCGGTCCGGCGAGCCCGGCACCGGGGTGGTGTTCCGGGCCGGTCCCGGGGTGGGGACGGTCACCAAGGCCGGTCTGCCGCTGCCCGTCGGCGAGCCCGCGATCAACCCGGTGCCCCGGCAGATGATCCGGGACGCCGTCGCCGAGGTGGCCGCCGCGCACGGCGGCAGCGGGGACGTGGTGGTCGAGATCTCGATCGACCACGGCGAGGAGATCGCCCGTTCCACCTGGAACCCCCGGCTCGGCATCCTCGGCGGTCTGTCCGTCCTCGGTACGACCGGGGTGGTCGTCCCCTACTCCTGCTCGGCCTGGATCGACTCGATCCGCCGCGGGGTGGACGTGGCCCGGGCGGCGGGGCGCACCCACGTGGCCGGTTGCACCGGCTCGACCTCGGAGAAGGTCGCGGTCGCGGAGCACGGGCTGCCCGAGGACGCCCTGCTGGACATGGGCGACTTCGCCGGCGCCGTGCTCAAGTACCTCAAGCGCCATCCGGTGCCCCGGCTGACCATCGCCGGCGGCTTCGCCAAGCTGTCCAAGCTCGCGGCCGGCCACCTCGACCTCCACTCGGCGCGCTCCCAGGTGGACAAGGGGTACCTGGCCGGACTGGCCCGGCAGGGCGGGGCGGACGAGGCGCTGGTCGACGCGGTCGCGGGCGCCAACACCGCACTGGAGGCAGTGCAGTTGTGCCGGGCGGCCGGGGTGCCGCTCGGGGACCTCGTCGCCGAGGCGGCCCGGGCGACGGCGCTCGGCGTGCTGCTGGGTTCCCCGGTCGCGGTGGACGTCATCTGCATCGACCGGGCGGGCACGGTCGTCGGCCGGGCGGAGCCGTTGGGGCCGTGACAATGTCACGAGTGTCACGACGGCGTGACAACATCACCTGGTGATGTGGAGAACTGACGTCCATACGGGGTGAGAAACGGACAAATAGAGCACCACGCCGGGCCCCCGTCGTGTCGTCATCTCAACCATGAGATATCGTCTGGTGAGTGACAGGCGACTACCTCACCCGTATCGGCACCCTCATCCGTACCGCGCGCCAGCACCGCGGCTGGTCCCAGGCGCAGCTCGGAGAGGCCCTCGGAACCAGCCAGAGCGCGGTCAACCGCATCGAACAGGGCAAGCAGAACGTCAGCCTTGAGATGATCGCCCGCATCGGCGAAGCGCTCGACAGCGAGATCGTCTCCCTCGGGTACTCCGGCCCGATGCACCTGCGCGTTGCCGGCGGTACCCGGCTCTCCGGCGCGATCGACGTCCGCAGCAGCAAGAACGCCTGCGTGGCGATCCTCTGCGCCTCGCTGCTGACCACGGGCCGCACCACGATCCGCAGCGTCGCCCGGATCGAGGAGGTCTACCGCATCCTCGAGGTGCTCACCAGCATCGGCGTCAAGAGCCGCTGGATCAACGAGGGCCGCGACCTCGAACTCACCCCGCCGCTCGAACTGGACCTCGCGGCGATGGACGTCGATGCGGCCCGCCGCACCCGCAGCGTGCTGATGTTCCTCGGCCCGCTGATGCACCGCGCCCAGCGCTTCGCCATCCCGTACGCGGGCGGCTGCGACCTCGGCACCCGCACCGTGCAGCCGCACCTGACCGCGCTGCGCCGCTTCGGCCTGGAGGTCGCCACCACCGGCGGCGCCTACCACGCCTCGGTCGAGCCGGGCGCCCCGCTGGACCGGCCGATCGTGCTGACCGAGCGCGGGGACACCGTCACCGAGAACGCCCTCCTGGCCGCCGCCCGGCACGACGGCGTCAGCGTCATCCGCAACGCCTCGCCCAACTACATGGTCCAGGACCTCTGCTTCTTCCTGGAGGAGCTGGGTGTGAGGATCGAGGGCATCGGCACCACCACCCTCACCGTGCACGGCGTCCCGGAGATCACCTGCGACGTCGACTACACCCCGGCCGAGGACCCGGTGGAGGCGATGAGCCTGCTGGCCGCCGCCGTGGTCACCTCGTCCGAGCTGACCATCCGCCGGGTGCCGATCGAGTTCCTGGAGATCGAGCTCGCGGTGCTGGAGGGAATGGGCCTCGACTACGACCGCACCCCCGAGTACCCGGCCCACAACGGCCACACCCGGCTGGTCGACCTCACCGTGCGCCCCTCCAAGCTGACCGCGCCGATCGACACCATCCACCCGATGCCGTTCCCCGGCATCAACATCGACAACGTGCCGTTCTTCGCCGCCATCGCCGCGGCCGCGCACGGCACCACGATGATCCACGACTGGGTGTACGACAACCGCGCGATCTACCTGACCGAGCTGACCCGTCTCGGCGCCGACGTCAAGCTCCTCGACCCGCACCGCGTGCTGGTCCAGGGCCCCACCCGCTGGCGCGCCGCCGAGATGATGTGCCCGCCGGCCCTGCGCCCCGCCGTGGTCATCCTCCTCGCCATGCTCGCCGCCCAGGGCACCTCCGTCCTGCGCAACGTCTACGTCATCAACCGCGGTTACGAGGACCTGGCCGAGCGCCTCAACTCCATCGGCGCCCGGATCGAGACCTTCCGCGACATCTGATGGACCGTCATGCCACTGACCGGCCTCACCCGTTGAGGCCGGTCAGCAGCACGGCGACCTCCAGCCCGGTGTCCAGGTAGTCCACGAACACCGGGCTGTTCAGCGCCCAGGGCGAACGCCGCTCCCGGACGCGCGGTGCTACTCGCCGGTGGTGCCGTCGAGGTGCTCGCGGAGCAGGTCGGCGTGGCCGTTGTGGCGGGCGTACTCCTCGATCATGTGGGTGAGGATCCAGCGGAGCGAGAAGACTTCCTCGCCGTGGTGGCCCAGGACGTCCAACGACTCCGCGGCGGCCACGAGTTCCCTGGCGTGGTCGCACTCGCGGCGCCAGATCGCGAAGGCCTCGTCCGGGTCGGCGGACTCGACGTCGAACTCGGCGAAGGAGCCGTCCGGGCGGCGTCCCCAGAAACCGCGCACGTCCTCGCCGTTGAGGACGTTGCGGAACCAGCCGCGCTCCACCTCGGCGAGGTGGCGGACCAGCCCGAGCAGGGACAGCCCGGACGGTTCCAGCACCCGGGTGCGGAGCTGCTCCGTGGTGAGGCCCGCGCACTTCATCGCGAGGGTGTCGCGCTGGTAGTCCAGGAAGCCCGCCAGCGTGGCGCGTTCGTCGGCGGTACGGGGGGTCTGGGTGCGCTGGTCATCGGTCATCGGGCCATCCTGCCCGCCCGCCGGCAGCTCCGCCTGCTATTTCCCCCGGGCCCGAGGCCTCGCCGCTCCCCGGCCTCGACGGACGGCGCCCGGTTCGGGCCTCCTACCGCAGTTGTTCCAGCCAGCGCAGCGCGCCCGGGACATCGGGTACGACCGGTACGCCCTCCGGGACCGGCGGGCGCTCCACGATGATGACGGGCAGGCGGAGTTCGCGGGCCGCGGTCAGCTTGGCGGCGGTCGCGGCGCCGCCGCTGTCCTTGGTGACCACGACGTCGATCCGGTGCCTGCGCAGCAGCGCCTCCTCGCCCTCGACCGTGAAGGGGCCGCGGTCCAGCAGGACTTCGAAGGAAGGCGGGAGCGGAGGCTCGGGCGGGTCCACCGAGCGGGCGACGAAGTGGACCCGGTCCAGGTGGGCGAAGGCGGCGACGCTCTGCCGACCGGTGGTGAGGAAGACCCGCTCCCCGTGCCGGGGCAGCAGGTCGGCCGCCGCGGCGAGCGAGGGGACGGGGAGCCAGCGGTCCCCGTCCACCCGGGTGAAGCCGGGGCGGCGCAGCACCAGCAGGGGGACGCCGGTGTCGGCGGCCGCGAGGGCGGCGTTCCGCGAAATGCCGGCGGCGAACGGGTGGGTGGCGTCCACCACCGCGTCCACGTCCTCCGCGCGCAGCCAGTCGGCCAGCCCGGCCGGCCCGCCGAAGCCGCCGATCCGCACCTCCCCGGCGGGCAGCCCGGGTCGGGCGACCCGGCCTGCCAGCGAGCTGGTGACCCGGTGGCCGGCCGGGACGAGTCCGGCGGCCAGCGCCCGCCCCTCGGTGGTCCCGCCGAGGACCAGGACGTGCCGCATCACGCCCCGCAGGGCTCGTGCGGGCGCTCGCGGTCCGCCGAGTAGAGGTGGCTGTCACGGAACTGCTCGGCGGCCAGTGTCCGGCCGACGAGGATGACGGCGGTGCGGACCACGCCCGCCGCCTTCACCTGCTCGGCGATGTCGCCGACGGTGCCGCGCAGCACCAGTTCGTCGGGGCGGCTGGCCATCGCGACCACGGCGGCCGGGCAGTCGGCGCCGTAGTGCGGGAGCAGCTGCTCGACCACGTCGTCCACGTACCCGGCGGCCAGGTGCAGCACCAGCAGGGCGCCGCTGCGGCCGAGGGTGGCGAGGTCCTCGCCCTCGGGCATCGGGGTGGCGCGCTTGGCGATCCGGGTGAGGATGACGGTCTGGCCGACGGTCGGGACGGTCAGCTCCCGCTTCAGCGCGGCCGCGGCGGCGGCGAAGGCGGGCACGCCGGGCACCACCTCGTACGGCACGCCGGCCGCGTCCAGGCGGCGCATCTGCTCGGCGACGGCGGAGAAGACGGACGGGTCGCCGGAGTGCAACCGCGCCACGTCCTGACCGGCCTCGTGCGCGGCGACCAGCTCGGCGGTGATCTGGTCCAGGTTGAGCTGTGCGGTGTCGATCAGCCGGGCGCCGGGCGGGCACTCGTCCAGCAGCTCGCGCGGCACCAGGCTGCCCGCGTACAGGCAGACCTCGGCGCGGGCCAGGATGCGCTGGCCGCGCAGGGTGATCAGGTCGGCGGCGCCCGGGCCGGCTCCGATGAAGTGGACGGTCACGAGGCGTTCTCCTGGGGGGTCTCGGACGGGACGGCGTCGGGCTTGCTGTCGTCGGACGCGACGCCGTCGGGCTTGCTGTCGGACGTGACGCCGTCGGGTTTCACGGCGGACCACTGGGTGACGGGCATGGCCTGGCGCCACCCGGTGAAGCCGCCCACCGGGACGGCGTGGGCGACGGCGAGTTTGACGAGTTCCCCGCCGTGGCGCCGGTACCACTCGGTGAGCAGCGCCTCGGACTCCAGCGTCACGGTGTTGGCGACGATCCGGCCGCCGGGGCGCAGCGCGGCCCAGCAACCGTCCAGCAGGCCGGGCGCGGTGAGGCCGCCGCCGATGAACACGGCGTCGGGGGCGGGGAGTTCCGCGAGCGCGGCGGGGGCGGGGCCGGTCACCACGCGGAGCCGGGGCACGCCGAGGGCGGCGGCGTTGCGGGCGATCCGCTCGGCCCGCACCGGGTCGCGCTCGACGCTGACGGCCCGGCAGTCCCGGTGGGCGCGCAGCCACTCGATGGCGATCGAACCGGAGCCGCCGCCGACGTCCCAGAGCAGTTCGCCGGGGGAGGGGGCCAGCGTGGCGAGGGTCGCGGCGCGGACGTGGCGCTTGGTGAGCTGCCCGTCGCTCTCGTACGCGGTGTCGGGCAGGCCGGGGACGAGGGAGGTGCGCGGGCCGTCGCCGAGGTCGACGGCGATGACGTTCAGCGGGTCGCCGGAGGGGTGCGGCCAGCCGTCGGCGGGGCCGGCCAGGTGGCGTTCGGCGGGGGCGCCGAGCTGTTCGAGCACCCGTAGGCGGGCGGTGCCGTAGCCGCGGGCGGTGAGCAGCCCGGCGACGGCGGCCGGGGTGGCCGCGTCGGCGCTGAGCACCAGCAGGCGGCGGCCGGGGTGGAGGGCGAGGGAGAGGGCGTCCAGTGGCCGGCCGACCAGGCTGACCACCTCGGTGGCCTCCAGCGGCCAGCCGAGCCGGGCGCAGGCGTAGGAGACGGAGGAGGGGTGCGGCAGGACGCGCAGGCGCTCGGCGCCGACGGTCTCGGCGAGGGTGCGGCCGATGCCGTAGAACATCGGGTCGCCGCTGGCCAGGACGGCGGTGCGGCGGCCGGCGTGGGCGGCGAGCAGTCCGGGGACGGCCGGGCGCAGCGGGGACGGCCAGCGGACCCGCTCGGCGGTGACCTCCTCGCGGGGGAGCAGGTCCAGCTGGCGGGGGCCGCCGACGACGAACTCGGCCTCCCGCAGCGCGGCCCGGGAGCCGGCGGCGAGGCCGGGCCAGCCGTCGGCCCCGATCCCGACGACGGTGATCGGGGGTGGCAGCTCGGGCACCGGGTGGCTCCTCGTCGTTCGAATGGACCAATGGGTAGGAAAATCCAACTAGCGGGGCAGCCTACCTGGCGGTCTCATCCGCCCAGTCCCCTGACTCGATCAGCGCCGGCCGCTCGCGCAGCCGCGCCTCGGCCCTGGGCCCGGCGAAGTAGACCCAGGCCTCCCGCAGCCCCTCCGCCGCCGTTCGCACCGCCGCCCGCCGCCGCACGTACAGCCCGGTCCCGTCCGCTCGGCAGTCCTCCAGCCGGTCCAGCGCCTCCAGGGCTCCGGCGTACGCGCCCGGGCGTACGGTGACGAGCTCGCCCAGGATCCGGCGCCCTGGCGCCGGGTCCGGCACCGCGTACGGGAAGCCGGGCCCCTCGTGCAGCGCCGCACCCTCCAGCACCGCGGGCCGGACGTCGGCGCAGCGCCCGGCCAGGTGGACGGCGTGGTTGCGGCCACCGCTGCGCAGAGTGCCGTACACGAAGAACGGCAGGGCCTGCTCGGGTGTGGACAAGGGTTCGACCTCCTCGCTGGGGAGCGCCCACCGTACGTCCTGCGGTCCGATTCCTGATACCGACTGGCGCGCCGGGCCGTCCATGCGCTGTCATGTCGGTTGTTCGGCCAGCACCGTCCAAGGGGGACACACATGACATCGCCCGCTTCACCCTCCCAACCGGCCGAGATCCCCGGCTCAGCCCCCGACACTCCCACCCCGACCCCTGCCCCTGCGGGCAAGCGCGGGGCCGAAGCGGCCCCCACCCCGCTCCCGCTCGCCGACGCCCTTCCCTCCTCCCGCCTCGGCGGCGCGGTCTGGCTGGCCCTCCTCGTCGTCTACGTCGTCTGGGGCTCGACCTACCTGGCGATCCGGATCACCGTGGAGACGATGCCATCGTTCCTCTCCGCGAGCGCCCGCTTCATCACCGCCGGCCTGCTGCTGGCCGGCTTCCTCCTGGTGCGCCAGGGCCCGGCCGGCCTGAAGGTGACCCGGCGGCAGCTGGCCTCCTCCGCCCTGGTCGGCCTGCTGCTGCTGACCGGCGGCAACGGCATGGTGGTCCTGGGCGAGACCTCCGTCCCCTCCGGCCTGGCCGCCCTGCTGGTGGCCGCCGTCCCGCTGTGGATGGTGGTGCTGACGGCCTTCGGCGGCGACCGCCCGAAGCCGGCCGAACTGGCCGGGGTGCTGCTCGGGCTGGTCGGCCTCGGTGTCCTGTCGGCCCCCGCGATCGGCGGGTCGATCGAGCCGGGCGGCGTGATCCTGATCATCGGCGCCACCCTGCTCTGGGCGACCGGCTCCTTCGTGAGCAAGAAGATCCCGATGCCCGGCAACGTGCTCGCCGCGAGCGCCTACCAGATGCTGGCCGGCGGCCTCGGCAACCTGCTGGTCGGGCTGGGCCGCGGCGAGCAGCACGGCCTGGACCTCGGGGCGGTCTCCGGCCGGTCCTGGCTGGCCCTCGCCTACCTGGTGCTGTTCGGCTCGCTGCTCGCCTTCACCGCGTACGCCTGGCTGCTGCGCGCCGCCCCGCTGACCCTGGTGGCCACCTACGCGTACGTGAACCCGGTGGTCGCGGTGCTGCTGGGCTGGCTGATCCTGGCCGAGCCGCTGACCGGTCCGACCCTGGCGGGCGGCGCGATCGTGGTGGCGGGCGTCTGCCTGGTGGTGAGTGTCAGCCGACGGCCGGGCCGCTCGTCGCGTGCCGGGGGCACGGCCGGCCCGGCGAAGGGGCCGTCCGCCCGTAGGTGAGCACGCCGCGGCCCGGCCGTACGCGGTGGCCCGGCGGTGCACCCCGGCTCCGCAGTGCACCGCGACCCGGCAGCAGGCGACGCCGGCGGCGTACCGGATCGTCGCCGAGCGGCCCGTCCCCGCGCTTCCGGCGCGTGGGGGGGCGGGCCGCCGGACGTACGGCTCAGAAGCTGTGCGGCGGCTTGCCCGTCCACCAGTTGCCGGGCGCGTCCGGGTCGCGGCTGGTCCAGAACTCGATGATGGCGCTGGTGAACTCGGCCGCGGAGAGCACTCCGTCGCCGTCGGTGTCCAGGTGGCGGAAGGCCTCGTCGGCGTCGTCGCGGGAGAGGCCGGCGAAGTGGCCGCGCTGGAAGACGAAGAACTCGCCGGCGTCCACCGTCCCGCTGCGGTCGGCGTCGGCGACGGCGAGGAAGGCCCCGGCGAGCGCGCCGAGGATCTCGTGCGCGGCCTTCGGGTCGTCCGCGAGCGAACCGGTCGAGTCGACGAACTGCTCACGGGTGATCTCCTGGGTGCCGGCGGGCAGCCGGGCGAGGTGCAGGTCGTGCCAGGTCGTCAGGTAGGCGCGGACGATCAGGGCCTCCGCGTCGGAGCCCTCCTGGTGGCCGAGCGATCGGGCCACCGAGAGGCCCATCAGGACGTGGTCCCGCTCGGTGAGCAGGCCGTCGCCGTCGGCGTCGAGGTGATCGAAACCGTGGTTGATCTTTGCGATGAGCAGGTCGTCCGACACATGCTCCCCCTCGGTCGGTGATTCCTTGTCCGGGTCTCCTAGGGCGTGTCTGACAATTCCCGCCGGGTGCGCGACGCCGGGGCACGCACCTCGCCGCGTTGTCGTCAGTCGCCAATGCTCCGCAGTGGCTCCCTCCTCCGCCTTGCGATGCGCGCACCCCAACGCCGCGCCCTGATCCGACGCGAATTGTCAGACACGCCCTAGGTCACATCGCCTGCACGCTAGCGCCTCGAACCTGACCGGCGCAGCCGAACGAACGGCGAACGACCTGCTGCTTCACTCCTACGGGGTCCGCCGCGGTCGTTGCCGGTGGACCCCGCCGCCGCACCTCTCCATCGCGTCCGACGGAGCGATCGTGCCCGCCGGGCCCCGGTCGCCTCAGTGCACCGCCGCCAGCAGCTCCCTCGTGTACTCGGTGTGCGGCGCCTCGAACAGCCGGTCCCGGTCGGTGGACTCGACCAGCCGGCCCCGGTGCATCACCGCCACCCGGTCGCAGAAGTGCCGGACCACCGCGAGGTCGTGGGAGACGAACAGGAAGGCGACGCCGAGCCGTTCGCGCAGCTCCATCAGCAGGTTGAGCACCTGGGCCTGCACCGACACGTCGAGCGCGGAGACCGGCTCGTCGGCGATGATCAGGCGCGGCTGTGGCGCCAGCGCCCGGGCGATGCCGATCCGCTGGCGCTGCCCGCCGGAGAACTCGTGCGGGTAGCGGTCCAGGTGCCCGGCCTCCAGCCCGACCTGCTCCAGCAGTTCGGCGGCGCGCTCCCGCCGTTCGGCCGGGCCGAGCGCGGTGTGCAGGCGCAGGGGGGTGTCCAGGGTGCGGGCGACGGTCCGGCGCGGGTTGAGCGAGGCGTACGGGTCCTGGAAGACCAGCTGGATCTCCCGGCTGAGCCGCTTCCGCAGCTCCCGGTCCGGCTGGGTGACGTCCTGGCCGTCGTACAACACCGTTCCGCCGGTGGGTCGTTGGAGCCCGGCCAGGACCCGTGCGGTGGTGGACTTGCCGGAGCCGGACTCGCCGACCAGCCCGAGCGTCTCGCCGGGTGCGATCCGCAGGCCGAGGCCCTCGACCGACCGGACCGGCTCGGCTCGCAGGCCGGGGAAGCGCCGGCGCCCGGGGAAGTGCACGGACAGCTCGTCCACCTCGACCAGCCACCGCTCGGGACGCTCGACCGTCCGCGGCCGGAACGTCCGCGACGGCGCCGGCTCGTCGACCGTCGGCAGGGCGGCCCCCGGTACCGAGTCCAGCCGGAGCGCCGCGCCCACCAGCGCCCGGGTGTACGGCTCGCGCGGCGCGGACAGCAACTCGGCGGTCGCGGCGGACTCGATCCCGACCCCGCCGCGCAGCACCAGCGTGCGGTCCGTCATCCCGGCGACCACGCCCAGGTCGTGGCTGACCAGCAGCACCGCCGTCCCGTGCTCGCGCTGCAACTCGCCGAGCAGGTCGAGGACCTGCCGCTGGACGCGGGCGTCCAGGGCGGTGGTCGGCTCGTCCGCGATGAGCAGCCGCGGGTCGTTCATCAGCGCCATCGCGATCATCACGCGCTGGCGCATGCCGCCGGAGAACTGGTGCGGGTAGTCGCGGGTCCGGGCCGTGGGGATGCCGACCCGGTCGAGCATCTCGGCCGCCCGCCGGCCGGCCTCGGCCCGGCCCGCGCCCGGGTGGTGCAGCCGGTACATCTCCGCGAGCTGGGCGCCCACGCCGTGGAAGGGGCTGAGCGAGGTGAGCGCGTCCTGGAAGACCAGCGCCGCCCGTCCGCCGCGCACCCCGCGCAGCGCGGACTCCCCGGCGCCGAGCACCTCCTGCCCGTCCAGCCGGATCGAGCCGGTGACGGTGGTGGTGCGCGGGTCGTGCAGGCCGAGGACGGCGAGCCCGACGGTCGACTTGCCGGAGCCCGACTCGCCGACCAAGCCCAGGACTTCACCCGGTGCGAGGTCGAAGGAGAGGCCCCGGACGGCGGTCACCGGCGCGCCGCCGCGCGGGTCGGCGAAGGTGACGGTCAGGTCGCGGACGCTCAGCACCGGCTCGGCGGCCTTCGCCGCCACGCCTCGCGCACCGGCGGTACCGGCTACCGTGGCCCGCACGCCCGCTCCCGGCACAGTGGACTTCATCGAAGGACTCCCCATCAGCTCAGCCGCACACGCGGGTCGAGCCAGGCGACCGCGAGGTCGGCCAGCGCGACGAACAGCACCATGAAGCAGGCGGCCAGCAGCACCGCGCCGACCACGGCGGGCAGGTCCTGCCCGGCGACGGCCTCCGTGGCGAACCGGCCGACCCCGTTCAGCCCGAACACCGTCTCGGTGATCACGGCTCCGCCGAGCAGCACCCCGGCCTCCAGCCCGATCAGCTGCACGAGCGGCCCGGCGGCGCCGCGGGAGGTGTACTTGAGGTGGGCGCGCAGCCGTCCCAGGCCCTTGCCACGGGCGGTGCGGACGTACTCCTCGTTCATCGTCTCCAGCAGCTGCGAGCGTGAAAGCCGGGCGAAGACCGCCGAGTTGACGAATCCGAGGACGATCCAGGGGAGCAGCAGGCCGCCCGCCCAGGCGGCCGGGTCGTCGGCCGGCGAGGTGTAGGAGGGGAGCGGCAGCAGGCCGGTGGAGTACACCAGCAGCCACTGCGCGACGTACCCGAGGAAGTAGATCTGCACGCTGGCGCCGACCAGGGTGAAGCCGGACAGCAGCCGGTCGGTCCGCCGGCCGTGCCGCAGCGCGGAGACGAACCCGGCGCCGAGCCCGAACACCAGCAGGACGGCGAGCGCCCCGGCGGTCAGCGAGAGGGTGACGGGCAGGTGGTCGGCGAGCGCCTCGCTGACCGGCTGGTGCAGCCGGTAGGAGTAGCCGAGGCAGGGCGCGTCGCAGTGGATGGTCGAGCCGTCGACGTCGCCGATGTCCCGCCCGGCGACGACTCCGGCCAGGTAGTCGGTGTACTGGGTGAGCAGCGGCTGGTCCAGGCCCATGCTCTGGCGCACCGCCGCGACCTGCCCGCTGTCGCAGCGCGGGCCGCAGGCGGCGCGGGCCGGGTCGGCGGGCGCGGCGTAGAAGAGGGCGAAGGCGGCGGCGGATACCGCGACCAGGACCGCGAGGGCCTGGGCGGTCCGCCGCAGGACGAAGGAGAGCATGGCCGATCCGGGGTCGACGTGACGGGGGAGGCGGAGGAGCGCGGCAGGAGGGGGCCGCCCCTCGTCCCGACGGGGGACGAGGGGCGGCCCCGGCCTCAGGACTTCAGGTACAGCCAGGCCAGCGAGACGGTCCCGTAGATCGGGTGGATGAACGCCCCGCCGACGTTGCCGCCGCGCAGCTGGTTGACCGTCGGGTAGGCGAACGGCAGCACCGGCACGTCCTTCATCACGGTCTGCTCCAGCGCGTACAGCTCCTTGGCCTTGGCGCGCGGCTCGCCGACCTGGTTGATCCGGTCGATCTCCTTGTCGACCTCCGGGTTGCGGTAGCGCGCGGAGTTGAGGTCGCTGCCGGCCCGGCCGTCGAAGGAGAACGGGACGAGGGTGGACGGGGTCGGCCAGTCGACCGAGCTGGTCTCCTCGAACAGGTCGTACGGGGAGTCGGCGCGGTGCACCTCGTCCAGGAAGGCCTTGGGGTCGACCGGCTTGGGCACGACGGTGATCCCGGCCTTGCCGAAGCCCTCGACCAGCACCTGCGCCACCCGCTGCCCGGTCGGGGTGTTCCGGTACGCGTAGGTCAGGCTCCCGGGCGCCTGCTTGGCCTTGGCGAGCGCGGCCTTGGCGGCCTCCGGGTCGCCCTCGGGCCGGACCGGGTGGAGGTCGTACTTCTGCCAGTCGATCAGCGCGGGCGAGCTGAGCGTGGTGGCCAGCTCGCCGGTCCGGGCGCCGCCCTGGACCTGGCGGGCCTGCTGGCGCGGGTAGGCCAGGTGCAGCGCCGTGCGGACCTCGACGTCCGGCACCCGCTCGTTGTTGATCACCAGCTGGGTGACGAAGGCGCCCTGCCGGCCGGAGACGACCAGCTCCTTGGCCTTCGGGTCGGTGTCGGTGGTCTGGTACAGCTCGGCGGAGAGGGTGTCGGCGGCGGTGGTGGCGTTGGCGCCGCCGTCCCGGCCGGAGAGGATCTCCTGGTTGATGTTGAGCGATTCCTTGCCGTACGTGAAGACGAACTTCTCCGGGTACTGGCTGCGGATCGGGTCGGTCTCGGGCTTCCAGGCCGGGTTGCGCTCCAGCACCATCCGGGTGTTCTGGACGTGTTCGACGATCCGGTACGGGCCGGTCGCGAACGGCAGCCGGTCGTACTCCGTCCCGGTGTCCTTGTCCCGGCGCACCGGCGAGGAGGAGGACTGCGCGGCCATGTACGGGACGTCGGCCTGCGGCTGCGGGAAGTGGAAGACGATGGTGCGCTCGTCCGGCGTCTCGATCGCGTCCAGGTCGCCGGCCTGCGGGCCCGCGTACTTGGCGCGCGCCGCCTCGTAGCTGGCCTCGCCGGTGAGCCACTGCGGCCAGTACGGCGGGCCGACCTCGTAGCCCTTGCCGAAGGTGCGCTCGATGCCGTACTTGACGTCCTGGGCGGTGATCGGCCGGCCGTCCTCCCAGGCGACGCCCTGCTTGAGCCGGTACGTCCAGGTGCGCCCGCCGTCGGCCGGGGTGCCGGTGTCGGTGGCCAGGTCGCCGACCAGCTTGGCCTTGCCGTCCACGACCTGGTACTGGGTCAGCTGGCGGCCCCAGAGCAGCGAGGCGTTGTAGGTGGCGCCGGCGTAGACCTTCTGCGGGTCGAGGTGGCGGAACTCGACGCTGTTGTACACGTTCACCGTGCCGCCCGCCCGGGCGCCCGGGACGGCCGGGGCGGGGCCGGCGCTCTCCTGCTCGCTGCCGAGGACGGCGGTCAGCGGGGAGGTCTCCTTGGCGGAGGCCCCGGCGGCGCCGCCGGAGCCGGTGGTGGTGCCCGCGCCGGCCGAGCAGGAGGTCGCCAGCAGGGCGGTGGCGACGACGGCGAGGGACGGTCTGGTCCAGCGCATGGCGAATCTCTCCTTGTCCCGGCGGGTCGTGCCGGGACGGGCTCGGGTTGGTGGACGGGAGGAGGTGAAAGGTTTCAGCGGGCCGTGCCGGCGCGCGGGTCCAGCGCGTCCCGGACGGCGTCGCCGAGCAGGTTGAAGGCGATGACGAACAGCAGCAGCGCCACGCCGGGGAACACCATGTAGGTCGGGTCGGCCTGGAAGACCTCGGAGCCGCGCGCGATCATCCGCCCCCAGTCCGGGACCGGCTCGGTGACGCCGACGCCGAGGAAGGACAGCGCGGCCTCGGAGGCGACGAAGGTCGGCACCGCCATGGTGGCGTGCACCAGCAGCTGCGAGCGCACGTTCGGCAGGAGTTCGTGGACGACGACATGGAACCGGCTCGCGCCCTGGGCCCGCGCGGACTGCACGAAATCCCTTTCCCGGAGCGAGCGGACGGTGGCCCGCAGGGAAAGCGCGAGCGGAATCCAGCCGAACGCCGAGAACACCAGGATCAGCACCAGGAACTGCATCCATTCCGGTTCCGCGGTGCCCGGGTCGACCAGCCGGGACTGGATCACCGGACTGAGCGCGAGCAGCAGGAGCAGGGTGGGAAAGGCCAGCAGCACGTTCGCGAGGAATCCGAACAACCGGTCCGTGAGCCCGCCCAGATAACCGACCGCGACGCCGGCCAGCACGCCCAGGGTGGTGGTCACCGCGGCCGCCGCGAAGGCGATCAGCAGCGAGGTGCGGATGCCGTACAGCAGCTGGGTGAACACGTCCCGGCCGAGGCCGGGCTCCAGGCCGAACCAGAAGTCCCCGGAGATCCCGCCGTTCGGCAGCATCGGCAGCCCGCCGTCGCTGAGCAGGCCGGGGAGGTTCTGGCCGTAGTGGTCGACCGGGTTCCTCCCGTACAGCGCGGCGATCAGCGGGGCGCCGAGTGCGAGCAGCAGGAACAGCACCACCACCGCCAGGGCGGTGGCGCCGACCCGGTCCCGCAGGATCCGGCGCAGCAGTCCGGGGTTCGCGGCGGGCGCGGGCCCGGCCACGGTGACCGGGACGGTGTCGACCACTGCCATGAGGCGTAACCCCCGAATTCTCCGCCGCCCCATGGTGAGGGTGCGCTGGTGTGCATTTCCGGTGCGGCCTCCGGGGGTTTCCCGGCGGCCGTTCGAGCGTCATTTGATCGGATGCGTCCGAGGTTCCGCAAATCACCTCCGGCGGCTGTCCGGGTAATTCCTGCCGAACTGTTTCGGGAAATGTGGCGGCTTCATTTCGCTGAAACACCCGTGTCGCAGAAGAACGGACATAAGAGGACGGAACGGGTGGCCCGTCCCGCATTCTGAGACCTCCGCCACAGTCCCTCCGGTGTTGGTACGATCCCGGTGGGCCGCGACTGGCGCGTAGGGATGGAATCAACCATCGGGAAGCGGCCCCGTGGATCCTCACGTGCACGTCTGCCGAGCGCCTGGGCCCCCGCATCCCCACCAGGAGACCGCCATGGCCCAGCAGCCCCACACCGCCGCATCCCCCGCGGCCGACACCGCCTTCCGCAACGCCCTCGACGTCGTCGCCGGCGTCGAACCGCGGATCGCCGCCGCCGTCGGCCGGGAGCTGGCGGACCAGCGCGCCTCGCTCAAGCTGATCGCCAGCGAGAACTACGCCTCCCCGGCCGTCCTGCTCACCATGGGCAACTGGCTCAGCGACAAGTACGCCGAGGGCACCGTCGGCCGCCGCTTCTACGCGGGCTGCCGCAACGTCGACACCGTCGAGAGCATCGCCGCCGAGCACGCCCGCGAACTGTTCGGCGCCGACCACGCCTACGTCCAGCCGCACTCCGGCATCGACGCCAACCTGACCGCCTTCTGGGCCGTCCTCTCCCAGCGGGTCGAGAGCCCGGCACTGGAGCGCGCCGCGGTGCGCAACGTCAACGACCTCACCGAGGAGGACTGGGCGCGGCTGCGCCAGGAACTCGGCAACCAGCGGATGCTCGGCATGTCCCTGGACACCGGCGGCCACCTCACCCACGGCTTCCGGCCCAACATCTCGGGCAAGATGTTCGAGCAGCGCAGCTACGGCACCGACCCGGCCACCGGCCTGATCGACTACGACGCGCTGCGCGAGACCGCCCGCGAGTTCCGCCCGCTGATCATCGTGGCCGGCTACTCCGCCTACCCGCGCCTGGTGGACTTCCGCAGGATGCGCGAGATCGCCGACGAGGTCGGCGCGACCCTCATGGTCGACATGGCGCACTTCGCCGGCCTGGTCGCGGGCAAGGTGCTGACCGGCGACCACGACCCGGTCCCGCACGCCCACATCGTCACCACCACCACCCACAAGTCCCTGCGCGGCCCGCGCGGCGGCATGGTGCTGTGCCAGTCCGAACTGGCCGAGCACGTCGACCGGGGCTGCCCGCTGGTGCTCGGCGGTCCGCTCTCGCACGTCATGGCCGCCAAGGCGGTCGCCCTCGCGGAGGCCCGCCGCCCCGAGTTCCAGGCCTACGCCCGCGCCGTCGTCGCCAACGCCCAGGCGCTCGCCGAGGGCCTGCTGCGCCGCGGCGGCAAGCTGGTCACCGGCGGCACCGACAACCACCTGGTCCTCGCCGACGTCTCCGGCTACGGCCTGACCGGCCGCCAGGCGGAGGCGGCCCTGCTCGACTCGGGCATCGTCACCAACCGCAACTCCGTCCCGCAGGACCCGAACGGTGCCTGGTACACCTCGGGCATCCGCCTCGGCACCCCGGCCCTCACCACCCGCGGCCTGGGCACCGCCGAGATGGACGAGATCGCCGACCTGATCCACACCGTCCTGGGTGCCACCAACCCCACCACCACCGCCAAGGGCGCCCCGTCCAAGGCCGCCTACACCCTGGACGCCGCCCTCCGCGACGCCACCGCCAAGCGCGCCGCCGACCTGCTCGCCCCGTACCCCCTCTACCCGGGCGTCGACCTGGCCTGACGGCCGGCCGGGTCCCCGCCGGGGCGGTGGCACCGCGGGCGGCTGGCGGCGAACAGCAAACGGCGAACAGCGAACAACCGACAGCGAACAGATGACAGATGACAGATGATGAAATCTGTCATCTGTTCGCTGAACTCTGTCAGCTGTCAGCCATCAGCCGCCCGCCGTCAGTCGCGCTAGTACTGCAGGGACTTGTACTGGAGGAACTCCTCCAGTCCGTGGCGGCCCAGCTCCCGGCCGAGGCCCGAGCTCTTGTAGCCGCCGAAGGGCGCGAGCGGGTTGAAGCGGCCGCCGTTGAGGTCGACCTGGCCGGTGTCGAGGCGGCGGGCGAAGGCGGCGGCGGTGTCGGTGTCGCGGGCCCAGACACCGCCGGACAGGCCGTACGGGGTGCCGTTGGCGAGTTCGGCGGCGTGGTCCTCGTCCCGGTAACGGAGGATCGCCAGGACCGGACCGAAGACCTCCTCCTGGGCCACCGTCATCTCCGGGGTGACGTCGGCGAGCACGGTCGGCCGGACGTAGTACCCGGTGGGCAGTTCGGCGATCGGATCCGAGCCGCCGACCACCAGCCGGGCGCCCTCGGCCAGCGCGCCGTCGATGTAGCCGCGCACCCGGTCGAGCTGCCTGGCGTTGACCACCGGGCCGATCCGGGTCTGCGGGTCGGTCGGGTCGCCCGGGCGGTACTGGGCGGCGACCTCCTCGGCCCGGGCGACCGCCTCGTCGTACTGGTCCTCGTGCACCAGAAGCCGGGTCAGCGCGCTGCAGGTCTGGCCCGAGTTGGCGAACACGTTGGCCACGTTCGCCTTGACCGCGCGGGCCAGGTCGGCGCCCGGCAGCACCACGTTGGCCGACTTGCCGCCCAGCTCCAGGGAGACCCGCTTCAGCCCCCGGCCGGCCGTCTCGGCGACCTGCCGGCCGACGGCGGTGGAGCCGGTGAAGGAGACCAGGTCCACCTCCCGGTGCCCGACGAGCGCCGCGCCCGCCACCGCGCCGGTACCGGTGACCAGGTTGAAGGCGCCCGCCGGGAACCCGGCCTCGTGCACCAGACGGGCGAACAGCCGGGCCACCAGCGGGGTGTCCTCGGCCGGCTTGAGGACCACCGGGCAGCCGGCCGCCAGCGCCGGGACGGCCTTGGCCACGATCTGGTGCAGCGGGTAGTTCCACGGCGTGATCGCCGCGACCACCCCGGCCGGCTCGGCGTGCACCACCGAGTTGCCGATCCGCTCCTCGAAGGGGTGCTCGGCGAGCAGGCTCAGGTAGGAGGTCGCCACGGCGAGCGGCAGCCCGGCGTGCACGGCCCCGGCGAAGCCGACCGGCGAGCCCAGCTCGGCGACGACCGTCTCGGTGATCTCGTTCTGCGCGGCGGCGATCCCGTCCCGCAGCCGGGTCAGCAGCGCCAGCCGCTCCTCGCGGGTGGTCGCGCCCCAGCCGCGGGCCGCCCGGCGGGCCGCCGTCGCCGCCGCGTCGACGTCGGTCACGCCGCCGGCCGGTACGGTGGCCAGCACCTGCTCGGTCGCCGGGTTCAGTACGGTGATCGACCCGGCGTCCCCGGAGGGCCGCCACTCACCGTCGATGTACTGGTCGCTGTGTTCCGCGTACTGCCGCACCCGATCGTCCCCTCATCCACTCGACCGATTAACTAGCAGCGCTAGTCGAGGGTCAGTCAACGCGGCACGGGCGGCCGCGCGCAAGAGTCAATCCCGATCGGCGGACGTGACGGTTACTTCGGAGCGAACCGCGCGGTGTACTCGTCGAACGGCTCGATGCCCACCGCCGCGCGCCGCTCGTCCAGCCGCTCCGGCTCCTCGCACGGCCACGGCACCGGTCGGCCGTCCGCCACCGCGCCGATCTGGGTCCCGTAGCGCTGCTCCCGGCCCTCGTTGACGGCCAGCCGGTCCTGGAGGAAGGCCAGGTCGCGGGCGCTCGCCTCGCCCCGGGCGACCGCTTCGCCCATCAGCTCCGCCGCCCGCCGCTGGACGTCGAGCTGCCGATCGGCGTGCTGGGCCACCAGCCATGCCGCCCGGGCCGCCTCGGGGCCGACGGTGCGCCCGGTCGGCCAGCCGTGCGCCGCCATGATCTCCGCGAGCCGGTCCCCGTGCCTGGCGGTGAGCCGCCGCCAGACCGCCTGCTCGGCCAGGTCGGGGCTGTGCGCCAGCCGGGTGGCCGCGCCGTCCTCGGCCATCATCCCGACCAGTTCCTCGGCCAGTTCCTCGGCCTGTTCCCGCCCCCGCACGTCCGCCATGCCGATCCGCTCCTCCGCGTCCGGGCCCTCCTGCCGAGGACCGCCCTGCACCACGCTAGGAGCGGAAACCGCGACGAAGATCATCCCCGGGGACGGTGACCCGGGGGTGCCGTCCACGGCAGAATGGATGTACACGGGGAACGGAGCGCGCCGCGCCCGCCCCCGCGGACGCCGAAGGCCGGTCGGATTCCTCCGACCGGCCTTCACCGTGAGCCGCGTGAACTCACGAACTCACGAACTCAGGGACTCAGGGACTCATGAGCCCACGGGTTCACGGGGCTCGGCTCGTCCACGTCCCGGACCTCAGACCCGCGAGGCCTCCGCGGCGTCGAGCGGCGCGGCGCTCTCGGCCTCCGCCGCCATCTCCCTGCGGACCTCGGCCAGCGAGGGGTTGGCCCAGGCGCTGGCGACGCCCCAGCGGTAGAACGCCAGCCCGATCGCCGCGACGATCAGCAGGTCCCAGCCCTCCGGCAGGTAGCCGTTCCCGCCGAAGTCGGCGCTGCCCGCCCAGGAGACGCCGGCCATCACGAACAGGTACGCGACCATCCAGGCGCCGGCCTTGAGGTGCGGCTTCAGCTCGGCGAACGGCTTGCGCAGCTCGTACCAGGCCCAGATCGGCAGGCCGGCGGCCATCAGCAGGATGACCTTGCCGGTGAGCGGCCAGCGGGCCCAGTAGAGCACCAGCGAGCCGAAGACCATCGCGACCGGGGCGATCACCGGCATGGCGCGCAGTCGGACCGGCCGGGGCAGGTCCGGGGCCAGGCGGCGCAGCGCCATCACGGCGACCGGGCCGGTGATGTACGAGATCACGGTGGCCACCGAGACGATCTCGGCCAGCGAGCCCCAGCCGCGGAAGACCGCGAGGAACAGGAAGGCGACCACCAGGTTGAGCAGCAGCGCCGGGCGCGGGATGCCGGTCTTGGCGTCGACCTTGCCGAAGACCTTCGGCAGGTGGCCGTTCTCCTGCACGCCGTGGATCATGCGCGAGGTGGTGGCGGCGTAGATCATGCCGGTGCCGGACGGCGAGATGAACGCGTCCGCGTAGAGCAGGATCGCCAGCCAGTTGAGGCCCCAAGCGATGGCCAGGTCGGCCAGCGGCGAGGTGTAGGAGAGGTTGCTCCAGCCGTTCGCCAGGTCGCCGCTCGGGATGGCGCCGAGGAAGGCGATCTGCAGCGCGACGTAGATCACCAGGGCGATCAGGATCGAGCCGATGACGGCCTTCGGCAGCGACTTGCCGGGGTTGCGGGCCTCGCCGGCCAGGTTGAGCGGGGACTGGAAGCCGTTGAAGGCCCAGACGATGCCGGAGACCGCGACGGCGGTGAACACCGCGCTCCAGCCGTTCGGCGCGAAGCCGCCGTGGTCGGTGAAGTGCGCCGAGTCGAAGTGCGCGAAGAGCAGCGCACCGGCGGTCACCGTCGGGACGATGACCTTGAAGACGGTGATCGCGGTGTTGGTCTTGGCGAACAGCGTGATCGCGAACCAGTTGAGGACGAAGTAGACGACCAGCAGCACGCTGGCGAGCGCCACGCCGCTGAGGGTCAGCTCCTGGCCGTCGTACAACCCCTTCGCCCAGCCGAAGTGCCAGGAGCTCATGTACTGGACGGAGGCGGTGGCCTCACCCGGGATGACCGAGACGATGGCGATCCAGTTCGCCCAGGCGGCCAGGTAGCCGGCCAGCGAGCCGTGCGAGTACTGGCCGTACCGGACCATGCCGCCGGCCTTGGGGAACATCGAGCCCAGCTCGCTGTAGGTGAGCGCGATGGTCAGCGCCACTGCGGCACCGATCACCCAGGCGAGGATCGAGGCGGGGCCGGCGAGCTTGGCCGCGCGCTCGGCACCGAACAGCCACCCGGAGCCGATGATCGATCCCAGCCCGACGGCGGTCAGGCTGATCGTGCCGAGCGATCGGCGGTAGTTCTGGTGTGATGGCGTCGACGAGTCGGGCTCACTCAACGTATCGGTCCTCTCGCTCGTGGTTCATCGGGTGGTGTCGGTGTTTTTGCGATTTTGAGCCGGTATTTCGGGCAAACGGAGAGCAGCCTATGTTCCGAAAACGGGCGAATACCTCAGAGGAAGCTCAAACCGTCCGATTGTTGCCATCTCGTGTCCGGCTTCCGCCGGTACGGCCGGCGGGGAGACCGGCGCCACAGGGCCTGGGGCGGACGGTGGCCGGGGATGGTGACCAGGGTCGGCCCGGGGAAAGGGCGGCCCGAAAAACGAAATTCCCCGTGGGAGCCTTTCGGCTCCCACGGGGAATTCGGCTGTGTCCGAGGGGGGACTTGAACCCCCACGCCCGATAAAGGGCACTAGCACCTCAAGCTAGCGCGTCTGCCATTCCGCCACCCGGACGGGGTGTGTGCTTCGGGGGCTTTTTCCTCGCCCCCTCGGCGACAGAGAGAACATTACCAGGGTTCTGGAGTGCTTCTCACCTGCGCTTCCTCGGGGCCGCGGCACCGGACACCCTGGTCGGGAGTCCGGGGAGCCAGTGGGCCGTGGCGGCGGGGCCGTACGCCACCCGCACCCGCGCCTTGCCCGCGCCCCCGACGAGCCCGCACCTCGTCCGCACCCGCTCCCCACAGGTTGGTACGGCCTGTGAACGCGCTCGAATCCGGACCGAACCGGTGGCGTCCGCGAAGGAACCGGTCGACTTTCGCGCCCCCCGCGGTCGGTTGCGGGCGGAACCGGTCCGACACGGGCAACTTGTCGACGGTGCCACGGCCGCCACGACTGCTCTCCTAGCCTCTGTGGACCGAGGGCGCCATGAGCGGATCGCCTGATTCCCGGGTCGCGGACGAAGGGCGGCTGGACGTGGAGCAGATCAGCGGAGCGGCGAAGGCCGAACCGAGACGCGGCGGGGGGCGGGAGGGCCTGGCCGGGGCCCCGGCCTCCGGAGGCCCGGCGGAGGGCGTGTGGCGCTTCCCGGTGCCGGCCACCGAGGCCTCGGTGCCGTTCACCAGGCACGCGGTGCGCGACCGTCTGCTCGCCCAGGGGATGACCGGGGTGCGCTACCAGGAGCTGGTGGACGACCTGCTGCTGATCGTCTCGGAGCTGGTGAGCAACGCGGTGACGCACGCCGCCGAGCTGTCGCCCGAGGTGGTCACCGAGCTGTCGGTCCGCCGGTCCTGGGTGCGGGTGTCGGTCGAGGACGGCGACCCGTACCGGCCGAAGGCGCTGGAGAACGACACCGGACGCACCGGCGGGCGCGGCCTGCTGCTGGTGAAGAGCGTCACCCTGCAGGCCGGCGGGGTGTGCGACGTCGAACACACGGGGGAGGGCGGCAAGGTCATCTGGGCCTCGCTGCCCGTCCCCCCGGAGCCCGGCCACTGACCGGCCGGGCCCGGCCCCGGAGCGGCCGGACGGTGGACCGACGCTGCCGGACGGTGAACCGACGGCGCAGGGCCACGCGCCGGAGCGGCCCGGCCGGGAACCGACGCCGCCGGACTACCAGTCCCGCCCGGCGATCTCCCGGATGCCCGGCAGCGCGGCCTCGAAGACCGTCTCGAACCAGACCGAGAACGGCCGCTCCGCCCGCAGCTCCCGCAGCTCCTGCGCGGTCACGAAGGCGAAGTCGTCCACCTCCTCCGGGTCCGGCTCGACCGGGGCGGTGACCAGTCCCACGAACAGGTGGTTCCACTCCCGCTCGATCAGCCCGGTCGCCTCGTCCGGCAGGTCGTAGCGGACGGTGCCCGCCTCGCACAGCAGCGCCGGTGCGACGCCCAGCTCCTCGGCGGTGCGCCGGGCGGCGGCGACGAACGGCGGCTCGTCCGGGTACGGGTGGCCGCAGCAGGTGTTCGACCAGACGCCGGGGGAGTGGTACTTGCCGAGCGCCCGGCGCTGGAGCAGCAGCCGGCCCTGGCGGTCGAACAGGAAGACCGAGAAGGCCCGGTGCAGCCGGCCCGGCTGCTGGTGGGCCCAGAGCTTCTCGCCGGTGCCGATCGTGACGCCCTCGTCGTCAACCAGTTCCAGCAGGATCTCGGCTCCGACGGGGGCGGACCCGGTGGCCCGGGGGTCGACCGTCACATCGGTCTCGACGTCGAGACCGGTGTCGATCTCGGCGGCGAAGTGCGTCGGGTCGGTCGGCAGACTCTGGGGCATGGGGCCTCTTTCGGGAACGGGAGCAACGGGAGCATCGGGTGCCTCCGACGCACCGGCTGGAGTGCGGCGGACACAGCGGGGGCACCGGCACCGGCGTCGGGCTCCAGTCTGCCGTATGGGTGGCACTCGGCAGGGGTCCCACGCACAACCGGGCGGATCATGACTCGGAGGAGTCGGAAACCGCCGGGAGAAGGGTCCGGGAAACCCTCGAAAGAGTCACGGGATTCGCAGAACCGTTCGGCGCGCGTTCGGGGCCCGTTCGACCCGTTCCGCACCCCTCCAGGCGAACCCCGGGCCGCCGTGCTGCCCCCCCACCGTCAGCCCCGCCGGGCACCCCGCCCACCGGCTCCACCGCGCCCCCGGCCACTGCCCGCCGCCACCCCGGCCGCGAACCCCGCCGGCCACCCCGTCTCCCGCCCCGGGCCTGCGGGCGCGTTCTGGCCGGTCGCCCTGGTCGCCTACCATCACATACGACACGGTGCCCGGATCTGTGCCGGCACCGGCGCGCCGCCGCCCGGCCCGGTCGGACCCCGGTCCGGGCGAACCAGTGGCGCCGCCGAACCCCCGGCGCGGCCCCGCGCACAGCACGACGGATCAGGAGACCCGCATGATCGGCCTCGTTCTGGCAGCCGGCGCCGGCCGCCGGCTGCGCCCGTACACCGACACCCTGCCCAAGGCGCTGGTGCCGGTCGACGGGGAACGGACCGTCCTGGACCTCACCCTCGGCAACTTCGCCGAGGTCGGACTGCGCGAGGCCGCGATAGTCGTCGGCTACCGAAAGGAGGCGGTGTACGACCGCAAGGACGCCCTGGAGAGCAAGTACGGCGTCAAGCTCCACCTGGTCGAGAACGACAAGGCCGAGGAGTGGAACAACGCCTACTCGCTCTGGTGCGCCCGCGACCTGTTCGCCGAGGGCCTGCTGCTCGCCAACGGCGACACCGTCCACCCGGCCTCCGTCCAGCGCACCATGCTGGAGGGCAACCAGCGGCTCACCGAGGCCGGCACCGCCCCCGGCATCCTGCTCGCCCTCGACACGGTGAAGAAGCTCGCCGACGAGGAGATGAAGGTCGTCGTCGACCCGGCCACCGGCATGCGCCGCATCACCAAGCTGATGGAGCCGGCCGAGGCGACCGGCGAGTACATCGGCGTCACCGTGATCAACCCGTCCGCCGCGGCCGACCTCACCGACGCGCTGCGCGCCACCTACGAGCGCGACCCGCAGCTGTACTACGAGGACGGCTACCAGGAGATGGTGAACCGCGGCCTGCGGATCGACGTGCAGCCGATCGGCGAGGTCTCCTGGGTCGAGGTCGACAACCACGACGACCTGGCGAAGGCCCGGGAGATCGCGTGCCGGTACTGACCCGACTGGTCCCGTCGCCGCTGTTCGTCGAGATCCGCCCGGGCGCGCTGGACGCGCTCGGCGGCATCCTGGCGGACCAGCGGCTGTCGGCCTCGGGCCGGATCGCCGTCGCGATCAGCAACGGCTCCGGCTCGGCCATGCGCCGCCGCCTGGAGCCGGCCCTGCCCGGCGCCGACTGGTACAACGTGGACGACGGCAGCCTGGACAGCGCCGTGCGGCTGGCCGAAGCGATGCGCGGCGGGCACTACGACGCGATGGTCGGCCTCGGCGGCGGCAAGATCATCGACGCCGCCAAGTACGCCGCGGCCCGGGTCGGCCTGCCGCTGGTCGCGGTCGCCACCAACCTGGCCCACGACGGCATCTGCTCGCCGGTCTCCACCCTGGACAACGACGCCGGCCGCGGCTCCTACGGGGTGCCCAGCCCGATCGGCATCGTGGTCGACCTGGACGTGATCCGGCAGGCCCCGCAGCGCTTCGTGGCGGCCGGCGTTGGCGACGTCGTCTCCAACATCTCCGCGTGCGCGGACTGGGAGCTGTCGCACGCGGTGACCGGCGAGCCGGTGGACGGGCTGGCCGTGGCGATGGCCCGCTCGGCGGGCGAGAACCTGCTGCGGCACCCGGGAAGCACCCAGGACCAGGACCTCCTGACGGCGCTGGCCGAGGCCCTGGTACTGTCCGGCATCGCGATGAACATCGCGGGCAGCACCCGGCCCTCGTCGGGCGCCTGCCACGAGATCTCGCATGCCCTGGACGTGCTGTATCCCAAGCGGTCCGCCCAGCACGGCGAGCAGGTCGGCCTCGGCGCCGCCTTCGCCAGCTTCCTGCGGGGCGAGCGCGAGCTGACCGGTCTGATCGTGGAGCGCCTGGCGAGCCACGGACTGCCGGTGACCGCGGCTCAGATCGGCTTCACCGAGGCGGAGTTCACCGAAGCGGTGCACTACGCTCCGAACACCCGACCGGGGCGCTTCACCATCCTCGAACACCTCGACCTCTCCCCTTCCGCAATCAGGGACGCGTACGCCGACTATGTCCAAGCCGTCAACAGCTGACCCCTCCACCGCGGGCACCCAGCGGCCCCCGGTGGACCTGACCCGCCGGCCCTCGATCGAGGAACTGCGCGCGGTGATCCACCCGGAGGGCATGCTCCAGCGCCGCAGCGCCGAGCACTGGGCCGGACGCCTGTACATGCGGAAGATCTCGCTGCGGATCACCCGCGTGCTCTCCACCATGACGGCGATCACGCCCAACGGCCTGACGTACCTGATGATGTTCACCGGCATCCTGGCCGGTGCCGGGCTGGTCGTGCCGGGCATCGCGGGCGCCGTCCTGGGCGCCCTGCTGATCCAGGTCTACCTCCTGCTGGACTGCGTGGACGGCGAGGTGGCCCGCTGGCGCCGACAGACCTCGCTCACCGGCGTCTACCTGGACCGGGTCGGCCACTACATGTCCGAGGCGGCGCTGCTGACCGGCCTCGGTCTGCGCGCCACCGACCTGCTGCACCGCGAGGGCTCCGGCTCGCACTGGGAGTGGGCCTTCCTCGGCACCCTGGCCGCGCTCGGCGCGATCCTGATCAAGTCCGAGACCGACCTGGTGGACGTCGCCCGGGCCCGCAGCGGCCTGACGGCCGTCGAGGACAGCGCCTCGGTGCCGCGCTCGGCGTCCGTGGCCAAGGCCCGCCGGGCGGCCGCCTTCCTGAAGTTCCACCGGCTGGTCGGCGCGGTCGAGGCCTCGCTGCTCATCCTGGCCGCCGGCGTCGCCGACGCCGTGCACGGCGGACTGCTCTTCACCCGGCTCGCGGTGGTCGTCCTGGCGGCGATCGCGATGCTCCAGACCGTGCTCCACCTGCTGAGCATCGTCCTCTCCAGCAGGCTGCGATGAGTGCGGCGACGGACGCGGAGGACTTCCGCCTCGGGGCCGTGATCATCACCATGGGCAACCGGCCCGCCGAGCTCAACGCGCTGATCGAGGCCGTCCGCGCCCAGGAGGGCCGGGCGGTCGAGCTGGCCGTGGTCGGCCAGGGCGTGGAGCTGCCCCCGCTGCCGGAGGGCGTGCGCAGCATCGAGCTGCCGGAGAACCTCGGCATCCCGGGCGGCCGCAACGTCGGCATCGAGCTGTTCGGCCGGGACGGTGCGGACGTCGACGCCATCCTCTTCCTGGACGACGACGGCAACCTGCCGCGGACCGACTCGGCCCGTCTGCTGCGCGAGGCCTTCACCGCCGACCCGGAGCTGGGCATCGTCTCCTTCCGGATCGCCGACCCGGACACCGGTGTCACCCAGCGCCGGCACGTCCCCCGGCTGCGCGCCAGCGACCCGCTGCGCTCGTCCCGGGTGACCACCTTCCTGGGCGGCGCGAGCGCGGTGCGCTGCAAGGTGTTCGAGCAGGCCGGGCAGCTGCCCGCCGAGTTCTTCTACGCCCACGAGGAGACCGACCTCGCGTGGCGCGCGCTGGACGCCGGCTGGGCCATCGACTACCGGGCGGACGTGGTGCTGCACCACCCCACGACCTCGCCGGCCCGCCACGCGAGCTACTTCCACAACGTGGCCCGCAACCGGGTCTGGCTCGCGAGGCGGAACCTTCCGGCCCCGTTGGTGCCTCTCTATCTGGGAACCTGGTTCCTGCTGACCCTGGCCCGCCGCCCCTCCCCGGAGGCGCTGAAGGCCTGGTGGGGCGGATTCCGGGCGGGTTGGCGCGAACCCTGCGGTCCGCGGCGGCCCATGCGGTGGCGTACCGTCTGGCGACTGACCAGGCTGGGCCGCCCTCCGATCATCTGATCGCATCCGATGGCATCGCATCGAATGACCGATCGCTGCGGCCGGTGCCCACACACCGGCCGGCTCCCCCGAGATCCCAGTGGATCCCCATCGGTGCACGACCGGCGGACCCCGCCGACCGGCCGCCCCGACCGATCCCGCGTGAAGGACGAATGTGTCGACAGTGAGTGAACCCGTCAGCCTCTCGGCCCCCAGGGGGGCGGACGCGGGCCTGACCCCCAAGCAGCTTGCGGACAAGTACGGTCTGGCGGTGAGCGGCGCCCGTCCCGGCCTGTTCGCCTACTCCAAGCAGCTCTGGGCCCGGCGCCACTTCATCTGGGCCTTCGCCACCGCCCGACTGGTGGCCCAGTACACCAACGCCAAGCTCGGCCAGCTGTGGCAGGTGGTGACCCCGCTGCTCAACTGCGCGGTGTTCTACCTGGTCTTCGGTGTGATCCTGGCGAGCAAGCAGGGCTTCCCGGACCAGACGTACATCGCCTGGCTGTGCATCGGCGTCTTCGTCTTCCAGTTCACCCAGAACGCGGTGCAGGCCGGTACCCGGGCGATCTCCGACAACCTCGGGCTGATCCGGGCGCTGCACTTCCCCCGGGCCAGCCTCCCGATCGCCTTCACCGTGATCCAGCTCCAGCAGCTGCTGATCTCGATGGTGGTCCTGGTCATCACCGTGCTCGCGGCCGGCATCACCCCGGGCCGGACCTGGCTGCTGATCATCCCGGCGCTGCTGCTGCAGACGCTCTTCAACACCGGCATCTCGCTGGTGATGGCCCGGATCGGTTCCCGGACCAGCGACATCTCCCAGCTGATCCCGTTCGTGATGCGCGCCTGGATGTTCCTGTCCGGCGTGATGTTCAGCATCCAGGACAAGATCTCGCACTGGCCGCAGTTCATCCAGACCCTGATGGCCGCCAACCCGGCGTCGGTCTACATGGACCTGCTGCGGCACGCCTTCGCGCCGGTCATCTACAACCCGCACCAGCCGGTCCACCAGACCCTGCCGTCACACCTGTGGGAGTACGGCATCGCCTGGGGCGTGGGCATGTTCGTCGTCGGATACGTCTTCTTCTGGAAGGCCGAGGAGGAGTACGGCCGTGGCTGACCTCGAACTGAGCAAGAACGACCTCGTCCAGGACGCGGACGTGGCCCGTGAGCCCACCGTCGTCGTCGACGACGTGCACATCGTCTACAAGGTGCACGGCGCCGGCTCCGGCAAGGGCAGCGCCACCTCGGCGCTGAGCCGCATCATCAGCCGCAAGCGCGCCGCCGGCGTGCGCGAGGTGCACGCGGTCAAGGGCGTCAGCTTCACCGCGTACAAGGGTGAGGCGATCGGCCTGATCGGCTCCAACGGCTCCGGCAAGTCGACCATGCTGGCCGCCATCGCCGGCCTGCTGCCGACCGAGAAGGGCGGCATCTACACCAACGGCCAGCCCTCGCTGCTGGGCGTCAACGCCGCGCTGATGAACGAGCTCACCGGTGAGCGCAACGTCATCCTCGGCTGCCTGGCGATGGGCATGACCCCGGCCCAGGTGAAGGCGCGCTACCAGGACATCGTCGACTTCTCGGGCATCAACGACAAGGGCGACTTCATCTCCCTGCCGATGCGCACCTACTCCTCCGGCATGGGCGCCCGGCTGCGCTTCTCGATCGCGGCTGCGAAGACCCACGACGTGCTGCTCATCGACGAGGCCCTCGCCACCGGCGACCAGGCCTTCCAGCAGCGCAGCAAGCGCCGGATCGACGAGCTGCGCAAGTCCGCCGGCACGGTCTTCCTGGTCAGCCACGACAACAACTCGATCCGCGAGGTCTGCGAGCGGACCATATGGATCGAGGCCGGCGAGCTGGTCATGGACGGACCGACCGAGGAGGTCGTGAGCCGCTACGAGCGCGGCGAGCGGCCGTAGTCCCCGTCACACCCGCAGGGGCCGGTCCCGGGACTTCCGGGGCCGGCCCCTGGTCCTTCGCGCCGCCCGGGATCCCGGTCCGGGGCACCGTCCGGCCGCCGCCGCGGGGGTGAGCGCCCGGTGTCCCGGGCGGGGCGCTCTTCTCCGGCGGGCCCGGGCGTGTCAGCCTGGTGGTCTCGGGGGCGGTGTGCCGTGCGTGACGCCCGCGCTCGGACGCGTGTCCGAGTCGGGCCGGTCGTGCCAAGCGGTGTAGAACGGGGGAGTGACAGCAGTGTCGGCTTCGGCCCAGCCCAGAGATACGCCGGTGAACGGTTCCGCAGGACAGACCCTGGACAAGGCGGGCGCGGAGAACTTCCCCGTCGCCCCGTTCTTCCTGCCCGCGGCCTGGCGCGACGACCTGATGGCGGTGTACGGCTTCGCCCGCCTGGTCGACGACACCGGCGACGGCGACCTGGCCGACCCGGCCGCCACCGGCCGGCTGCTCGGGGTCGAGCAGACGCCCCCCGCCACCCCTTCGGACCAGCCCGGCCCGCCGACCGCGCAGGAGACCGCCTTCCGGCTCGCCCTGCTCGACGGCCTGGAGCAGGACCTCGACCGGGTCTTCGAGAGCGCCCTGCGCGCCCCCGGCGGTTCCGGAGCCGACACCGACCGCCCCCGCCACCCGCTGATGAGCGCGCTCGTCCCGCTGGTCGACCGCCGCGGGCTGACCCCCGAGCCGTTCCGCCGTCTGATCGAGGCCAACCGGGTGGACCAGACCACCGCCCGCTACGCCACCTTCGACGACCTGGTCGGCTACTGCACCCTCTCCGCCGACCCGGTCGGCCGGCTGGTGCTAGCCATCGCGGGCGTCTCCACCCCCGAGCGGATCGAGCTCTCGGACGCCGTCTGCACCGGCCTCCAGGTGGTCGAACACCTCCAGGACGTGGCCGAGGACCTGACCCACGGCCGGATCTACCTGCCCGCCGAGGACATGGCCCGCTTCGGCGTCACCGAGGCCGACCTGGCCGCGCCCTCCGCCAACGGCGCCGTCCGCGAGCTGATCGCCTTCGAGGTCGAGCGGGCCCGCACCCTGCTCGATCGCGGCGCACCATTGGTAGGTACGGTTCGGGGGAGGCTTCGACTGCTCCTGGCGGGATTCACCGCAGGCGGCTACGCGGCCCTGGCGGCCGTCGAGGACGCCGGGTACGACGTGCTCGCCCGGCAGGCGAAGCCGGACAAGCGCCGCCTCGCAGCGAGGGCGGCGGCCATCTTCGCGAAGGGAAGGTGAACGCCCGAGTGGCGGCATCACCACTGGCGTCGGCCCAGGTCATGGCGGCGTACCGGTACTGCGAGGCAGTCACCGGACTGCAGGCGCGCAACTTCAGCTACGGCATCCGCCTGCTGCCCGAACCCAAGCGGCTGGCCATGTCGGCCCTGTACGCCCTGGCCCGCCGGGTGGACGACATCGGCGACGGCGACCTCCCGGACGACCGCAAGGCCGAGGCGCTGCTGCGCACCCGGGAACTGGTGGACGAGGTCCGCTCCGGGGTGGTCGCCGAGGACGACACCGACCCGATCAAGGTCGCCCTGGCCGACGCGGCCCGCCGCTTCCCGATCCCGCTCGGCGGCTTCGACGAGCTGATCGACGGCGTCGAGATGGACCTCAAGGGCGCCGAGTACCAGACCTACGAGGAACTGAAGGTCTACTGCCGCTGCGTGGCCGGCGCGATCGGCCGGCTCTCGCTGGGCGTCTACGGCTGCGACGACCCGGAGCTCGGGGCACGCTACGCGGACACCCTGGGCCTGGCGCTGCAGCTCACCAACATCCTGCGCGACCTGCGCGAGGACGCCCTGAACGGCCGCACCTACCTGCCCGCCGAGGACCTGGTCCGGTTCGGCTGCGAGCAGGGCTTCGCCCTTCCCGCGCCGCCGGTCGGCGCGGACTTCACCGGCCTGGTGGCGTTCGAGGCCGCCCGCGCCCAGGCCGCCTTCGAGGAGGGCCTGCGGCTGCTGCCGATGCTCGACCGCCGCAGCCGCGCCTGCACCGCCGCGATGGCCGGGATCTACCACCGGCTGCTCGGCCGGATCGCCGCCGACCCGGAGTCGGTGCTGCGCGGCCGGGTCTCGCTGCCGGGCTGGGAGAAGGCGTACGTGGCGCTTTCCGGGCTCGCCGGGGGGCGTTCTTGATTCTCGCGACAGTTCTGTCACGCTGTGTCAGCGCGGAATCACGGGCGGGTGGTTCCGTGTCCACCGAACGAGTACCGGCTTCCGTGACCGCCTGCGGGCGGTCCACCGACTGCGAGGGGAAGGGCCGATGACCGGGCGAGCCGATGCCGCGCGCCCGGCCGCCGTCGTGGTCGGCGGCGGCCTGGCCGGGATCACCGCCGCACTGCGCCTCGCCGAGGCGGGCCACAAGGTCACCCTCGCCGAGGGCCGGCCCCGGCTCGGCGGTCTGGCCTTCTCCTTCCAGCGCGGCGAGCTGACCGTCGACAACGGCCAGCACGTCTACCTGCGCTGCTGCACCGCCTACCGCGGCCTGCTGGAGCGCCTCGGCGCCACCCGGCTGGTCCACCTCCAGGACCGCCTCGACATCCCGGTGCTGTCCGTCACCGGGCCCGGGACCGCCCCGGTGCGCACCCTCGGCCGACTGCGCCGGACCGGTCTGCCCGTCCCGCTGCACCTGGCCGGCAGCCTGGCCCGCTACCCGCACCTGTCCGCGGCCGACCGCGCCCGGGTGGTCCGCGGCGCGCTCGCCCTGCGGAGCCTGGACCTCGCCGACCCGGCACTGGACCGGATCTCCTTCGGCGAGTGGCTGCGCCGCAACGGGCAGAACGCCGCCACCCGGGCCGCCCTGTGGGACCTGGTCGGCGTCGCCACCCTGAACGGCCGGGCCGACCAGGTGTCGATGGCGCTGGCCGGGATGGTGTTCAAGACCGGCCTGCTCTCCGAACCGGGCGCCTCGGACATCGGCATCTCCGCCGTCCCGCTCGGCACGATCCACCACGACCGGGCGCTGGCCGAGCTGGAGCGGGCCGGAGTCCGGGTGCTGCTGCGGGCCCGGGCGGCCGAGCTGAAGCCCGCCGCGCCGCAGCACGCCGTCCGGCTGGAGAGCGGCGAACTGCTCACCGCCGACACCGTCGTGCTGGCCGGCGCCCAGGACAGCGCGGCCGCGCTGCTGCCGCCGAACGCCGTCCCCGGGCAGGAGCGGCTGGCCGGCTTCGGCACCGCGCCGATCCTCAACGTCCACGTGGTCTACGACCGCGAGGTGCTGCGCCGGCCGTTCTTCGCCGCGCTCGGCTCCCCGGTCCAGTGGGTGTTCGACCGCACCGCGCACTCCGGCCTGGCCGCCACCCCGCTGGGCCGGGCCCACCCGGGCGCCCAGTACCTGGCGCTGTCGCAGTCCGCCGCGCAGGACGAGATCGACCTGCCGGTCGCCGAGCTGCGCGGCCGCTACCTGCCCGAGCTGGGCCGGCTGCTGCCGGCCGCGGCCCGGGCCGAGGTGCTGGACTTCTTCGTCACCCGGGAGCGCACCGCGACCTTCGACCCGGCCCCGGGCAACGCGGCGCTGCGCCCGTCGGCCCGCACCGACGTCCCCGGCCTGCTGCTGGCCGGCTCGTGGACGGCCACCGGCTGGCCCGCGACCATGGAGGGGGCCGTGCGCAGCGGACACGCCGCGGCCGACGCCGCGCTCGCCGCGGCCGGCACCCGGGTGCCGGTGGACCGCGGCGACGGGAGGTGGCCCAGGTGACGGCGGGCCCCGCCGCCGGAGAGCCCGCCAGAGCCGACGGGCGTACCGTCGAGCGCATCGGCGCAACCACCACGAGCGGCCCGGTCGGCCGCACCGGCACCACTGGCACCGGCACCACTGGCACCGGCTTCGACACCAGCCGCACCGACAGCACCCGGCCGCCCCGTGCGGTCCGGCACCACGAGGGAGAGGGAACGCACGTGGAGTCACGCACCGGCATCGCCGTCGGAGGCACGGCGCACGCCGAACCGGTCTCGGTGCCGGAGCTGCTCGCCCGCAGCCGTACGCTCTGCACCCCGCCACTACGGGCCGCCGTCGCCCGTTTGGCCGCACCCATGGACACCGTCGCCGCCTACCACTTCGGCTGGATCGACCGGGACGGCACCCCGGTGGTGGGGGACGGCGGCAAGGCCGTGCGCCCGGCGCTGGCGCTGCTGTCCGCCCGGGCCACCGGCGCGGCGGCCGAGGCGGGGGTGCCCGGCGGGGTCGCGGTTGAACTGGTGCACAACTTCTCCCTCCTCCATGATGATCTGATGGACGGTGACGAGACCCGACGGCACCGGGCCACCGCTTGGACGGTCTTCGGGCCGGCCCAGGCGATCCTGGTCGGCGACGCCCTGGCGACGCTCGGCACGGAGGTACTGCTCGACGCCGCGGTGACCGGCGGCGCGAGCGCCACCGACGCGGCGCGTGCCGTCCGGCTGCTCACCACGGCGACCCGCCGGCTGATCGACGGCCAGGCCATGGACGTCGCCTTCGAACAGCGCGACAGCGTCACGGTCGCGGAGTGCCTGGAGATGGAGGGCGGCAAGACGGCGGCACTGCTGGCCGCCGCCTCGGCGATCGGCGCCGTCCTGGCCGGCGCCGACGACAAGGTCGCCGGCGCGCTCGAGCGCTACGGCTACCACCTGGGCCTGGCCTTCCAGGCGGTGGACGACCTGCTCGGCATCTGGGGTGCCACCGAGGTCACCGGCAAGCCGCACTGGGGTGACCTGCGCCAGCGCAAGAAGTCCCTGCCGGTGGCCGCCGCACTGGCCGAGGGCGGGGCGGCCTCGCGCCGGCTCGCCGGGCAGCTGGCCGACCCGAAGGGACGCGGGGAGGAGAGCGAGCCCGAGCTCGCCGCCCGCGCCGCGCTGATCGAGGAGGCCGGCGGCCGCGCCTGGACCCAGGAGGAGGCCCGCCGCCAGCACACGACTGCCCTCGCCGCCCTGGACGAGGTGCCCATGACCGACGAGGTGCGCGAGCACTTCGTCGCACTCGCCGAATTCGTGGTGGTACGAGAGAGGTGACGTTACGTTGACAGCAACCGCGGACGGCCGGCTCGACCCTGAGTACGATCCCGAGCCGGTCGCGGTGGGCGACCGCCCCCCGGCCCTGCTGGGGACGGGGCGGTGGCAGCCCGAGGACACCGACCGGCTCCGGCCGGCCGGTGAGACGGACCTCCGACCGGCCGACGCACGGGAGGCCCTGGCCCGCGCCACCACGCACCTGCTCTCCCTGCAGTCGTCCGAGGGCTGGTGGAAGGGCGACCTGGAGACCAACGTCACCATGGACGCCGAGGATCTACTGCTCCGCCAGTTCCTCGGGATCCGCACCGAGGAGCAGACCCGCGCCACCGCCGAGTGGATCCGCTCCCAGCAGCGCGAGGACGGCACCTGGTCGACCTTCCACGGCGGGCCGCCCGAACTCTCCACCACCGTCGAGGCGTACGTCGCGCTCAAGCTGGCCGGTGACGACCCGGACGCCCCGCACATGCTGGCGGCCGCGCGCTACGTCCGCTCCGCCGGGGGCATCGCGGCCGCCCGGGTGTTCACCCGGATCTGGCTCGCCCTGTTCGGCTGGTGGCCCTGGGAGCGGCTGCCCGAGATGCCGCCCGAGATCATCTTCCTGCCCAAGTGGCTGCCGCTGAACATCTACGCCTTCGGCTGCTGGGCCCGCCAGACCATCGTCCCGCTGACCGTCGTCTCCTCGCACCGCCCGGTCCGTCCGGCCCCCTTCGCGCTCACCGAGCTGCACACCGACCCGAACGACCCGTACCCCCGGCGCCCGCCGGCCCCCGCCACCACCTGGGACGGCCTCTTCGAACGCCTGGACAAGGCGCTGCACGCCTACCACCGCCGGGCCTTCCGCCCGCTGCGCCGGCTGGCCGTCTCGCAGGCCTGCCGCTGGATCGTCGAACGGCAGGAGGCCGACGGCTGCTGGGGCGGCATCCAGCCGCCGGCCGTCTACTCGCTGATCGCCCTGCACCTGGAGGGCTACGAGCTGGAGCACCCGGTGATGAAGGCCGGGCTCTCCTCCTTCGACCGGTTCACCGTGCACACCGAGGACGGCAAGCGCTGGCTGGAGGCCTGCCAGTCCCCGGTCTGGGACACCTGCCTGGCCACCATCGCCCTCGTCGACGCCGGGGTCCCGGCCGACCACCCGGCGCTGGTCTCCGCCGTCGACTGGATGCTCGGCGAGGAGATCCGCAAGCCCGGCGACTGGGCCGTCCAGCGGCCCGGGCTCGCCCCCGGCGGCTGGGCCTTCGAGTTCGAGAACGACACCTACCCGGACATCGACGACACCGCCGAGGTGGTGCTCGCGCTGCGCCGGGTCGCCCACCCCGACCCGGCCAGGGTCGACGCGGCGGTGGAGCGGGGCGTGCTGTGGAACCTCGGCATGCAGTCCAAGAACGGCGCCTGGGCCGCCTTCGACGTGGACAACACCAGCACGTTGCCCAACAAGCTGCCGTTCTGCGACTTCGGCGAGGTGGTCGACCCGCCGTCCGCCGACGTCACCGCGCACGTGGTGGAGATGCTCGCCGAGACCGGCCGCGCCCGCGACCCCAGGACCCGGCGCGGCATCGAGTGGCTGCTGCGCAACCAGGAGGCGGACGGCTCCTGGTTCGGCCGCTGGGGCACCAACTACATCTACGGCACCGGCTCGGTGCTGCCCGCCCTGGTGGCGGCCGGAGTCCCGGACGAGCACCCGGCGATCCGCCGGGCGGTGCGCTGGCTGGAGGACCGGCAGAACGCCGACGGCGGCTGGGGCGAGGACATGCGCTCCTACGACGACCCGGCGCGCTGGGCCGGGCGCGGCGACTCCACCGCCTCGCAGACCGCGTGGGCGCTGATGGCGCTGCTCGCGGCCGGGGAAGGGCCGCAGGGCCGGGCCAACCCGGCCGTCGAGCGCGGCGCGGACTGGCTGGTGCGCACCCAGCTGCCCGAGGGCACCTGGGACGAGCCGCAGTTCACCGGCACCGGCTTCCCGTGGGACTTCTCGATCAACTACCACCTCTACCGGCTGGTCTTCCCGGTCACCGCGCTGGGCCGCTACCTCAACGGCGCCCCGGGCACGAGCCGGCCCGACGGCGCCCCGGCGATCGGGGCGTCGCGGTGACCACCGCGCCCCTGCTGGTGCTCTGCGCCCTGGGCCCCGAGGTCTGGGCCCTGCGCGGCGGTGACTGGCGCGGCGCGGCCGGCGGGCCCCCGGTGCTGGTGCGCACCGGGGTCGGCCGGCGGCGTGCCGGGCTGGCCGTCCGGCGGCTGCTCGGCTCCGCCCCCGCCGGGTACGGCGCCGTGGTGGTGGCCGGCTTCGGCGCCGCGCTCGGTCCGGGCGTCCTGCCCGGCGACGTGGTCGCCGCCGACGGCGTGCGCGACGCCGAGGGCCACCTGTACCCGCTCGACTCCGGGGCGGAGCTCACCCGGGCGCTGAAGGAGCGCGGCCTGACCGTGCACACCGGGGTGCACCACACCGCCGACCACGTGGTGCGCGGCATCGAACGGCGGGCGCTGCACGTCCAGGGCGCGCTCGCCGTCGACATGGAGGCCGCCGCCGTCCTGGCCGCGCTGCGCGAGACGCGGCCCGCGCTGCCGGCCGCCGTCCTGCGGGTGGTGGTGGACACGCCCGAGCACGAGCTGCTGCGGTTCGGCACCCTCCCGGCCGGGGTGCGCGCCTGGCGGACCCTGCGGGCGACGGTACCCGCCCTCGTCGACTGGTACCGGCAGGAGCGCGCGCCCCGCTCCGCAGACCTGAACCACCCCACATCCTCGACGCTCCCCCAGGAGGCGAGCTAGCCATGGCCATGCCGTTGCGCCAGACCGTGCGGGTCGGCACCTACCTCATGCAGCAGAAGCTGCTCAAGCGCCGGGACAAGTTCCCACTGATCGTGGAGCTGGAACCGCTCTTCGCCTGCAACCTCGCCTGCGAGGGCTGCGGCAAGATCCAGCACCCGGCGGGCGTCCTGAAGCAGCGGATGCCCGTCGCCCAGGCGGTCGGCGCGGTCCTGGAGTCGGGTGCCCCGATGGTCTCGATCGCCGGCGGCGAGCCGCTGATGCACCCGCAGATCGACGAGATCGTCCGGCAGCTGGTCGAGCGCCGCAAGTACGTCTTCCTCTGCACCAACGCGCTGCTGCTGCGCAAGAAGATGGACAAGTTCAGGCCCTCGCCGTACTTCACCTTCGCCGTGCACATCGACGGCATGCGGGAGCGGCACGACGAGTCGGTGGCCAAGGAGGGCACCTTCGACGAGGCGGTGGCCGCGATCAAGGAGGCCAAGCGGCGCGGCTTCCGGGTCACCACCAACAGCACCTTCTTCAACACCGACACCCCGCAGACCGTCATCGAGGTGCTGGACTACCTCAACGACGAGCTCAAGGTGGACGAGATGATGATCTCGCCCGCGTACGCCTACGAGAAGGCCCCCGACCAGGAGCACTTCCTCGGCGTCGAGCAGACCAGGGAGCTCTTCCGCAAGGCCTTCGCCGGCGGCAACCGCAGGCGCTGGCGGCTCAACCACAGCCCGCTCTTCCTGGACTTCCTGGAGGGCAAGGCCGACTTCGAGTGCACCCCCTGGGGCATCCCCAACTACTCGCTGTTCGGCTGGCAACGGCCCTGCTACCTGATGGCCGACGGCTACGTGCCCACCTACCGTGAACTGGTCGAGAAGACCGACTGGAGCAAGTACGGCCGCGGCCGGGACCCACGCTGCGAGAACTGCATGGCCCACTGCGGCTACGAGCCGACCGCCGTCCTCGCGACGATGGGCTCGCTCCAGCAGTCGCTGCGCGCCATCACCGAGACCGTCAACGGCAACAAGGGCCGCTGAAACGGGACTTGACCCCGGCCCGGGCCCCGCGCCCGGGCCGGCTCCGCCCCAGGGCCGGGCCGGGCACTGCCGCAGAACCCGGGCCGGGCTCCCTCCCCGAACCGGGCCGGCCCCTGTCCCGTCCGGGCGGAGGCACCACCGCACCGCTCCGAGTCGTGAGGTGTACCCATGTCACTGCTCTCCCGCGTCACGTCCCCGGCCGAGCTGCGCAAGCTCCCGGCGGCCGAACTCCCCTTGCTCGCCGACGAGATCCGCGACTTCCTGATCGACGCCGTCACCCGCACCGGCGGCCACCTCGGGCCCAACCTCGGCGTGGTGGAGCTGACCATCGCGCTGCACCGGGTCTTCGACTCGCCGTACGACCGGATCGTCTTCGACACCGGCCACCAGAGCTACGTCCACAAACTGCTCACCGGCCGCCAGGACTTCAGCCGGCTGCGGATGCGCGGCGGGCTCTCCGGGTACCCCTCGCGGGGTGAGTCCGAGCACGACCTCGTCGAGAACTCGCACGCCTCCACCGCGCTCTCCTACGCCGACGGCCTGGCCAAGGCGGCCCGACTGCTCGGCCAGCACGACCGGCACACCGTCGCGGTGATCGGCGACGGCGCGCTCACCGGGGGGCTCGCCTGGGAGGCGCTCAACAACATCGCCGAGGCCCGCGACCGGCCGCTGGTCATCGTCGTCAACGACAACGAGCGCTCCTACGCCAGGACCATCGGCGGCCTCGCCAACCACCTGGCCACCCTGCGCACCACCCAGGGCTACGAGCGTTTCCTCGCCCTCGGCAAGGAGGCCCTCCAGCGCACCCCGCTGGTCGGCCAGCCGATCTTCGACGCGCTGCACGGCGCCAAGAAGGGGTTCAAGGACGCCTTCGCCCCGCAGGGCATGTTCGAGGACCTCGGCCTCAAGTACCTCGGGCCGATCGACGGCCACGATCCGGGCGCGGTCGAACAGGCGCTGCGGCAGGCTCGCAACTTCGGCGGTCCGGTCATCGTGCACTGCCTGACCGTCAAGGGGCGCGGCTACCGGCCGGCCGAGCAGGACGAGGCCGACCGCTTCCACGCGGTCAACCCGATCGACCCGTACACCTGCCTGCCGGTCTCGCCCAGTGGCGGCGTCTCCTGGACCTCGGTGTTCGGGGACGAGCTGGTCGCCCTCGGGGCCGAACGGCCGGACCTGGTGGCGATCACCGCGGCCATGCTCCAACCGGTGGGCCTGGCCCCGTTCGCCAAGGCCTACCCGGAGCGGACCTTCGATGTCGGGATCGCCGAGCAGCACGCCGTCACCAGCGCCGCGGGACTGGCCACCGGCGGGCTGCACCCGGTGGTCGCGGTGTACGCGACCTTCCTCAACCGGGCCTTCGACCAGGTGCTGATGGACGTCGCCCTGCACCGGCTGGGCGTCACCTTCGTGCTCGACCGCTCGGGGGTGACCGGGCCGGACGGCGCCTCGCACAACGGCATGTGGGACCTGTCGATCCTCCAGGTCGTCCCCGGGCTGCGGCTCGCCGCACCGCGCGACGCCGAACAGCTGCGCGCCCAGCTGCGCGAGGCCGTCGAGGTCGGGGACGCCCCGACCGTGGTGCGCTTCCCGAAGGGCAACGTCGGGCCCGCGGTGCCGGCCGTCGACCGGATCGGTGGGGTGGACGTGCTGCTGCGCACCGGGCCGGCGCCGGAGATCCTGCTGGTCGCGGTCGGCACCACCGCCTCCGCCTGCCTGGACGCGGCCCGGCTGCTGCTCGCCGAGGGCTTCACCGCGACCGTGGTCGACCCGCGCTGGGTCAAGCCGGTCGACCCGGCGCTGCCCGAACTGGCCGCCGCTCACCGGCTGGTGGTCACCGTCGAGGACAACGGACGTACCGGGGGCGTCGGTTCGGCCGTCGCCCAGGCGCTGCGCGACGCCGACGTGGAGGTGCCGGTGCGGGTGCTCGGCCTGCCCCAGGAGTTCCTCGGCCACGCCTCGCGCGGGGAGATCCTGGAGGAGGCCGGGCTGACCGGGACCGGCGTGGCCGCCCAGACCGCCGTCTTCGCCAAGACCCTGCTACCGACCCGAGGAGCGAACCCGCGCCATGCCGGCTGAACCAGACCGCCCCGCCTTCGACCTCGCCGCACTGATCGCCGAACGCGGCGGCGAGCGCTACGAGTTGCACGGCCGCTACCTCAACCCGCAGCTGCCGAGGATGCTGCACACCATCGGCTTCGACAAGTACTACGAGCGAGCCCGGGGCCAGTACTTCTACGACGCCGAGGGCAACGAGTACCTCGACATGCTGGCCGGCTTCGGCATCTTCGCGCTCGGCCGCCACCACCCGGTGGTGCGCTCGGCGATCCAGCAGGTGATGGACCTCGACCTGCCGGACCTGGTCCGCTTCGACTGCTCGCCGCTGCCCGGGTTGCTGGCCGAGCGGCTGCTGTCCCACGCGCCGGGACTGGACCGGGTGTTCTTCGGCAACAGCGGCACCGAGGCGGTGGAGACCGCGCTGAAGTTCGCCCGGTACGCCACCGGACGCCGGAGGATCCTCTACGCCGACCACGCCTTCCACGGGCTGACCACCGGCTCGCTCTCGGTCAACGGCGAGAGCGGGTTCCGCAAGGGCTTCGACCCGCTGCTGCCGGACACCGCCATCCCGCTCGGCGATCTCGGCGCTCTGGCCAAGGAGTTGAAGCGCGGCGACGTCGCGGGGCTGATCGTCGAGCCGATCCAGGGCAAGGGCGTGCAGGCGCCGCCGCCCGGCTGGCTGCGGGCCGCCCAGGCGCTGCTGCACGAGCACCGGGCGCTGCTGATCTGCGACGAGGTGCAGACCGGCGTCGGCCGGACCGGCGAGTTCTTCGCCTACCAGCACGAGGACGGCGTGCTGCCCGACCTGGTCTGCGCGGCCAAGGCGCTGTCCGGCGGGTACGTGCCGGTCGGGGCGACGCTCGGCAAGAGCTGGATCTTCGAGAAGGTGTACTCCTCGATGGACCGGGTGCTGGTGCACTCGGCCAGCTTCGGGTCCAACGCCCAGGCCATGGCGGCCGGGCTGGCGACCCTGGAGGTGATGCGCGACGAGGAGGTGGTGGAGAACGCCCGCAAGGTCGGCGACCACTTCCGCGAACGGCTGGCCGCCCTGGTCGACCGCTACGAGCTGCTCGCCGAGGTGCGCGGGCGCGGGCTGATGATCGGGATCGAGTTCGGCCGTCCCAGGTCGCTCAAGCTGCGTACGGGCTGGACCGCGCTCCAGGCGGCGCGCAAGGGGCTGTTCGCGCAGATGGTGGTCGTGCCGTTGCTGCAGCGGCACCGCATCCTGACGCAGGTGTCCGGGGACCACCTGGAAGTGATCAAGCTGATCCCGCCGCTGATCATCACCGAGCGCGATGTGGACCGGTTCGTGGACGCCTTCACCGACATCATGGACGAGGCCCACCGGGGGAGCGGACTGATGTGGGACTTCGGGCGGACGCTGGTCAAGCAGGCGGTCGGCGGCCGCTGAGGCCGGCGCCGGGGGCGGCGCGGAGTGGGAGACACCGCGTCAGAGCTCGGTCCGGCGGCGCCGGACGACCACCACGAGATCGACGGCGGCGAACAGGGTGAGCAGGCCGCAGGCCACGGCGAAGCCGGTGAGGGTGCCCCGGCCGGGTGCGCCGTGGACGGGGGAGACGGCCGCCCAGACGGCGAAGCCGACCGTTGCCAGCGCGAACAGCGGTGTGAAGGTGAGCGACAGCAGGTAACGGAGCTTGAGGGCGCTGCGGGCGGTGGCCGGCTCGGTGCCGCTGCGCCACCGCCGCGGTGTGGTGGTGGGCATGCCGTTCACCTCCGGACCGCGCGGGTCGGGCTACGATTCCAGCGTACGTCCGAGGAGACGAGCCGGGGAGGGCACGATGTCGGGATCGGACGAGGTGGGCCCGGGTTCGGGCCCGGGTTCGGGTGCGGCGGGCCAGGACGGCGAGGGGTACGCGGGGCTGCGGATCGAGCGGGCCCGGGAGCTGGCCCGGCGGCACGGCTGGGCGACGGTCCGGGTGCTGGAGCCGGGGGACCTGATGACCATGGAGTACCGGCAGGGGCGGCTCAACCTCGCGGTGCGCGACGGGGTGGTCGAGCGCAGCTGGGAGGGGTAGGTCCGGCGCCCCGGTGCGGCTCGGGGGTGACGGGGCCGGGCTCGTCGGGTTCGGGTCGGTGGGGGTCGGGCTCGTCGCGGCGGGGGGTCAGTAGGGCAGGTGCCGGCGGGCGAAGCGCCGGTGGAGTCGCTGCTCGGCGGTGGCGACCAGGGGTTCCAGCAGCGGCAGGGAGAGCAGGACGAGCAGTCCGGCGGCCCAGCCGGCCAGGACGTCGGTGACCCAGTGGGTGCCCAGGTAGACCGTGGTCAGGCCGATCGAGCAGGCCGTGGCGGCGGCGATCAGCGCGCCGGTGCGGCGCCAGCGGACCGCGAGGTAGGCGAGCACGCCCCAGGTGACCACCGCGTTGGCGGTGTGGCCGGAGGGGAAGATGGTGCCGCCGGAGAAGAGCTCGGGCGAGCCGACGTACTGGGCGTAGTGCGGGCCGAGCCGACCGGTGACGATCTTGACCGCGCCGACGGTGACGTTGAGCAACAGCAGCGCGATGCCCATGACCAGCAGCGGACGCACCCGGCCGAGGCGGTGGGCCCGCCAGCCGAGCCAGAGGAAGGCGGCGATCGCGGAGGGGCCGCGCTGGCCGGCGACCACCCAGGTGTCCAGCAGCGGCTCCAGTCGGGGCCACCGCTCGTAGGGGCGCAGCAGCCGGACCGACCAGTCGAGGTCGACCAGCGCGGTGTTGAGCAGGACCCCGGCCAGTACCAGCAGGTAGCCGGCGAGGGTGACGGCGAGCAGGGCGGCCTGTCGTCGGCCGCTCGGCGGCCAGCCGGGCGCGCGGGCGTCGCGGAGGACGGGGGTGTGCCCGGAGGCGGCGGCGCGTTCCCGGCGGCCGGTGTCGGGGGTGCGGCGCTCCGGCCCCTGGCGCGGAAAGGGAGCGGGGGTACTTCTGGATTGCACGGGGTGACCTTACCCAGCCGGACAGGGCTATTCCGGTGGTAATTGTCATTTTCCCGTGAAATCGACAATTGGGTCGATGAGGGGCGGTCCGTGGGGTGATTTCGGCGATTCCAGGATCGAAAGCCAGTGTGGTCGTCGAATGATTCTGCAAATTGCCCGGTAAGGCAAACGGAGTGGGAGGCCGGGTGCTCCCGCCTTCCCACTCCGTGGTAACCCTGTGTAGGTTCCGTGCTCAGTCGAGGGGGCCGCCCGCGACGTAGATCACCTGGCCGGAGACGAAGCCGGCGCCCTCGCTCGTGAGGAAGGAGATGGTGTGGGCGACGTCCTCAGGCACGCCGACCCGCTGGACCGGGATCTGAGAGGCCGCGGCCCGCTTGAAGTCTTCGAAGTCCATGCCGACCCGGGCGGCGGTGGCCGCTGTCATGTCCGTGGCGATAAAGCCGGGGGCGACCGCGTTGGCCGTGATGCCGAACTTGCCCAGCTCGATGGCCAAAGTCTTGGTGAAGCCCTGGAGTCCGGCCTTGGCGGTCGAGTAGTTGGCCTGGCCGCGGTTGCCCTGGGCCGAGGACGAGGACAGGTTGACGATGCGGCCGAAACCGGCGTCGACCATGTGCTTCTGCACCGCGCGGGTCATCAGGAAGGCGCCGCGGAGGTGAACGTTCATGACCGTGTCCCAGTCGGACTCGGACATCTTGAAGAGCAGGTTGTCGCGGAGCACGCCCGCGTTGTTCACCAGGACGACCGGCGCGCCGAGCTCGGCGGCCACCCGGTCGACGGCGGCCTGGACCTGCGCGGCGTCCGAGACGTCGGCGCCGACGGCCAGTGCCGTGCCGCCGGCGGCGGTGATCCGGTCGACCGTCTCCTTGCCGGCCGCCTCGTCCAGGTCCAGGACGGCGACCGCGTAGCCGTCGGCGGCCAGCCGGACGGCGGTGGCGGCGCCCAGGCCGCGGGCGGCACCGGTGACGACGGCGACCCGGGGGGCGGTGCTCTGCTCGGTCATGCGCGCTCTCGTCTCTCTCTGGGTTGCCTCCCGGGGAGAGCCCCCGGCGAGGGTGGCCACACCCTACCGGCGGGTAAGGAGGGCGGCCAGAGCGGTGAGACACCAGGTGACGGTGGGTAAGGACCGACCGGTCGGCTTTCTGCTGAGAACGCGTTACTGCAAGGGCTTCGCAGCGCGTAAATATGCCAATGTTGCCGAACCTGCGTCTACTATCCGCCCCTGCCTGCCAGCAAGGGCCCGCCGTTTGTATAGTGTCCGCCAGCAGCCACCGGCTGCACGGCTGGAGCGCCCTCCCTCATAGCTGGACGCCCACTCGCCGTTACTGCCCCACCCGGGTGTCCCACACACACCGGGTGTGACATCGGGACGGATACATGGTGCTGGGGGAGATCCCGACAACCCGCGTGTCTGCGCGACTGCAGCAGTCGCCCGGACACCTCATTCGCGTGGCACAGCAGGTCCACACCCGCTTGTGGTCCGAACACGTCGGAGCCGATCTCACGGCTCCGCAGTTCGCCGTGCTGCTGGTCCTGGCCCTTGAACCGGGTGCGGACCAGCGGACGGTCGGCGAGCGGGCCTCGCTCGACAAGGCCACGATGGCGGAGATGGTCGCGCGGCTGGTCCGTCGCGGCCTGGTGCTGCGCAGGCGCGACCCGGCCGACGGCCGGCGCAAGCTGCTGGCGCTCTCGCAGAGCGGTGCCCAGGCGGTGCGCGAGGCCACCGGCGGCGTGGTCCGCGTGCAGCGCGTCCTGTTCGAGCCGCTCTCGGCGGAGGAACAGGTCGAGATCGTCCGGGTGATGGCCAAGATAGCCAGGCTGGAGCCCGCGGCGGTCGCCGTCATCGCCGACGCGCGGCCGATACTGGACGCCCAGCGGGCGATCGGCTACCTGATCAGGGTGAGCCAGCAGGTGCACACCAAGCTCTGGTCGGAGCACGTGGGCGCCGAGCTGACGGCTCCGCAGTACGCGGTGCTGGACGCGCTGGAGCTGGAACCGGGCGCCGACCAGCGCACGGTCGGCGAGCTGGCCTCGCTGGACAAGGCCACGATGGCCGAGATGGTCAGCCGACTGGTGCGCCGCGGTCTGGTGCAGCGCCGGCGCGACCCCTCGGACGGACGGCGCAACCTGCTCTCGCTCTCACCGGCGGGACAGGACCTGCTGCACCGCTCGGCCGCTGGGGTGGCCGAGGTCCAGCGGCTGCTGCTGGCCCCGCTGGAGGAGAGCGAGCACGAGGCCGGACTCGCCCTCATCGCGAAGGCGGCCAGACTCTAGGTCAAATCTTCGCCGCAGTAGCCAAAACGATTCGCCAAAAGCTGAGGGCCCATGGCCATGGGCTTTGGTGGATCGGCATGCCGAAGGCCGCCCGCTCCCCTGGGGTGCGGGCGGTCTTCGTGTGTCCTGCCGTCAGGCGGTTCGGGGGCTCGGGGGCCGGGCCCCCGAACCGGGCCTCAGTTCCAGTCGAACTCCTGCGGGTCCGGGCCGATCCGCTTGCCGGTGGCCACGGCGGCGATCGCCGCGAGGTCCTCGGCGTCCAGCTCGAAGCCGGCGACGTCCAGGTTCTCGCGGATCCGGGACGGGGTGACCGACTTCGGGATCGCGATCACGCCGCTCTGGAGGTGCCAGCGCAGCACCACCTGGGCGACCGTGCGGCCGTGCTTCTCGGCGATCTCCACCAGCGCGGGCTCGGCGAGCAGCTCCTTGCCCTGGCCCAGCGGGCTCCACGCCTCGGTGGCGATGCCGTGCTCGGCGTGGAAGGCGCGCAGCTCCGTCTGCGGGAAGTACGGGTGCAGCTCGACCTGGTTCAGGACCGGGGCGACGGAGGCCTCGTCCAGCAGGCGGGTCAGCTGCTCGGTGCCGAAGTTGGAGACGCCGATCGACTTGACCCGGCCCTCCTCCTTCAGCTGCTCGAAGGCCTTCCAGATGTTCAGGTAGCTGTCGCCGTGCATCGGGCGCGGCCAGTGGATCAGGTACAGGTCGAGGTAGTCGAGGCCGAGCTTGGCCAGCGAGGCGTCGAACTCGCGCCGCACCGCGTCGCGGCCCTGCTCGCCGGACCAGTCGCGGGTGCCCGAGTTCCACAGCTTGGTGGTGACGTAGAGGTCCGCGCGGGCCACGCCGCCGGCCAGCGCCTCGGCGATCGCCGCACCGGTGCCGGTCTCGTTCTCGTAGATGGCCGCGGTGTCGATGGAGCGGTAGCCCGCCTCGATCGCGGCGCGGACGGCCGGGGTGGCCTCGGCGTCCGGGACCTGCCACACGCCGAAGCCGAGCTGCGGGATCTGCGCGCCGTCGTTGAGGGTGACGGTGGGGATGGTGCTCACGGGAAGGGGTGCCCTCCTGATTGTCCTGTGGTTCCAGTGGGGGCAACTGGTGTCCCGGTGTGATTGTTCCCGCCGAACGGGCGAATCCCGGGTGAAGCTTTGCGGGGGTTTGCCCGGGGCGGTCGGCCCGCCGGGGGCGGGACGGAGACCGCCCTGGTGAGGGACGTGCGGCGGGATGTGCGGGCAGCGTGGGGGGCCGGTGCGCAGGAGCGCGCGGAGCCGGCGTGCGGGGGGCGTACGGGGGCGCGCGGATCCGGCGGGCCGGTCGGGCGGCGGGCCGCGGCGAAAAACCTGTTGCGTGGATCACGTGGACGTTGGCAGGCTCGCGGCCATGACCTCCTGACTCCCGGGCCCTTCGTGCCCATCCCATCCCCGTCCGGTATCTCCCCCGGACGCGTCACCGAAGCCGCGCCGCCGCCGTGCTGACGCCCCGCGCGTCCTTCGCCCGTCGGTTCGGGCCGTCCCGCCGTCCTGCCGTTCGGCTTCCGACCGTGCTGTGCGCACCTCGTCGAGGCGTTCCGTGCGCCCTGTTCCCCGTCCTCCCGTAGCTCCCCCGTACCCCTGTGCGCCCGCGCTACCGCGCCCGCGCACCGCCCGTATCGGAGTGTCATGCTGCTCATCCCCCTGCCGCTGGCCGATCCCGGCAGTCCCGATCTCTCCTCACCCCTCGCCTTCCTGCGATGGCTGCAGCGCAGCCAGCGGCGCGGGCAGCTGCTCGCCACCGTCTGGACGCTGATCGAGATGGGGTGCCAGGCCGCCCTGCCGGTACCGCTCGGCTTCGGCGTGCAGGCCGCCGTGGACGGTGACGCCGGCGGGATCTGGCGGGCCGGCGGACTCCTGGTCCTGCTGGGCGCGGGCGCCGCGCTCGGCACCGTGCTGGCGCACCGGCAGGCCGTCTGGAACTGGATCCACGCGGCCACCCACGTACGGCAGTTGGTGGCCCGGCAGGCCTCGCACCTCGGGGCCGGTCTGTCCCGGCGGATCGCCACCGGCGAGGTCGTCGCGGTCGGCAGCGGGGACGTCGAACGGATCGGCTGGTACGTCGAACTGGTCGCCCGGGTCCGGTCCGCGGTGACGGTCTGGCTGGCCGTCAGCACGGCGGTGCTGCTGGTCCATCCGGTGCTCGGGACCGGAGTGCTGCTCGGCGTCCCGGTGCTGGCGGCCTCGGTCTGGCCGCTGATCGGGCCGTTCGAGCGGCGCTACGAGCAGCAGCGCACCCTCGGCGGCAAGGCCACCGAGCTGGCGGCCGACACGGTCGCGGGGCTGCGGGTGCTGCGCGGCATCGGCGGCGAGGAGCTGTTCCTGGAGCGGTACCGCGCGGCCTCCCAGAAGGTCCGGGCGGCGGCCGTCCGTTCGGCCCGGATCTGGTCGCTGATGCAGGCGCAGCAGGTGCTGCTGCCCGGCCTGTTCGTGGTCGGGGTCACCTGGTACGGCGCCCGGCTGGTGGCCTCCGGCGAGCTCGCCGTCGGCACCCTGATCGCGGTGTACGGCGCGACGGCCTTCCTGGCCGCTCCGCTGCGCATCCTGGGCGAGGCGGCGCACGCCTGGAGCGTGGCCCGGGTCTCCGCCGGGCGGGCCGTGCGGGTGCTCTCGCTCACCCGGACCGCCGGCGCGGACGAGGCCTCGCTGGCCAGGCCGGACAAGGCGGACCTGCACGACCCGGCGAGCGGGCTGACCGCGCGGGCCGGCGAGCTGACCGCGGTGGTCTGCGGGGATCCGGACTTCGCCGGAGCGCTGGCCGAACGGCTCGGCGGCCACGTCCCGCTGGCCGAGGGCGAACGGGCGCAGGCCTCGGTGCGGCTCGGCGGCACGGAGCTGGACGCGGTGCCGCTGGCCGAGGCCAGGGCGGCGGTGCTGGTCCACGACAAGGAGCCGGTGCTGCTCTCCGGCACGCTGGCCGAGCTGTTCGACATCCCGTCCTCGGGACGGGTCCCGGCCGCCGAGGCGCTGGCGGCGGCCCGCTCCGAGGACGTGCTGGAGGCCCTGGTGGACGGCTCGCCGGAGTGCGGGGGAGACCCGATGCGCGCCCGGATCACCGAGCGCGGACGCTCGCTCTCGGGCGGGCAGCGCCAGCGGCTCGCGCTGGCCCGGGCCCTGCTGGTGGACCCGCCGGTGCTGGTCCTGGACGAGCCCACCAGCGCGGTGGACGCCCACACCGAGTCGAGGATCGCCTCCGGGCTGCGGGACACCCGGGCGGGCCGCACCACCGTGGTGTTCGCGACCAGCCCGCTGCTGCTCGACCGGGCGGACCGGGTGGTGCTGCTGCGGGACGGCCGGGTGGCCGCCGCCGGGCGGCACCGCGAACTGATGCGGACCGAGCCGGCCTACCGGGCCGTGGTGACCCGCGACGAGGAAGCGGCCCGTCCGGTGGGTGGGGCCGTATGAGCTCAGCCGTCAACTTCCCTGCCACGCACGCGAGGAGAACGTCATGAAGCCTCCCGTCCAGGAGGAACGGGAACCGGCAGCCACCCTGCCGGTCGGCTCCCCGGCCGCCGTGCGCGAGTACCTGATGCTGCTCGCGCGGCGGCACCGCGCCGGGTTCTCCGCGGTGGTGTCGCTGCACTCGACGGCCACGGTGGCCGGGCTGGTCGGCCCCTGGGTGCTGGGCCGCCTGGTCGAGTCGCTGGCCACCGGCACCGCCGGGTCCACCATCGCGGTGGCGGTCGCCTGGTACCTGCTGGCGCTGGTGGTGCAGGCGGCGTTCACCGGTTGGTCGCGGATGCGCGGCGCGGTGCTCGGCGAGCGGGTGCTGGCCGACCTGCGCGAGGACTTCCTGGTGCGCTCGGTGGCCCTGCCGACCGGCGTGCTGGAGCGGGCCGGCACCGGGGACCTGGTCTCCCGGGGCACCACCGATGTCGACCGGCTGGACAAGTCGGTGCGCGAGGCGGTCCCCGAACTCGCCGTCGCCGTGGTCTCGTTGCTGTTGGTGCTCGGCGCGCTGCTGGTCACCTCGCCGCTGCTCGCGCTGACCTCGCTGGTCGGGCTGCCGCTGCTGCTGGTCAGCTCCCGCTGGTACTTCCGGCGCGCGCCGCAGTCCTACCGCAGCGAGTCGGCCGGGTACGCGGCGGTGAGCAACGTGCTGGCCGAGACGGTGGACGCCGGGCGGACGGTCGAGGCGCTGCGGCTGGGCGACCAGCGGGTCCGGCTGACCGACCGCAAGCTGCGCGAGTGGCTGGCCTGGGAGCGGTACACGCTGTGGCTGCGCTCGGTCTGGTTCCCGACCATCGACGCGGTCTACACCGCGGCGGTGCTCGCCACCATGGTGCTCGGCGGGCTGTTCACCGTCCAGGGCTGGATCACCGTGGGCCAGTTGACCACCGGCGTGCTCTACGCGCAGATGCTGACCGGCCCGGTGGACCTGATCCTGCGCTGGTACGACGAGCTGCAGATCGGCCAGGCCTCGCTGGCCCGGCTGGTCGGCGTGCGCGAGGTGCCCGAGCACGAGGGCGACGAGTCCGCCCGGCCGGACGGCCGTCGGGTCGAGGCGAAGGACGTCCGGTTCGGCTACCGCGAGGGCGCCGACGTGCTGCACGGGATCAGCCTGGACGTCGCCCCGGGCAGCCGGGTCGCGCTGGTCGGGCCGTCCGGCGCCGGCAAGTCCACCCTCGGCCGGCTGCTGGCCGGGATCTACACCCCCGGCCGCGGCAGCGTGACCCTCGGCGGGGCGGCGCTGGCGCGGATGCCGGCCGAGCGGGTGCGTGCGGAGGTGGCCCTGGTGAACCAGGAGCACCACGTCTTCGTCGGCACCCTGCGGGACAACCTGCTGCTGGCCGCGCCCGACGCGGACGACACCGAGCTGCGGGCCGCGCTGGACGCGGTGGACGCCGGGGTCTGGGTGGACGCCCTGCCGGAGGGCCTGGACACCGAGGTCGGCTCCGGCGGCACCTCGCTGACGCCGCCGCAGGCCCAGCAGCTGGCACTGGCCCGGCTGGTGCTGGCCGACCCGCACACCCTGGTGCTGGACGAGGCCACCTCGCTGCTGGACCCGCGGGCCGCCCGCCACCTGGAGCGCTCGCTCTCCCGGGTGCTGGAGGGCCGGACGGTCATCGCCATCGCCCACCGGCTGCACACCGCGCACGATGCGGACGTGATCGCGGTGGTCGAGGGCGGTCGGATCAGCGAGTACGGCAGCCATCCGGACCTGGTCGCGGCGGGCGGGCCGTACGCGGCGCTCTGGCGGTCCTGGCGGGACGAGCGGTAGCCGGTCGTCCGGGCAGCGGAGGTCTCAAACCCGTACGGGGTCCGATTACCCCGTACGGGTTACTCCCTGGCCCGGAAGGGCGCGTAACCGGGCAAATCGACCTTTCGGCCCGCAGACTGCTCCGGTGACCAAGATTTCAGACGGTTCGTCCCGCTCCTCACGCGGTGAGATCGGCGGGATTCCCACGCGCTACATCGGGATCGGCGCCATCGTCGTCCTCGCCGTGTGGTTCCTGTTCGCCAACCTCGACAAGGTGAAGATCCAGTTCTGGGTCTTCACCGTCACCGCGCCGCTCTGGATCGCGCTGCTGGCCACCCTGATCGCGGGCGCCGTGCTGGGCTGGCTGCTGAAGGGACGGCGCACCCGGTGACCACCGCCCCCGGGCCGGCCCCGACCGGCGCCTCGCCCTTCACCCCGCTGATCGAGATGCGCGGGGTCAACAAGCACTTCGGGGACCTGCACGTGCTGCGGGACATCGAGCTGACGGTGGGGCGCGGGGAGGTCGTCGTGGTCATCGGCCCGTCCGGCTCCGGCAAGTCCACCCTGTGCCGGGCGATCAACCGGCTGGAACCGATCGAGAACGGCAGCATCCTGATCGACGGCGAGCCGCTGCCCGCGGAGGGCAAGGGCCTGGCCCGGCTGCGCGCCGAGGTCGGCATGGTGTTCCAGTCCTTCAACCTGTTCGCGCACAAGACCGTGCTGCAGAACGTCTCGCTGGCGCAGATCAAGGTGCGCGGCCGGCCCAAGGCGGAGGCGGACGCCAAGTCCCGCGCACTGCTGGAACGGGTGGGCCTGGCCGACCAGGCCGCCAAGTACCCGGCGCAGCTCTCCGGCGGGCAGCAGCAGCGGGTCGCGATCGCCCGCGCGCTGGCGATGGAGCCCAAGGCGCTGCTGTTCGACGAGCCCACCTCGGCGCTCGACCCCGAGATGATCAACGAGGTGCTGGACGTCATGCGCCAGCTCGCGAGCGAGGGCATGACGATGGTCGTGGTCACCCACGAGATGGGCTTCGCCCGGGCGTCCGCGAACCGGGTGGTGTTCATGGCCGACGGCCGGATCGTCGAGGACCGCGCCCCGGAGGACTTCTTCGGCGCCCCGGAGAGCGATCGCGCCAAGGACTTCCTGTCCAAGATCCTGAAGCACTGAGGCGGCGCCGTGAACCACGAGACGACGTCCCCGGCGACGCGCGTGACCACCGTGCCGGTGCCCGCGACTGCCGCGCCGGCGTCCGGGACCACTGCCACGACGACGAGGGCGCGGCCCGTCGTACGGGCGGGGGTGCGGCCCGTTTCGCGGGCGGGGCGGCGACTGATCGCCGCCGTCCTGCTGCTCACCGCGCTGGCGACGGGCTGCGGCAAGCCCGGCACCCCGCCGCCCAAGGGCCCGCAGCCCAGTGCCCTGCCCACCTACCAGGTGCAGGACGCCTCCGCGATCACCGGCTCGCCGACCCTGGACGCCGCCCGCGGCCGGGGCCACCTGGTGGTCGGAGCCAAGGAGGACCAGCCGTACCTGGGCCAGAAGAACCCGGCCACCGGCGAGTACTCCGGCTTCGACATCGAGATCGCCAGGATGGTGGGCGCCTCGCTGGGCTTCCCGACGGACCGGATCCAGTTCCGGACCATCGCCTCGGCCAACCGCGAGACCGCCCTGCAGAACGGCCAGGTGGACTACTACGTCGGCACCTACACCATCAACGACAACCGGAAGAAGCTGGTCGGCTTCGCCGGGCCGTACTTCGTCGCCGGGCAGTCGCTGCTGGTGCGCAAGAACAACACCACCATCCACGGTCCGGAGGACCTGGACGGCAAGAAGGTCTGCTCGGCGGCCGGCTCGACCCCGTACCAGCGCATCCAGTCGAAGTACCCCAAGGCCAAGCTGATCGGCTACGACACCTACTCGGCCTGCGTGGACAACCTGATCACCGACCAGGTCGACGCGGTGACCACGGACAACGCGATCCTGCTCGGCTTCGCGGCCAAGGCGCCGGACGAGCTCAAGGTGGTCGGCCCGCTGTTCTCGACCGAGCCGTACGGGATCGGGGTGCCGAAGAACGACACCGTGCTGCGCGGTGCGATCGACGACGCGCTGGAGCACCACATCCGCAACGGCGACTGGCAGAGGGCCTTCGAGGCGACCCTCGGACTCTCCGGGGAGCCGGCGCCGACCCCGCCGCAGATCGTCCGGTACTGAGAGGGCCGCGCCGTGAAAACGCTGACCGACAACTGGTCGACCTACTGGGACGGGTTCCTCGGCACGCTCTCGCTGTTCGCGGTGAGCGCCGTGCTCTCGCTGGTGCTGGGCGTGCTGATCGCGGGCTTCCGGGTGTCGCCGGTGAAGCCGCTGCGGGTGTTCGGCACGCTCTGGGTGACGGTGCTGCGCAACACACCGCTGACCCTGCTGTTCTTCATCGTGGTGCTGGGCCTGCCCCGGTTCGACATCACCCTGCCCTTCTACACCTTCGCGGTGCTCGCGCTCGGCTGCTACACCTCGGCTTTCGTCTGCGAGTCGATGCGCTCGGGCATCAACACGGTGCCGACCGGGCAGGGCGAGGCGGCCCGCAGCCTCGGGATGAGCTTCGGGCAGACGATGGGCCTGGTGGTGCTGCCGCAGGCGTACCGCTCGGTGGTGGCGCCGCTCGGCAGCGTGCTGATCGCGCTGGCGAAGAACACGGCGATCGCCGGGTCGTTCAGCGTCACCGAGCTGCTGGGCACCTACCGGACCATCAACGAACTCGGCTACAGCATCATCTGGACCTTCGTCTGGATCGCCGTCGGCTACCTGATCATCACCCTGGCCATCAGCGCCGTCTTCAACCTGCTGGAACGACGAGTGGCGGTGTCCCGATGACCGTTGAATCCTCGGCGCTGTACGACATCCCCGGCCCGAAGGCGCTCTCCCGGCACCGGCTGTACGGCGGGATCGCGCTGCTGGTGATCGCGGCGCTGATCGGCTGGGTGGTCTACATGCTGTTCCACACCCACCAGTTCACGTACGCCAAGTGGCAGCCCTTCGAGTACCGGGGCGTGCAGGACCTGCTGCTGCGCGGGCTCGGCAACACCCTGAAGGCCTTCGGCTGGGCGGTGCTGTTCGCGCTGCCCTTCGGCGCGCTGTTCGCGGCCGGGCGGCTCTCCGACCACCGGGTGGTGCGCTGGCTCGCCACGCTGGTGGTGGAGTTCTTCCGGGCCATGCCGCTGCTGGTGATGATCTTCTTCATCTTCGTCGCGCTCAAGGTGCAGCCGCTCTGGGCGCTGGTGGCCGGGCTGGTGTTCTACAACGGCTCGGTGCTGGCCGAGGTGTTCCGGGCCGGCGTGCTCGCGGTGCCCAAGGGGCAGCGGGAGGCGGCGTACGCGCTGGGCATGCGCAAGACCCAGGTGATGACGTACGTCCTGGTGCCGCAGGCCGTCCGGTCGATGCTGCCGGCGATCATCAGCCAGCTGGTGGTCGCGCTCAAGGACACCTCGCTGGGCTTCCTGATCACCTACGAGGAGTTCCTGCACGCGGGCAAGCTGATCGCCACCAACCTGGACTACGACCTGCCGTTCATCCCGGTGGTGATCGTGATCGCGCCGATCTACATCGGCATGTGTCTGCTGCTCTCCTGGCTCGCCCGCTTCGTGGAGCGGCGCAGCCGGCGCAGCCCGAGCGTGCGCGGCGGGGCGCCGGTGGCCGAGGCGGGGGTGTCGATGGGACTGCCGCCGTCGGCGCAGGGATGAGAAGGATGGTTCGAGGCTGAACCATAGGTGCGGGTGGGGTCGGGGTCGGTACCCCCAAATTCCTCTTATGATTCTCGGACGCCCGGGCGAGGCCGACGCGGGGCTGTCGAGGGTGCACCGACGGGAGGGATCATGGAACCGGTGTTCGATTCACGGCACATCAGGACGTTCCACGAGGTGGTCCGGGCCGGCTCCTACTCGGCCGCCGCCCGCGAGCTCGGCTACACCCAGCCCGCCATCACCCAGCAGATGAAGGCGCTCGAACGCACCGTCGGCGTCCCGCTCTTCACCCGGGCGGGGCGCGGACTGCGGCTCACCGAGGCGGGGGAGGCGCTCTCCCGGCACGCCGAGCTGATCCTCGGCAGCATGTCCGCCGCCCAGCAGCAGCTCGCCGCACTCGCCAGGCTGCGCGCCGGACGGGTGCGGGTCTGTGCCTTCCCCAGCGCCAACGCCACCCTGATCCCCCAGGCGATGGCCCGGCTGCTGGCCGAGCACCCCGGTGTGCGGGTCGAGCTGCTGGAGGCCGAGCCGCCGGACTCCGTCCAGCGGTTGCTGCGCGGGGAGTGCGACATCGCGCTGGCCTTCCGGTACCCGGGCGGGGCCACCGAGGTGCCGGAGGGCCTCGACGAGATCCCGCTGATGGAGGACCTGCTCACGGTGCTGCTGCCGGTCGGGCACCCGCTCGGCCGCCGGCACGCCGTCCGGCTGGCCGACCTCGGCGGCGAACGCTGGATCGCCGGCTGTCCGCGCTGCCGGGCCAACCTGCTGCACGTCTGCGCGGAGGAGGGCTTCGCGCCGGACATCGTGTTCTCCACGGACGACAACCTCGCGGTGCAGTCGTTGGTCGCCGCCGGGGTCGGGATCGCGCTGATGCCGGCGCTGGTGCTCTCCTTCATGTGCCACCGCAAGGTCACCGGGCGGGCCGCCGAACCGCACCTGCGGCGGCAGGTGAGCGCGTACGTGCTGCGCGAGCACCGCCGGATCCCGGCCACCGGGCTGGTGCTGGACCATCTGCGGCAGGCGGCGGCGAGCCGGGTCGGGTGCTGACGGTCGACGGCCTGGGGGCTGACCGAGGACGGCTGGGGGCTGACCGGCGACGGCCGGGGCGCTGATCCGGCGACGGCTGGGGGCTGACCCGACGCTGACGTATAAGCGTGAGTGGGGAGGTCGCTTAGGAACCCTCCTTGGACCTGATAGGTCGGTAGGTTCGAACCTGATGGCATGACACCCTCAGCCACGGTCGGCACCGACCGGCTCACCGAGCGGATGACCGCGCTGATCAGTGAGATCCGCGCCGTCGTGGACCGCGGGCTCCCGCCGGAGCTCACCGCCTACCTGGTCGGCGAGCGCCTCGCCCCGTACCTGCACGCAGACCAGGACGGGCCCGACGCGCTGCTCGCGCCCGCCCATCGCGAGGGCGACCCGCAGCGCTACCGCCAGCACGTCCTGCACGCCGAGGAGGACGGCAGCTTCTCGGTCGTCGCCCTGGTCTGGCTGCCCGGGCAGCAGACCCCGATCCACGACCACGTCTCGTGGTGCGTGGCCGGCGTCCACCAGGGGCAGGAGAGCGAGACCCGCTACCGGCTGGTCTCCGACGGCTCCACCGCCCGGCTGGTCGAGACCGAGCACGTGGTCGGCCCGGCCGGTACCGTGGCCGCCTTCGCCCCGCCCGGCGACATCCACCTGGTGCGCAACTCCTGCAGCAGCACGGCGATCTCCATCCACGTCTACGGCGCGGACGTCTCGCGGCTCGGCACCAGCATCCGGCGGGTCTACCGGCTGCCCGCCGACCAGCAGCAGTGAGCGCGGCGTGGCACTGACCCTCCGGCACCGCGCCGCCCGTACCCGCTCCCTGCCCCCGATGCGCGGGGACGCCCCCGGGCTGCTGCTCGCGGCCCTCGGGGTGGCCGCCGCACTCGGCATCCACGCGCTGGTGCCGGCCGTGCCCGAACTCACCGCCGCCGTCGTGCTCGGCATGGTCGCGGCCCACCTGCCAGGGCTGCGCCCGGTGGTCCGCGGGGTCGCCCGGCCGGGACTGTCCACGGCCGGGAAGCGGCTGATGCGGCTCGGGATCGTGCTGCTCGGGCTCAAACTCAGCCTGGACGACGTGCTCGGCCTCGGCTGGGCCACCGTCGCCATGGTGCTCGCGGTGGTCGCGGCCACCTTCGGGGGCACGCTCTGGCTGGGCCGGCGGCTCGGCCTGCCGGGGGACCAGCCGCTGCTGGTCGCCACCGGCTACTCGATCTGCGGGGCCTCGGCGATCGGCGCGGTCAGCCAGGCGGCGGGCAGTGAGGAGGAGGACGTCGCGGCCTCGGTGGCGCTGGTCACCCTGTGCGGGACGCTGGCGATCGCCGTGCTGCCGCTGCTCCAGCAGCCGCTGGGGCTCGGCGAGCTGGAGTTCGGGCGCTGGGTCGGGGCGAGCGTGCACGACGTCGGGCAGGTGGTCGCCACCGCGCAGACCGGCGGGGCCGGGGCGCTGCGGGAGGCGGTGCTGGTCAAGCTGATGCGCGTGGTGCTGCTGGCGCCGCTGGTCGCGGGGGTGGCCGTGGCGGTGCGGCGGAACCTGCGGGCGGCGCGGCCGGCGGCTTCGGCGGCGGGGCCGGTGGAGGATCCGACGGGGGCCGCGGATGCGGGTTCGGCGTCGGGCGGGGCGGGTTCGGCGTCGGGCGGGAAGGCGGTGAGGGCCGGCAGCCGTCCGCCGATCGTGCCGCTGTTCGTGGCGGGGTTCCTCGCGATGATCGTCCTGCGGACCACCGGGGTGCTGCCCGAGCGGGTGCTCTCGCTGGCCGCGGACGCCCAGGGACTGCTGCTGGCCGCGGCGCTGTTCGGCCTCGGCAGTGCGGTGCACCTGCCGACCATGGCCCGTACCGGCGGGCGGATCGCCCTGCTCGGGCTCGGATCCTGGGTGGTCGTCGCGGGTGTCTCGTACGCGGGGGTGCTGGTCACGACCTGACGGACCGGAAGGCGGACTCGGCTATTGTCGGGCGGGTGCCCGCCCGCCCGTACGGGGGCGGCGGCCCACAGCCGAGTTCGCCCGGGTTCGCCCGAGTCCGCCAAGGGGGACGGATGATCACCGCACTGCCCGAACGCGACGGCCAGGAGGCCGTCGTCACGCTCGACCGACGGGAGGGCCCGTACGGCGAGGTGGTGCTCCGGCAACGCGGTCGGGACTTCGAGATCATCGCCAACGGCTGCTTCCTGATGGACACCGCCGACGGGCGCTCGGAGCGGCTGCTGATCCAGGCGGCGCTGGACGAACTTGACCGTACGGCCGGCGGGGCTGCGCAGGACGGCCGGGTCGGGCGGCCGTCGGTGCTGATCGGGGGCCTGGGGGTCGGCTTCTCGCTGGCGTACGCGGCGGCCGAGCCGCGCTGGGGACGGATCGCCGTCGTCGAGCGGGAGACCGCGATCATCGACTGGCACCGGACCGGCCCGCTCGGCGCCTTCTCCGGCGGTGCGCTGGACGACGAGCGGGTCGAGGTGCTCCACACCGACCTGCTGGAGTACCTCGCGGCGACGGACGGCGAGCGCTACGACGCGCTCTGCCTGGACATCGACAACGGGCCGGACTGGACCGTCACCGAGTCCAACGACGGGCTGTACGGCGCGGACGGGCTCGCGGTGCTGTGGCGCCGGTTGCGGCCGGGCGGAGTGCTGGCGGTGTGGAGTGCGCAGCCGTCGTCGGCCTTCGAGGAGGCGCTGCGGGCGGTGGGGTTCTCGGACGTGGTGACCCACGAGGTCCCGGTGGCCCGGGGTGTGCCGGACGTGGTGCACCTGGCCCGGCGGGCGGGCTGAGGGCGGATCCGGATCGGGCGGACCGGGCGGATCGGGCCGGGTTCGACCGGATCGCGGTCGAATTGGGCGGCGACGGCCGGTGGCTGGTGCGATGCGCCTCAACGCCCGTCGTCACTGGGGCAGTTGAGCGGCAGGTGGGTGGTGGGGTTGGTGGCTGGGAGCGGGAGCCCCTCGGAGCGGATCGCGGCCGAGCTCCGACGGCGCATCGTGGCGGGGGAGTTGACCCCGGGGGCGCGGGTGCCGTCCACCCGGCGGATCACCCGGGAGTGGGGCGTCGCGATGGCCACCGCGACCAAGGTGCTGAACCGGCTCCGGGACGAGGGGCTGGTACGGGCCGTGCCCGGGGTGGGCACGGTGGTGGCCGGGGAGCCGGCTCCGGCGGCCGGACGGTCCCGGGAATCCCGGCGGGTGTCGCCGCGGGCGTCGCAGCGGACGGCCGAGCGGATGCCGGAGCAGGCTCCGGAGCCTGCGTCGCGGCGGGAGGCGCGGCCGGAGGCGGAGTCGACCGGGGTGCGGCGGGTCCGGGCGGGCGGCGAGCGCGACCTCACCCGGGAGCGGATCGTGGCGACGGCCGTCCGGGTGGCCGACCAGGAGGGGCTGGCGGCGCTGTCGATGCGCCGGGTCGCGACCGATCTCGGCGTCGCGACGATGTCGCTCTACCGTCATGTGCCGGGCAAGGACGACCTGTTGCGCCTCATGATGGACGTGGCGTTCGGCGAGCAGCCACTGCCCGAGCCGCCGGCGTCGGACTGGCGGGAGGGGCTGGAGACGGTCGCGCGCGTGCAGTGGCGGATCTACCGGCGGCACCCGTGGCTGGCTTCCACGATGTCCTTCACCCGGCCGGTGCTGGCGCCGGACGCCGCGCTGCACACCGAGCGGTCGATCGCCGTTCTGGCGGGGCGGGGGCTGAGCTGGGAGGAGATGGCCCAGGCGTCCGTCGCCCTGGCGGCGTTCGTGTGCGGGCTGGCCGTCCACTTCGAGCGGGAGGCGCAGGCCGAACAGGACAGCGGGCTGTCCGCGGAGGAGTGGATGGACCGGGTGGAGGGCGAGGACCACGAGCGGCTGATGGCGGATCCGGAGCGGTTCCCGATGTTCGACGCGCTGAACCGGGGGCCGGAGATCGACCTGGGACTGGAGGCGCTGTTCGAATTCGGGATGGCGCGGATGCTGGACGGGATCGGGCTGCTGATCGAGCAGCGGGGCGGTGGGGGCGGCGGGCTGGCGGGCTCGGCGAACAAGTGACAGGGGACGACTGACAGCTGACAGCTGACAGCTGACAGGTAACAGATTTCAGATTTCGTTCGCTGAAATCTGAAATCTGTCAGCTGTCACCTGTTCGCCACGGTCCAGGCGCGCAGCAGCTCCCCGACTCCGGCTCAGCCGAACGGGCGGCTCGTCGGCTCGGCCTCCGCCTCGTCCGCCGCCTCCGGCTCGTCCGCCGGCAGGTCCGGGATGCCTTCCATGGAGAAGGGGTTGAAGTCCGGCGGCGGGACCATCACCGGGGTGCCCTTGCTCGGGGTCGGCTCCTCCGCGTCCCCCTGCCGCTCCGGACCCTGCGCCGCAGCTTCCGCCGCGACGGGCGGGGCCTGGGCCGGGATGGTGGGCGGGGTCGAAGGTGGCGGCGGGACGGCCGGGCCCTGGGCGGGCAGGGTGGTGCCGAACGGGTCGGCCTTCTGCTCGGCCGTGACCGTGGTGCCGAACGGGTCGGCGACCGGAGCGGCCGAGGCGGGCTCGGTCGCCGGCGCGTCGCCCGACACGTCCGGGATGCCTTCCATGGAGAAGGGGTTGAAGTCCGGCGGCGGGACCATCACCGGGGTGCCCTTGGGGCCGTCCGCGGCATCGGGCGCCGCGTCGTCCCCACCGGCGGCGGGGACCTCGGCGACCGGCGCGAAGGGGTTGAAGTCCGCGGGCGGTATCCGTACCGGAGTGCCGCGCAGGTGTACCGGCACCTCCTGCGGGTCCTCCTCGACGGCGGCCGGAGCCTGCGTCGGCGCGGGAGGCGCAGTCGGGGCCGGAGCGGGCGCCTGGGCCGGGACGGTGCTCGGCGGGGCGACCGGAACGGCGGCTGCGGCTGCGACAGCGCCCGGAGCCGGCACGCCGTCCCAGCCGAACTGGATGCTCTTCAGCAGTTCCGCGAACGCCTCCGTGTACAGCTCCCAGTCCTCCGGCCGCGCCGTGGAGAGCTGGACGCACAGCACCGTCCCGCCGTCCGGCAGCGGTACGAAGGCCTGGACGGCCGAGGTGACCACCCAGCGCCGCTGCCCGTCGGCGGCCAGCGGTCCGGGGACCGGGACGGTCCGGCCCTCGACCAGGACGGCGGCCGGCCCGGCCGGCAGCAGGACGGTCCACACCTCGGCGTGCCGCCGGACGGTGGCCAGTTCGGTGGCGAGCGCGGTGATCGGCAGCGGGTGCCGGGCGAGCGAGACGACGAGGGCGGCGTCCGAGGTGCGGTCGTCCAGTTCCAGGGCGCAGACCCCGGCGTACACGACGCCCGCGTCGCGGATCAGGTCGGACAGGGTGGCGGAGATCACCGCGAAGTCGCGCCGCGGCTCCGGACCGGTGGCGCTGAACAGTTCCTCGGCGACCTCGGCCAGGTGCCGGGCCAGCTCCTCGGCGGCCGCCACGGTGGCCGGGGCGGCGCCGTCGCCCCGCTCCGCGCCCTCGGGCAGCGGGGGCACCGCACGGGCGGAGACGCCGGGCGGACCGCCGGGGGAGGTCAGCGCGTGGAAGCCCGGCGGTACGACCAGTCGGACCTCGGCGCCCGCGCCCGTGGGCAGTTCGACCGGCTGCCGGGTCTGCTGCCCGGCCGCCAGCGCGGCCAGCGCGGGGGCGAACGGGGGGCGCAGCTTGGCGTCGGCGAACTCGCCGGTCACCGGGAGCTGGAACAGCGCGGCCGAGGTGGTGCCCCGGTCGGCGACGGCACCGCGCACCGCGCCGCCGCCGTACCGGGTCTGGAGCGCGGTGACCACCCGGTCGGTGAGCCGCGCGCCGGTGCCCGGTCGGGCGGTGCCCGCGGTGGTCACCGTGCCGAGCCGGTCGAGCGCGGTGTGCACCGGTCCGTTGGGGGCCAGCGGCAGGCTGAACAGCGCCTCGGCGGAGGGGTGTCCGACCGCCCGCAGGGCGCTCAGCGAGGCCGCCGGGTGACGCGAGGTGTGCTCGTCGAAGAGGGCGTCGGTGAGGGTGCCGAGGGTCGCGCAGACCTGCTCCGCTGCCGCGAAGGGATTGGCCTCCACGCTGAACTGGACGTCCTGGGTCACCTGGTGAGCCCCCCGCTCTGCTCCGTCTGCCGTCGGTGGTTCGGGTGGGACCGGCCCGGCCGCGGCGGCGTGCCGTCAGATCCCGGCTCATTCCTATCAGAGCCCACCGTCCTCACCGAACCGCAGGATCACCCGATGATCACTCGGACGCCCGCCGCGGCGGTGACATCGGCGGCGCTCGGACGACCGCCCGGTGACCGCCCCGTCGACCGCGCCGGTCACTCGGTGGCGGCCCCGGCGGCCTGTGCGGCACCGTCGGCCTGCGCGGCCCCGTCGTCAGAGCCGCCGGCGGCGAGCGCGGTGACCGCCTCGACGATCCCCGGTACGGCGAACAGCCCCGCTAGGTCCCGCACCAGGCGTCCGGTCGGGCCGTCCGGGTGCTCGTCGGCCAGGAAGGAGGCCAGTTCGGTCGCGAGGGCCGGCTCACGGGCGGCGGTGAGGGTGAGCGCCGCGACGAACTCCTGCACCAGGTGCAGCTGGAGCTCCTCCAGCGGTACCGAGCGGTCGGCCAGCCACTCCAGCGAGGTGATCTCGGCGTTGGCGATCCAGGCCCGGACGGTCAGCCGCAGCCCGATGCTCGGCGCGGGGATCGCCAGGTGGGTCAGGATCTGAGCCTGGGCGGCCCGGCGCACCTCGTCGATCACCGCCGTGGTGTCCGCGCTGGCCGACACCGAGCCGCCGCGCAGCAGTGCGGCGAAGCCCGGCCCGTGGCTCTGCACGAAGTCCAGGTAGCGGCCCATCACCCGGTGCAGCCGCTCCGAGAGCGGCCCCTCCAGGGGCTCCTCGAACCGGGCCGACAGCTCCTGCCCGGCCCGCCGCAGCGACTCCTCGTACAGCGCCTGCTTGCCGGGGAAGTAGTGGTACACCAGCGGCCGGGAGGCACCCGCGGCGGCGGCGATGTCGTCGATCGACACCTCCTCCGGCGGCCGCCGGCTGAACAGCTCCAGCGCCACGGCGATCAGTTGCTCCCGCCGCTCGTCCACGCTCAGCCGCCGCCGCGGCTTCTCGCCCGCCGCCCGGGCGGATGCGGAGGTCCGTGCTGCGGGGTCGGCCGTCGAAGGCGGCGTACGGGAGGCCATGCGCGCCACCCTAGTTCGTCGAGGGCCCGCCGGTGGAGCCAGGGGCCCGCCGTGGCCGGGGCCACGGCGGGCCGCGAAGCCCGAGGTCGCGGACCCGGGGAGCGGTCCGCGGGACGGGCCCTACGCGGACCGGAAGTCCAGGTAGCGGCGGTAGGCCTCGACGCCGTCGGGGACGAAGGCGTCGCGGGTGAGCCGGTCGGCGAGTTCGGCGGGGGTGAGCCAGGCGTGCCAGGCGACCTCGGACTCCTGGGGGGAGACCGGGCCGTTCCACTCGGCCTCGTACAGGTCGCACCACCAGGAGAGCCGGTCCTGCTCGAAGAGGAACTTGAACAGGGGGCGTGGGGCGATGCCGTGGACGCCGAGCTCCTCCTCGGCCTCGCGGACGGCGGCCTCGGGGTAGGTCTCGCCGGAGCCGACCACGCCGCCGACGAACATGTCGTACGCGCCGGGGGCGAACAGCTTGGTGTCGGTGCGGCGGTGGACGAAGATCCGCCCGGACGGGTCGCGGACCAGGATGAAGACGCAGCGGTGGGTGAGTCCGCGCCGGTACACCTCGCCGCGCAGGGCGGTCCCGATCACGCGGTCGTGCTCGTCGACGATGTCCAGCAGTTCCTCGGCAGGGTTGGTCATGGGGGACAGGTTAGGGTTTCGAGGCTTGATTCGAACGGATTCGATCGAAGAAGATCAACGGCGAACACGAGTGGCACGAGACGTAGCGGAACTGGTCGAGGACGGCGCGCAGTGGTGGAGATCTGGGGCGAGACGGCCGAAGGGTTCGAGCCGGTGCGGGCGGCCTTCGCACGGAACTTCACCGACTACGGCGAACTCGGCGCGGCCTTCGCCCTGTACGTGCGCGGCCGCAAGGTGGTCGACCTCTGGGGCGGCGACGCCCGGCCGGAGGTCGGCGGCCGGCCTGCGCCCGCGGTGCCGTGGACGGCGGACACCGCGCAGGTGCTGCGTTCGGTCACCAAGGGCCTGACCGCGGCCACCGCACTGCTGCTGGCCGAACGCGGCCTGCTCGACCTGGACGCCCCGGCGGCGTCCTACTGGCCGGAGTTCGCGGCGGCCGGCAAGGGCCGGGTGCCGGTGAGCTGGCTGCTCTCGCACCAGGCCGGGGTGCCCGCGCTGGACGTGCCGCTGCGGCTGGAGGACGTGCTCACCTGGGAGCGTGCGGCGGCCGCCGTCGCGGCCCAGGCTCCCGCCTGGGAACCCGGCACCGCGCACGGCTACCACCCGTACACCTTCGGCTGGTTGGTCGGCGAGGTGGTGCGGCGGGTGAGCGACCGGACGACGGGCCAGTACTTCGCCGAGGAGATCGCCCGGCCGCTCGGGCTGGACCTGTGGATCGGGTTGCCGGCCGGCGCCGCTTCCAGGGTCGGCAAGCTGGTCGACCTGCCGGCCCCGGAGGCCGCCAGGACCGGTCCGAGCGGACTGCGGCTGCGGCCCAAGCAGGCCGTCCGGGACGCCTACCAGGACCCGGCCTCGCTGACCGCCCGGTCCTTCGCCTCGGTGCGCCCCGGCGTGGACCTCAACGACCCGGCGGTGCAGGCCGCCGAGATCCCCGGTGCCGGCGGCATCGGCACCGCCCGGTCGCTGGCCCGGTTCTACGCGGCGCTGATCGGTGCGGCCGACCGCCCGGACGGCTCCGGCGCGCTGCTGCCGCCGCTGCTCGGCCCCGAGGTGCTGGCGCGCGCGGTCGGGCCGGCGGTGATCGGGCCGGACCGGGTGCTGGTCGTCAACTCGACCTTCGGCCTGGGCTTCTGGCGGCACGGCCCGACCGCGCCGATGGCCTCCCCGGCGAGCTTCGGCCACCCGGGCCGGGGCGGTTCGCTGGGCTTCGCCGACCCCGACCTCGGGCTGGGCTTCGGCTACGTCACCAACGGCATGCAGCCGGGCGTCACCGGGGACGTCCGTTCGCGGAACCTGATCCGCGCGGTGCGGGGGTGCCTGGGGCTGGACCGGTAGCCCGGGCCCGGCCGGGTTCGAACGGCTGAGGCCTGGCCGGTCCTGAACGGCTCAGGCCTGGCCGGTCTCGAAGCGGTGGATCCTCCCGCCGTCGACGGTGAAGCGCCAGGCGGTGCGCATCGTGCCCCAGGTGTCGTTGGTGAACTCGGCGACCAGCCCGTGGCCGCCGTTCGACTCGGTCTGGACGGCGATCCGGCCGTTCGGGCCGAAGATCTCCCGGTCGACCCAGTCCGCCAGGTCGCGCTCGGACCCGTCGTCGGACATGGTCGCGTCCGGGGTGAGCAGCGCGAAGAAGGCCTCGCGGTCGCCCGCGTTGATCGCGGTGACGAAGGCGCGGACGGTCGGGTCGCTGAGTTTCGCGGGGGCGATGGTCACGCGGGACTCCCTGTTGAGGAGAGGGTCGGGGAGTCCTGTCTACGGCTTTCGCGCGGGCCGTCCGGGCATGTCGGCGGCGCGTCGGGGAATTGGCCGCATTGATGTGCTTTGATCCCCGGGACAGGCGAATCGCCCCGGAGCCCGCCACGGGGAGTGGCGAGGAGCGGGAGGTCCTGGTGGGCCTCCCGCTCCGCTTCCGGCGCCTGGAGCCGGGGCTGGTACCGGGCTCGGAGCGGCTGCCCCGGGAATCCGGTCCGGAGCCGGGCCTAGAAGAAGCCGACCGCGTCGGGGGAGTAGCTGACCAGCAGGTTCTTGGTCTGCTGGTAGTGCTCCAGCAGCGACTTGTGGTTCTCCCGTCCGATGCCGGAGTTCTTGTAGCCGCCGAAGGCCGCGTGGGCCGGGTAGGCGTGGTAGCAGTTCGTCCAGACCCGGCCCGCCTGGATGGCGCGTCCGGCCCGGTGGGCGGTGTTCAGGTCGCGGGTCCAGACGCCCGCGCCGAGCCCGTACTGGGTGTCGTTGGCGAGGGCGACGGCCTGGTCGAAGCCGTCGAAGCGGGTGACCGAGACGACCGGGCCGAAGATCTCCTCCTGGAAGACCCGCATCGAGTTGTCGCCCTCGAAGACCGTCGGCGTCACGTAGTACCCGCCGGCGAGCGCGCCGCCGAGGTCGGCCCGCTCGCCGCCCACCAGGACCTTGGCGCCCTCGTCCCGGCCGATCTCGAAGTAGGAGAGGATCTTCTTCAGCTGCTCGACACTGGCCTGGGCGCCGACCTGGGTGTCGGTGTCCAGCGGGTCGCCCTGGCGCATCGCCCGCACCCGCTCCAGGCCGTCGGCGAGCAGCCGCTCGTAGACCGCGGAGTCGATCAGCGCGCGGCTGGGGCAGGTGCAGACCTCGCCCTGGTTGAGGGCGAACATCGCGAAGCCCTCGACGGCCTTGTCGTAGAAGGCGTCCGAGGCGGCGGCGACGTCCCCGAAGAACAGGTTGGGGCTCTTGCCGCCGAGCTCCAGCGTGACCGGGATCAGGTTGTCGGCCGCCGCGCGGGCGATCAGCCGGCCGGTGGTGGTCTCGCCGGTGAAGGAGACCTTGCGGACCCGGGTGCTGGCGGCGAGCGGGGCGCCGGCCTCCTCGCCGAAGCCGGTGACGATGTTGACCACGCCGGGCGGCAGCAGGTCGGCGGTCAGCTCGGCGAGCAGCAGCACCGAGGCCGGGGTCTGCTCGGCGGGCTTGAGCACCACCGCGTTGCCGGCCGCGAGCGCCGGGGCGAGCTTCCAGACCGCCATCAGGATCGGGAAGTTCCACGGGATGATCTGGCCGACCACGCCCAGCGGCTCGTGGAAGTGGTACGCCACGGTGTCCTCGTCCAGCTGGGAGATGCCGCCCTCCTGGGCGCGCAGCGCCCCGGCGAAGTAGCGCAGGTGGTCGACGGCGAGCGGGAGGTCGGCGGCCAGCGTCTCGCGCACCGGCTTGCCGTTCTCCCAGCTCTCCGCGACGGCCAGTTGCTCCAGGTTGGCCTCGATCCGGTCGGCGATCCGCAGCAGGACCTGCGCCCGCTCGGCCGCCGGGGTGCGGCCCCAGGCGGGGGCGGCGGCGTGGGCCGCGTCCAGGGCGGCCTCGATGTCCTCGGCGGTGCCGCGGGCGACCTCGGTGAAGACCTCGCCGGTGACCGGGGTCGGGTTGCCGAAGTACTCGCCGCGCACCGGGGGCGTCCATCCGCCGCCGATCCAGTGCTCGTACCGGGAGCGGTAGGCGACGATGCTGCCGGGGGTGCCGGGGGGCTGGTAGACCGTCATGCTCGGTGTCTCCTCGCTGCGTCGGGCGCCACCCGGTACGGCCGGGGCCACGGGCGGCGCGCCGGACCGCCCGGCCTGGGGCGGTCCGGCGGGAGGGGTCGGACACGCAATCGGACCGGCGCCCGTGGGGGCGCCCGCCGCCGAGCACGATAGCCCTCGGGCGCCGGGCGCGGCTACGGTCCGTACGCCGTCCCCGTACGGAGGGTGCCTTTCCCGCCGTTCCGGGGCGCACCGCTGGACGTCCGGAGGTGCTGCCGCGGGTGTCCCGGTTCGGCCACCGCGGGTACGCAGGGCCCGGATCGCCGCGGGTGCGCCGGGGCCGGATCACTGCGGGGCGCGCGGTGCGGCCGCGTCCCCGCGGCGTGCCGCCGCGCGCCGCCGTGCACCGGCCGGGGCCGCTCCCGGGAAATGCCGCCGCGCGCCGCAGTGCGTCGGCCGGACGGCCCCCGCGGCGTGCCGCCGCACGCCGCCGCGTGACCGGGGCGGCACACTCGGGGCGCGCCGCCGCGCGCCCGGGCGCGCGACTGGCGGACGCGCTCCGGTCAGACCGCGTGGTACCGGCCGGTGCGGGCTTCCCAGCTGAGGTAGCCGGCCAGCCAGGTGAGCAGCCCGTCCGCGTACCGCTCGGCGATCGTCCGTTCGATCCGCGAGAGGCCCAACTCGCGGTGCACGTCCGGGAGTCGGTCGCGCAGCTCGGCGCAGCGGTCGACCATCAGCTGGGCCTCGGCGATGACCGCCGCGCAGGCCTCCTCGGCCGAGCAGCGCCGCTCCCGCTGGACGATCATGACCAGGTTGTTCACGTCCCCGCGCGGTGCCTCCAGCGGGTAGGAGCGCACGTCGTTGCTGAGTGACGGTATGTCGGCCGCCAGCTGGCGGAGTTGGCGCAGCACCGGGTGGTGCAGCACGGCGGCCGGGACCTCGAACTGGCCCAGGCGTTCGACCATGTCGAAGATGGTCTCCATCGCCGCGGTGCCCCGGCGGAGTTCCAGGTAGCCGTCCCGGTCCGGTGGCCGGGTGGAGATCCGCCCGGCCGCCTCGGCCGGGTGGCTGGCGAAGTAGTACTCCCAGTTGTAGGCGGCGCGGGCCTGCCAGCGGGCCGGCATGCCCTGCACGCTGCGGTTCCACAGGTCGGCGAACGCGGTCTCGACCGCGGATCCCTGGTCGGGGCGGGCGCCGTGCAGGACGGCGATCAGGCGTTCGCAGATCGGGGCGACTTCGGTGGGGCAGCGGCCGAGCGGGCCGTCGAACTGGTCGTCGAAGAGGAAGTAGAACCCCATCAGGTCGGCTGCCAGGGCGAGTTCGTCCGGGCCGGCGTCCGGATAGCCGAGCGCGGCGAGGTCCACCACCTCCCAGTGCGCGTAGCCGGGGTGGTCGGCGTCGGGCAGCAGCGGGTGGCGGATCAGCCAGTCCCTGTGCAGTGCGGTGGCGCGCGGTCCGTGCGGACTGCGGCGGTGCGGGAACGGAATCTGAAGTGAGGTGTCGTCAGACATCGGACTCCCGGTGCAGCGGAGGGTGGGGGCGCTTTTTGTTCGAGCACTTTCGGTGGGGGGAGTTGACGCGGCGAGACGCGGACAGGGGCGGTGGTTTTCGCAAGATCATCTGCGCCTCGAAGGCCGTAGGGTATCTGATGTAATGATCGGACGTTAGGGATATAGGGCAATTGCCCGTGGCAGGCCCTCCAAACCCTCACCGTCCGCCCCAGCCTGCACGAATGCCCCACGGGGAGGCCCGAGCGGCGCTACCCTCGGCTCCACGCAGTGATGGAGCTGTGACGCGAGTGGGCGAGGCGGAGGCGCGACGGTGACCGAGCAGGAGAACGCAATTCGGGCGGGTTCTGGTTCCGTCCGCGACGGCGACGGCACCGCGCCACGGGTCCGGCTGCGCGACCGCGACGCCGAACTGCGCTCGGTGGAGGCCGCCGTGGACCGGCTCTGCCGCGGTTTCGCCGCAGGCGGCACCGAGATCGGCGACCTGCTCACCTTCTCCGGCCGCCCCGGCATCGGCAAGACCAGCCTGCTGCACGAGGTCCGGCGGCTCGCCAAGCTCCGCGACGGCGCCACCGTGCTCTTCGCCCGAGGCGGTGAACGGCAGTTCAAGGAGCCGTACCACGTCCTGCGCCAACTGCTCCAGCCCGTACTGAGCGACCTCCAGCCCGAGGTGTTCAGCCAGGTCATGGGCACCTGGGAGGAGGTCGTCGGACCGGCCATGGGCCTCAAGCAGCCCAAGGCCGGCGCCCGCCGCCTCGACCCGCAGGGCGTGCGCGACGGCCTCGACTACGTCCTCACCCAGCTCGCACCCCGCCGCGCGCCGATGGTGATGATCGTCGACGACCTGCACTGGGCGGACGGGGAGTCACTCTCCTGGCTGACCAAGTTCGCCATCCGATCGAGTGAACTTCCCGTCCTGCTCGTCTTCGCCTTCCGCGAGGACGAGAACGACTGGCCCACCGAGACCCAGGAGTTCCGCCGGGACGTCCTGGACCTCAAGGGCCGCAAGCACGAACTCAACCGGCTCACCCTCAGCTCCGTCACCGACATGATCCGCGCCGAACTCGGCGACAAGGCCGAGGACGCGTTCTGCTACGAGTTCTGGAACGTCGTCAACGGCAACCCGTTCGAGGCCAACGCCCTGCTCGACCAGGTCCGCGACCAGGAGCTCGAACCGGTCGAGGAGAACTCCCGGCAGCTGCGCGAACTCGCCGTCGACGCCACCGGGATGACCCTCAAGAGCTGGCTGGACCGGCTCGGCGCCAGCACCCTGCGGTTCGCCTGGGCCTGCGCGATGCTGGGCACCGACATCCGGGTCGACCTCGCCACCCGGATCTCCACCCAGAGCACCGAGGGCGCCCGCGACTCCATCAAGCAGCTGCGCAAGCAGCGCGTGCTGACCCAGACCCCCAACGGGAACCTGGAGTTCGTCCACCCGCTGATCGCCAGCTCCATCTACAACACCATGCCGGACGCCACCCGCCTCGGCATGCACGGCATCGCCGCGGCCGAGATCGAGAACGCCGGACTCGGCCTGCTCGCCGCCTCCCGCCACCTGGTCGAGACCCACTCCGGCGAGGGCGACGACCGGATCGTCAAGAAGCTGCGCCGCGCCGCCGTCGAACACCAGCTGATCGGCGCCCCCGAAGCCGCCCAGCGCTGTCTGCACCGCGCGCTCAACGAGCCGCCCGCCGACGAGGTCAAGGCCGAGGTGCTGTACGAACTCGGCTGCTCCGCACTGCTCACCGACCCGGTCGCCACCGTCAACCAGCTCAAGCTGGCCCTCGACCCCGACGAGGTGCCGCTGCGCCCCGAACTGCGCGTGGACGCCACCTTCCGGCTCTCCGAGGTCCTCGCCCACAGCGGCGAGCTGGGCCAGGCGGCCGTGGTCTGCGAGGAGGAGGCCCGGCAGACCGCCGACCCGGCCGGGCGCCAGCGGCTCCAGGCCGCCTCGTTCATGTGGCACGCCTTCCGCAAGTCCGAGGAGGACGGCCCCGGCCGCTCCGCCCGGCTCGGCGAGATGTGCCGGAGCCTGCGCGGACGGGAGGCCGCCGACCGGGCCGTGCTCGCCATGCGCGCCTGGGACCTCACCCTGCGCGGCGCGCCCTCCGCCGACGCGCTCGCGCTCGCCGACGAGGTCCTGGACGGCGGCCGACTGCCCAAGGGCCTCGGCTGGACCGACACCACCTGGGGCTTCGAACTGCCCTCGATGCTCGGCCTGACGTACATCTACAACGACCGCATCGCCCAGGCCGAACGGCTGGCCGCGGACGCCATCATCCAGTTCGAGATCGCCGGTTGGAGCGGCGCCCACCGGGGCTTCGCCTACTTCCTGATGGGCCTGGCCCGGTTCCGCCGCGGCCTGCTCGCCGAGGCCGAGGACTTCCTGCGCCGGGCGTACCGCATCTCCGAGCGGATCGGGGAGAAGCTGCCGCTGGCCTGGGACGCGATCGGCGTGCTGGTCGACACCCTGATCGCCCGCGGCCGGGTCGACGAGGCCTGGAACCTGGCCAACGAGTTCGGCTTCCACCCGCCGTACCACTCGACGGCCATGGTGCTGCCGGACGCGGCCTCGCTGTACGGCAAGCTGCTGGTCGCCAAGGAGAAGTACGCGGGCGCGGCCGCCGCGCTCACCGAGGCCGGCGCCCAGCTGGGGGCCCGGGGCTGGCACAACACCGTCTGGGCGCCCTGGGCCGGCCACCTCGGCATCGCGATCGCGAGCGACGAGCCCGAGCGCGCCCGCGAATACGCCCAGCGGGCGGTCCGGGACGCCCGCGCCTTCGGCACCGCCTCGGCGATCGGCAGCGCGCTGCGCCTGCAGGCCCGGATCGAGGACGGCCAGGCGGCGGTCGAACTGCTGGAGGACGCCGTGGCGCACCTCGGGCAGTCCCCGGCCGGCTACGAGCACGCCGTCGCGCTGGTCGACCTCGGCGCCGCGCTGCGCCGGGTCGGACGCCTGGACGACGCCCAGGAGTACCTGTACCAGGGCATCGAGCTGGCCCAGCACTGCTCCGCGGAGGGGCTGGTCGACCGGGCCCGGCGAGAGCTGGCCAACTACGGCCTGCGGCCCAACCGGCTGGGACTGCGCGACTTCGGGGAGACCATCGACACGCTCAGCAGCGCGGAGTGGGACGTCGCCAAGCGGGCCGTGCAGGGCGTGCCGCCGCAGCGGATCGCCGACGAGCTCGGGGTGCCGATCGGCCTGGTCAACCGCCGGCTGGCGGCGGTCTACCGCAAGGCGGGCAGCGGGCCGGACGGCCTGGCCTCGGCGCTCGGGCTGCCGCAGCAGCAGCGGGACGCGGGCCCGCTGGAGGACCCGGAGGACTGAAGGACCGGTCGCCGCCGGGTGCGGTGTCAGGTGCCGGGCGCAGGACGGGACGCCGGGCGCCTTCCACGGCCGCCCGGCGCCCTCCACGGCCGCCCGGCGGCCGGCGGTCGTGGAGAGCGCCCGGGGGCGGCGGGCGGCGCGCAGGTCCGCAGAAGCGCCCCCGCTGCCACCGCCGTCGCTAGGCTGACGAACACGGGGCCGCCGCGGCGCCCCCTCGACGGACCCGGAACCGGGCGCCCGCGGTGCGACGCGGCCGCCAGTGAGGAGCAGGCCAATGGCGAACGAGGCCACCAGCGTGCGGCACGAACCCCTGGAGCCCTCGGGCGCCGGTGCCGCGATCGAGCGCTGGACGCTCACGGCCGGTCCGTACGAGGCGAGCGTGCTCACCCTCGGCGCGACCCTGCACACCCTGAGCGCACCGGACCGCTCCGGCCGCTCCGCCCAACTGCTGCTCGCCACCGACCGGTTGTCCGAGATCCTCGGCCCGGCCCGGCACTACGGCACGGTGGTGGGCCGGTACGCCAACCGGATCGACGGCTCGTCGGTCACCCTCGACGGCGTGGAGCACCAGCTCGCCCCGACCGGCGGCGGCATGACCATCCACGGCGGCCCGGACGGCTTCGCGCACCGGATGTGGACGGCCGAGCCGGTCGACGGCGGGGTACGGCTGGCGCTGCACAGCCCGGACGGTGACCAGGGCTTCCCGGGCGCGCTGGACGTCACCGTCACCTACACCCTGGACGCCTCCGGCGAGCTGGTGATCGCCTACCGCGCCGTCACCAGCAGGCCGACCGTCGTCAACCTGACCAACCACGCCTACTTCAACCTCGCGGGTGAGGGCAGCGGCGACGTCCTCGGCCACCTGCTCACCCTGGACGCCGACGCGTACACCCCGGCCGACGAGCGGCAGATCCCGTGCGGGCGGACCGAGCCGGTGGCCGGCACGCCGTTCGACTTCACGGTGGCCACCCCGATCGGCAAGTCGGTGCACGACGAGCACCCCCAGCTGACCGGGCCCGGCGGCTACGACCACAACTGGGTGCTGCGGGCCCGGCCCGCGGACGGCGGCCCGGCGCGGGCCGCGCTGCTGGAGGACCCGGTCAGCGGCCGCACCCTGGAGGTGCTGACCACCGAGCCGGGCATCCAGGTCTACACGGCGAACAAGTTCCAGGGCGCGGTCACCGGCGCGAGCGGCGTCCCGTACGGGCCGTTCGCCGGGATCGCGCTGGAGACCCAGCACTTCCCGGACTCCCCGCACCACCCGGCGTTCCCCAGCACGGAGCTGCGTCCGGGGGAGGAGTTCCGCTCGACGACGGTGCTCCGGCTGGGGATCGACTAGGGCGTGTCCAGGTCCCGGCGCATGCAGAGCCGGGGCCAGCGGTCCAGGCCGTGCTCGGCCTCCTTGCGGCGGATCTCGCGCAGACCGGGGGTGAGCTCGTCCCCGGCCAGCGGGCGGAAGCCGCAGCGGGCGTAGTAGGGGGCGTTCCAGGGGACGTCGGCGAAGGTGGTGAGGGTGAGCGCGGGGGCGTCGGTGGTGTCGGCGAGGTGCTCGATCAGCGCCCGGCCGATGCCCCGGCGGGCGTGGTCGGGGTGCACGGAGACCTGCTCGATGTGCAGCGCGCCGTCCACCGGCTCGGCCAGCAGGTAGGCGGCGACGCTCCCGTCGGGGGCCTCGGCGAGCAGGGCGACGCCCCGCTCCAGGTAGTGCGCCAGCTCCTCCGGGGCCGGGGGTTCGTCCTCGGCGATCTCCGGCATGCCGATCGCGGCGAAGGGTGCGCCGGCGGCCCGCTCCAGCTCGGCGAGCAGTGGAAGTTCGTCCCTGGTGACGGCTCTGATTCGCATGCGTCCAGTCTGCTGCAGACCGCTTTCGGCCACGCACGGTGGTTCCGTCGGCCGGCCCCTGGATGGGTGAATCGGGCGTACCGGGGCAATCGGCGCGGCTGTCAACTACCGTGCGGCAACGTCCAGGACACGTGGGCGTAACGATCGCCGTTTCTTGCAGAAACTTTCTGCAAGGACTTTCCGTCCGTCTTGCGCCGCTGTTAACTTCCTTCCCGAGCCCGACGGCAGCAACGGTGCGGTCGGCACGAGGCAGCCATTATGCGCCTGCCTCCGAACATCTCGGGCACCCCCACCCTCCCAAGGAGTTCTCATGCGGCGTGGCATCGCGGCCTCTGCCCTCGTTGTGGCCCTCGCGGTCTCGATGGCTGCCTGTAGCAGCAGCGGCTCCAGCTCCGACGGCAAGGCCGACGGGCCGGTCACCCTCACGTACTGGGACACCTCGAACGCCACCAACGAGGCGCCGAACTACCAGGAGCTCGTCAAGAAGTTCGAGGCCGCCAACCCGAACGTCAAGGTCGACTTCGTCAACGTGCCGTTCGACCAGGCGCAGAACAAGCTCCAGACCGCCATGGGGGCCAAGGGCGCTCCGGACGTGTTCCGCTCCGAGGTCGGCTGGACCGCCGCCTTCGCGAAGGCCGGCTACCTGGAGCCGCTGGACGGCACCCCGGCCGTCGCCGACACCTCCGCCTTCCAGCCGAGCCTGATCCAGCAGGCCAAGTACGAGGGCAAGCTGTACGGCGTGCCGCTGGTGACCGACACCCTCGGCCTGCTCTACAACAAGGAGCTGTTCACCAAGGCCGGCATCACCGAGGCGCCGAAGACCTGGGACGAGCTGAAGGCCGACGCCGCCGCCGTCAAGGAGAAGGCCGGCGTGGACGGCTTCTGGCTGAAGGCCGCGGACGGCTACTACGCGATGCCGTTCCTGTTCGGCGAGGGCACCGACACCGTCGACGCCGCCGGCAAGAAGATCACCATCGCCTCGCCGGAGGCCGTCAAGGCCGTCGAGACCTACAAGTCGATGTTCACCGCGCCCGGCACCGTCAAGGCCGACGTCACCACCGACGCCTACGCGCACATGATGGACGCCTTCAACAGCGGCAAGGTCGCGGCGATCATCCAGGGCCCCTGGGAGATCACCAACATCTACAAGGGCTCCGCCTTCGCCGACAAGAACAACCTCGGCATCGCGGCCGTCCCGAGCGGCTCCGCCGGCAAGGGCGGCGCCCCCACCGGCGGCCACAACATCTCGGTCTACGCCGGCGCGGACAAGGCCCACAAGGCCGCCGCCGAGAAGTTCGCGGCCTTCATGACCTCGGCCGAGAGCCAGGCGTTCATCGCCCAGAAGAACTCCACCCTGCCCACCCGCTCCGACGCCTTCACCGCCGACGTCAAGGCCGACCCGGGCATCGCCGGCTTCCAGGCCGTGCTGAGCAGCGCCAAGCCGCGTCCCGAACTGCCCGAGTACAGCTCGCTGTTCGCCTCGCTCGGCACCAACCTGGGCAAGGCCGTCCAGGGCACGGGCACCCAGGACGCGCTGAACACCGTCTCCACCGACTACGCCAAGCTCCTGCCGGGCTTCGCCAAGTAGTCCCTGTGTCCGGCCCGCCGACCGACGGATGACGGCGGACGAGCAGCAGCGCTGCCCGTCCCCGCCTGTCACCCGTCGCCCCGGTGGGCCGGGCCGTCGGCTCCCCCCGAGAATTCCCCCCGAGAAGGTGTGAACGATGTCAGTCGCCGTGCAGGGCGCCACCGGCAAGGGCAGCCGGGAGCGCGAGCAGCGTCCGGGCCTGCTGGAACGCGTCAAGCGCTCCTACACCAAGCACTGGTACGCCTACGCGATGATCGCCCCGGTCGTGCTGGTGCTCGGCGCGCTGGTGATCTACCCGCTCGTCGAGGGCCTCTGGCTCACCCTCACCGACGCCAACAGCCTCAACGTGGCCCGCAAGATCGGCGTCAACGAGATCCCGGCGAGCTACGAGTTCGTCGGCTTCCACAACTACGCCGACATCCTGTGGGGCCCCGGCTCGTACGACCGCTTCTGGTCGCACTTCGTCTGGACCATCGCCTGGACGGCCGTCTGCGTCTTCCTGCACTACACCCTCGGCCTCGGCCTCGCCCTGCTGCTCAACCAGAAGCTCCGCGGCCGCGCCGCCTACCGGATGCTGCTCATCCTGCCCTGGGCCGTACCGACCTTCGTCACCGTGTTCTCCTGGCGCCTGATGCTCGCCGACGGCGGCGTCGTCAACAGCGCCCTCTCCTTCCTGCACCTGCCCGAACCGGGCTGGCTCACCGACCCGTGGGCGCAGAAGGCGGCCGCGGTCATGGTGAACACCTGGGCCGGCGTGCCGTTCATGATGATCTCGCTGCTCGGCGGCCTCCAGTCGATCCCGGCCGAGCTGTACGAGGCCGCCGAGATGGACGGCGCCTCCGCCTGGCAGCGCTTCCGGTACGTCACCCTGCCCGGGCTGCGCTCCGTCTCCTCCACCGTCGTGCTGCTCGGCGTGATCTGGACGTTCAACCAGTTCAACGTGATCTTCCTGCTGTTCGGCTCCGGCGCCCCCGACGCCCAGCTGCTGGTCACCTGGGCGTACCGGCTCGGCTTCGGCCAGATCCCCCGGGACTACGCGCAGTCCGCCGCCTACGGCGTGATCCTGCTGTCCATCCTGATCGTCTTCACCGCCTTCTACCGGCGCTGGCTCGCCCGCAACGAGCAGGCCAACGGCTGAGGCCCCGGACCCAGTTGACCCACGAAGGCAGGTAACCCGATGAGCACCACCACCGAACTCCCGGCCCGCGCGACGGCGCCGGCCCCGGCCGCCCGGCCCGCCGGGGTCCGCCGCCGCGGCGAGCGCAGCCCGCTGGCCCGGGCGCTGTCCCACGGCACCCTGATCCTGGCCGGCCTGATCGCGCTGTTCCCGGTCGCGTGGATCCTGTTCGTCTCGCTCGGCCCGGACAAGACCGACTACCTCCACCCCGGGCAGATCCTCGACAAGCTCACGCTGTCGAACTACCAGCACGTGCTGTCCGACACCGACTTCTTCACCTGGTTCGGCAACGCCCTGCTGGTCTCCGGCGTCACCACCGTGTTCGGCGTGCTGGTCGCCGCCACCACCGGCTACGCCGTCTCCCGGATGAAGTTCCCCGGGCACAAGCCGCTGATGTGGTCGCTGCTGGTCACCCAGATGTTCCCGATCGCGGTGCTGATCGTGCCGATGTACACGATGCTCTCCGAACTCGGCCTGCTGGACAGCTACGTCGGCCTGATCCTGGTCTACTCGACCACCACGGTGCCGTACTGCGCCTGGCTGCTGAAGGGCTACTTCGACACCATCCCGGTGGAGATCGACGAGGCCGGCCGGGTCGACGGGCTCTCCCCGTTCGGCACCTTCTGGCGGCTGGTGCTGCCGCTCGCCCGCCCGGGCCTGGCGGTGGCCGCCTTCTACTCCTTCCTCACCTACTGGGCCGAGGTGCCGTTCGCCTCCACCTTCATGCTCAGCTCCGACAAGTACACGCTGGCGGTAGGACTCCAGACCTTCGTCAGCGAGCACGACGCCCAGTGGAACCTGATGGCCGCGACCGCCGTGCTGATCGCGATCCCGTCCGCGGCCTTCTTCTACCTGGTGCAGCGCCACCTGGTGACCGGCCTGACCGCCGGTGCCTCCAAGTCGTAGCGCGCCGCCGCGCCGCAGCGCGCCCACCACGTCGTCCCGCGCCTCCACGTCCCGGCGCCGTCCGCTCTCCTCTAGTCCCCAAGGGATACCGTCCATGACCCAGAACCTGGCCGACACCTCCCGGCCTGCCGCCGACACCGCTCACGAGGCGACCGTCAGCGCGTCCAGAGGCTGGTGGCGGGACGCGGTCATCTACCAGGTGTACCCGCGCAGCTTCGCCGACTCCAACGGCGACGGCATGGGTGACCTGCCCGGCATCCGCAGCCGCCTGCCCTACCTGCGCGACCTCGGCGTGGACGCGGTCTGGCTCTCGCCGTTCTACGCCTCGCCGCAGGCGGACGCCGGCTACGACGTCGCCGACTACCGCGCGGTGGACCCGATGTTCGGCACCCTGCTGGACGCGGACGCACTCATCCGGGACGCCCACGACCTGGGCCTGCGGATCATCGTCGACCTCGTGCCCAACCACTCCTCGGACCAGCACGAGTGGTTCCAGCGCGCGCTGCGCGAGGGCCCCGGCTCCCCGCTGCGCGAGCGCTACCACTTCCGCCCCGGCAAGGGCGAGCAGGGCGAACTGCCGCCCAACGACTGGGAGTCCATCTTCGGCGGCCCGGCCTGGACCCGCACCGAGAACCCGGACGGCACCCCCGGCGACTGGTACCTGCACCTGTTCGCCCCGGAGCAGCCCGACTTCAACTGGGAGAACCCGGCCGTCGCCGACGAGTTCCGCTCGATCCTGCGGTTCTGGCTCGACATGGGCGTGGACGGCTTCCGCATCGACGTCGCCCACGGCCTGGTCAAGGCCCCCGGCCTGCCCGACCTCGGCGGCGCCGACCAGCTCAAGCTGCTCGGCAACGACGTCATGCCGTTCTTCGACCAGGACGGCGTGCACGAGATCTACCGCAGCTGGCGCAAGATCCTCGACGAGTACCCGGGGCAGCGGATCGGCGTCGCCGAGGCCTGGACCCCGACCGTCCAGCGCACCGCCAACTACGTCCGCCCCGACGAGCTGCACCAGGCCTTCAACTTCCAGTACCTGGGCACCGATTGGGACGCCGCCGCACTGCGCGAGGTGATCGACCTCTCGCTCGACTCGATGCGCCCGGTCGACGCCCCCACCACCTGGGTGCTGTCCAACCACGACGTCACCCGGCACGCCACCCGGTTCGCCAACGAGCCCGGCCTCGGCACCCAGATCCGCACCCCCGGCGACCGCGAACTCGGCCTGCGCCGCGCCCGCGCCGCCACCCTGCTGATGCTCGCGCTGCCCGGCTCCGCGTACGTCTACCAGGGCGAGGAGCTCGGCCTGCCGGACGTCACCGACCTGCCGGACGAGGTCCGCCAGGACCCGTCCTTCTTCCGCCAGGCCGGCCAGGACGGCTACCGCGACGGCTGCCGCGTCCCGATCCCGTGGTCCGGCACCGAGGCCCCGTACGGCTTCGGCCCGGTGGCCGGCGGACCGTCCTGGCTGCCGCAGCCGGCCGAGTGGGCCGGGCTGAGCGTCGAGGCGCAGACCGGCGACCCGACGTCCACCCTGGAGCTCTACCGCAGCGCGCTGGCCGTCCGCCGGGCGCAGCCCGACCTCGGCGCCGGCACCGGGGTCGAGTGGCTGGACAGCCCCGAGGGCACCCTGGCGTTCCGCCGCGGCGCCTTCGTCTGCACCGTGAACACCACCGGCGAGCCGGTGCGGATCGCCGCCCCGGGCACGCTGCTGCTGGCCTCGACCGACCTCGTGGTGGACGGCGGCGAGACGGTGCTCGCTCCGGACACCACCGGCTGGTGGGCGGTCTGACGTGGTTGGAATAGGCTCTGGGACCGTGACTACGGCGCGACTCTCAGACATCGCGGCGCAGGCGGGGGTCAGCGAAGCCACCGTCTCCCGCGTGCTCAACGGCAAGGCGAACGTTTCCGCCGCCACCCGGCAGACCGTGCTGGCGGCGCTCGACGTGCTCGGTTACGAGCGGCCGACCCGCCTCCGCCAGCGCAGCGCCGGGCTGATCGGTCTGATCACGCCGGAGCTGAGCAACCCGATCTTCCCGGCGCTGGCCCAGGTGATCGAACAGGTGCTCAGCCGGCACGGCTTCACGCCGGTGCTGTGCACCCAGACGCCGGGCGGGTCCACCGAGGACGAACTGGTGGAGATGCTGGTCGACCGGGGGGTGGCGGGCATCGTCTTCGTCTCCGGGCTGCACGCCGACACCACCGCGGACCACGACCGCTACGCCCGGCTGGCCGGGCGCAGGGTGCCGTTCGTGCTGATCAACGGCTACAGCGAGAAGATCGACGCGCCGTTCATCTCGCCGGACGACCGCTCCGCGATGTGGATGGCGGTCCAGCACCTGGCGGAACTCGGGCACGAGCGGATCGGGTTGGCCGTCGGTCAGCGCCGGTACGTGCCGGTGCTTCGCAAGATCGAGGGCTTCACGGCCGCGATGTGCGACGTGCTCGGACGCACCCGGGAGGAGGCCGAGGGCCTCGTCCACCACACGCTGTTCAGCGTGGAGGGCGGGCACGCCGCGGCCGGCGCCCTGCTCGACAAGGGCTGCACGGCGATCGTCTGCGGGAGCGACATGATGGCGCTCGGGGCGATCCGGGCGGTGCGGCAGCGCGGGCTGTCGGTGCCGCAGGACGTGTCGGTGGTCGGCTTCGACGACTCGCCGCTGATCGCCTTCACCGAGCCGCCGTTGACCACGATCCGGCAGCCGGTCGAGGCGATGGCCACGGCGGCGGTGGACGCGCTGCTGGAGGAGGTCGGCGGGAACGCCGTCCAGCGCGGCGAGTTCATGTTCCAGCCGGAGCTGGTGATGCGCGGGTCCACCGGGGCCTGCGCGCGCTGAGCCCCGGCCGTCACGGCCGACGCAGGGGCCCCGGAGGGCGGTTGCTCTCCGGGGCCCCTCGGCGTGCGCGCGGTCGGCCGCCCGGGGTTCGGGGGTGGCCGGCCGCCGGAGTTCGGACGGCTCGGCGGCCGTCGGGTGGTCAGCCCTCCTGCGCCGTCGGGCGGTCGGCGGTGAGCCGGTGTCCGTCGGCGGCCTCGCCGGTGCGGGTCTCGGTACGGCGGCCGCGGGCCAGGTAGTCGCGCAGGATCAGCTCGACGGCGTCCTGTGGGTTCTTGGTGCCGGAGAGCATCATCGCGTCGATCGCGAGGTTCGCGTCGAGGGTGACGGTGACCTGGGCCATGTGACTCCTCCTCGGGTGCAGAGCAGCAGCATGCCCGTTGCGAGGAGGTGTCCACCACGGAATACGGCGGATCCGCGGAACGGGAGCAGGGCGGGCGGTCCGGGCGGGAACGCCGGAACCCCCGGGGAGAGCGACCAGACTCTCCCCGGGGGTGGCGGGTGGTCAGCGTTCGGACGATGACTGACAGCTGACAGATGATGAAATCTGTTATCTGTTATCTGTTATCTGTCAGCTGAAATCTGTCAGCCGTCGTCCGAACGCTGTCGGCCGTTCGCCGTCCTCAGACCCGGCCGGCGAAGTCCGGGGCCCAGTTGGCGATGGTCTGCTCGCGGACGCCGGAGCTGGGGTTCGCGGCCTCGACGTACTTGCCGTTGCCGACGTAGATCGCGACGTGGTAGACGCCGGAGTCCTTGCCGTTGTTGGACCAGAACAGCAGGTCGCCCGGCTGGAGGCTGTCCAGCGAGACGTGGGTGCTGGCGGCGGCCTGGTCGGCGGCGACGCGCGGGACGGAGATGCCCGCGGCGCGCAGCGCGGCCTGGGTCAGGCCGGAGCAGTCCCAGCCGCCGTTGCCGGTGCCGCCATAGACGTACGCCTGACCGACCTTCGACTCGGCGAAGGAGACCGCGGCGGCCATGCTGCCGGTGGCGGCCGGAGCCGGAGCCGGAGCCGGAGTCTGGGCCTGGGGCTGCGGAGCGGGCTTGGCGGCCGGGGCCTGGGACTGGGCGGTCGGCTGGGCGTTCACGGCGCCGCCGTTCGCGGACCGGCCGGACTTCTGCGAGCGGTCGAACCAGGTGAAGTCCGCGCCGGACTTGTCGGCGGACGACCCGTCGAAGGACAGGTGCTGGCCCGGGTAGATGGTGTCAGGGCCGTCGGTCAGGGTGCCGCGGTTGAGCTCGTACAGCCGCTCCCAGCCGCCCTGCACGTTGTGCCGGTCGGCGATCGAGGACAGCCAGTCGCCCTCGACCACGGTGTAGTCGCCGCCCTGGGCCTGCTGCTGGCGCTTCTGGGCCCAGTCGCCGCGGCTGCCGGAGGCGGCGGAGTCACCGGCGTCCTGAGCGTCCTGAGCGGGCGCGGCGGGCTTGGCGGCCGGGGCCTGCGCGGGCTTGGTGGCGGGCTTCGCGGCCGGAGCGGCCGGCTTGGCGCTCTGGGCGGGCGCGGCGGTGGTCGAGCCGGCGGTGGAGCCCGCCGAGGTGTCGACGGCGGCCGGGGTGCCGCCCTTGGTCAGGCCGGCCTTGACGGAGCAGACGGGCCAGGCGCCGGGGCCCTGCGAGGCGAGGACCTTCTCGGCGACGGCGATCTGCTGGTCCTTGGTGGCCAGGTCGGCGCGCGCCGCGAAGGCGGTGCCGCCGAAGGCGGACCAGGTGCTGGAGGTGAACTGGAGGCCGCCGTAGAAGCCGTTGCCGGTGTTGATGCTCCAGTTGCCGCCGCTCTCGCACTGGGCGACCTTGTCCCAGGTGGCGACGGTGGCCGCGGAGGCGGTGCCCGAGGTGAGGCAGGGGACGGTGAGGCCGACGCCCGCGACGCCGAGGGCGGCGATCACGCGGCGGGTGCGGCTGGACAGGCTGGTGCCGTTGGTGGGCAGCATGAAGACGCGGTCCTCTCCCACGCCTGCGAGGTGAGCTGTCGGATTCGGGCTGGAGTTGCCCGGCCGCGCGGTGAGCGCGGCTTCACCCCTAGCCCTGGACCGTTCCGAAGAGCGGTCCGGGGCGACTTACCTGTGGTTCCCCCGCTCCTGCCGTGGTGCGTTTTCGCGCTGCCAGGACATCCGACGGCAGGACTCGGCGTTGCGGATGACCGGGTTCGTGTGGTCACGAACGGGGAGCACGTTAATCAGACTTAAGTTCAACCGCAAATGCCTGTGACGCACATCACGGTTTAGTGGAAACTGCCAAAATTGCGGCCGAGCATGATCGTAAATGATCGTTTTCAAGCAATGTCGTTGCAGAAAGCGACAACTGGCTTCGCCTCAGAAGTGACGTGACGGAGCGTCGAATCGCGGAACAGTGCGCTCCGAAGACCGGGGGAGCGGCCTCGATTCAAGTGCCCGGGGCCGCGCTCCCCATTTCCCTTCAAATGACGCCAGAACGGACATTCCACTTCATCGCCGTCCGACTCCCCGTACGGGACGGGGCCTTCCGCGGCAGCCACGGAAGGGGCCAATCCCATTCCCGGCCCGACAGGGCGGGGGCCGATGCCGGCGGGCAATGCGGCGGGGGCCAATGCGAAGGGCCCGGAACGCGAACCGTTCCGGGCCCTTCTGCGCGCGCGAACCGGCGCGCGGTGTCGACTACTGCCCGAGGGGCTTCTCGGCGGCCGCGTGGGCGCCGCGAACGCCCTCCAGGGCCCCCTCGGCCGAGGCGGCGGCCGCGGCCTCCGCCTCGGCCCGCGCCAGGTCCTCCGCGGACGGCACGGGCAGCGCGGCCAGGTAGGTGGAGGCGATCAGCTGGCCGACCGACGGGTAGGCGCCCAGCGGCGCGGCCGACGGGCAGCCGGTCTCCTCGGCGGCGGTGGCGAGCAGCTCGGAGTCCGCCTCCGGGCCGATCACCAGCGGGGCCAGCGCCGGGCGCTGCGAGCCGGTGTCCCTGAGGTGGTTGACGGCCGCGGCCACCGACCCGGGCACGTCGAGCGCCGCGGCGACGACCGGCACGGCCAGTCGGGCGGCCAGCAGCACACCGGTGATGCCGGCCGCGGCGGCCGCGTCCTCGCCGCCGACGGTGGTCAGCACCACGCCGTCGGCGGCGGTCGCGATGGCGAACAGCCGGGCGCGGTCGGCCCGGGCCAGCCCGGCCTCGGACAGCCGGACGTGCACGGCCTCGGCCAGTAGCGGGTGCGGGCCCAGCGGGTCGGTGATGGGGGCGCCGTACTCGGCGGCGAGCGCGTGAAGCTCGCTTAGGAAGGTGTGCGGGCCGGGCACCAGCGGCACCAGGACGGGCATCGGCAGCCCGGCCTCGGCGGCCAGGGCCAGCAGCTCGGCCACCGTGCGGTCCTCGCCGCCCGCGACCTCGGCGCCGCCCCCGGGGAGGTAGCCGACCGCGGTCTGCACGCCGTTCTGCTCGGTGCGGACGATCGAGAGCAGTTCCTCGACGACCGAGCGGGACTCGGGCCCGGCGGTCGCGGGCACGGCGAGCACCAGGGCCGGGGCGCCGGCCGGGATCTCGGGGCGCTCGGGACGACGGTGGCGCCCCCGCGCACGGGAGCCTGGAGTGCGGACGGGCAGTGGCGCGCCCGGAATGGCTGCGGTGCTCATGCCGGAGATCGTAGGACATCGGCCCGCCGGGCTTGCAGTCGGCTGCCGGACAGGATTCGCGCGGTCACGGTGCGGACCCCGCGCGAACCCGGTGCGTCTCCGGCGCCGGTCCGGGCGCTTTGCCTACAATCCGGACATTCTTCACCCAACCCCCGCACGGCCGCCGGTGGTTGCCACGACGCGAACCGCGGGGACGGGCGTTGCACCCGGGGTGCGTGAGATGTCTCACAGCATGTGAATGGTTTGACGGAGGGTCACGAGTGCGCGACTCCCGGCGTTCGAAGATCAACATTCAGCGGGGAGGTGCTCACGGCCGGTTATCACGAGCCCGGTGAATCATCGGCTATGTCCGTTTACGTACCGTCAGAAGAAGGCCCGTGAAGAGTTGGCGGATGCGGGTAAAAGGCCTGGTGCACCTGCAACGTCCCGTGCTGATGCACGTGCACTGCAGCTATCATCGCGTCAAGTGAGGCGTTGTGCCGGACCGGTACGGGGCCGGCCCGTTCGTTCCGACGGTGCCGGGGGCGCCGCGCTGGACGACAACTCCGGAGCTCTTCGGGAGATTTCTATGCACGACTCGCAGGACACGCACGGCTCGTACGACACCTACAACGGGATGGCCGCGGCCGATCTCCGGGGGGTGGTCTGGCAGAAGAGCCGGCACAGCAACTCCCAGGGCAACTGCGTCGAGTTCGCGGCCCTGCCGGGCGGCGACGTGGCGATGCGCAACTCGCGGTTCCCGGACGGTCCGGCCCTCATCTACACCCGGGCCGAGATCGCGGCCCTGCTGCTGGGGGCGAAGGACGGGGAGTTCGACCACCTGGCGGTCTGACCGACTGCCGTGCTCCATCATCGGGGGGCCGTCGTGGGTGCCGACACCACGACGGCCTTTGTCTTTCCCTCTTCCGGATGCCGCTGCTCCGGAAATCGTCGCTCCGGGAATCGTCGTTCCCGAAACCGCTGCTCCGGATGTCGCCGCCCCGGCTGCCGCTCCACCGGGGGAGCACGTCCCGGAATCCGCCGGTCGCTCCATGGCACCGGAAATCCGCGGCGGGGCCTGGGGGAAGGGCCCGGGGTGTGGTCCTCCCGGGGTTTCCCTCGACCGGCCGCACGCCGTCCGGCGCGGGATCCGTCCTGGGGTGGGCTTCGCCCTGGGCGCGGCGTCCGTCCTGGACGCGGAGCCCCTCCTAGGCCGAGCGCCGATGCCGTCCGCCGACGTCGACGGGGCCGTCCAGCGCTGAGCGGCCGCCGAGTCCGGGGTGCCCGTCCAACGGGGAGCCGCCGACCTCCTCCGCCTCGAACATCGCCCAGACCACCTTGCCGCTGCCCAGCGGGTGCCAGCCCCAGGAGCGGCTGAACGACTCCACCAGGTGCAGTCCGCGACCGGACTCGGCGACGAAGTCGGCCTCCCGGGCGACCGGTCCGGTGCTGCTCGGATCGCTCACCGCGCAGACCACCTGGGGTGCGCGGTGCACCAGGCTTATTCGGATCGGAAGCCGGCCGCCCGCGGTCGGCTGTAGGGGAAAGTCGTACTCGCCCTGGATGCCGCCCGGTTGATCGGGCCGTGCGCCGATCGCGTGCCGGAGGGCGTTGGTCACGAGTTCCGAGGCCACCAGCGCGACGTCGTCGAACAGCTCCGTCAGGTTCCAGCGCTGGAGCGTGCTCCGAGCGAAGTCGCGCGCGGTTCTGACGGCTTCGAAGCGAGGAGCGAGCGTACAGGTGACCACATGGGGGTCAACCGCCAAAGCCGTACCGGTGCTCATGAAGAGCTCCTCCCATAAGGGGGCGGACACGGCTGGACCCGCCGGGGTCATGCCGGTCACCTCCGACTCGCTCGGCCGCTCGGCCGCCCCCTCGACCAGGCGCCCGCGCACTCGGACGCCCGATGACGCGGGGGACGCCGTCGGGTCGGTGCACGGAGTCGCGCGTGGGGTCGACGCGGAGCCCGCGGGATTGCCAGGGATGTGCAGGTGCACGTGCACCATGGTGGTGTGCGCTCACTGCAGATGCAAGAGTCGATTCACGTGCAGTCGCACTATTGGCATATGCAAGCGCCGAATGCACGTGCATCCTGGTGCACGGAGCACGGAACTGATAGGAACATCCGTCAGTATCGGCACCGTGAGCGCTCAACTGATGGCAGACTGTGCGCTGTTTGCCCTAGGTGGAGGTTTCGACCGCATGACCACAGTTCAGCCGGGCGGCGGCTCGATGGTCCGCCGGATCCTCCTCGGCTCGCAGCTTCGCCGCCTGCGCGAGGCGCGCGGCATCACCCGCGAGGACGCGGGCTACGCGATCCGGGCCTCCGAGTCCAAGATCAGCCGCATGGAGCTCGGCCGCGTCAGCTTCAAGGAGCGTGACGTCGCCGACCTGCTCAGTCTGTACGGCGTGGACGACGGCATCGAGCGGGAAGCCCTGCTCGGCCTGGTCCGCGAGGCCAACAAGTCCGGCTGGTGGCACAGCTTCAACGACGTGCTGCCGGGCTGGTTCCAGACCTACGTCGGCCTGGAGGAGGCCGCCCAGCTGATCCGCACCTACGAGGTGCAGTTCATCCCCGGACTGCTGCAGTCCGAGGAGTACGCACGGGCGGTTTTCGGCCAAAGTCGGCCGGTCATCAGCGAGGAGGAGGTCGAGCGGCGGGTCAGCCTCCGGCTGCGGCGCCAGAAGCTGCTGACCGAGGGCGCCAGCCCGCGCCTGTGGGCGGTCATCGACGAGGCGGCGCTGCGCCGGCCGGTCGGCGGGCCAAAGGTGATGCGCGGTCAGGTGCAGTACCTGATCGACGTCGCCGAGCAGGCCAACGTGGTGATCCAGGTCATGCCGTTCCGGTTCGGCGCCCACGCGGGCGAGTCCGGGGCGTTCACGATCCTGCGCTTCCCGGAGCAGGACCTCGCGGACGTGGTCTACCTGGAGCAGCTCACCAGCGCGCTCTACCTGGACAAGCGCGACGACGTCGACGCCTACATCCAGGTCATGGAGCGGCTCTGCGTGGACAGCCTCACGCCGGAGCGCACGATAGACCTGCTCGCCTCGATCCTGAAGGAACGCTGAGCCGCTGCCGCCCGGGGCCTGTGAGCCCCCTCCCTCGCGAGGCCCCCGGTAGCGGCCCGCCAGGCCGCCCACCCGCCGTCAGCCGCGGGCCGGCGGCCGTTCGCGTTCCGGCGGGGTCGGGTGCGGCGGCCGGCCCAGCTCCCAGGCCAGCTCGTAGCGGCGGAAGAGGTCGGCCCGGATCGGTGCCAGCGGGATCTCGGCGCCCGGCAGCAGCACTCCGATGCAGCCGCCCATCAGCGCACTGCGCAGCACCGCGTGCTCGGCGACCGGGTCGGGCGCGCCCCAGTCCCGCAGCAGTCCCTGGAGGATGGCGCCGAGCTGCTGCTGCTCCGGGTCCTGGACGAAGGCGCCGGTGTCCGGGTCCAGGATCAGCGCCAGGTGGGAGCGCATCACCCGGGGGTGGTCCAGCGCCAGCCCGAGCACGGTGTCGATCGCCCGGGCCAGCCGGGCGTCGGGGGAGGAGCCGGGTGCCAGTTCCGCCAGCGCGCCGGCCAGCGCCTGGTGCATCATCCGGTGCGTCGCGGACTGCATCAGCAGCCGTTTGCCGTCGAAGTAGTACGAGAGCAGCCCGCGGGCGAGCCCGGCCCGCTCGGCGATGTCCGTCAGTGTGGTTCCCGCGTAACCTCGCTGGTCGACCAGCTCGACGGTGGCCCGCATGATGCGCCGACGGGAGCGTTGCCGCATCTCCTCATTGACCGAATCCCCGCGGGGTGCCATCGTGTCTGCTCCGAACGTTCGTTGGCTCCGAGCCAATATACTTGTGGAGCCGACAGCTGCACCGGAGAACCGCGCCCCGACGACGGGCGCGGCCCGGGCGGCCGCCACGAAGACGGCCGGCTCCACCGACACGGGGGTTTGGTGGAGCCGGCGCCATGGTCCGACGGCCCGGGGGCTGCCCTTCGGCGGCCGGCTCTCCGCGGTCGGCCGTCCGACGAGCCCGGCGGTCAGTGCTTGGTCAGGACCTCGGTCCTGGCCGCGGTCGATCCGTCCGACGTGTAGTCGTAATCCGGCACGGGCACGGGAGTCGCCTTGCGGCGCCGGTCCACCAGGGCGCCCGCCGCCGCGACCACCAGGCCGACCAGGGCCACCACCGTGACGAACAGCAGTGCCGGCCGGTAGCCGTCCAGCTGGGCCTGCGGGCTGTCGCCGCCCGCGCTGCCAGCCGTGATCATCGCGGTCGCTCCGGCCAGCACCACCGCGGTGCCGACCTGGATGGCGGTGTTCACCAGGCCCGACGCCAGGCCCTGTTCCTCGTCGGCCACGCCGTCGGTGGCGGCGATGTTCACCGACGGGAAGGCGAACGCGAAGCCCACGCCGAGCAGCAGCATCGAGGGCAGCACCAGGCCCGGGTACGAGCTGTGCTCGTCCAGCCGCAGGAACAGCGCGAAGGCGGCGACCAGCGAGAGCAGACCGATCGGCAGCAGCCGTCCGGTGCCGAAGCGGTCCACGATCGGGCCCATGAAGGGCGCCGAGAGCGCGATGAGGGCCGCGGCCGGGAGCAGTCCGAGGGCCATCTCCAGGGCCGACCAGCCGAGCAGGTGCTGGAGGTAGAGGGTGACCACGAACTGGAACCCGCCGTACGCGCCGGTCATCGCGAAGGCGACCACGTTGGCCCGGGCGACGGAGCCGTTGCGGAAGATGCCGAGCCGGACCAGCGGGTGCGCGGTGCGGCTCTCCACCCGTACGAAGGCGGCGGCCAGCACGGCGACGACGAGCAGCGAGCCGAGGGTGCGCGGGCTCAGCCAGCCGGCGCCCTGGGCCTCGGTGACGGTGAAGACCAGCAGCAGCACGGTCGCGGTTCCGGTGATCGCGCCCAGCACGTCGTAGCCGCCCTTGGCGGGCTCCTCGACCGGGCGGGGGAGCAGCCGGACGGCGAAGGCCAGGGCGAGCAGCGCGACCGGGACGGGCATCAGGAAGGTCCAGCGCCAGCCGACCGAGGTGAGCAGGCCGCTGAGCACCAGGCCGAGCGAGAAGCCGCTGGCGCCGCAGGTGGTGTAGATGGACAGCGCGCGGTTGCGGGCCGGGCCCTCCGCGAAGGTCGTGGTGATGATCGACAGGCCGGCCGGGGCGGTGAAGGCGGCGCTGACGCCCTTGAGGAAGCGGGCCGCGATCAGCAGGCCGCCGTCGTCGACCAGACCGCCGACCAGTGAGGCGGCGGCGAAGACGCCCAGGGCCACCAGGAACACCCGGCGGCGGCCGAGCAGGTCGGCGGCGCGTCCGCCGAGCAGCAGCAGGCCGCCGTAGCCGAGCACGTAGCCGGAGACCACCCACTGCAGGGTGGAGGTGGACAGGTGCAGGTCGGAGCCGATGGACGGAAGGGCGACGCCCACCATGGAGACGTCCAGGGCGTCCAGGAACATGGCGGCGCAGAGCACGATCAGGGTGCCCCAGAGGCGGGGAGTCCAGTGCGGCCCGCTGGTTGACGGGGCGTCGGGTGACGTGACGGTCGCGGTGGTCATGGGGAGGACAGTACATGCACGTGCATCCAATGCAAGTGAATTAGATGTGAACGCAATAATTGCCGATGCACGTGCTAGGGTGGCGGCGTGGCTGAACTCGACTCCCCGGCGGAGGCAGGTCTCGTCGCGCGGTGGCGCGAGCTGCTGGCGCGGCATGCCGCCACGGCCTGCCTGCTCGACCGCGAGCTGGGCGAGCGGTACGGGCTGGGCATGAGCGAGTTCGAGGTGCTGGAGCGCCTCGTCGAGGAGTGCGGGGGTGGCGGCGGGCACGCGGTGCGGGTGAGCGAGCTGGCCCACACCGTGCACCTGAGTCAGAGTGCGCTCTCCCGGCTGATCGCCCGCCTGGAGAAGGCCGGACTGGTCACCCGGGCGATGTGCGAGAGCGATCGGCGGGGCGTCCTGCTCACCCTCACCGAGGCCGGCCGGGAGCGCTACGAGCAGGCCAGGCCGCTCCACCGCGAGGTGCTGGACCTGACCCTCGGCGACGGCCTCGGCCCGGTCGGCGGGCCGCCCTCCTCGGGCTGACGGTCCGCCAGCCGGTCGGCAGCGGTGCGGGGTTGCCTCAGAACAGTGTCCGCAGTCCCGGTGCGGCAGCCAGCAGGACGACCACGGCGGGCGTGGCGAGTGCCGCGACGGTGAGCCGCAGCCGGTGCGGGACGGAGAGCCGCGGACGGCCCGCGAGCAGCCGGTCCACCCGCTTCGGCGACTGCGCCAGGCCGGGCGGGCAGGAGCCGAACACCCCGCGGTTCAGGTTGAGTTCGGCCAGCGCGAGGGCGGTGGTGTGCCGACCGTGCCGACGGGCGGCCCGGTCGTCGGCGGCCAGCTCGACCAGCTCCGCCACCTGGTCCCGGAAGGCGCTGAACACGCCGACCCCGGGGAAGCCGGAGGCGAGCGCCTGGGCGAACTGCTGGAGCCAGTGGTGACGGGCCCGGACGTGGCCGCGCTCATGGCTCAGCACGGCGGCCAGCTCCCGGTCGGTCAGCTGCTGGAGGGCGCCGGTGGTGACCACCAGCCGGGAGTCCGGCCCGGGCAGCGACCATGCCTCCGGGCGGACGTTCTCCAGCACCACCAGGCGCTCCCGGCGGGCCCGGGCCGTCTCGATCGTGTCCGGCAACTCCGGCGCGCGGCTGGCCAGTTGGGCGTGGCGCCGACTGCGCAGCGCCTTGGCCGTACGGACCTCCCGAGTGAGCGCCAGCACCGTCTGCACCCCGCCCGCGGCCAGCACCGCGGCGCACAGCCGGCCCCAGCCCTCGGCGCCCTGGAGGCCGTACGCCGCCTCCACGCCGTGCGGTGCGCCGGCGAACACCATCGCGCGCAGCTCCGGCAGGGCGGCGGAGGCGGCCAGGAGGAGTCCCAGCGCGCAGCAGAGCAGCACGGCCACCACCAGGCACTGCCACACCAGCAGCGCCAGCACCGGTTCGCGCTCCACCCAGCGGGCCCGGGCCAGCAGCCGGGGCGCGACGGTCGAGAGCAGCAGTCCGAGCAGCAGCAGGACGATCAGGGCAGGCATCGATGGGCTCCCCGAGTACGCACGGAACGCGACAACGCGCTCCCTGCCAACCTATGTGCCGGCGAGGCGCGGTGGAACGGCTTTCGGCCGGCCAGTGACCAACGCCACGCCCGGGCAGGCGCCTTGGGGTGCCGACGAACGCCTTGGCGGTGCCGGGCGGGGCCGCCCGGCCGTCACATGGTCAGGAGCATGGCGAACATGCCGATGCCCATGGTGAGCCGACAGGCCTGCGGCAGCCCGGCGGTGCCGATCGCGAGGGTGCCCGCCGGGGTGCGCAGCAGCCGGCTGCCGGTCCAGAGGGTGTACCCGCCGAAGTAGAGGAGGAGCGCCCCGGTCAGCGCCGGAAGGCCCAGGGCGGCGGCCCGGTGGTGCCCGTGGCCGGAGGCGGCCGCCATCGCCACGGCCATGTACGTCATGGCGAGCGCGCCGACGGCGTGGTGCAGCCGGTGGGTCCGCCCGGCCGGGGCGTGGGCGGCGGCGAGCAGGAAGCCGGCGGCGGGGAGGCCGAAGAGGCCGGCCCAGACGGTGGGCGGAACGGCCGCTCCGGTGACGGCCATCGCGGCCATCCCCAGCCCCATCAGCGCCTCGGCGGCGTCGGACTCGCGGGTGAGCGGTCCGTGCGTGCCGCCCGGGGTGCAGGGGGAGTGGCGCAGCCGGACCAGGCAGGAGGTGCCGGCGCCGGCGGCGAGGAGGGCGAGGAGCCAGTTGACCAGGACGGGTCCGTGCAACGGCGGCCTCCCGGGGGTGGGCGCCGGGGAGGCGAACAGGTGACGACGGACAGAGGGCGACGAACAGCGGACAGATGACAGATGATGAAATCTGTCATCTGTCATCTGTTAGCCGTCGGCTGTCACCTGTTCGCCGCCCCCGCGCGCGGCGACGGACATCCGCTCCACGATCACCGCACCCCGCCGGGCGCAGCCAGGCGCGTACAGGGGCGCACAGTGGTGCCGGTCGTCGCGAAAGCCACGTCCGCACGCCTCGGCCGTATGTGCCTGGCTGGCCGCACGCCCGGTCGAGGACACCTCCCCGCCCGCCGTCGGCGGAGGGCCGGGCTCAGCCCTGGAGCCGTCCGGAGGCGACCACCCGGCTGAGGAACCGCCGGGTCCGCTCCTCCTGCGTATCGCCGAACACCTGCTCCGGCGGCCCCTGTTCGAGCACCACCCCGCCGTCCAGGAAGCAGACCTGGTCGGCGACCTCGCGGGCGAACCCCATCTCGTGCGTGGAGAGGACCATCGTCATCCCCTGCTCCTTGAGGTCCCGCACCACCGACAGCACCTCGCCGACCAGCACCGGGTCGAGGGCCGCGGTGATCTCGTCCAGGAGCAGCAGCCGCGGCCCGGTGGCCAGCGCGCGCACGATGGCGACCCGCTGCTGCTGTCCGCCGGAGAGCCGGTCCGGGTACTCCTTCGCCTTGGCCGCCAGCCCGAGCCGGTCGAGCAGTTCCAGCGCCCGGGCCTCCGCCTCGCCCCGGGCGACCCGGTGCACCCGGCGCGGCGCGAGCGTGATGTTCTCCAGCACCGTCAGATGCGGGAACAGGTTGTACGACTGGAACACCACGCCGATCCGGCGCCGCACGGCGTCCTCGTCCGCGCGCGGATCGGTGATCTCCTCGCCGTCCAGGAAGATCGCCCCGTCGTCGATCCCCTCCAGCAGGTTGACGCAGCGCATCAGCGTGGACTTGCCGGAGCCGGAGGCCCCGATCAGCGCCGTCACCGAGTGGTCGGCCACGGCGAGGTCCACGTCGCGCAGCACCACGTGGCCGCCGAAGGTCTTGCGCACCGACTCCAGCCGGAGCACCTCGTTCGAGGTCACACCGCACCTCCCTGGAGTTGGCGGCGGTTCGTCCGGGTGGTCAGCCAGTCGGCGAACCGGGTCAGTGGAATGGTCAGCACGATGAACACCAGCCCCGCCACCAGGTACGGCGTGAAGTTGAAGGACCGGGCCGCGATGATCTTCGCCGCGTACACCGCGTCGATCGCGCCGCCGATCGAGACCAGCCCGGTGTCCTTCTGGAGGCTCACCAGGTTGTTGAGCAGCGGCGGCACCACCCGGCGGACGGCCTGCGGAAGCACCACGTAACGCATCGCCTGCGCGTTGGTCAGGCCCAGCGACCGGGCCGCGGCCCGCTGGCTCGGGTGCACCGACTCGATGCCGGAGCGGAACACCTCCGACACGTACGCCGAGTACGTCAGCACCAGGGCCGCCCCGCCCAGCAGCAGCGGATCGGTGGTCACCCCGGTCAGGCGCAGCGCGGGCACCCCGGTGATCATCACCAGCAGGCAGATGATCATCGGCAGCCCGAGGAAGAAGTCCACGTACGCGGTGGCCAGCAGCCGCACCGGCAGGAAGACCGGCCCGCGCAACGTCCGGAGCACCGCCAGCAGCAGTCCGAACACCAGGATCAGCGCCCCGCAGCCGAGCATCAGCTCCAGGTTCAGCCGCAGCCCCCTCAGCACCTCGGGCAGCGCCTGCCGGGCGTAGTCGAGGTTGAAGAAGGTCCGCCGGGTCACCTCCCAGCCCGGGGAGTTGACGACCAGCAGGTAGAGCACGGCGGCCGTGGCCAGGGTCGACGCGGTGGCGATCAGCGCCGAGCGCCGGGCCCGGGCCCGCCGGTAGGCCTCGTGCGCCAGCCGCCGCTCGGACGGGCGGTAGTCGTCCTCCGCCACCGGCGCGCCGGTTGGCGAAGCCGCCGTCCCGGACCGCGGTGCCGGCGTCCCGGCGCCCGCGTCAGGACCTCCGGTCCGCATGCCCGGCGTGTCGTTCCGGTCACCCGGAGCCTTGGCGAGCTCCACCGGACCCGCGCCCTGCGACGCCTCCCCGCTCGGTTCGGGGCCCAGGTCAGCGCTCACTTCAGCACCGGTGCCGAGACGGCGTCGGAGAGCCACTGCTTCTCCAGCTTCGCCAGCGTGCCGTCGGCGCGCAGCGCGTCCACCGCCTGCGAGACGCAGCCGGTCAGCTTGGAGCCCTTGTCCAGCACCAGGCCGAACTGCTCGGCCTTCGCCGTCGCCTCGAACTGGCCGACCACCTGGGCCTCCGGCACCTCGGCGCCGGTGATGTAGAAGGCGGTCGGCAGGTCCACCACCAGGGCTTCGATCTGGCCGTTCTTCAGCGCGGCCTTGGCCAGGTCGTTGGAGTCGAAGACGGCCGGCTGGGTGGTCGGCTTGATGGTGCCGGTGATGGTGTCCAGGCTCGTGGTGCCGACCTGCGCACCGAGCTTGGTGCCCTTGAGGTCGGCGATGCTCCTGGCGCCGGCCGCCTTGGAGTTCTTCAGCGCGATGACGGTCTGGCGCACGTCGTAGTAGCCGGAGGAGAAGTCCACCGCCTGCTTGCGCTCGTCGCTGACGGACACCTGGTTGATGTCGAAGTCGAAGTCCTTGGCGCCCGGCGCGGTCGCCTTGTTGAACGGCGCGACCACCCAGCTGACCTTCTCCTTGGGGTAGCCGAGCTTCTCGGCGACGGCGTAGGCCACGGCGGACTCGAAGCCCTTGCCGTTCTCCGGCTTGTCCTCGGAGAACCACGGGTCGTACGCCGGCTTGTCCGTGCCGACGGTCAGCGTCCCGGCGGTGCGCGTGGCCAGCGCCCCCGGCGCGCAGCCCGCCGCCGACCCGGCCGCGCCCGGGGCGCCGGAGGCGGCGTCGGACGTCGAGTCCTGCGGCGCGCAGGCGGTGAGCACGGCCGCGGCGGCGACCAGCGCGGCGACGGGCAGTACGGCGGACGGCTTGCGGAGGGTCATGACGGGGCTCCAGGGAAGGACCGGCGGGACGGTGGAACGAGAAGGAGGGGTACGGGAGGCCGCGAGGGGCGGCCCGCGTCCCGGCGGGTCACTTCCCCCCGGTGGCGGCGCCGGAACACACGCGGCATCGTCGGCGTACGGGGCCGCGTCCGCGGTGCCCCCCGAGTCGGATCGGCGGCAGCCGGGTCGGCGGCGGACCGGTCAACAACAGCGGCGACAGCGGCAGCGGAGGCCGCGCGCGCGACAGCTACGGCGCACCTGCCGACGGGAGGGCACCCGGAACGGGCTGTCGTGGCGTACGGCCACCGTGATCACCGCCGGGAGCATGCGGGGAGGTTCGCATCAGAACGGCGCATCTGTCCAGAACATCCAGATCAGTGTCCACATGTCGGACAACCCGTCTCCCGCCGAAGGTTTCGGCGTCGGAGGGGCGGTGCGCCGGAGCTTTGCCGGTCCTTGCCCTCTTGAACGGGAGAACCTTTCGTACTTATGGTGTTCCCGTTGAAATAACTCCTGTCGAAGTGAGTCCCCGATGCAGAATCTTTCGCCAAGGCTCGCTGTGGCGGCCGACGCCCCGGTCTCGACCCTCGCCGGCCACCCGGCCTGGCTGCGCCTGAAGGAGGCCGTCGAGACGCTGCGCCCGCTCCAGTCCAAGGACGGCTCGATCGACCTGTCCGCCGTCCAGCGGCACACGGTCGACCCGCTGGTCGCCACCGTCCGCGCCGCCGTCGAGGAGCTCGCACCGAACTTCCCGCACGACGCCGCCTACCTGGCCGCCGTCGACGCGGACCTCGCCAAGTGGGCCGACACCGGCTACCGCGAGCCCGACTTCCTGGACTCGCTGCTCGCCTTCCAGCCCGCCGACCAGCGCGAGGACGGCCTGGAGCACCTGGTCGTCTTCCCGATGTACACCCAGAACGGCAACCCGGACCGCAACCTGGAAGCCGTCCTGCTGCGCGTCGTGTGGCCCGACTGGCTGGCCGAGCTGGAGCGCACCCGCTTCGACAACCCGATGTTCGTGCCGATCACCTTCACGGACTTCACCGCCGGCTACGACACCAACTCCGCCGTGCTCTTCCCCGAGACGGTCGCCGTGCGCAAGGCGCCGGAACGCTTCACCTGGGGCGGCATCTTCTGCGACCGCGAGGCCGCCCGCTTCCGCGCGGTGTCCACCAGCGCCGTCCAGCAGCTCGGCCTGGAGATCCCGGCCGACGCCGAGGGCCTGCTCCAGGACCAGCAGCGCGCGCAGGAGACCTTCGTCCTGTGGGACCTGGTCCACGACCGCACCCACAGCCACGGTGACCTGCCCTTCGACCCCTTCATGATCAAGCAGCGCAGCCCGTTCTGGATGTACGGCCTGGAGGAGCTCCGCTGCGACCTCACCACCTTCAAGGAGGCGGTGAAGCTGGAGACCGAGGGCAACCCGCACGCCCGCGACGTCCAGTACGCGATCCTCTTCGACCGCCTGTTCCGCTTCCCGGTCTCCGGCGACCGGGTGCGCAACTACGACGGCCTCGGCGGCCAGCTGCTCTTCGCCTACCTGCACAAGCACGACGCCCTGCGCTGGCGCGACAACCGCCTCAGCATCGACTGGGAGCGCGCCCCGCAGGTCACCAACGCGCTCTGCGGCGAGATCGAGAAGCTGTACCGCGACGGCATCGACCGGCCCAAGCCGGCCCACTGGATCGCCGCCTACGAGCTGGTCTCCCGGTACCTCACCCCGCACCCCGCCTCGACGTGGGCGAAGGGCCCCGAGGCCCTCCCGCTCGGCATCACCGACGGCAAGGCCCTCAACAAGGCCCTGTGCGACGCCGTGCTCCCGGACGAGTTCCCGCTGAGCATGTTCTACGAGGCCCTCAACAAGAAGCTGAGCGGCGTCATCGCCTCCACCACCGGCATCACCGGTAACACCGCCCAGGGAGCCGCAGCGTGACCACCTCCACCAACGCCCCGCTGGCCGGCAAGGTCATCGCCGTCGCCGGAGCCAGCGGCCCGGCCGGCCGCGCCGTCCTGCGCCGTCTCACCGCCGACGGCGCCACCGTGATCGGCGCCGACATCGACGCCCAGCGGCTGGAGTCCGCCCTGGACGCCACCCGGGTGGCCGTCCGCGGGGCCAAGGTCAGCGGCCAGGTGATCGACCTGCTCGACCCGCAGGAGGTCCACGACTGGGCCGACCACCTGGAGTCCGAGCACGGACACGTCGACGGCCTGTTCCACCTGGTGGGCGGCTGGCGCGGCAGCAAGACCTTCTTCGACACCCGGCTGGACGACTGGGACTTCCTGCACGACACCGTCGTGCGCACCCTCCAGCACACCTCGCTGGCCTTCCAGCCCGCGCTGGTCCGCAGCACCGCCGGCCGCTACGCGATGATCTCCGCCTCGGCCGCGCACAAGCCCACCGCCGGCGGCGCCGCCTACGCGGCCGCCAAGGCCGCCACCGAGGCGTGGACCCTCGCCATGGCCGACTCCTTCAAGAAGGAGACCACCGACCCCGAGGGCGAGCCCACCGCGGCGGCTGCGATCCTGGTCATCAAGGCGTTGGTCAGCCCCGAAATGCGGGCCGAGAAGCCGGAGGCGAAGTTCGCCGGCTTCACCGACACCGCCGACCTCGCCGGACACCTGGCGGCCCTCTGGGACCGCCCCGCAGCGGAACTGAACGGACAGCACCTGTGGCTGACAGCCCGATGACCGACTCCAACCGTACGGACGCGGTACGGCGGCACGACCCCGCCGTCCGCGGCTTCGCCAGCGACAACTACGCCGGCGTGCACCCGGAGGTGCTCGCCGCGATAGCCCTCGCCAACGGCGGTCACCAGATCGCCTACGGCGAGGACGACTACACGGCCCACCTCCAGGACGTCTTCCGCCGCCACTTCGGCGAGAAGGCGGAGGCCTATCCCGTCTTCAACGGCACCGGCGCCAACGTGGTCGCCCTCCAGTCGCTGCTCCCGCGCTGGGGCGCGGTGGTCTGCGCCGAGTCCGCCCACATCCACGTGGACGAGGGCGGCGCCCCGGAGAAGATGGGCGGCATCAAGCTGCTCACCGTCCCCACCCCGGACGGCAAGCTCACCCCCGAGCTGCTCGACCAGCAGGCCTGGGGCTTCGGCGACGAGCACCGCGCGCAGCCGCTCGCGGTCTCCATCACCCAGAGCACCGAGCTCGGCACCCTCTACACCGTCGACGAGATCCGCGCGATCACCGAGCACGCCCACCAGCTGGGCATGCTCGTCCACGTGGACGGCTCCCGCCTGGCCAACGCGGCCGCCTCGCTCGGCCAGCCGCTGCGCGCCTTCACCACCGACGTGGGCGTGGACGTGCTCTCCTTCGGCGGGACGAAGAACGGCCTGCTGCTCGGCGAGGTCGTGGTGGTGCTCAACCCCGAGCGGGTGCGCAACATCAAGTACCTGCGCAAGACCTCGATGCAGCTCGCCTCGAAGATGCGCTTCGTCTCGGTCCAGTTCGAGGCCCTGCTCTCCGGTGACCTCTACCTGCGCAACGCCGGCCACGCCAACGCGATGGCCAGCCGCCTGGAGGCCGCGGTCCGGAAGATCGACGGCGTCGAGGTGGTCCGCCCGGTCCAGGCGAACGCGGTGTTCGCGATCCTCCCGCGCGAGGTGAGCGAGCGGCTGCAGAAGCGCTACCGCTTCTACTTCTGGAACGAGCACACCGGCGAGGTCCGCTGGATGTGCGCCTTCGACACCACGGAGGCCGACATCGACGCCTTCGCGGCGGCCATCGCCGAGGAGATGGGCCGCGCCTGACGGTGCTCGAACAACGGATCGTCCCGCCCTGCGACAGCAGGGCGGGACGATTTGCATGTGGCGGGCCGGTCCCCGTACAGTTCCGGAGTCGCCGCGGGAGACCGGGGCGGCAAAGCGGAAAGCGAATCCGATGAATGAAACTCCGGAAAACGGGGCGGAAAGCATCTGATAAGCTGGAAACACGGAAGAACGAAGCCCGGACGGCCTGCTGGAAGGCGGCTCGAAGGAAGCGTCCGTTCCTTGAGAACTCAACAGCGTGCCAAAAGTCAACGCCAGATATGTTGACATCCCCGGCCT
>NZ_JBIVSD010000012.1:68473-268435 GCF_044756065.1 Kitasatospora sp. NPDC092039 | reverse complement strand
CCCCAGCCCCCACCCCCAGAACCGGCAGTCTGAAAATCACCCAGCCCCCGCAGCACCCACCCCCGGAGCCGCCCCCGGCCCCCCACCCTCCCGAAAGCCCACCCCCCGAACAAGAACCCCCCACAAACCCCGAAGGCCCCCACCGTCACCCGGCAGGGGCCCCCATCGACAAACCTCAGCGGTGATCCAGCGCCGGATTCACCGTCACCTCGACCCGCTGGAACTCCTTGAGCTCCGTGTACCCCGTCGTGGCCATCGCCCGCCGCAGCGCACCGAACAGGTTCATCGTCCCGTCCGGAGTGTGCGACGGCCCGGTCAGGATCTCCTCGGTGGTCCCGACCGTCCCGAGGTCCACCCGCTTGCCCCGCGGCAGCTCCTCGTGGACGGCCTCCATCCCCCAGTGGATCCCCTTGCCCGGAGCGTCGGTGGCCCGCGCCAGCGCGGCCCCGATCATCACCGCGTCGGCGCCGCAGGCGACCGCCTTCGGGATGTCCCCGCTGTACCCGACCCCGCCGTCCGCGATGACGTGCACGTAGCGCCCACCGGACTCGTCCATGTAGTCGCGACGGGCGGCCGCCACGTCGGCGACGGCGGTGGCCATCGGCACCTGGATGCCCAGCACGTTCCGGGTGGTGTGGGCCGCGCCCCCACCGAACCCGACCAGCACCCCGGCGGCGCCGGTCCGCATCAGGTGCAGCGCCGCGGTGTACGTGGCGCACCCGCCGACGATCACCGGGACGTCCAGCTCGTAGATGAACTGCTTGAGGTTGAGCGGCTCGGCGGCACCGGAGACGTGCTCGGCCGAGACGGTGGTGCCGCGGATGACGAAGACGTCGACGCCGGCGTCCACGACGGCCTTGGAGAACTCGGCGGTGCGCTGCGGCGACAGGGCCGCGGCGGTGACCACGCCGGAGTCGCGGACCTCCTGGATCCGCTGCTTGATCAGCTCGGCGCGGATCGGCGCGGAGTAGATCTCCTGGAGCCGGCGGGTCGCGGTGGACTCGTCGGTGATCGAGGCGATCTCGTCCAGCAGCGGCTGCGGGTCCTCGTAGCGGGTCCACAGGCCTTCGAGGTTCAGCACGCCCAGACCGCCGAGGCGGCCGATCTGGATGGCCTGCTGCGGCGAGACCACGCTGTCCATCGGGGCGGCCAGGAACGGCAGCTCGAAGCGGTAGGCGTCGATCTGCCAGGCGATCGAGACCTCCTTCGGGTCCCGGGTACGGCGGCTGGGGACGACGGCGATGTCGTCGAAGGCGTACGCCCGTCGGCCGCGCTTGCCTCGCCCGATCTCGATCTCAGTCACTTCGAGCCCTTCTGCTTTGTTGCTCATGCCTGCCGGGTCACCCCGACCGCACCCCAGTATCCCGTACTGCCGCTGGTCCCGCCCCGACGGCCCGCGCCCGGACGCCCGGACGGCCCGAGGGGCCCGCCGCCGCGGTGCGGCAGCGGGCCCCTCGGTGGTCCGGCGGTGTCAGCGGGCCGAGTAGTTCGGCGCCTCGACGGTCATCTGGATGTCGTGCGGGTGGCTCTCCTTGAGGCCCGCCGAGGTGATCCGGACGAACCGGCCCTTGCTCTCCATCTCGGCGACGGTGGCGGCGCCGACGTAGCCCATGGTCTGGCGCAGACCGCCGACCAGCTGGTGCAGCACGGCCGACAGCGGGCCGCGGTAGGGCACCTGGCCCTCGATGCCCTCGGGGACGAGCTTGTCGTCCGAGGCCACCTCGGCCTGGAAGTAGCGGTCCTTGGAGTAGGAGCGCCCCTGGCCGCGGGACTGCATGGCGCCCAGCGAGCCCATGCCGCGGTAGGACTTGAACTGCTTGCCGTTGATGAACATCAGCTCGCCCGGCGACTCCTCGCAGCCGGCCAGCAGCGAGCCGAGCATCACGGTGTCGGCACCGGCGGCGAGCGCCTTGCCGATGTCGCCCGAGTACTGCAGGCCGCCGTCGCCGATGACCGGCACGCCGGCCGCCTGGCAGGCCACCGCGGCCTCGTAGATGGCGGTGATCTGCGGGACGCCGATGCCGGCGACCACGCGGGTGGTGCAGATGGAGCCGGGGCCGACGCCGACCTTGACGCCGTCCACGCCGGCGTCGATCAGCGCCTGGGCGCCGTCGCGGGTGGCGACGTTGCCGCCGACCACGTCGATCTTGACGGCCGACTTGATCTTCGCGATCCAGGCCAGCGCGTTGTGGCTGTGGCCGTGCGAGGTGTCCACCACCAGGAAGTCCGCACCGGCCTCGACCAGGGCCTGGGCCCGGTCGAACGCCTCGGCGCTGGCGCCGACGGCGGCGCCGACCAGCAGCCGGCCCTCGGCGTCCTTGGCGGCGTTCGGGTACTGCTCGGCCTTGACGAAGTCCTTGACGGTGATCAGGCCCTTGATCCGGCCCTCGTCGTCGACCAGCGGAAGCTTCTCGATCTTGTGGCGGCGCAGCAGGGCCATCGCGTCCACCCCGGAGATGCCGACCTTGCCGGTGATCAGCGGCATCGGGGTCATGATCTCGCGGACCTGGCGGCTGCGGTCCGACTCGAAGGCCATGTCGCGGTTGGTGACGATGCCGAGCAGCTTGCCCGCCTCGTCGGCGATCGGCACGCCGGAGATGCGGAACTTGGCGCACAGGGCGTCGGCCTCGGCCAGGGTGGTCTCCGGGCCGACCGTGATCGGGTCGGTGACCATGCCGGACTCGGACCGCTTCACCAGGTCGACCTGGTTGGCCTGGTCCTCGACGGACAGGTTGCGGTGCAGCACGCCGACGCCGCCCTGGCGCGCCATCGCGATGGCCATCCGCGACTCGGTGACCTTGTCCATCGCCGCGGACAGCAGCGGAATGTTGACGCGCACGTTCCGGGAGACCCGCGAGGAGGTGTCCACCTGGTTCGGCAGCACCTCGGAGGCCCCGGGCAGCAGCAGGACGTCGTCGTACGTGAGCCCGAGCATGGCGAACTTCTCGGGTACGCCTGCGGCGTTGTAAGACATTTGGGGGGTACCTTCCGTGGCCGGCCTTATCCGCTCACGCCCTGAGGGTGGGGGCGCATTCATCGCTCACTCGCGCAGACCGCCGAAGCCGGGTGCAATGGGAGGATCCTCCAAGGGGACCCCGCGCGCACCCGTCAAACTTTGGCAACCCGCCCAGGCGCCGATACCCCATGGTACTGGCACCGCGAATGTGTCCTCGTGTGCCCTTGACAACAACCCCGCACCATGGACCATTCCACCGCGAGCGGCGGGAACGGCACAGGTCAGGAGGACTCCTCCGCGAGCGCCCGCAGCCGGCTGAGCGCCCGGTGCTGGGCCACCCGGACGGCACCGGGCGACATCCCGAGCACCTCGCCGGTCTCCTCCGCCGACAGTCCGGCGGCGACCCGGAGCAGCACCAGCTCGCGCTGACGGGCCGGCAGGTTGGAGAGCAGTTCCTTCGCCCAGGCCGCGTCGCTGCTCAGCAGCGCCTGCTCCTCCGGGCCGAGCGCCTCGTCCGGCACCTCCGGCAGGTCGTCCTGGGGCACCACGGTCGAGCCGGGCCCGCGCATCGCGGCCCGCTGGAGATCGGCGATCTTGTGCGCGGCGATCCCGTAGACGAAGGCCTCGAACGGGCGCCCCTGGTCCTTGTACCGGGGCAGCGCGCAGAGCACCGCGACGCAGACCTCCTGGGCGACGTCGTCCACGTGGTGCCGGGCCCCGCCGGGCAGCCGGACCAGCCTGGCGCGGCAGTACCGCAGGGCCAGCGGGTGGACGTAGGCGAGCAGCGCGTCGATCGCCGGGCCCTCGCCGCGCACGGCGGCCGCGACCAGCTCGCCCACCAACGGGGAGCCGCCCTTGCCGAGCACCGGCGGGCGGTCCGGCCCGGTCGCACCGGCGGAACCGCCGGGTTCGGCGTACGACGGATCGTGACCCGGACCGGAGGGCTCGGCCTCCACCGGGTCCGCCTGGCCGGCCGTACCGGCGACGTCGTCGCGCATCGGTCCATGGTGCCTGGTCGAGCGGGAAAACGCGGCACCGCGTCCGGAGTTGTGCACCGGAACGTTATGCGCTGCGGCACCGTGCGGCATGCCGTGCACCACCGGCCCCTCCTGCACCGTGCCGCCTCCCGCCCCGCCGCCGTCGCTGGTACCGTCCGTCGCGCCGTCCGCCGAGTGTCCTGCGGCTGCGTGGTTCGCCGCAGTGCCTGTCCGCTGGTCCCCGAGGTGCTCCACTCCTCCATGGTGCAACCTCGGGACCGTAACGTCACACGCCTGTGCGGCGTCCGCTCCGGGAACCGCCGGCGGCACGCCGCAACCGGCGGCGCCGCCGGTGGTCAGCGGACCAGGCCCCAGCGGAAGCCCAGCGCCACCGCGTGCGCCCGGTCGGAGGCCCCGAGCTTCTTGAAGAGCCGTCGGGCGTGGGTCTTGACGGTGTCCTCGGAGAGGAACAGCTCGCGGCCGATCTCGGCGTTGCTGCGGCCGTGGCTCATGCCCTCCAGCACCTGGATCTCACGCGCCGTCAACGTCGGCGCCGCGCCCATGTCGGGGCTGCGCAGTCGGCGCGGGGCGAGCCGCCAGGTCGGGTCGGCGAGGGCCTGGGTGACGGTGGCCCGCAGCTCGGCGCGCGAGGCGTCCTTGTGCAGGTACCCGCGGGCGCCCGCGGCCACCGCGAGCGCGACGCCGTCGAGGTCCTCGGCGACGGTGAGCATGATGATCCGCGCGCCCGGGTCGGCGGACAGCAGCCGCCGGACCGTCTCGACCCCGCCGAGGCCGGGCATCCGGACGTCCATCAGAACGAGATCGGAGCGGTCGGCCACCCAGCGGCGGAGGACCTCCTCCCCGTTCGTCGCGGTGGTGACCCGGTCCACACCGGGTACGGTCGCGACCGCGCGGCGAAGCGCCTCGCGGGCGAGCGGGGAATCGTCGCAAACGAGAACGGAAGTCATGACCGTCGTCCTCCGCAGCTGATCCGCGTCACGTTGAGCCTCCTGGCTGGTACGAACCTCTCCGACACGGCCGATCGGCGACAGACTCCGTGCTGATCGCCCCAACCTGCCCGCGATCGTTCCCGACGTCCGGCGCCCGCTAACCGCCTCCGCACTTCCAACGACCGTCACTCGAATGAGTTACGGCCTTCGGGGCCATCTCCACCACTGTACGTGGCCGACCCGTTACCGATCAGCCGCATCGCGGTGCACACGCCGCTCTTTTGCGCAGCTCGCGCGCGGTCGGCGTACGACCCGCACACCGGCCCGGCACGCCGCGCGCCCCTCGGGCCACCCGATTGCCACGCCCGCGCCCGGCGGACCCCTTGCCCACTATGCCCTTTTTTATAGCTTTCGTATGGTCATTGACTGTTGTGCCAGTGTGTGGGTGACTTGTCCATGGAGTTGCCTTAAGTCATATTTCCAGGTGTCCACACCAGTGCATCGAAGCCCCGCCGCACCGCTCGGCAGCCAGCCCCGCCGAACGCCCGGCCGACGGCCGACAGCCTCTGAAGGGAATGAGCCATGGCAGATTTCTCCCGCCTCCCCGGTCCCAACGCGGACCTCTGGGACTGGCAGCTCTCCGCAGCCTGCCGTGGCGTGGACAGCTCGCTCTTCTTCCACCCCGAGGGCGAGCGCGGGGCCGCGCGCAGTTCGCGCGAGGCCAGCGCCAAGGAGGTGTGCATGCGCTGCCCGGTGATCGCCGAGTGCGCGGCGCACGCGCTGGCGGTCCGTGAGCCGTACGGCGTCTGGGGCGGGATGACCGAGGACGAGCGCGAGGAGATGCTGGGACGCTCGCGGCACCGGCTGGTCGAGGTTCCGCTGACCCCGCCGGCGGTCGCCCGGCGCTAGACCCGTCTCCATGAGCGCCGTGAAGAAACGTTTCCTCGCGGCGCTTCAGCCTGTCGGCTCACTGTACGTACAGGACCACCGCGGCCCCGTCACCCACCGTCAGCGCGTGGCGGCCGCCCCCGCCAGCCGCTCCAGCATCAGCGCCACGGCCGGCACCTCGGCCAGGTCCGGCAGGGTCAGCGCGACCACCTGGCGCACCGCGGGCGCCCCGGAGGCCGTCCGCACCGGCACCGTCGACACGCCGTCAGGACGCACCGACTGGAGCGCCAGCCGGGGCAGCACCGCCACCCCCAGCCCGGCCGCCACCAGGCCGACCACCGCCGGATAGTCGTCCGTCGCGAAGTCGATCCGGGGCTCGAAGCCCGCGCCGGCGCACAGCTCCACCAGGTGCCCCCGGCACTGCGGGCAGCCGGCGATCCACTGCTCCCCCGCCAGCTCGGCCAGCTCCACCGCCCCGCCGCGCCCGCCCAGCGGGTGGTCGGCGGGCAGCAGGCCCACCAGTGGGTCGTCCAGCAGCGGGGTGACCACCAGATCGGACCAGTCGGTCCCGGCGGTCAGCTGCTGCGCCTCCAGGTTGGCCTCGGCCCGGGCCTCGCGCGGCGTGCCGTGGGCGGGCGCCGGGGCCGCGGCGACGCCCTCGGACTGCGGGTAGCGGAAGGCCAGCGCGATCTCGCACTCGCCGCCGCGCAGCATCGCCAGCGACTCCGGCGGCTCCGCCTCGACCAGCGACACGCGCACCCCGGGATGGCCGTCTCGCAGCCGGGCGACGGCGGGCGGCACCAGGGTGGAGCTCGCGGTCGGGAAGGAGACCAGCCGCACCCGCCCGGCCCGCAGCCCGGCGATCGCGGCGACCTCCTCCTCGGCGGCGGAGAGCCCGGCCAGGATTCCGGTGGCATGCTTGAGCAGGACCCGGCCGGCCTCGCTGAGCTGCATCCCGCGGCCCGAGCGGACCACCAGCGGGGTGTCCACCGACTTCTCCAGGGCCTTCATCTGCTGGCTGATGGCGGGCTGCGTACAGCCCAGCTCGCGGGCAGCGGCGGAGAAGGAGCCGGTGCGGGCGACGGCACGCAGGACGCGCAGATGGCGGGCCTCGATCATGCCTTATTTATAAGGCAATCTTTGGAATCTGCAAAATTCTACTGATAGTTGAAGCATGGGCGAACGCCGGAGGCCCGGTCCGCTCCCCCTCGCGGGGCGCGGACCGGGCCTCCGGTCAGGCGTCGGAGCCTCAGTGCGAGTGGCCGTGGCCGTGCGAGTGGCCGTGACCGTTGTCGGCCTCCTCCTCCTTCTTCTCCACCACGAGGGTCTCGGTGGTGAGGAGCAGGGAGGCGATCGAGGCGGCGTTCTCCAGGGCGGAGCGGGTGACCTTGACCGGGTCGATGACGCCGGCCTTCACCAGGTCGCCGTACTCGCCGGTGGCGGCGTTGTAGCCCTGGCCGGCCTCCAGCTCGGAGACCTTGGAGGTGATGACGTAGCCCTCCAGGCCGGCGTTCTGCGCGATCCAGCGCAGCGGCTCGTGCAGCGCCTTGCGGACGACCGCGACACCGGTGGCCTCGTCGCCCGACAGGCCCAGGCCGTCGTTCAGCACCTTGGCGGCGTGGACCAGGGAGGCGCCACCACCGGCGACGATGCCCTCCTCGACCGCGGCGCGGGTCGCCGAGATGGCGTCCTCCAGGCGGTGCTTGCGCTCCTTCAGCTCCACCTCGGTGGCGGCGCCGACCTTGATGACGCAGACGCCGCCGGCCAGCTTGGCCAGGCGCTCCTGCAGCTTCTCGCGGTCCCAGTCGGAGTCGGTCGCGGCGATCTCGCCCTTGATCTGGGCGACGCGGCCGGCGACGGCCTCGGCGTCACCGGCGCCGTCGACGACCGTGGTCTCGTCCTTGGTGATGGTCACCCGGCGGGCGGTGCCCAGCACGTCCAGGCCGACCTGGTCGAGCTTGAGGCCGACCTCCTCGGAGATGACCTGGCCACCGGTCAGGACGGCCAGGTCGCCGAGGATCGCCTTGCGGCGGTCGCCGAAGCCCGGGGCCTTGACGGCGACGGCGTTGAAGGTGCCGCGGATCTTGTTCACGACCAGGGTCGACAGCGCCTCGCCGTCGACGTCCTCGGCGATGATCAGCAGCGGCTTGGAGGCACCGCCCTGGAGGATCTTCTCCAGCAGCGGCAGCAGCTCCTGGATGGAGGAGATCTTGCCCTGGTTGATCAGGATGTACGGGTCCTCCAGGACCGCCTCCTGCCGCTCCGCGTCGGTGACGAAGTACGGCGACAGGTAGCCCTTGTCGAACTGCATGCCCTCGGTGAAGTCCAGCTCCACGCCGAAGGTGTTCGACTCCTCGACGGTGATGACACCGTCCTTGCCGACCTTGTCGATCGCCTCGGCGATCAGCTCGCCGACCTGGGTGTCCTGGGCGGAGAGGGACGCGACGGCGGCGACGTCGTCCTTGCCCTCGATCTCGCGGGCGATGGAGAGCAGGTGCTCGGAGACGGCGGCGACGGCCTTGTCGATGCCCTTCTTCAGGGCGGCCGGGCCGGCACCGGCGGCGACGTTGCGCAGACCCTCGTTGACCAGGGCCTGGGCCAGCACGGTGGCGGTGGTGGTGCCGTCACCCGCGACGTCGTTGGTCTTGGTGGCGACCTCCTTGACGAGCTGCGCGCCAAGGTTCTCGTACGGGTCGTCCAGCTCGACCTCGCGGGCGATGGTGACACCGTCGTTGGTGATGGTCGGGGCGCCGAACTTCTTGTCGATGACGACGTTGCGGCCCTTGGGGCCGATGGTCACCTTGACGGTGTCGGCCAGCTTGTTGACACCGCGCTCCAGCGAGCGGCGGGCGTCCTCGTCGAACTGCAGGATCTTCGCCATGTTCCCTATTCCCTCGGGGCTGCGGCCGGCCGACCGGCCGCCGAACTACGTGAACCAACAACCACGCCCCGGGCCACTGTCACGGAGGACACGGATCCGGGGCGGGTCGGGACGACTTACTTCTCGATGATGGCGAGAACGTCGCGAGCGGAGAGCACCAGGTACTCCTCGCCCTGGTACTTCACCTCGGTGCCGCCGTACTTCGAGTACAGGACGATGTCACCCACGGCGACGTCGAGCGGCAGACGCTGGCCGTCCTCGAAGCGGCCCGGGCCGACGGCCAGGACGACGCCCTCCTGGGGCTTCTCCTTGGCGGTGTCCGGGATAACCAGGCCGGAGGCCGTGGTGGTCTCGGCGTCGAGCGGCTGGACCACGATGCGGTCCTCGAGCGGCTTGATGGCAACCTTGCTGCTGGTGGTCACGTCCGAGCTCCCCTTCGGAGATTACGGGGTTTTCTAACGGGTAGGGGCGATCCTGCGGGTCTGCCGTCGCGGGGGTCAGACACGCGTCGTCGCGTTAGCACTCTCCTAGTGGGGAGTGCCAAGGACGACCATAGGGCCGTGTTAGCACTCAGTCAACCAGAGTGCCAACGACGCGCCCTGGGAACCCGGGTTCGCGGATGAGTAGCCGTACTCATGTGCGACGCTCCCGCCGTCGGCAGACTCCTCGTCATGACATCGATCCCGGTGCGCGTCGGCCCGTCCCGGACCACGGACGCCGCCCTCGCCCTGCTGTCGCTGCCCCTGCTGGGAGCCGCGCTGCCGTTCGTGGTCTTCTTCGTCGTCGCCTCCCTCGGCAGCGGGCCCGGCCACGGGGACGACGGGGACGGCCTCGAGTGGGCCTTCCTGGGCATCGGGATGCTGGCCGCCCCGGTCGCCGCCCTGGCGGCGGGCCTGGTGGTCGCCTTCCGCAGCCGGCGGTCCGGCTACCAGTACCTCCCGGTCGCCGCGGTGCTCTCCCCCTTCGTGCTGCCGGCGGTCCTCTCCTCGGGCGTCCTGTGGCGCTGACGCCGTCCGGCCCGCCGGAGCCGGCGGGCACGCGGAGCGGGAGCGCCCGACCGGCGAGAATGGCCCCGTGGACACCGAGAACCTCCAGCCGCTGCTGACCCCCGAGGGCCAGGCCCTGCTCGCCGAGTTGCGCGAGTTCACCCCCGAGGAGGAGCTGGCGCTGGCGACCCGGCTGCGCCGGGAGCACCCGGCGGAGCTGGTGTCGGCGGCGTTCGGACAGGCGAGGCTGCGGCAGCGGGCGCGGGCGAAGTTCGGGGCCGACGCCGACCTGATGTACTTCACGCCCAACGGGGTGGAGCAGTCCACCCGGCGCAGCGTGGCCGAGTGGCGGGCGCGGCGGTTCGCCGCCCTGGGCGTACGGCGGCTGGCGGACCTCTGCTGCGGCATCGGCGGGGACGTGCTGGCGCTGGCCCGGGCGGGCATCGAGGTGCTGGCCGTCGACCGGGACCCGGCGGCCTGCGCCGCCACCGCGGCCAACGCCGCCGCGCTGGGCCTGGCCGACCTGGTCGAGGTGCGCTGCGCGGACGTCGCCGAGGTGGACGTCACCGGCTTCGACGCGGTGTTCACCGACCCGGCCCGGCGCACCTCGCGCGGCCGGGTGTTCGACCCGGAGGCGTACGCCCCGCCGCTCTCCTGGGCCGTCGAGGCCGGCCGGCGGACCCCGGTCGGCGCGCTGAAGGTCGCGCCGGGCATCCCGCACGAGGCGGTGCCGCAGGACGCCGAGGCCGAGTGGGTGTCCGACCACGGCGACGTCAAGGAGGCGGTGCTCTGGTTCGGCACCCGGGCCGCCAGCCCGCACCGCGCCACCCTGCTGCCGCAGGCCGCCAGCCTGACCGGCGGCGACCTGCCCGACCCGCCGGCCGGCCCGGTCGGGCGCTACCTGTACGAGCCGGACGGCGCGGTGATCCGGGCCCACCTGGTGGCCGAGGTGGCCGAGCAGGTGGGCGGCCGGCTGATCGACCCGAAGATCGCCTACCTGACCTCGGACGAACTGGTCGCCACCCCGTACGCGCACGCCTTCGAGCTCACCGACGTGCTGCCGTTCAACATCAAGAAGCTGAAGGCGCTGCTGCGCGAGCGGGCGGTCGGCACGGTGGTGATCAAGAAGCGCGGGATGGCGATCACCCCGGAGGAGCTGCGCCGCCAGCTCAAGCCCTCCGGGCCGAACACCGTCACGGTGATCCTCAGCCGCACCGACCACGGGCCGCTGATGATGCTGGGACGGCCGGTCTGAGCTACGAGGCGGGCGCCTGGATGTAGTCCTCCAGCCGGGCCACCGAGAAGCCCTGCTCCTGGATCCGGGCCAGCAGGTCGCCGAACATCTGGGTCATCGTGGCGCCCTTGAGCTCCTTGGGTCCGCGGAAGTGCGCCAGGACGATGTCGCCGGGCTTCAGCTTCTTGTCCCCGGACTGGTACTGCATGTCGTGGATCTGCATCGACTCGCGCCACAGCACTATGGCGCGCGGGCCGCACTCCTGGACCGAGGAGTTGAGCACCGGGGTGTTGGCGCCGTCGCCGAACGGCGGACGGAACAGCAGCGGGGCGGTGCCGTACTGCTGGGTGAGCGCGGACTGCGCGTCGCAGATCTCGGCCTTCTGCCGGTCCGCCGGGAGCTTGCTCATCACCGGGTGGTCCACGGTGTGGTTCTGGACGTGGTTGCCCAGCGCCTGGAGCGGCTTGAAGTACGCGTAGTCGTTCCTGACGATGTCCCGGGTCAGGAACATCGAGACCGGCACCTTGAGGTCGGTCAGCATCTCGACGAACTTCGGGTCCTTCTCGGCGCCGTCGTCGATGGTGATGAAGACGACCTTGTCGCTCGTCTTCACGTCGCTGAACACCGGTACCGGGCCGGTCCGTTGGAGCTTGACGGGCTTGTCGGCGGGCGGCGCCGGGGCGGGGGCGAGCGGGGTGAGGCCCCACTTGGCCCAGGCCGCCGCGCCCGCTCCCGCCGGGGCGCCGGCCGGGGTGGCGGTCGCGGCGCCGGTGGTCGGCGCGGCGCCGGTGGGCCGGGCCGCGGCGGACGTGGCCGCGGCGGCCGGGGCGGCCCCACCGCCGCCTCCGCCGTCACCGCACGCGGTGGCGAAGGCCAGCAGGGCCACCGCCCCCGCCGCGTACGTCCTGGCCCTGCTCCGCCCGTCCCTGATCACCGCTGCGCGCTCCCGGCTCCCGTCCAGCTTTCTCTCAGCTAGCACGGTAGCGAACAGGTCAGCGGTTCCCGATCAGTTATTCGATGTGCTCGCTGGTGAAGGACCAACGGTGCACCGGGCGGCCCAACAGCTCGGCCGGCGGGTCGGCGACGGGCACCGGCTCGCCGCTCCACCAGGCGATCAGCAGCACCCTCTCGCCCGGGGCGGAGAGCAGTTCGAGGCGCTCCAGCCCGGCCGAGCCGCGCAGCGCGGGCAGCGCCGACTCCCGTACCCAGGCGGCGAGTTCGCCGGCCCGGCCGGTCGCCGCCCGGGCCTCCCACATCGCGGCGACGGTCATGCCGCGCCGCCGCCGAGGGCGTCGTAGGCCTGACCGTGGAAGTCCGTGTGGGGCACGTGGACGTCGGTCACCGGCAGCGAGGAGTCGGCGGACAGGTCGAAGGCGGACGGCGTGCGGTCGCGCCACACCATCTCGGCGCCGAGCGCCGCGACCATCGCGCCGTTGTCGGTGCACAGGCCCGGCCGGGGCACCCGCAGTCGGATGCCGGCCCGGTCGCAGCGCTGCTGGGCCATCTCGCGCAGCCGCGAGTTGGCCGCCACGCCGCCGCCGATCATCAGGTGGTCGACGCCGTTGTCCCGGCACGCCTTGACGGCCTTGCGGGTGAGCACGTCGGTGACGGCCTCCTGGAAGGACGCCGCCACGTCGGCGATCGGCACCTCCTCGCCGGCCCGGCGCTTGGCCTCCACCCAGCGGGCGACGGCGGTCTTCAGGCCGGAGAACGAGAAGTCGTACGCCGGGTCGTTCCTGCCGGACAGGCCGCGCGGGAAGGCGATCGCCCCGGGGTCGCCGTCGCGGGCGGTGCGGTCGACGATCGGGCCGCCGGGGAAGCCGAGGCCGAGCACCCGGGCGACCTTGTCGAAGGCCTCGCCGGCCGCGTCGTCGATGGTCGCGCCGAGCGGGCGGACGTCGCTGGTGATGTCCTCGCTGAGCAGCAGCGAGGAGTGCCCGCCGGAGACCAGCAGGGCCATCGTCGGCGAGGGCAGCCGGCCGTGCTCCAGCTGGTCGACGCAGATGTGCGAGGCGAGGTGGTTGACCCCGTACAGCGGCTTGTCCAGCGCCCAGGCGTACGCCTTCGCGGCGCTGACGCCGACCAGCAGCGCGCCGGCCAGGCCGGGGCCGGCGGTGACGGCGATGCCGTCCAGGTCGCTCGCCTTGATGCCGGCGGTGTCCAGGGCGCGCTGGATGGTCGGGACCATCGCCTCCAGGTGCGCGCGGCTGGCGATCTCCGGCACGACGCCGCCGAAGCGGGCGTGGTCGTTGACGCTGGAGGCGACCGCGTCGGCCAGCAGCGTGGTGCCGCGCACGATGCCGACGCCGGTCTCGTCGCAGGAGGTCTCGATGCCGAGGACGAGCGGTTCGTCAGCCATGGCGGGTGTCCTCAATGTCCTTCGGGTCGGTGCTGTCAGTGCTCGGGCGGTCGAGGCCCGGGTGGTCGGGTCCCGGGTGGCCGAGACCCGGGCGGTCGAGGCGCATCACCAGCGCGTCGACGTTGGCGGGCTGGTAGTAGCCGCGCCGGATGCCCACCGGTTCGAAGCCGTGCCGCTCGTACAGCCGCTGGGCGCGCGGGTTGTCCACCCGCACCTCCAGCAGCAGCTCGGCGCACTCGCGCCGGGCGGCCTCCCGGATCAGGTCGGTGAGCAGCGCCGCGCCGAGGCCGGAGCCCTGGTGGCGCTCGTCGACGGCGATGGTCTGGACGTCGCCCTCGCCGGCGATCGCCATCAGCCCGGCGTAGCCGACGACGGTGCCGTCCGGGGCGGCCGCGACGGTGTAGTGGCGGGTGCCGCCGGGGTGGGCGTCGGCCAGCTCGGACCAGAACATCCCGGCGGACCAGGCGTCCTCGGGGAACAGCCGCAGCTCCAGTTCCAGCACCGGCGCGATGTCCCACCAGCGCATCGGGCGCAGGGTGGTGCCGTGGTTCACGCCGGGAGCACCGCCTTGTAGCCGGCCGGGACCTGGGCGTCCGGGCGGCGCAGGTACAGCGGGTGGTTCGGCAGCAGCTCGCGCCCGGCGGCCAGCTCGGCGGCGGCGAAGCCGGCCAGGGCGCCGGCCGAGACGTGCGCGGGGCCGTGCGCGCCCGGGAAGGCGTCGGGGTAGAGCAGCGCGCCGGCGCCGACGGAGCGCTCCCGCGGGGTCAGCTCGGCCGGGCGGTCGACGTCCGGGCCCTCGGTGCGGCGGCCCTCGGCGTCGTACGAGGCCCAGTAGACCTCCTTGCGGCGCGCGTCGGTGGCGACCGTGAACGGCTTCCCGGCCAGGCCCTCGGCGCGGGCCTGGAAGGCGATCGCGTCCAGGGTGCAGACGCCGTGGACGGGCAGCCCGAGCGCGTGCCCGAGCGCGGCGGCGGTGACCAGACCGACCCGCAGTCCGGTGTACGGGCCGGGGCCGACGCCGACCGCGATGCCGGTCAGCCGGTGCTTGTCCACCCCGGCGGCCCGCAGCACCTGGTCGATCGCGGGCAGCAGCAGTTCGCCGTGGCGCCTGGCGTCGACCTGGTGGGTCTCGGCGAGGACGGCCGTGCCGTCGTGGACGGCGGCGGTGACGGCGGGGGTAGCGGTGTCGAACGCGAGCAGCAGCACGGGTCAAGGTTAGACCGACGTTGGGCCGACCGGCCGATCGGCAAGGCGTACTACCCGGGAACACACATCCGAGGCGCTGCGACCCGCGCGGATGAACCTGGCACGATGGGGCCGTACGTAAAGGGACGGCGGCGGGAGCGGCAACGTGGCGAAGATGGGTCCTGGAGTGGTGGTCACGGGGTTGACCGTGGGGGCCCTGGTGGTGGTGAGCCTGCTGGCCTTCCAGGCCAACGGCGCCCAGGACCGGGCGGGCGGCGCCCGGCCCACCGCCACCACCACGGCGACCGGGACGGCCACCGCCGCGGCGCCGACCCCCGCGGCCACCCCGACCGTCCCCGCGCTGCCGACCACCTCGGGCACCGGCATCCGGGTCGTGTACTCGGTCGGCAGCCACTACGTCTGGCTGGTCGACCCGAAGAAGACCCCGCAGGTCACGGCCGCCTTCCCGGTCACCCCGGGCTCGGTCGAGCCGGCCCCGGGCAACTACGCCGTGTACAGCCGCACCCCGACCGCCACCGGGACGGACGGCCGGCAGATCGAGCACGTGGTGCGCTTCGCGCAGCAGAACGGCGTGGTGTTCGGCTTCAGCGCGGCCGTGGACGGCGCGACGCCGACCACCGACCCGGGCACCAAGACCGGCGGCATCCGCAGCGGCCGCGCCGAGGGGCAGCTGCTCTGGGACTTCGCGCCGAAGGAGACCAAGGTGGTCGTGATCGCCTGATCCCGGCCGGCCGGGAGCGACCAGGCCCGCCCGCGCCCCGGAGGACCGGACTCACGCGGCCCGGGGCGTCCGCGCCTCGGGCCGTTCGCCGTGCCCGGACGGCCCTCCGTCGGGCACGGCCCCCGGTTCGTCCGGTACGGCCCCCGGTTCGGGCGGGGTGGACACCGCCTCGGCGGCCGCGCAGGCGGCCAGCAGCGCCCGCATCGGCTCTCCCGGAGCGCGGCGGGCGGAGTCTCCGGCCCCGGCAGCGGGGACCGCGCGCTGCGGGGCGGGGGTGGTGCTCGACATGGCGCCTCCCTAGTTAGGCAGACCTAACCGCAGCACCCATCCCACCACGCCCGGCGCCCCGCCCGCAACACCTTGCCGACAGTCTGTCGGCAAGGTGTCGGCGGCCGGTCGGCTATCCGAGTTCCGCCAGCGCCACGTCCGCCCAGCGCGGGCCGATGCCGGTCAGCACCACCCGGCGCGGGTCCTGGTCGTCGCCGTCCGGGGTGTCGCCGATGGCGCGTTCGATCCGGACCTCCAGCCGGTCCTCGGACAGCCGCTCGACCTTGCCCTCGCCCCACTCGACCACGACCACCGACTCGGGCAGCGAGACGTCCAGGTCGAGGTCCTCCATCTCGTCCAGGTCCCCGCCCAGCCGGTACGCGTCCACGTGCACCAGCGCCGGGCCGCCGACCAGCGACGGGTGCACCCGGGCGATCACGAAGGTCGGCGAGGTCACCGCCCCGCGGACCCGCAGCCCCTCCCCCAGCCCCCGGGTCAGCGTGGTCTTCCCCGCCCCCAGCTCGCCGGAGAGCAGCACCAGGTCACCCGGCCGCAGCAGCGCGGCCAGCTCCCGGCCGAGCCGGCCCATCCGCTCCGGGGTGGGGACGGTGAGAGTGGCGTGCGAGCCCATGCGCGTGTCTTGCCCTTCGATCCGTACCGGCGCGCCGACCACCGGCCGCCACCGCTACCGTCCCACATCGGCGGGCCCCGGTGCGGCCGGCGGGGGCCCGAGGACCGGCCCCCGCCCTCACGTGGGGTCGGCGACGGCCTCCGCGGCCCGCTCCCGGGCCAGGTCGAGGACGGCCGCGGGCAGCGGCGCGGCCCCGGCGAAGTCGGCGGCCCGGCGCAGCAGCCGGGCCAGCTCGCGGCCGACCGGCCCCGGGCGCTCCAGCATCACCAGGTGGCCGGCGCCCTCGGCCAGGACCAGCTCGGCACCCGGCAGCCGCTCGGCGATCGCCTCGCTGTGCGTCGAGGGCGTCAGCAGGTCCTTCGTCCCGGCCAGCACCAGCGCGGGCAGGCCGCGCAGGGCGGCCAGCGCCTCGTACTTCTCGTGCACGCCGAACACCGGGTAGAACTCGGCCACCACGTCGATCGGGGTGGCGTCCAGCAGCTGCTCGGCGAAGCGCACCACGCCGGGCTCGACGTCCCGGCCGCCGAAGGAGAACCGCCGGTAGAACACGGCGGACACGTCCGAGCCCAGCCGCCTGGTCGCCTCGACCAGGTCGACCTGCCGGCCCAGCAGCCTCACCATCCCGGGCGCGACCTTCCTGAACAGCTTGGCGCCGGCCTTCGGCAGACCGAGGCTGACGTCGTTCCAGTCCCCGGCGAGGGTGCCGACCAGCGCCACCCCGGCCACCCGTTCGCGGAACAGCTCCGGGTGCTGGTCGGCCAGCGCCATCACCGTCATGCCGCCCATCGAGTGGCCCACCAGCACCAGCGGCCCGGTCGGGGCGACGGCGTCGATCACCGCCTTGAGGTCGCCGCCCAGCTGGTCGATGCCGGCCGGCTCGCCCGCCAGGTACGAGCGGGAGCGCTCGGAGCGGCCGTGGCTGCGCTGGTCCCAGAAGACCAGCCGCATGCCCTCGCGCAGCGCCGCCCGCTGGAAGTGCCAGCTGTCCTGGTTGAGGCAGTACCCGTGGCAGAACACCACGGTCAGCGGCTCGCCGTCGGAGCCGTCGCCGTCCGGCCCGCTCCAGCCGGTGCCGTCCAGCTCGACGTACAGCTCGGTGCCGTCCGGCGCGGCCACCGTCCGCGGGCGGCCGCGCAACGAGCCGTACGGGGCGTTCGCGTCCAGCTCGGCCCGGGCCCGGCGGCGCATCGCCCGGCCGACGGTCAGCCGCTCCAGCGCGACGCCCGCGGCCGCCCCGGCCGCCAGCACGCCGACCGAGATCCCGATCACACCCGCCCGGCTCACCCCGGAGGCGGCGCCGGCCGCCTTGGCGACCACCGCGACCGGATTGGCCTCGGCCGGCGCGTCGGTCATGCCGACGGGCCCTCGGCGTGGCTGCCGCCCAGGTAGCGGCGGGGCACCCGGGCGCCGATCCGGGTGATGATCTCGTACGAGATGGTGCCGCAGGCGCGGGCCCAGTCCTCCGCGGTGGGCTCGCCGCGCTCGCCGTTGCCGAACAGCAGCACCTCGTCGCCGATCGCCGGGGTGTCGCCGCCGAGGTCCACCACGAACTGGTCCATCGCGACCCGGCCGGCCACCGTGCGCCACTTGCCGTCGATCAGCACCGGGCCGGTGCCGCTGGCGTGCCGGGGGACGCCGTCGCCGTAGCCGACCGGGACCAGGCCCAGGGTGGTCTCGCCCGGCGTCGTGTAGTGGTGGCCGTAGCTGACCCCGTGCCCGCCGGGAACCTGCTTGACCAGCGCCAGCCGCGCGGTCAGCGCCATCACCGGGCGCAGCCCGAAGTCGGCCGGCGAGCCCACCTCGGGCACCGGCGACAGCCCGTACGCGGCCAGGCCGGTGCGGACCAGGTCGAAGTGCGACTCGGGCAGCAGCAGGGTGGCCGGGGAGTTCGCCAGGTGCCGGACCTCGGGGCGCAGCCCGGCGGCCCCGGCCGTGGCCAGCGCGGCCCGGAAGGAGTCCAGCTGGGCCTGGATCGAGGGGTGGCCGGGCTCGTCCGCGGCGGCGAAGTGCGACCAGACGCCGACGACCGTCAGCAGGCCCTCGGTCTCGGCCTCGCGGGCGGCGGCCACCAGCCGCGGCCAGTCGCGCGGCTGGCAGCCGTTGCGGCCGAGGCCGGTGTCGGCCTTCAGGTGCACCCGGGCCGGGATGCCGGTCTCGCGCACGGCGGGCAGCAGCTCGTCGAGCGCCCACTGGCCGCTGACCGAGATGTCCAGGTCCGCGCGCAGCGCCTCGCGCCAGGGGCCGCCCGGCGTCCACAGCCAGCACAGGATGCGGGCCAGCTCGGGGCGGATGCCCGCGGCCCGCAGCGCCAGCGCCTCGTCCGGCGTCGCGCAGCCGAGCCAGCCGACCCCGTTCGCGACCGCTTCCCGGGCACACTCGACCGCCCCGTGGCCGTAGGCGTCCGCCTTGACCGCGAGCATCACCGTCGGGCCGCCGACGCGCTCGCGCAGCGCCGCGAGGTTGCCGCGCAGGGCGGCGAGATCGATGGTCGCCTCGGCCCGTACGCCGTCGGTGAGGGTGGCTGTGCCGGTCGTGTTCGCAGTTGTCATCAGGGTCAGTCTCCCAGACGTCCCGGAGTCCTCGCCGAACGGCCCGTCGGCGCGGCGGCCCCCCACGGCCCGCCGACCTGCCGCGGACCTCCCGTTCCCCCCGCTCAGGACGCCGTGACCGGATGCCCCGGTTCCGTCGGCGCCCCCTCGCGGACCGCCCGCCACACCGCCGGCAGCGCCCCCGCCACGGCGAGCGCCGTCGTCGGGGCGCCCGGCCGGCCCGCCGCCTCGCGGCCGGCCAGGCCGTGCAGGTAGGCGGCCACCGATCCGGCGTCCAGCGGCGCGAGGCCGGCCGCCAGCAGGGAGCCGGCCAGCCCGGCCAGCACGTCGCCGCTGCCGGCGGTGGCCAGCCAGGAGGTGCCGGTCGGGTTCACCCGGACGGCCCCGCCCGGGTCGGCGACCACCGTGGTGGAGCCCTTCAGCAGCACCGTCGCGCGGTAGGCCGCCGCCAGCCGGCGGGCGGTGGCCAGCCGGGCCGCGGCCAGGTCGCCGGCGGCCGGCGGTGTGCCGCCCCCGGCGCCCGCGAGCAGCCGGGCGGCCTCGCCGGTGTGCGGGGTGAGCAGGGTGGGGGCGGTGCGGCCGGCCAGCGCGTCCGGGCCGAGCCGGCCCAGCTCGGTCAGCCCGTCCGCGTCCACCAGCACCGGGACGTCGCTCGCCAGCGCCTCGGTCAGCGCCTGCCGCGCCCCCTCGCCGCCGCCCGGCCCGACCACCCAGGCCTGCACCCGCCCGGCCCCGGCCGGCCCGCCCTCGGTGACCAGCGTCTCCGGGAAGCGCCGCACCACCTCCTCGGCGGCGGCGCCCACGTAGCGGACGGCGCCCGCGCCGCCGTGCAGCGCCCCGGCCACCGCCAGCAACGCCGCCCCGGGGTAGGTCGCCGAGCCGGCCGCCACCCCCACGACGCCGCGCCGGTACTTGTCGCTCTCCGCGCCCGGCACCGGCAGCAGCGCCGCCACGTCCGCGTGCTGCAGGGCCGTCACGTCCGCCTCCGGCAGCTCCAGCCCGATGCCGACCAACTGCACCACGCCCGCGTACTCGGCCCCCGGGTCGACCAGCAGGCCGGGCTTGTACGTGCCGAAGCAGACCGTGACGTCCGCGCGCAGCGCCTCGCCCGGCACCTCGCCGGTGTCGGCGTCCACCCCGCTGGGCAGGTCCACCGCCACCACGACCCCGGTCCGCGCCGCCCGCGCGTACGGCCGGGCCTCCGGGCGCAGCCCGCCCCGGCCGCCGATGCCGACGATGCCGTCCAGCACCAGGTCCGCGCGCGAGAAGTCGGCCAGGCCGACTTCCCGCTCCACCGTCGCCCGCCCGCCGGCGGCCCGCAGCGCGGCCAGCCCGCCCGGGTGCGCCTTCTCCGGTACCAGCAGCACCGCCGTCACCCGCGCCCCGCGCCGGGCCAGCGCGGCCCCGGCGTACAGGGCGTCACCCCCGTTGTCCCCGCTGCCCGCGAGCACCGTCACCCGGCTGCCGTACACCCGCCCCCGACGCCGGGTCAGCAGCCGCGCACAGGTCGCGGCCAGCCCGACGGCCGCCCGCTGCATCAGGGTGCCCTCCGGCAGCCGCGCCATCAGCGCGGCCTCCGCGGCCCGGACGGTTTCCACAGGGTGTGCATGACGCATGCGGGAACTCCTTCAGCGGTCGGCTACCGCCGACGCTAGCCCGCGTCCCCGCCCCGCGGGAGCCGCCCCTGCGGCACACTTTCGAGTGACACCCCACTTCGACCCCCCACCGGTGTCGGTCCGTACGCCTACCTTGTGGCTCGACACGGACCCACAGGAGGGAGAAGGGCCATGGTCGCCATGCCGGCAGTCGAGCACCCGCTGGGCCAGGACGACGTCCTCCAGGCGTTCCTGGAGCTGGACACGCCTCCCGGTTTCAAGGCCGAGCTCATCGAAGGGGAGATTGTTGTGACGCCCCCACCGGACGGTGATCACGAGGACGCCATCGCCCGGTTCGCCCGGGCCGTTGCGCGCGAGGCCGCCGAGGAGCTGTACGTCAGCGGTGGGAAAGGGCTGATCACCCCCAAGGGCCGGTTCATCCCGGACGCCACCGTTGCTCCCGTCGGCCACTTCCGCGCCCAGGACTCGTGGTCGTCCGCTGTGGGGATCGAGCTGGTCCTCGAAGTCACGTCGACCAACCCGGTCAAGGACCGCGAGTCCAAGCGCCTCGGCTACGCCGCCGCCGGCGTTCCCTGCTACCTGCTCATCGACCGCAGCGAAGGAACGGTGACGCTGTTCACCGACCCGAAGAACGGTGATTACGGCACCCTTCACGAAACCGAGTTCGGCAGGCGCATCAAGCTCCCCGCCCCGTTCTCCTTCACGCTCGACACAGCGCCCCTGCGGTAGGACGCAGCCACCGCAGGGGCGCCGTGGAAGGCCGGGCGACTACTCGACGGTGACCGACTTCGCCAGGTTGCGCGGCTGGTCGACCTCGTGGCCCTTGGCCGTGGCCAGCTCGCAGGCGAAGACCTGCAGCGGGACGGTGGAGACCAGCGGCTGGAGCAGGGTCGGGGTGACCGGGATGCGGATCAGGTGGTCCGCGTACGGGACGACGGCCTCGTCGCCCTCCTCGGCGATCACGATCGTGCGGGCGCCACGGGCCCGGATCTCCTGGATGTTGGAGACGATCTTGTCGTGCAGGATCGACCGGCCGCGCGGCGACGGAACGACCACCACGACCGGCAGCCCCTCCTCGATCAGCGCGATCGGGCCGTGCTTGAGCTCGCCCGCCGCGAAGCCCTCGGCGTGCATGTACGCCAGCTCCTTGAGCTTGAGCGCGCCCTCCAGGGCCACCGGGAAGCCGACGTGGCGGCCGAGGAACAGCACCGAGCGGGCGTCGGCCAGCGAGCGGGCCAGCTCGCGCACCGGCTCCATGGTCTCCAGGACCTGCTCGACCTGCTTCGGCGCGTCGCCGAGCTCCTTGATGACGGCGAAGATCTCGTCGCCCCACTTGGTGCCGCGCACCTGGCCCAGGTACAGGGCCACCAGGTAGCAGGCGACGAGCTGGGTCAGGAACGCCTTGGTCGAGGCGACCGCGACCTCCGGGCCGGCGTGGGTGTACAGCACCGCGTCCGACTCGCGCGGGATGGTGGAGCCGTTGGTGTTGCAGATCGCCAGCACCTTGGCGCCCTGCTCGCGGGCGTGCCGCAGCGCCATCAAGGTGTCCATGGTCTCGCCGGACTGCGAGATGGCGATGACCAGCGTGCCCGGGCCCATGATCGGGTCGCGGTAGCGGAACTCGGAGGCGACCTCGACCTCGCAGGGGATGCGGGTCCAGTGCTCGATCGCGTACTTGGCGATCATGCCGGCGTGGAAGGCCGTGCCGCAGGCCACGATGACGACCTTGTCGACCGAGCGCAGGTCGGCGTCGGAGATCCGCAGCTCGTCCAGGGTCAGCCGGCCGTCGGTGCCGATCCGGCCGAGCAGGGTGTCGGCGACCGCCTTCGGCTGCTCGGCGATCTCCTTGAGCATGAAGTAGTCGTAGCCGCCCTTCTCGGCGGCGGAGGCGTCCCAGTCGACGTGGTACTCGCGCACGTCGGCGGGGGTGCCGTCGAAGTTGGTGACGGTCACGCCCTCCCGGCGCAGCTCGACCACCTGGTCCTGGCCCAGCTCGATCGCCTCACGGGTGTGGGCGATGAAGGCGGCGACGTCCGAGGCGAGGAAGTTCTCGCCCTCGCCGCGCCCGACCACCAGCGGCGAGTTGCGGCGGGCGCCGACGACGACGTCCGGCGCGTCCGCGTGCACGGCGACCAGGGTGAAGGCGCCCTCCAGCTGACGGCAGACCACCCGCATGGCCTCGGCGAGGTCGCCCGCGTAGGCCTCGCCCAGCAGGTGGGCGACGACCTCGGTGTCGGTCTCGGACCGGAGGGTGTGGCCGCGCCCGGCGATGTCGGCGCGCAGCTGGGCGAAGTTCTCGATGATGCCGTTGTGCACCACGGCCACCCGCTGGTGGTCGTCCAGGTGGGGGTGGGCGTTGGCGTCCGTCGGGCCGCCGTGGGTGGCCCAGCGGGTGTGGCCGATGCCGATGGTGCCGCCGGGCAGGGGGGTCTCGGCGAGCGACTTCTGGAGGTTGGCGAGCTTGCCCGCCCGCTTGTCCGTGGCCAGGCTCCACCGGCCCTCGGAGTCCTGGACCTGCACCGCGACACCGGCCGAGTCGTAACCCCGGTACTCCAGGCGCTGCAGGCCTGCGATTACTACGTCGAGGGCGGCCTGAGCGCCCACGTATCCAACAATTCCGCACATGCGTGCCAGCATAAGGGCGGTTCTGCGGCCATTTTCCCGCCGCGCGGGAACGCTGCGTGACCGACACCACAGCCACCGTGAACGTCGCTACGGCTCACAATGGAGCATGTGCTGACCGAACTCTGTACGCGGGGCGCCGCCACGCCCGGCCCGTCACCGTCCCCCTACGTGGACCTCAGCCGGGCCGAGTGGAGCGCGCTGCGCGAGCGTACGCCGCTGCCGCTGACCGCCGAGGAGGTGGAGCGGCTCCGCGGCCTCGGTACCGCGCTCGACCTGGACGAGGTCCGCGACGTCTACCTGCCGCTGTCGCGCCTGCTGAACCTGTACATCCACGCCACGCACGAACTGCGGGGCACGCTGGGCACGTTCCTGGACACCCCGGACACCGAGCGCACCCGCACCCCGTTCATCATCGGCGTGGCCGGCTCCGTCGCGGTCGGCAAGTCCACCACGGCGCGCCTGCTGCAGGCGCTGCTCGCCCGCTGGCCCGAGCACCCCCGGGTCGAACTGGTCACCACCGACGGCTTCCTGCTCCCCAACGCCGAGCTGCGCCGCCGCGGCCTGATGGCCCGCAAGGGCTTCCCGGAGTCCTACGACCGCCGGGCGCTGATGCGCTTCGTCGCGGACGTGAAGGCGGGCAAGGAGCGGGTCAGCGCGCCGGTCTACTCGCACCTGGTGTACGACATCGTGCAGGGCGAGCGGCTCACCGTGGAGCGCCCGGACATCCTGATCGTCGAGGGCCTGAACGTGCTCCAGCCGGCCCTGCCCGGTTCCGACGGCCGCACCCGCCTCGCGGTGGCCGACTACTTCGACTTCTCGATCTACGTCGACGCCCGGACCGACGACATCGAGCACTGGTACCTGGACCGCTTCCGCAAGCTGCGGCAGACCGCCTTCCAGGACCCGAACTCCTACTTCCGCCGCTTCACCGAGGTGCCGGAGGAGGAGGCGATGGAGTACGGCCGGCAGGTCTGGCGCACCATCAACAAGCCCAACCTGCTGGAGAACGTGCTGCCGACCCGCGGCCGGGCCACCCTGATCCTCCAGAAGGGCTCGGACCACAAGGTCCGCCGGGCGCTGCTGCGCAAGCTCTGACCGCCCGTCGGGCACGACGGGAAGGGCCCCCGCGGCGCGCGGGGGCCCTTCGTCGTCTCCGGGCCCGGCCCGGCGTCCGCGGGCTCAGCCCAGGTAGGCGCGCACCGCCTCGGCGAGCCGCTGGGCGACCGTCTCGGCCTGCGCCGGGTCGGCGGCCTCGACCATCACCCGGACCAGCGGCTCGGTGCCCGACGGGCGCAGCAGCACCCGGCCGGTGGAGCCCAGTTCGGCCTCGGCCCCGGCGACCGCCGCGGCCAGCTCGGTGCTGGTCCGCACCCGGCTCTTGTCGACGCCCTTGACGTTGATCAGCACCTGCGGCAGCCGGGTCATCACGGCGGCCAGGTCGGCCAGCGGCTGCTTGGTGGCGGCCAGCCGGGCGCCCAGCATCAGACCGGTCAGGGTGCCGTCACCGGTGGTGGCGTGGTCCAGCAGGATCACGTGGCCGGACTGCTCGCCGCCCAGCGCGAAGCCGTGCTCCTTCATCGCCTCCAGCACGTAGCGGTCGCCGACGGCGGTCTCCACCAGCTCGATGCCCTCGCGCTCCATCGCCAGCTTGAAGCCGAGGTTGGACATCACGGTGGCCACCGCGGTGTTGCCGCGCAGGGTGCCGGCCTCCTTCATGGCGACCGCGAGGATGGCGATGATCTGGTCGCCGTCCACCTCGTTGCCCTCGGCGTCGGCGGCCAGGCAGCGGTCGGCGTCGCCGTCCAGGGCGATGCCCAGGTCGGCCTGGTGCTCCTTCATCGCGACCCGCAGCCGGTCCAGGTGGGTGGAGCCGACGCCGTCGTTGATGTTCAGGCCGGTGGGCTCGGCCCCCAAGGTGTGGACCACCTCGGCGCCGGCCCGGGCGAAGGCCTCGGGGGCGACGTAGGCGGCCGCGCCGTGGGCGCCGTCGATGACGACCTTGATGCCGTCCAGGCGGTTGGGCAGCACGCCGATCAGGTGGGCGACGTACTTGTCGAAGCCCTCGGTGTACTCGCGCACCCGGCCGACGGCCGCGCCGGTCGGACGGTTCCAGTCCTCGTCGCCGAGCGTGTGCTTGCGGTAGTGGGACTCGATCGCGTCCTCGATCCGGTCGTCCAGCTTGTGGCCGCCGCGGGCGAGGAACTTGATGCCGTTGTCCGGCATGGCGTTGTGGCTGGCGGACAGCATCACGCCGAAGTCGGCGCCGAGCGCGCCGGTGAGGTACGCCACGGCCGGGGTGGGCAGCACACCGACCCGCAGGACGTCGACTCCGGCACTCGCCAGACCGGCGATGACGGCGGCCTCCAGGAACTCGCCCGAGGCGCGCGGGTCACGGCCGACCACCGCGACCGGCCGGTGGCCGTCGAAGGCGCCGGCCTCGCCGAGCACATGGGCCGCCGCGACCGACAGACCGAGCGCCAGCTCCGCCGTCAGGCCCTCGTTGGCCACCCCGCGCACGCCGTCCGTACCGAAGAGTCGTCCCACTGTCCCGTCCTCCATCACCACTGCTCGGAACCCAACCGATGATCCCGGCCGCCGCACAGTAGCCGGGGAACACGTCGCCCCGGAGTACACGGGGTACTCCGGGGCGACGGTTTCGCGCAACCAGGGGGTGCGCCGCCAGGGCGGACCGCACCCCCGGGGAGGCGATTAGCGCTTGCTGTACTGCGGCGCCTTGCGGGCCTTCTTCAGACCGGCCTTCTTGCGCTCGACGGCGCGGGCGTCACGGGTCAGGAAGCCGGCCTTCTTGAGGGCGCCGCGGTTGTTGTCCACGTCGGCCTCGTTCAGGGCACGGGCGACGCCGAGGCGCAGCGCGTAGGCCTGGCCGGAGACGCCGCCACCGCTGATGCGGGCGACGACGTCGTAACGGCCGTCCAGCTCCAGGAGCTTGAAGGGCTCGTTCACGGTCTGCTGGTGCACCTTGTTCGGGAAGTAGTCCTCGAGGGTGCGACCGTTGATCTTCCACTGGCCCGTGCCGGGGACGATGCGCACGCGGGCGATCGCCTCCTTGCGACGGCCCAGGCCGGCACCCGGAACGGCCTCGCCGAAGCGGCCGGCCAGGGACTCGGAGGTGTAGCTCTCCTCGGAGGTGTACTCGCCCTCGACGGCCTCGGCGGCCTCGTCGAAGTCGACCTCAAGGGTTTCAGTGGTCTCGGCCACGGTGTTCCTCAGCTCTTTTCAGTGTTGGGGGGCTTGGTGGCCGAATTACTGCGCGACCTGGGTGATCTCGAACGGCACCGGCTGCTGGGCAGCGTGCGGGTGCTGGTCGCCCGAGTAGACCTTGAGCTTCGAGAGCATCTGACGGCCCAGGCTGTTCTTGGGGATCATGCCCTTGATGGCCTTCTCGACGGCCTTCTCCGGGTTGTTCGCCAGCAGGTCGTCGTAGCGCACCGAGCGCAGACCGCCCGGGAAGCCCGAGTGGCGGTAGGCCAGCTTCTGGGTCTTCTTGTTACCGGACAGGTGCACCTTGTCGGCGTTGATGATGATGACGAAGTCACCAGTGTCAACGTGCGGCGCGTAGATCGCCTTGTGCTTGCCCCGGAGGAGGTTGGCGGCCTGGGAGGCCAGGCGGCCGAGCACGACGTCGGTCGCGTCGATGACGTGCCACTGACGCTGGACGTCGCCGGGCTTGGGGCTGTACGTACGCACGGTCGTAGCCTTCGCTTTTCAGTGAGTGAGTCCTGACAGGAGCACCCGGACGGAAGAGCAGCCTGGCCACCCTTGGACGCAATTCAAGGGGGGACCGCTGGTCGACGACCTGATGTCTCCGGCGTACCGACCTCTCACGTGAGATAGAGCGAGCCAATACGCACATCAAGCGTCCAGGTTACCGGCAGGGCCGGACCCGGTCAAAAATGCCCGGGACCGGCCCCCGCCGTCACTCAGCGTTCGCGCTCCACCCGGGTCACGTCCCAGACCGGCTCGGGCGCTTCGTAGACCCGGCCGTCCGCCCCGAACACCACGAAGCGGTCGAAGGTCTTGGCGAACCAGCGGTCGTGGGTGACGCACAGCACCGTGCCGTCGAACGCCTCCAGGCCGGCCTGCAGCGCCTCGGCGCTCTCCAGGTCCAGGTTGTCGGTCGGCTCGTCGAGCAACAGGGCCGTGACGCCCGAGAGTTCGAGCTTGAGGATCATCAGCCGGGCCTGCTGTCCGCCGGACAGCGACTCGAACTTCTGCTCCTCCTGGCGGTCCAGCTCGTACCGGCGCAGCGCCCCCATCGCGGCGCCGCGGCTGAGCGCGTGCTCCTCCTCCACGATCGACCGCACGGTGCGGCCGAACAGCTCCGGGTGGGCGTGGGTCTGCCGGAAGTGGCCGGGGACGACCCGGGCGCCGAGCTTCCAGTCACCGGTGTGCGCGACGGTTTCGTCCCCCGCGAGCAGCCGCAGCAGGTGCGACTTGCCGGCGCCGTTGGCGCCCAGCACCGCGACCCGCTCGCCGTAGAAGACCTCCAGGTCGAAGGGCTGCATCAGACCGGTGAGCTCCAGCCGCTCCATGGTGAAGGCGCGCACGCCGGTGCGCCCGCCCTTGAGCCGCATGCTGATGCTCTGCTCGCGCGGCGGCGCCTCCGGCGGGCCGGCCTCCTCGAACTTCTTGAGCCGGGTCTGGGCGGCGGAGTAGCGGGAGGCCATGTCGTGGCTGACCGAGGCGGCCTGGCGCAGGGTGACGACCAGCTTCTTGAGCTTGGCGTGCTCCTCGTCCCAGCGGCGGCGCAGCTCCTCGAAGCGCTCGAAGCGGGCCTTGCGGGCCTCGTGGAAGGTGTCGAAGCCGCCGCCGTGCACCCAGACGCTGCTGCCGGCCGCGCCGGACTCGACGCTGATGATCTTGTCGGCGGTCTTCGAGAGCAGCTCGCGGTCGTGCGAGATGAACAGGACGGTCTTCGGGGTGGCCTTGATGGCCTCCTCCAGCCAGCGCTTGGCCGGGACGTCCAGGTAGTTGTCGGGCTCGTCGAGCAGGAGCACCTCCTCCGGGCCGCGCAGCAGCGCCTCCAGCACCAGCCGCTTCTGCTCGCCGCCGGAGAGGGTGTTCAGGCCGCGCCACTGGGCCTTGTCGAAGGGCATCCCGAGGGCCGCCATGGTGCAGACGTCCCAGTCGGTCTCGTAGTCGTAGCCGCCGACGTCGGCCCAGTCGGAGAGCGACTGGGCGTAGGCCATCTGCGTCTTCTCGTCGTCCTGGGCGATCATCGCCAGCTCGGCGGCGTCCACCGCGCGGGCCGCCTTGGCGATCCGCTCCGGGGCGACCGACACCAGCAGGTCCCGCACCGAGGCGTCGGCGGGCAGCGCGCCCGGGGTGGCCTGCTGGTCCTCGCGGCCGGTGGTGCCGACGAACTGGCGCATCACGCCGAGCCCGCCGCTGATCGTCACCGAGCCGCCGTGCGGCTGGAGGTCCCCCGCGATCATCCTCAGCAGGGTGGTCTTGCCGGCCCCGTTGGCGCCGACCAGGGCGACCGCGGCGCCCTCGCCGACCCGGAAGGACGCGTCGTCGAACAGGACGCGCCCGTCCGGCAGGTAGTACTCCAGGTGCGAAATCTCGACGTGTCCCATGGGAGCGATTCTCCCAAGCGGACGCGCCGGGCCAAAACGGATTACCTCACAGCGCGCTCTGCCCGGGCAGGGTGCGCATCCGCCGGGCCGCCCGGTTGCGCTCGGCCAGCTGGTCGTCCGGCGGGTAGCCGACCTCCTCCAGCGTGAGCCCGTACGGCCGGATCACGTTGACGGCCGAGTTGCGCACCCCGCCGGCCAGCACTTCGCCGGGGAACTCCACCGGCCGGTGCCCGTCGCCGACCAGCAGCATCGCGCCGACCAGCGCCCGGACCATGTTGTGGCAGAAGGCGTCCGCCCGGACGGTGGCGACCGCCAGCGAGCCCTCCTGGGCGGCGTAGGAGTCCACCGGGACGCGGTCCCAGCGCAGCTCCAGCAGGGTGCGGATGGTGGTGGCGCCCTCGCGCTTCTTGCAGTACGCGGCGAAGTCGTGCTCGCCGAGCAGCAGCTCGGCGGCCGCGTTCATCCGGTCGACGTCCAGCGGGCGGTCGTGCCAGAGCACGTGGCCGCGCAGCAGCGGGTCCACCCCGCCGGGGTGGTCGGCGACCCGGTACGCGTACCGGCGCCAGACCGCCGAGAAGCGGGCGTCGAACCCGGCCGGCGCCTCGCCGACCCGGTAGATCCGGACGTCCCCGGGGAGTCGGCCGGCCAGCCGGCGCAGCAGCTTCTCCCGGTGATCCGCCCACAGCTCGACGGGCAGGTCGACGTGGGCCACCTGGCCGCGGGCGTGCACCCCGGCGTCGGTACGGCCGGCCACGGTCAGCGGGAATAGTTCGGAGCTGCGGGTGACGACCTGGAGCGCGGTCTCGATCTCCTCCTGGACCGTCCGGCGGCCGCCCTTCTGGCGGGCCCAGCCGGAGAACTCGGCGCCCTGGTAGGCGAGGTCGAGCCGGACCCGGACGTACCCCTCCGCCGGGCCGTCCTTCTCCGGCGGCCGCTCGGCGCAATCGTTGACCACTGCTCTCCACTCCCTGGACATGAGGAACGGGCCCGCTCCCCCACGGATGGGAGGGCGGGCCCGCAACACACCTGGCGGTGTCAGGCCTGCTCGGCGGCCTCGGTCTCGGTGGCCTCGACCTTGGCGTCGGCCTCCTTGACGGCACGCTTGGTGGCGGCCTCGGCCTCGCCGACGGCGGTCTGCGCGACGGTCAGCGCCTCGACCAGCTCGATCACGGCCATCGGGGCGTTGTCGCCACGACGGGGACCGACCTTGGTGATGCGGGTGTAGCCACCCGGGCGGTTCTCGTAGCGCGGCGCGATCTCGGTGAAGAGGGTGTGCAGCACCGAGACGTCGGTGATGGTCTTGCGCACCAGGCGACGGTTGTGGATGTCGCCCTTCTTCGCCTTGGTGATCAGCTTCTCCGCCAGCGGGCGCAGGCGGCGGGCCTTGGCCTCGGTGGTGGTGATGCGGCCGTACTGGAACAGCTCACGGGCCAGACCGGCGAGCAGCAGCGGCTCGTGGTGGGGGCCACCGCCGAGGCGGGCACCCTTGGTGGGACGCGGCATGGAATTACTCCTTGAATCTCCGACTACGGCCGTACCAGGTACCGCAGCGGGCGTACGGGCACGGTGCCCGTACGACTTTCACGACGACGGGGGCGGCTCCGTGGAACCGCCCCCGCGGCCAAATCTCTTAGTACTGCTCGGTCTCGGCGAAGTGCGAGTCGTCGAGGTCGTCGGCGCCGAAGGCGTCGGCGGCGGCGGTCGGGTCGAACCCGGGCGGGCTGTCCTTGAGGGCCAGGCCCATGCCGGCCAGCTTCGCCTTGACCTCGTCGATCGACTTGGCGCCGAAGTTGCGGATGTCGAGCAGGTCCGCCTCGGAGCGGGCGACGAGCTCACCCACGGTGTGGATGCCCTCGCGCTTGAGGCAGTTGTAGGAGCGGACGGTGAGCTCCAGCTCCTCGATCGGCAGCGCCAGGTCGGCGGCCAGGGCGGCGTCCGTCGGGGACGGGCCCATGTCGATGCCCTCGGCGTCGATGTTCAGCTCGCGGGCGAGGCCGAACAGCTCCACCAGGGTCTTGCCGGCCGAGGCCATGGCGTCGCGCGGACGCATGGCGGGCTTGGTCTCGACGTCGACGATCAGCTTGTCGAAGTCGGTCCGCTGCTCGACACGGGTGGCCTCGACCTTGTAGGTGACCTTCAGCACGGGGCTGTAGATCGAGTCGACCGGGATGCGGCCGATCTCCTGGCCGGAGGCCTTGTTCTGGACGGCGGAGACGTAGCCGCGACCGCGCTCGACGGTCAGCTCCATCTCCAGCTTGCCCTTGCCGTTCAGGGTGGCGAGGACCAGCTCGGGGTTGTGCACCTCGACACCCGCCGGCGGGGCGATGTCGGCGGCGGTGACGACACCCGGGCCCTGCTTGCGCAGGTACATCACGACCGGCTCGTCGTGCTCCGAGGAGACGACCAGCTGCTTGATGTTGAGGATGAGGTCGGTCACGTCCTCCTTGACGCCCGGCACGGTGGTGAACTCGTGCAGGACGCCGTCGATGCGGATGCTGGTGACAGCGGCACCCGGGATCGACGACAGGAGCGTGCGGCGCAGGGAGTTGCCGAGGGTGTAGCCGAAGCCCGGCTCCAGCGGCTCGATCACGAACCGCGAGCGGAACTCGTCGACGACCTCTTCGGTCAGCGAGGGACGCTGAGCGATAAGCATGGGGGAAATCCTCCGGTTGTCTTCGGCACCCACTATTTGATGCCGACAGGACCAAGCGTACGGGCTCCCGTGAGCAGTGACACTCACCGCGTGGGAGCCCGTACGTGGTTTGAAGCAGAACTGCGTGCCCGAAGGCGCTGCGTCAGACGCGGCGGCGCTTCGGCGGACGGCAGCCGTTGTGCGGGGTGGGGGTGACGTCCTGGATCGAGCCGACCTCCAGGCCGGTGGCCTGGAGCGAACGGATCGCGGTCTCGCGGCCGGAGCCCGGACCCTTCACGAAGACGTCGACCTTGCGCATGCCGTGCTCCTGCGCGCGACGGGCAGCGGCCTCAGCGGCCATCTGCGCGGCGAACGGGGTGGACTTGCGCGAGCCCTTGAAGCCGACGTGGCCGGCGGAGGCCCAGGAGATCACGTTGCCCGAGGGGTCGGTGATCGAAACGATGGTGTTGTTGAACGTGCTCTTGATGTGCGCGTGGCCGTGAGCGACGTTCTTCTTTTCCTTGCGGCGGATCTTCTTCGCGCCGGCAGCCTGACGACCCTTGGGGGGCATAAGTCTGTTCTCCTACTGAGGTGGTCGGTCCGCTGACCCGCGGGCCGGAGGGATGTCCGGTGACGGGACGGACTACTTCTTGCCCGGCTTCTTCTTACCGGCGATCGCGCGACGCGGGCCCTTGCGGGTACGCGCGTTGGTGTGGGTGCGCTGGCCGCGGACCGGCAGGCCGCGGCGGTGACGCAGACCCTCGTAGCAGCCGATCTCGACCTTGCGGCGGATGTCGGCGGCCACCTCACGGCGGAGGTCACCCTCGACCGTGTAGTTGGCGTCGATGTACTGGCTCAGCTTGACGAGGTCGTCCTCGGAGATGTCGCGAACGCGGACATCCGGGTTGACACCGGTCTCGGCCAGGGTCTGCTGGGCGCGGGTACGGCCGATGCCGTACACGTAGGTGAGGGCGATCTCGATCCGCTTCTCACGGGGGAGATCAACGCCGGCGAGGCGTGCCATTCAAGGCTCCTGTGGTTCTTCAGAGGTCTTGCGTGCTACCTACTCCTTCGCCTCTCGACGATGGAGCCCCGGCCTCTGACCGGGGGCGGCAGTCCGACCGCGAACGGACGGATCGGGTAGCCCGCTTATGACGTTTTCGCGTCGCGCGAAGTACTACGAGAAATGCTGGGAAGCGATCAGCCCTGGCGCTGCTTGTGGCGCAGGTTGTCGCAGATCACCATGACCCGGCCGTGACGGCGGATCACCTTGCACTTGTCGCAGATCTTCTTGACGCTCGGCTTGACCTTCATGTTCAGGTTCTCCGGGTCTAGATCTGACGTTCTTACTTGTAGCGGTAGACGATCCGCCCGCGCGTGAGGTCGTAGGGGCTGAGCTCCACCACGACCCGGTCGTCCGGCAGGATGCGGATGTAGTGCATGCGCATCTTGCCACTGATGTGCGCGAGGACCTTGTGACCGTTCTGCAGCTCGACCTTGAACATCGCGTTCGGAAGAGACTCGATCACGGTGCCCTCGATCTCAATGGCGCCTTGCTTCTTAGCCATGAACTGCGAGATCCACCTTCCGGGACCGGCTACCGTATGCGGAACGCTCGTGCGAACCTGGGTTCACCCCGCCCCCGAGGGGAAGAGGGCGTGCTGAAGCACGCTACGAGTGAGCCGACGGTCCATCCTACGCCAGCGCGTCCGGGGGACCAAAACCGGGGCCCCGGAAAGCGGCCGCCGTCACACCACCGGGTCAGACCCGGGCGGCGACGGTCAGCGGCTCGACGTGCGCGGTGCAGGCCGAGCAGCGGCGGGCGGCCTCGGGGATCTCGGTCAGGCACTCCGGGCAGGGGCGCTTCGGCGTCTTCGGCTTCTTCGGCATGTAGCGCGCGGTCGCCTTGGTGATCGGCAGCACCACGCAGAAGTACAGCACCGCGGCGGTCATGAAGAACGCGATCAGCACGTTGAGGAACTGCCCGTACGGGAAGGTCACCCCGGCGACGTGCGCCTTGTACGAGCTGAAGTCGCCGGCCGCGCCGACCACCACACCCACCAGCGGGGTGAGGAACGCCGACACGAAGCCGGTCACCACTGCGGTGAACGCGGCGCCGATGACCACACCGACGGCCATGTCGACGACGTTGCCGCGCATCATGAAGTCGCGGAATCCCTTGAGCACGTGCTGTCTCCTGCATCGCTCGTAAACCAGTCAGGCGGCAGCGGACCACTACCAGCCGATAAAAATAGGACAAAAGCCCTGGAGGTCCAAACCTCCAGGGCCCTGATCCCTCGTCAGCGGCGGCAGCCGGCGCCGCCCCGACTACGCGAGGGGGTCCGGAGCAGCGGTGATGCCCAGCTTGGCCAGTTCCGCCTTGCCGCCGTCGAAGGCGGTCAGCACCAGCGGGCCCTGCTCGGTGACGGCCACCGAGTGCTCCCAGTGCGAGGCCCAGGTGCCGTCGTTGGTGACGACCGTCCAGTCGTCCTCCAGCACGGTGGTGTGCGGGGTGCCGAGCGAGACCATCGGCTCGATCGCCAGCACGGTGCCGGGGACCAGCTTCGGGCCCTTGCCGCGGCCGCGCTCGACGTAGTTCAGCACGTGCGGCTCCATGTGCATCGCGGTGCCGATGCCGTGGCCGCCGTACCCCTCGGTGATGCCCCACTTGCCCTTCGGCGGCAGCGGCTGGCGGCGGATGTAGCCCTCGATCGCCTTGGAGACGTCCACCAGGCGGTTGTTCTTCTTCATCTGGGCGATGCCGGCCCACATCGAGCCCTCGGTGACCCGGCTCAGCATCTCGACCTCCGGGCGGACCTCGCCGACCGCCACGGTGATGGCCGAGTCGCCGTGCCAGCCGTCCAGGATGGCGCCGCAGTCGATCGAGATGACGTCGCCCTCCTGGAGCACCCGGTCGCCGGGGATGCCGTGCACGACCTCGTTGTTCACCGAGGCGCAGATCACGCCCGGGAACCAGAGCCCGCCGTGGTGGGCGCGGAAGTTCGAGGTGGCACCGTGGTCGGTGATGACCTTGTCCGCGATGTCGTTGAGCTCCTGGGTGGTCACCCCCGGGACGACCGCCTCGCGGCAGGCCTTCAGGGCCTCGGCGACGACCAGCCCGGCCGCTCGCATCTTCGCGATCTGCTCGGGGGTCTTGATCTCCACCATCTGGTCACGCCTTCCAAGTCCGGATTACCACTGCTACCACCGTACGACGCCGAAACGGCCGGGCCACCCGCGCTGGGGCGGGCGACCCGGCCGTACCGTCGTACGTTCGCCGAGAGACTCAGCTGTCCTGCTTCAGCGCCTCGATCGAGCGGGCGGTGACCTCGTCCACCTTGCCGAGGGCCGAGATGGTCGCCACCAGGCCCTGCTGGACGTAGTAGTCGATGATCGGCTCGGTCTCGGTGTGGTAGACCTCCAGGCGCGTGCGCACCTTCTCCTCGGTGTCGTCCGAGCGCTGGTACAGCTCGCCGCCGCACTCGTCGCAGACGCCCTCGGTCTTCGGCGGGTTGTAGTCCACGTGGAAGACGTGGCCGCCGTCGTTGCGGCACAGGCGTCGGCCGGCGATCCGGCGGACGACCTCGTCCTCGGGGACCTCCAGGTCCAGCACGCCGTCCAGCTCGATGCCCTGCTCGGCGAGGAACTCGTCGAGCGCCTTCGCCTGGCCCAGGTTGCGCGGGAAGCCGTCGAGCAGGAAGCCCTTGGCGGCGTCCGGCTGGAGCATCCGGTCCTTGGCCATCCCGATGGTGACCTCGTCCGGCACCAGGTGTCCCGCGTCCATGTAGCTCTTGGCCTCGAGCCCCAAGGGGGTGCCCTGGCTGATGTTCGCACGGAACAGGTCGCCGGTGGAGATGTGGGGGATGGACAGGGTCTTGGCGAGCAGGTGCGCCTGAGTACCCTTCCCGGCCCCGGGAGGACCAACGAGGACGATACGCATCAGCGGAGGAACCCTTCGTAATTGCGCTGCTGGAGCTGGCTCTCGATCTGCTTCACAGTTTCGAGTCCGACGCCGACGACGATGAGCACGCTGGTGCCGCCGAACGGGAAGTTGGTCTGCTGTCCGAAGGCGACCAGGGCGATCATCGGGATCAACGCGATCAGGCCCAGGTAGAGCGAACCCGGCCACGTGATACGGGTCAGCACGTAGTTCAGGTACTCGGCCGTCGGCCGGCCGGCCCGGATGCCCGGGATGAACCCACCATACTTCTTCATGTTGTCGGCAACTTCTTCGGGGTTGAAGGAGATGGCGACGTAGAAGAACGCGAAGAAGACGATCAGCAGGAAGTAGGTGGCCATGTAGATCGGGTGGTCACCCTTGACGAAGTTCGTCCGGATCCACGTGGCCCAGCCGGCCTGGCTGTTGGTCAGCTGGACCACCAGCGCGGGGATGTACAGCAGCGACGAGGCGAAGATGACCGGGATGACACCGGCCTGGTTCACCTTGAGCGGGATGTAGGTCGAGGTGCCGCCGAACGCCCGGCGGCCGATCATCCGCTTCGCGTACTGGACCGGGATCCGGCGCTGGGCCTGCTCGACGAAGATGACCAGCATCACGACGATGACGCCGACCGCGACCACGGAGAGGAACTCGACCCAGCCGCCGCCGATGGTGCCGGACTGCTTGATCGCCCACATCGAGGACGGGAACTGGGCGGCGATCGAGGTGAAGATCAGCAGCGACATGCCGTTGCCGATGCCGCGGTCCGTGATCAGCTCGCCGAGCCACATGATGACCGTGGTGCCGGCGGTCATGGTGAGCACCATGACGGTGATCCGGAACACGCTGGTGTCCGGGACGATCTGGTTGGCCAGCGGGCAGCCGGAGAACAGCGCGCCGCTGGAGGCCGTCGCCACGATGCCGGTGCCCTGGAGCACGGCGAGCGCGATGGTCAGGTACCGGGTGTACTGGGTGATCTTCGCCTGGCCGGCCTGCCCCTCCTTCTTCAGCATCTCCAGTCGCGGGATCACGACGGTGAGGAGCTGGAGGATGATGCTCGCCGTGATGTACGGCATGATGCCGAGGGCGAAGATCGTCAGCTGGAGGAGCGCGCCACCGCTGAACAGGTTGACGAGTCCGAAGAGGCCACTGTTCTTGGTCTCCTTCACGCACTCGTTCACGGCCGTGAAGCTCACGCCCGGAATCGGGATGTGCGAGCCCAGCCGGAACAGCACCATGATGCCCAGCGTGAACAGCAGCTTCTTGCGCAGGTCGGGCGTCTGGAACGCCCGCGCGAACGCACTGAGCACGGTGCCTCCTGCGCCTCCCGCGCGTCGTCGGCGGGAGGGTCGGTCCTGAATGGGGAGTTTGCGGTACGGGCCCCCGTACAGACGGCACAGGCGAGCCTACGCGCAGCCTACAAGGGAACTCCACGGACTCTAACAGTGCGCGGCCATTCCGAAGAAGCGCGTACGGCCGCTCCCCCACTCACGGGGTACGGGATGCCCGGGTTTGCCACACAAAAGAACGAGCACCGTCCGGCGCGATGTCACCGGGAAACGGCACGAGCCCCGCACCTCCCGAAGGAGGTGCGGGGCTCGTGGGGCCGGATCAGCGAACTCAGACGAGCTCGGTGACCGTGCCGCCCGCGGCCTTGATCTTCTCGGCGGCCGAACCGGAGACGGCGTCGACCGTCACCTGGAGGGCGACCGAGACCTCGCCGGTGCCGAGCACCTTGACGAGCGAGTTCTTGCGAACCGCGCCCTTGGCGACCAGGTCCTCGACCGTGACCTCGCCACCCTGCGGGTAGAGCTCGGCCAGCTTGTCCAGGTTGACCACCTGGAAGGTGATCTTGAACGGGTTCTTGAAGCCCTTCAGCTTCGGCAGGCGCATGTGGAGCGGCATCTGGCCACCCTCGAAGCGCTGCGGAACCTGGTAGCGGGCCTTGGTGCCCTTGGTACCACGACCAGCGGTCTTACCCTTGGAGCCCTCACCACGACCCACGCGGATCTTGTCGGTCTTGGCACCCGGGGCGGGACGCAGGTTGTGGATCTTGATCGGGTTGTCGCCCATGATCAGTCCACCTCCTCAACCGTCACCAGGTGACGGACCGTGTGGGCCATCCCGCGGATCTCGGGACGGTCCTCCTTCACCACGACGTCGTGCATGCGCTTGAGACCAAGCGAACGCAGGGTGTCACGGTGGTTCTGCTTGCTGCCGATGTACGACTTGGTCTGCGTGATCTTCAGGCGAGCCATCAGGCGCTCACCCCAGCAGCACGCGCCCGCAGCAGAGCGGCGGGGGCCACGTCCTCCAGCGGCAGGCCACGACGGGCGGCGATCTCCTCGGGGCGGACGAGGCCCTTCAGAGCCACCACGGTGGCGTGCACGATGTTGATCGCGTTGTCCGAGCCGAGCGACTTCGACAGGATGTCGTGGATGCCGGCGCACTCCAGGACGGCGCGCACCGGACCACCGGCGATAACACCGGTACCGGGGGCGGCGGGCTTCAGCAGCACGACGCCGGCGGCCTTCTCACCCTGGATGGGGTGGGGGATGGTGCCCTGGATACGGGGGACCTTGAAGAAGTTCTTCTTGGCCTCCTCAACACCCTTGGCGATGGCGGCCGGAACCTCCTTCGCCTTGCCGTAACCGACACCCACGGTGCCCTCGCCATCGCCCACCACGACGAGCGCGGTGAAGCTGAAGCGACGGCCACCCTTGACAACCTTGGCGACACGGTTGATCGCGACGACGCGCTCGACGTAAGCGGTCTTCTCGACAGCCGGGGCGTTGCCCTGACCGTCACGCTTACGGTCGCGCCGCTCGCCACCCGTGCCGCGACCGGCGCCGCCTTCGCGGCGCTGGGGTCCAGCCATTGGAATTACCTCTCTCGTTTACGTCCGTCGACAGAGTCGACGAGCGGCTTAGAAGTCGAGCCCGGCCTCGCGGGCCGCGTCCGCCAGGGCGGCGATGCGGCCGGCGTACCGGTTGCCCGCGCGGTCGAAGACGACCGACTCGATGCCGGCGGCCTTGGCGCGCTCGGCGACCAGGCTCCCGACCTTCTTGGCCAGCTCGGTCTTGTCGCCCTCGGTGCCCTTGATGGACACGTCGAGGGTGGACGCCGACGCCAGGGTGTGACCCTTGGCGTCATCGATGACCTGGGCGACCATGTGGCGGTTCGAGCGCGTCACGACGAGGCGCGGACGCACCTCGGTGCCGACGACGCGCTTGCGAACGCGGATCGCGCGGCGCTTGCGAGCGGCGCTCTTGTAGGCGTTGCCCTTGCCGATCTTGACAGAGACACTCATCGCTTACTTACCACTCTTTCCGACCTTGCGGCGGATGACCTCGCCCGCGTACTTGACGCCCTTGGCCTTGTACGGGTCGGGCTTGCGCAGCTTGCGGATGTTCGCGGCGACCTCGCCGACCTTCTGCTTGTCGATGCCGTCCACGTGGAACTTGGTGGGCGACTCGACGACGAAGGAGATGCCCTCCGGCGCGGCGATCAGGATCGGGTGGCTGTAACCGAGCGCGAACTCCATGTCGGAGCCCTTCGCGGTCACACGGTAACCAACACCGCTGATCTCCAGCGACTTGCGGTAGCCCTGGGTCACACCGGTGATCATGTTCGCCACCAGCGTGCGGGTCAGGCCGTGCAGGGCCTTCGAGCGACGCTCGTCGTTGGGGCGGGTGACGAGCACGGTGCCGTCCTCGCCCTTGCCGATCTCGATCGGCTCGGCGACGACGTGGGTGAGCGAGCCCTTCGGGCCCTTCACCGAGACCGCCTGGCCATCGATGGTGACGTCCACGCCAGCGGGGACCTGGATGGGCAGCCGTCCAATGCGCGACATTGCTGTACCTCCGTTTCCCGAATTACCAGACGTAGGCGAGAACTTCTCCGCCTACGCCCTTCTTGGCGGCCTGCTTGTCGGTCAGGAGGCCGGACGACGTGGAGATGATCGCCACGCCCAGGCCGCCGAGAACCTTCGGCAGGTTGGTGGACTTTGCGTAAACGCGCAGACCCGGCTTGCTGATGCGCTTGATGCCGGCGATGGAGCGCTCACGGTTGGGGCCGAACTTGAGCTCGATGGTCAGCTTCTTGCCGACCTCGCCCTCAGCCGGCTCCTCAACCTTGTAGGAGGAGATGTACCCCTCCTGCTGCAGGATCTCGGCGACGTGCGCCTTGATCTTGCTGGCCGGCATCGCCACGGAGTCGTGGTACGCCGAGTTCGCGTTACGCAGACGCGTGAGCATGTCTGCGATGGGGTCGGTCATGGTCATGATGGCCTCAGGCCTCTCTCGCCGTGGTTTCTCCGCACCAGGTCCCCCTTCCGCACTCTTCCGAGTTCGTCAGGGGCACAAGCGCAGGGGACCTACGACGTAGTAAGACTGGGTGCGAGCCCTTGAAGGGGCCACGGTCGTCCATGGGGAAGCCGTGGCAGGGGGCCCGACCCCACTACCTTACGGGAATCCGTACGGCAGCCCAAACCTCAGCACTGTGAGATCGGCGGGCCAGGTGGGGTCGGGCACCTCTGCGTCGCTGTGTGCCTAAAGCGCCTGGATTACCAGGAGCTCTTGGTCACGCCCGGCAGCTCGCCGCGGTGCGCCATCTCACGGAGGCAGACACGGCACAGGCCGAACTTGCGGTACACCGAGTGCGGACGGCCGCAGCGCTGGCACCGGGTGTAGGCCCGGACGCCGAACTTCGGCTTGCGCTCGGACTTCGCGATGAGGGACTTCTTCGCCATTGGCTCACGCCTCCTTGAACGGGAAGCCCAGAGCGCGCAGGAGCGCCCGGCCCTCGTCGTCGGTCTGAGCGGTGGTCACGACGGTGATGTCCATACCGCGCTGACGGTCGACCTTGTCCTGGTCGATCTCGTGGAACATAACCTGCTCGGTCAGACCGAAGGTGTAGTTGCCACGGCCGTCGAACTGCTTCGGGGAGAGACCACGGAAGTCACGGATACGCGGCAGGGCCAGCGAAACCAGACGGTCCAGGAACTCCCACATGCGGTCACCGCGGAGGGTGACGTGGGTGCCGATCGGCTGGCCCTCGCGCAGCTTGAACTGCGCGATGGACTTGCGAGCCTTGGTCACGGCCGGCTTCTGACCGGTGATGGCGGTCAGGTCGCGGATCGCGCCCTCGATCAGCTTGCTGTCACGGGCGGCCTCGCCGACACCCATGTTGACCACGACCTTGACCAGGCCGGGGATCAGCATGACGTTCTCGTACTTGAACTGCTCGTGCAGCTGGCCCTTGATCTCGGAGTTGTAACGCTCCTTGAGGCGGGGGGCCACCTTCTCAACAGACGTCTCAGACATCAGATGTCCTCACCGGTTCGCTTGGCAACGCGGATCTTGTTGCCCTGGTCGTCGAAGCGGTAGCCGACGCGGGTGACGACCTTCTTGCCGTCCTTCTCCACGACCAGCTGGACGTTGGAGACGTGCACCGGGGCCTCGACGGTCACGATGCCACCCTGGGTACCCGGACCCGGCTTGGTGTGCTTCTTGACCCGGTTGACACCCTCGACGAGGACCTTGTTCTCAGCCGGCATGGCCTGGATGACCTTGCCCTGCTTGCCCTTGTCCTTGCCGGTGATGACCTGAACCAGGTCACCCTTCTTGATCTTCATGCTGTTCGCCATGGGTCAGAGCACCTCCGGCGCCAGCGAGATGATCTTCATGAACTTCTTGTCGCGCAGCTCGCGGCCCACCGGGCCGAAGATGCGGGTACCGCGGGGGTCACCCTCGGTGTTCTTGAGGACGACGGCGGCGTTCTCGTCGAACCGGATGTAGGAACCGTCCGGACGACGGCGCTCCTTCACGGTACGGACGACGACGGCCTTGACCACGTCACCCTTCTTCACCGAGCCACCGGGGATCGCGTCCTTGACGGTCGCGACGATGACGTCCCCGATTCCGGCGTAGCGGCGACCGGAGCCACCGAGAACACGGATGCAAAGGATCTCCTTGGCACCAGTGTTGTCGGCAACACGCAGTCGCGACTCCTGCTGGATCACAGCTTTCTCCTGATCGTCAACGAGAGTCGACGGGCCGGCCGCTGCTCACATCGGCGCCCCGGAGGGACCCGCTGCACATACGGCCGTACCACATCGGCTTCGTTACTTGGCCTTCTCGAGGATCTCGACGACGCGCCAGCGCTTCGTCGCGGACAGCGGGCGGGTCTCCGCGAGGAGGACCCGGTCGCCGATGCCGCAGGCGTTCGCCTCGTCGTGCGCCTTCAGCTTGTTCGTACGGCGGATGACCTTGCCGTACAGAGCGTGCTTGACGCGGTCCTCGACGGCGACGACGACGGTCTTGTCCATCTTGTCGCTGACGACGAGACCCTCACGGGTCTTGCGGAAACCGCGCGTCTCGTTGGTGTTCTCAGTCATCAGGCGTTCTCCACCGTCTCGATGCCCAGCTCGCGCTCGCGCATCAGGGTGTAGATCCGCGCGATGTCCTTACGGACCAGCTTGAGCCGGCCGTGGTTGTCGAGCTGCCCGGTCGCCGCCTGGAAGCGGAGGTTGAACAGCTCCTCCTTGGCCTCGCGGAGCTTGGCAACGAGACCCTCGTTGTCCAGCTGACGAAGCTCAGCAGCCTTGGTAGCGGCCGACATCAGCTCTCACCGTCCTCGCGCCGGACGATCCGGCACTTCATCGGCAGCTTGTGCGCGGCGCGGGTGAGCGCCTCGCGAGCAACCTTCTCGTTCGGGTACGACAGCTCGAACATGACCCGACCCGGGTGCACGTTCGCGATCCACCACTCCGGCGAACCCTTACCGGAACCCATGCGGGTCTCGGCCGGCTTCTTGGTGAGCGGACGGTCCGGGTAGATGTTGATCCAGACCTTGCCGCCACGGCGGATGTGACGGGTGATCGCGATACGAGCGGACTCGATCTGACGGTTCGTCACGTAGGCCGGGGTGACGGCCTGGATGCCGAACTGGCCGAACGCCAGCTCGGTGCCACCCTTGGCAGCGCCACGGCGCTTCGGGTGGTGCTGCTTGCGGTGCTTGACCCGACGGGGGATCAGCATTTGGGTCAGGCCTCCGTTCCGGTGTTCTCGGCAGCCGGAGCCTCGACGGCCGGGGCCGCGGGGGCCTCGGCAGCGGCGGGACGACGGCCACGGCCACCGCGCTCGCCACCGCGACGGTCGCCACCGCGGGCGGGACGACCACCCTCGGGACGGGCCGGGCGGTTGCCGGAGCGGGCAGCGGCGTTCTCAGCGCGGACCTCGGCGATGTTCTTGACGTCGCCCTTGTAGATCCAGACCTTCACGCCGATGCGGCCGAAGGTGGTCTTGGCCTCGAAGAAGCCGTAGTCGACGTTCGCACGCAGGGTGTGCAGCGGCACGCGACCCTCGCGGTAGAACTCCGAACGGCTCATCTCGGCGCCGCCGAGACGACCGGAGCACTGGACCTTGATGCCCTTGGCGCCGGACTTCATGGTGCCCTGCATCGACTTGCGCATGGCACGGCGGAAGGAGACGCGGGAGGACAGCTGCTCCGCGACGCCCTGAGCCACGAGCTGGGCGTCCAGCTCGGGGTTCTTGACCTCGAGGATGTTCAGCTGGACCTGCTTGCCGGTCAGCTTCTCGAGGTCGCCGCGGATGCGGTCGGCCTCGGTGCCACGGCGACCGATGACGATGCCGGGGCGGGCGGTGTGGATGTCGACGCGGACGCGGTCGCGGGTGCGCTCGATCTCGACCTTGGAGATGCCGGCGCGCTCCATGCCCTTCGTCATCATGCGACGAATGGCGACGTCTTCCTTGACGTAGTCCTTGTACAGCTTGTCGGCGTACCAGCGGGACTTGAAGTCCGTGCTGATGCCGAGGCGGAACCCGTGCGGGTTAACCTTCTGGCCCATTACCGGGTCCCTTCCTTGCTGCTGACGACCACGGTGATGTGGCTGGTCCGCTTGCGGATCCGGTAGGCGCGGCCCTGGGCACGCGGACGGAACCGCTTCAGGGTCGGGCCCTCGTCAACGTACGCCTCGGAGATGTAGAGGTCGTCCACGTTGGAGTGGTTGTAGTTGTGCGCGGCGTTGGCGATGGCGCTGTCGAGCACCTTGCCAACCGGCACGGTGGCGGCCTGCGGAGCGAAACGCAGGACGGCCTGGGCCTCCGTGGCATTCATGCCACGGATGAGGTCCACCACGCGGCGGGCCTTCATGGGCGTCACGCGGATGTACCGCGCCTGTGCCCTGGCTTCCATGGTTGTCCCCTTAATGGAGTAAGTCATTGAGTCTTTTTGGCGCGCAAGCTCAGCCCGTGGCCAGTGGCCACAGATGGGCCTTCTAGCGACGCTTCGACTTCCGGTCTTCCTTCACGTGGCCACGGAAGGTGCGGGTCGGAGCGAACTCGCCGAGCTTGTGGCCGACCATCGACTCGGTGACGAACACCGGGACGTGCTTACGGCCATCGTGAACCGCGATCGTGTGGCCGAGCATGCTCGGGGAGATCACGGAACGACGGGACCAGGTCTTGATGACGTTCTGGGTACCCGCCTCGTTCTGAGCGTCCACCTTCTTGATGAGGTGGCCGTCGATGAAGGGGCCCTTCTTAAGACTGCGCGGCATCTGACCTGCTCCTAGCGCTTCTTGTTGGTCTTGCGGCGGCGCACGATGAGCTTGTCCGACGCCTTGTTCGGGCGACGGGTACGGCCCTCGGGCTTACCCCACGGCGAGACCGGGTGGCGACCACCGGAGGTCTTACCCTCACCACCACCGTGCGGGTGGTCGATCGGGTTCATGGCGACACCACGCACGGTCGGGCGGACGCCCTTCCAGCGCATGCGGCCGGCCTTGCCCCAGTTGATGTTCGACTGCTCGGCGTTGCCGACCTCGCCGACGGTGGCGCGGCAGCGCGCGTCGACCAGGCGGATCTCACCGGAGGGCATGCGCAGGTGCGCCATCTTGCCCTCACGCGCCAGCAGCTGGATGCCGGAACCGGCCGAGCGGGCCAGCTTGGCACCGCCACCGGGACGCAGCTCCACCGCGTGGATGGTGGTACCGACCGGGATGTTGCGCAGCGGCAGGTTGTTGCCCGGCTTGATGTCGGCGCCAGCGCCGTTCTCGATCCGGTCACCCTGCGCGATGCCGCGCGGCGCGATGATGTAGCGCTTCTCGCCGTCCGCGTAGTGCAGGAGCGCGATGCGCGCGGTGCGGTTCGGGTCGTACTCGATGTGCGCGACCTTGGCCGGCACGCCGTCCTTGTCGTGACGACGGAAGTCGATCACGCGGTAGGCGCGCTTGTGACCGCCACCCTGGTGGCGAGCGGTGACACGACCGGCGTTGTTACGGCCGCCCTTGCTGTGCAGCGGGCGAACCAGCGACTTCTCCGGAGTGGACCGCGTGATTTCTACGAAGTCGGCCACGCTGGAGCCGCGACGGCCCGGCGTAGTCGGCTTGTACTTGCGGATGCCCATTTGGCTCTCTCGTCCTCGTCCTAATCGACGATCACGATCTCCCTGTTCAGGAGACCGGACCACCGAAGATGTCGATGCGGTTGCCCTCGGCCAGCGTCACGATGGCGCGCTTGGTGTCCTTGCGCTTGCCAAAGCCCGTCTTGGAGCGCTTGCGCTTGCCCTGACGGTTGATCGTGTTGACAGCCTCGACCTTGACCGAGAAGACCGCCTCGACGGCCTGCTTGATCTGGGTCTTGTTGGCGCCCGGCGACACGATGAACGTGTACTTGTTCTCGTCGAGAAGGCTGTAGCTCTTCTCGGAGATGACCGGCTTCACCAGGACGTCACGGGGGTCCGTGAACGTCTTGCTCGTAACGTCGCTCATCAGGCGGCGCTCCCTTCGAGCTCGCCCTCAGCGGCAACGGCCTTGGCGGACGCGGCCGGACCGGCCACGAAACGCTCGAAGGCGGCCTGGGTGAAGACCACATCGTCGGAGACGAGCACGTCGTAGGTGTTCAGCTGACCGGCGTCCAGGATGTGCACGTGCGGCAGGTTGCGAGCGGACTTCAGGCCCAGCTCGTCCTCGCGCTCGACGACCAGGAGGACGTTCTTGCGCTCGGTGATCTTGCCGAACAGGCTCTTGGCGGCCTTGGTCGACGGCGCCTCGGTCGCGGTCACGCCGGTGACGACGTGAATGCGGTTGTGGCGGGCCCGGTCGGTGAGCGCACCGCGCAGCGCGGCGGCGATCATCTTCTTCGGGGTCCGCTGCGAGTAGTCGCGCGGCACGGGACCGTGCACGACGCCACCGCCGGCGAACTGCGGCGCACGGGTCGAGCCCTGACGGGCGCGGCCGGTGCCCTTCTGGCGGTACGGCTTCTTGCCGCCACCGCGGACCTCGCCACGAGTCTTGGTCTTGTGGGTGCCCTGACGGGCCGCAGCGAGCTGCGCCACGACGACCTGGTGCATCAGCGGAACGCTGACCTTCGCGTCGAAGATCTCGGCCGGCAGCTCGATGCTGCCGGTCTTGTCGCCAGCCGGCGACAGGATGTCAATGGTGCTCATATCCTTCACAGCCCCTTCGCCGCGGTGCGGACGAGGACGAGGCCGCCGTTCGGGCCCGGGACGGCGCCCTTGATGAGCAGCAGACCCTTCTCCGCGTCGACCGCGTGCACGGTCAGGTTCTGGGTGGTCACACGCTCGTGGCCCATCCGACCAGCCATGCGCAGGCCCTTGAACACACGGCCCGGGGTGGCGCAGCCACCGATGGAACCGGGCGAGCGGTGCTTGCGCTGGGTGCCGTGACCGGCGCCGAGACCACGGAAGTTGTGGCGCTTCATGACACCGGCGAAGCCCTTGCCCTTGGAGGTGCCGGTCACGTCGACCTTGACACCCGCCTCGAACAGCTCGGCGGTGATCTCCTGGCCCAGGGTGTACTCGGACGCGTCCGAGGTACGGAGCTCGACCAGGTGACGGCGCGGGGTGACACCGGCCTTGGCGAAGTGGCCCGCGAGGGGCTTGTTCACCTTGCGGGGGTCGATCTCGCCGAAGCCGATCTGGACGGCGTCGTAGCCGGCCGGGCTGTCGGCGGTGTGGACCTGGGTCACGACATTCGGCCCAGCCTTGACGACGGTCACCGGAACGACCCGGTTGTTCTCGTCCCAGACCTGGGTCATGCCGAGCTTCTCGCCCAGGATGCCCTTAATCTGCTTAGCCATCTTCGGTGCGCCTCTCAGAGCTTGATCTCGATGTCGACGCCCGCCGGCAGGTCGAGACGCATCAGCGAGTCAACCGTCTTCGGCGTGGGGTCGAGGATGTCGATCAGACGCTTGTGAGTACGCATCTCGAAGTGCTCGCGCGAGTCCTTGTACTTGTGCGGCGAGCGGATGACGCAGTACACGTTCTTCTCAGTGGGCAGCGGCACCGGGCCTGCGACCTGCGCACCAGTACGGATCACCGTCTCGACGATCTTCTTCGCCGAGGAGTCGATGACCTCGTGGTCGTAGGCCTTGAGCCGGATGCGGATCTTCTGTCCCGCCATGGCTACTCAGTAGTCCTTTGTCCTTGGTTACTTCACGACTGCCCCTCCGACCCCCGCGCTCGGGCGTGTCGCACTCGCGCTTGCAAAAAACCGGCGAAGTACTTCGTCGGTTTCAAACTTTCGGGGTGGGGGGTGCCGGGCCGAGACCCCGCACACGCTTCCCGGAAGATTCCCGTACTTTCGCCCCGCAGCTGCCGTGGCGTAGAACTCACGCTTGACGGCCATCACGGGAACGACGAGTACATGGGACTCGCTTCCAGTCCTCCCGGCGGGAGGCGCGCAGCATCGGCACTCAACCGAGCAACTTGGACATACTGCCACATGGAGCAGCCCGGATGCCAATCGGGGCCGGTGAGGTGTTCCTCACCGGCCCCGATCGGGTGAAGCCCCTGGTCAGCCCTTGCGCCAGAGCACCCAGCCGCGCTCCTTGTTGTACTTCGCGATGTGCCAGCCCGGCTTCGGCTCCGGCCAGCTGGCCTCCGGCGGGGCCTCCTTGCGGGAGGACGTCGCCGCCAGGTACGCGGTGGCCTTCTCCGGCGGGGTGGAGCCGTCCTTCAGGTCGTCCGACCACACCCGGCCCCAGTAGACCTCGTACGCCATCGCCATCCGGGTGTCCCAGTCGAGGTCCATGTCCAGGACGACGTTGTCGCCCTTGCGCAGCCCGGCCTCCTTGGCCACGCCGACCGCCTGGTACTTGCGGGCCTTGACGTGCGGCTCGGAGACGTTGTCGGTGACGGCGATCGTCGCGTAGGCGGCGAACAGCGTCACGCAGGCCACCACCGCGGAGACCACCCGGCGCCCGCCGGCCACCCGCAGCAGCAGGCACGCGGCCAGCACCGCCAGCGCGCCGAAGCTCGTCCGGACCATGTGCAGGCCGTCCCAGGTCGACGCCAGGAACATCGCGTCCGGCACCGTCCACGGACTGACCCAGAGCTTCAGCTCGGCGCCCGCGTACGCGCCGACGGACAGCTGGATGGTCCCGATCACCGCCGTGCCGACCAGCGCCATCCACAGCAGCGCGCGGGCCCCGGCCCGCCACAGCGCGGCCAGGCCGACCACCAGGAACATCGGCACCAGCACCGCGCAGTACCGGGCGTACACCCAGTTGTCGGTCCGGTCGTTGTCCGCCAGCCCCGCCGCCGAGGCCAGCGCGGTGCCGAACAGCATGGCCACCATGGTGAAGGCCACCACCCGCTCGGGCACCGAGTACCGGCGGCGGAACACCACCACCACGCACAGCACGAAGGCGATCGCCCCGAAGCCGTACGTGGAGACCATGAAGTACCACAGCTGCCCGAAGGTGCGGGCGATGATCGTGCCGATGTAGTGGCTGTCCTCGAGGTTCTCGAAGACCTTGTTGCCGACGGCGCTCGGCGGCACATCCTTGAACCGGCTCTCGACGAAGCCGGTCAGCAGCTTCGCGCCCAGGTCCGAGACCCCGAGCGCGCCGACGCCGGCCAGCGAGGCGATTCGCGGCGCCCAGCCGAACAGCAGCACCACCACCAGGACCAGCGCGGTCAGCGCCACGACCACGCCGCCGCGGTCATGGGTGGCCATGGTGTAGCCGGCCGCCAGGCCCATCCCCACCGCGTACAGCGCCCGGCGGCGCGCCGACCCGGGCGACAGCCAGCCGTGCATCGCGAGCAGCCAGGCCAGCAGCAGCACCGGGAGCACGGTGTCGGACATGACGAACTGGGAGTAGAAGACCACCGGCGGCACCAGCGCCGCGGCGGTGCCCACCAGGTACGCCTGCGGCCGGGACAGGCCCACCCGGCGCGCCGCCGCCACGGCGAGCGGGAACACCAGCGCGTTGAGCAGCGCGTTGATGCCCATCACCAGGTGGTACGCGGTGGCCGGGTTGTCGGCGATCCGCAGCGCCGGCGAGATCAGCAGCGGGTACCCGCCGGGGATCACCACGCCGACCGGCATCTCGGTGGTCGGCCGGCCGGCCAGCACCCGAGCGATCACCAGGTAGGAGTCCTCGTCGGCGTGCACCGACGGGAAGTAGTTGTGGACGGACAGCACCAGGCGGAACGCCACCTGGCCGCCGTACCCGAGCAGCAGCGCCACCGGCCAGAACCAGCGGTGGGCGGCCAGCGCCCGCAGCCGGGGCGGCAGGACCGGGGCCCAGGTGTCCGGCGCGCTCCTGCCGCCGTCCTCACCCCGGCCCGGCCCGTCGGACGTGTGGGCAGAGTCGATCAGCGGCTGCACCGAGACACTTCCCTACTTGTGTGAGTAGACGATCCCGCCATGGGTCCGGACGGGCGCGCCACGGTTCCTGCCACCACTCGTCGAAGCGCATCGGCAGTGTGCCACGCGGTGATCGGCCGGAGCCAACGCGCTCCTCCCCTGCGGACGACAACGACCGGCTCGGGAACGGCGGTTCAGCCCCTGCGGATCCACCGACCGGGGTGCTGGCAGAATCGCAGTGTCCGGCCACCGAAATCACACACCGCCTCCGCACCGGATCGCTGCGGAAGAGCAGAAGGACCGAACAGTGACGACGAGCGTGCAGCCCGCCTCCACCCCGGGCATGCAGCAGGACATACCGTCCAGCCGAAAGAGACGGGCAGCCGCTCTGCGCCTCTCCGCCGCCCTCTGGACCGCGGAGATCCTGACCGCGGTCGCGGCGGCCCTGCTGATGACGGGCCTGGCGACGTCCATCGAGCTGAACCCGATGTCGAGGATCGGCCAGGTCAGCGGTCTCGCGGCGCTGCAGCTCCGGCTCCTGCTGCTGCTCGGCGTCGTCGTCCTGGTCCTGGTGCCGGCGATGCGCCGCTGGGCGGACACCCCGGTCCGGTTCGCCGCCGCGGCGGTCGCGGGCCTGTCCTCCGGCGTCCTGGCGGCCGGCGTCTCGCTCGCCCTGCGCGACACCAACTGGCCGCTGTACGCCCAGTCGGGTGACTCCGGCAGCCTCCAGGCCTGGGTCAACGCCCTGATGGAGGGCAAGCCCCTCGACGGCGCCTACCCGCCCATGTTCCCGCACATCGTCGCCTTCGTCGCCGAACACGTCACCCACGGGGACATCGGTTACGCCCTCAAGCTCGCCGACCTGCTGTTCGTCGCGCTGCTCGGCCCGCTCGCCTACCTGTCCTGGCGGCTGCTGCTGCCGCCGCTGTGGGCGCTCGGCATCGGCGTCACCGCCGCGCTGCCGATGGCACAGCCGTACAAGCCGTACACCACCTTCGTGCTCGTCGCCTTCCTCCCCGTGCTGGCGAAGCTGATGCAGCTCCTCCAGCGCGCCCCGGAGCTCCCGCGCCGCACCGCCGCCGTCCGCGGGGCCGTGCTCGGCCTCGGGATCGCGCTGCTCTTCCTCCTCTACTCCGGCTGGTTCGTGTGGTCCGCGGCCGGCGTGGTGGTGCTCACCGCAGTACTGCTGCTGCGTGCGCGCCGCGCCGGCGGGACCTCCGGCCTGCTCAACGCCCTGTCCGCGATCGGCGCCGCCGCCGGGGTCTTCCTGGCCGTCTCCTCCGTCTACCTGGTCCGGCTGCTCGGGTCCGCGGGTAGCACGGTCGACCGCTACTGCTACTTCGACACCTACACCGAGCCGACCTACTTCACGATGTGGCGCGACGACCTCCCCGGCACCGACGGCCAGAGCACCTGGCCGGTCCCCGGCGAGCTCGGCGGGGTCGGCCTCTTCACGATCCTGCTGCTGGTCGGTCTGGGCGTGGCGCTGGCCCTCGGGATCGGCCGGGCCGTCGTCCTGACCGCCGCCGCCTGCACCGCGAGCGCCCTGCTGATGCGCTACTGGTACGCCTCCCACATGGAGCGCGACCAGGCGGTCATGCTCTATCCGCGCACCAGCGCGCAACTGTTCTACTGCCTGCTGGTGCTGGTGGGCCTGGCGTGCTACCTGATCGCCCGCCGCCGGAACGCCGTCCCGGCCCCCGCCGCCGAGACGGCCGAGGAGTCCGGCCGCCGCCTCCCGCTGCGCCTCAACCCGCGCGCAGTGGCCATCGGCGCCGTCTGCGCCCTGGGCCTGCTCTTCGGCATGGCCGGCTCCGCCACCGCCAGCAAGTACATGCCCGACCCGCACGAGGGCACCGGCATGCTGGCCTGGATCTCGCAGACCACCGCCGACACCAAGGGGCACTGCTCCCGCTACGCGCCCAAGTGCGTCGACGCCCCGGGACTTCTGAACCCTTCGGACCCGAAGGTCGACCTCGGGAAACTGATCTGCCCGAAGGTCAACCCCTACCCGCGCAAGAACGGACTGCTCCCCGGGTTCTCCGCGGACCTGCCCGAGTGATCCTCGCCGAACCGCGAACGGCACTGGGCCGGTAGTCCGAGTTCGGACTACCGGCCCAGTGCCGTATCAGGACCTCCGAGCGGTCAGTGCCGCTCTCCCCCGGTCAGCGCGTGGCGGACCAGGACCTTGGCGCCGGCCCGCTGGCCGCGCTTCAGCGCGCCCGGCAGCATGGTCAGCGCGTGCAGGCGGGAGGCGCTGCGGAACCGGGCCGCCCGGGCGGCCTTCGGCCAGCCGCGGGCGTCCATCCGCTCGGCCACCGCGTTGAAGTACCGCTCCGCCTCGGTGAACCGGGTGCCGGAGAAGGCCTGCACCGAGGACTCGCTGACGGCGTGCCGGCGGTACTGGAAGACGACGGTGGTGTTGTCCACCATCATCTGCTCACCGCGCTCCAGCAGGTCGACGACCAGGGCCAGGTCCTGGATCACCGAGTACTCGTCGCGGAAGTTGACCGCGCGCAGCGCCTCGCCCCGCCAGCAGATCGACGGGAAGTAGAGCCAGTTGCCGCGCAGCACGCTCGCGGCCAGCTCCTCGCCGCCCATCAGCCGCCGGCCCTTGACGGTCGGCGCGTAGATCTTCTCCTTGACGTTGTCCGCCAGGCCGGACCGGCTGACCTCGCCGTTGCCGTCGATGACCTCGACGCCCGGCTGCACCATGCCCAGGTCCGGGTTGTCCTTGACGATCGCCCGGACGGTCTCCAGGTAGTGCGGGTGCAGCAGGTCGTCGCAGCCCATGATGACCACGTGGTCGGCCGTCGACAGCTCCACGCACTTCTGGAAGTTCTTGGTGATGCCGAGGTTCCGCTCGTTGCGCAGGTAGCTCACCCGGTCGTCGCCGAGCTCGGCGAACCAGCCCGGGACGTCCGGCTCCTTGCCGTCGTCGATGACGGTCAGCCGGAAGTCCCGGTCGGTCTGCGCGAGGATGCTCCGCACCGCGGCCTGCATCAGTGCCACGTCGCCGTAGTACGGCAGCATGAACTCGAAGGTCGCCACGGGATCAGGCCTTGCTGCGGTCGACCGGCGCCGAGACCGGCAGGTCCAGGTCGAAGCGCTCCTCGTTCAGGCGGGCGCCCTCGTTGATCGCCACGGTGCGCGCCAGGTCGGTGAGCTTCTTCTCCAGCGAGCGGAAGCGCAGGAAGGTGTTCAGGGTCAGGAAGCCCATCGCCAGCACCATCACGTACAGCACCAGGTCGGTGCCGCGGCCGACGCCGAGCTGGTGGGCCAGCCAGGTCACGTCGGTGGGACGCAGCACCGCGTAGATGTTCACGATCACGAAGACCGAGAACGCGATGCGCTTCCAGGCGCGGGTGTTGGCACGGTCCCAACGCCGGATGAACATGAAGGCGAGAGTGACCGAGCCGAGAATGAGAACCAGCTGGATCCAGAAGAATTTCATCGGCGGCTACGCTCCCGCAGCGAGATGTCGAAGATGATGTTGACGCCGTTGATCAGGGACTGACCCTTGGCGCGTGAGTAGTCGGTGTACAGGATGTCCACCGGGAGTTCGGCGACCCGGAGGTCCGAGCCGGCGAGGTAGCTGACGATCTCCGACGCGTGCGCCATGCCGTTCATGGTGATCCGCAGCCGGCCCGCGGCCTCGCGGTTCAGCACCCGCAGGCCGTTGTGGGCGTCGGTCAGCTTGAGCTTGCGAGCGGTCGGGCTGACGGTCGCCGCGGTGCGCAGGACGACCCGCTTGATCCACGGCACCTGCCCGTTCTGCTCGATGAAGCGCGAGCCGAGGACCACGTCCACGTCGCCCTCCCGCAGCAGGGCGACCATCTTCTCGACGTCGGCGGTCTGGTGCTGACCGTCCGCGTCGAAGGTGGCGAAGTACTTGGCGCCCGGCTGGGCCAGGGCGTAGGCGAGGCCGGTCTGGAGGGCGGCACCCTGGCCGAGGTTGACCGGGTGGCGCACCAGGTGCGCGCCCGTCTCCATGATGTGCTTGGCCGAGTCGTCGCCGCTGCCGTCATCGACCACCACGATGTTCGGGAACGTCTTTCGCGCCCCCTCCACAACGTCGGCGATCACCTGGCCCTCGTTGTAGGCCGGGATCACCAGCCAAACATCGTCGTACTGGGACACGGAGGCTCCATGAATGGGGTCTGGCCCGCGCTGCTGCGCGGCGATCTGAAGATGAGGGGCGGACACGGTCAGTCACCGGCCGTCCGGCTGCTCAACACCGCGGCGTCCGGGTCCCCCGCCTGCTGGACGGGGCCCGCGGAAATCGTCGCCGAACGGGCGAAACTCTGCCTCAGGACCGCCAGCATACCGAGGACGGTGGCCACGGAACCCGCCGTGTACGCAAGGATCACGCGGGTGGACACCTCGCCGGGCAGGAAGGTCACCCCGGCGAGGACCGCGGTGCCGACCGCCCAGCAGAGCAGCTGCAGGTTGTGCCGCTTGAATACCATCAGCGCCTGGCCGAGCACCATCGCGAACATGTACGCCACGGTTCCGGCGGACAACCAGAAGAAGTCGAGGCAGCCGAGCACCGGCTTGGCGCCGAACAGTACCTGGATGAGCCACGGGCCGAGGGCGACCGCCGGGATCCCGCCGAGCAGGCCCAGCGCGCCCACCACGGCGCCGATCTTCTTGAGCATCCCGGTGAAGGCGGCCCGGTCCCCGACCGCGATCGCGGCGGAGAGGCCGTTCAGCAGCGAGGCCTGGAGCGAACCGAAGACGAACAGCGGCACCCGGGCCAGCACCAGCGCGTTGAGCAGGGCGGCGATCAGCGCGGAGTCGGAGGGCGCGAGCAGCTTGGTGCTCACCACGGCCGCGTTCACCACGACCTGCGAGAGCAGCGTCGAGCAGATCAACAGGCCCAGCCCGGAGCAGAGTTCGGACCAGCCGACCTGCTCGCCGGGCTTCACCGCGCGCAGCAGCGGCGGCAGGGTGACGATCGTGGCGAGGATCGGCGAGACGGCCAGGATCAGGCTGAACGCGAGCGCCGAGTGCACCCCGGCCACGCCGAAGGCGAAGGCCAGGCCGATCCGCAGGCCGCCGTCCAGGCCGAGCTGGGTGCCGTACGCGCCGAAGCGGCCGAGGCCGGCCAGCACGCCGCGGGTGAGGTAGCAGACGGCCATGCCGGTGAAGGCCCCGCCGAGCGCCAGCACCAGCGAGCGGTCGCCGTGGAACATCGACCGGGCGATCGGGCCGGAGGCGGCGCCGAGGACGGCCAGGGTCGCCGCGAGGATCCCGCCGGTGAGCAGGGTCGCCCGGCGCAGCACCGGCGCGGCGCCGTGGCCGAGCGCGGCGCGGGCGGCGACGATCCGGGTGAGCTCCTGCTCGATCGGGAAGAAGACGCCGATGCCGACGGACATCACGATCGTCCACAGCAGGGAGACGTTCGCCATGTCGTCGACGGACAGGCTGTGGCCCGCCACCCCGAGGTGGATGTAGGAGGCGGCGCCCAGGACGACGGTGCCGCCGGCCACCGCCAGGGTTCCCGGCGGTAGCGCGGCAGCCACCTTCGTCAGTGCTTTCTTCACTGAGGTCTGTCGCTCTCGGTGCTCCGGGCCGTGGCGGCCAGTTCGGCGAAGACGGGCCGGGCGAGGGCCTCGGCCAGCATGGCCCGCCACTCGGGCAGCGGCGCCAGTCCGGCGGCGGCCCAGCGGTCGTGGGCCAGCACGCTGAAGGCCGGTCGGGCGGCCGGGCGGACGAAGGCCTCCGACGTGGTCGGGCGGATCCGCTCCGGGTCCAGCCCGCTCAGCGCGTAGCTCTCGCGGGCCAGTCCGCACCAGGTGGTGCGGCCGCTCGCGGTGCCGTGGTAGACCCCGGCCGGGGCCCGCCCGGCGAGCGCGGCCCGGCCGAGCTCGACCAGGCGGCCGGCCAGCGCGTACGACCAGGTCGGCTGCCCGTGCTGGTCGTCCACCACGTCCAGGGTGTCCCGCTGGGCGGCGAGCTTGAGCATGGTGGCCACGAAGTTCGGGCCGTGCTCGCCGTACAGCCAGGCGGTGCGCACGACGTAGCCGTGCTCGGGGAGCAGTTCGGCGACCGCCCGCTCCCCCACCAGCTTGCCGCGGCCGTACGCGTTCACCGGCGCGGTCGGGGCGTCCTCCGGGCAGGGCTCGGTGGCGTCGCCCGGCAGGACGTAGTCGGTGGAGACGTGCAGCAGTCGCGCGCCGCTCTTGGCGCAGGCCGCGGCCAGGTGGCGCACACCGGTGCCGTTGACGGCGGTGGCGGCGTCCTCCTCGGTCTCCGCCGCGTCGACGTTCGTCCACGCGGCGCAGTTGACCACGATGTCGTGGCCCTCGACGGCGGCCTGGACGGCCGCCGCGTCGGTGATGTCGAGGTCCGCCCGGCGCAGCGCGGTGATCTCGGCGGTCGCGTCGGCGCCCAGCACCGACAGCAGGTCCCGTCCGAGCATCCCGGCCGCGCCGGTGACCAGCCAGCGCACGGGCGCGGCGGCGTTCGCGGTCACTTGGCCAGGGCCGCCTTCTGCTTCAGCGGCTCCCACCAGGCGCGGTTCTCGCGGTACCACGCGATGGTCGCGGCGAGGCCGTCCTCGAAGCGGACCTGCGGCTCGTAGCCGAGCTCCTCACGGATCTTGCTGATGTCGATCGAGTAGCGGAGGTCGTGGCCCTTGCGGTCCTCGACGTGCTCGACCATGTCCCAGCCGGCGCCGGCGGCCTCGAGCAGCAGGCCGGTCAGCTCCTTGTTGGTGGCCTCGGTGCCGCCGCCGATGTTGTAGACCTCGCCGGCCCGGCCGCCGCGCATGACCAGCTCGATGCCCCGGCAGTGGTCCGAGACGTGCAGCCAGTCGCGGATGTTGCCACCGTCGCCGTACAGCGGCACCTTCTTGCCGTCGATCAGGTTGGTGGTGAACAGCGGGATGACCTTCTCCGGGAACTGGTAGTGCCCGTAGTTGTTGGAGCAGCGGGTCACCACGACGTCCATGCCGTGGGTGCGGTGGTAGGCCAGCGCCAGCAGGTCGGAGGAGGCCTTGGAGGCCGAGTACGGCGAGTTCGGCTCCAGCGGCCAGGTCTCGGTCCAGGAGCCCTCGTTGATCGAGCCGTACACCTCGTCGGTGGAGATGTGCACGAAGCGGCCGACGCCGTGCTTGCGGGCCGCGTCGAGCAGCACCTGGGTGCCCACGACGTTGGTCAGCACGAACGGGCCCGCACCGGCGATCGACCGGTCCACGTGGGACTCGGCGGCGAAGTGCACCACCACGTCGTGGCCAGGCATGACCTGGTCGACGGCGTCCGCGTCGCAGATGTCGCCCTGGACGAAGGCGTAGCCCTTGTGGTCTGCCACCGGGGCCAGGTTCTCCAGGACACCCGAGTAGGTGAGCTTGTCAAAGACCGTGATCCGGGCGTTCTCGTCAGCTCCCAGGAGCTGACGGACGAACTCCGAACCGATGAATCCGGCGCCGCCGGTCACGAGGATGCGCATAATGCGCGTAGTCTACCGCCGCCCGAACGCCCTCCCGACCCGGCCCCTCCCGCGTTCACGGTTCTCGAATAGGGTGCACCCATGCGTGGAATCCTCCTGGCCGGCGGCACCGGCTCGCGGCTGTGGCCCCTGACCCGTGCGGTGTCGAAGCAGCTCCTCCCGGTCTTCGACAAGCCGATGATCTACTACCCCCTCTCGACCCTGGTGATGGCCGGGATAAGCGAAATCCTGATCATCACCACCCCGAACGACCGGGACCAGTTCGAACGGCTGCTGGGCGACGGTTCCCAGTTCGGCCTGAAGCTCCAGTACGCCGTCCAGGAGAAGCCCGAGGGCATCGCCCAGGCCTTCGTGCTCGGCGCGGACTTCATCGGCGACGAGCCGGTGGCCCTGATCCTCGGCGACAACATCTTCCACGGCACCGGCCTGGGCACCGCGCTCACCGAGCACTCCGACATCAAGGGCGGCCGGGTCTTCGCGTACCCGGTGGCCGACCCGACCGCGTACGGCGTGGTCGAGTTCGACGGGAACGGCCAGGTCCTCTCCATCGAGGAGAAGCCGGCCGAGCCCAAGTCCCGTTACGCCGTCCCCGGCCTGTACTTCTACGACAACCGGGTCGTCGAGATCGCCCGCAACCTGCAGCCGAGCGCCCGCGGCGAGCTGGAGATCACCGCCGTCAACGACGCCTACCTGCAGACCGGCGACCTGCACGTGACGATCCTCGACCGCGGCACCGCCTGGCTGGACACCGGCACGTTCGTGTCGATGGTCCAGGCCTCGGAGTTCGTCCGGGTCATCGAGGAGCGCCAGGGCTTCAAGATCGGCTGCATCGAGGAGGCCGTCTGGCGGGCCGGGCTGATCAACGACGTCCAGCTGCGCGAGCTCGCCGAGCCGCTGCTGAAGAGCGGCTACGGCCAGTACCTGCTGGGCCTGCTCGAAGAGGAGGCCGCCCGGTGAAGTTCCGTGAGCTCTCCATCGAGGGCGCCTTCGAGATCACTCCGCAGGTGCACGGCGACGCCCGTGGCCACTTCACCGAGTGGTACCGCTTCGACCGCCTGGCCGAGGTCGTCGGCCACCCGCTGAACCTGGCCCAGGCGAACCTGTCGCTCTCCGCCAAGGACGTCGTCCGCGGCATCCACTTCGCCGACGTCCCGCCCGGCCAGGCCAAGTACGTGGCCTGCACCCGCGGCGCGGTGCTGGACGTCATCGTCGACCTGCGGGTCGGCTCGCCGAACTTCGGCAAGTGGGAGTTCGTCCGGCTGGACGACACCGAGCGCAAGGCCGTCTACATCCCCGAGGGCCTCGGCCACGGCTTCTGCGCCCTGACCGACGACGCCACGCTGACCTACCTCTGCTCGGCGACGTACAACCCGACCGGCGAGCACGGCGTGCACCCGCTGGACCCGGAGCTCGGCATCGAGTGGCCGACCGACGCCCCGCAGCTGTCGGCCCGCGACGCGGTCGCGCCCTCCCTCGCGGAGGCGCTCGCCGGCGGCCTGCTGCCGGACTACCAGGCCTGCAAGGCCTACACGGACTCGCTCAAGCGGTAGCAGCGCGGCCCGGTCGGCCGAGGGGGCGAGCGCAGGCGAGTCCGTCCCCTCGGCCGTTCTCCCTGCCCCCATCACAGGCCCATTCCCAGGCCGCTCCCCAGCCGGCCGGAACGGACGGACCATGACCCACCATGCGGGACGCTCACACGGCATACGCGGGGGCGTCGACACCCGACGCCCTGCGTGGCTGAGGGGAGGCAGTCTGTCCGGCCGGGTGAACAGCTTCGGCGCGATCCGGACGACCCTCGCGGTAGCCGTCGTCTACTCGCACGCCTACCCGCTCGGATTCGGCCGGCCCGCTCCGCTCTCCCACTTCAGCGGTGGCCAGATCGACCTCGGGCGGCTCGCGGTGGTCGGCTTCTTCGCACTGTCCGGGTTCATGATCACCGGAAGTGCCGTGCGCAGCACGGCCGGCCGGTACTCCTGGCACCGCGCCCTGCGCATCCTGCCCGGGCTCTGGGCCTCGCTCCTGGTCTGCGTCCTGCTGGTGGCACCCGCCCTGTACTACCGGACCCACGGCTCGCTCACCGGCTACTGGTCGCACCCGCACGGGCCGCTGAACTACCTGGCGGGCGCCTGGAACGCCTCGCTCTCGACCGGGTTCGACATCTCGAACGTCATCGACGACGGCATGCGGGCCGGCACCAACCACGACCCCGGGATCAACGGCTCCCTCTGGTCGCTCGACTACGAGATGCTCTGCTACGTCATGATGGGCCTGCTGGCCGCCGGCGGGGTGCTGCTGCGCGCGAAGAGGACGGTGCCGCTGCTGACCCTGGTCGGCTGGATCCTGATCTTCGAGGACTGGCGGTCGACCCCCGGCTTCGTCAACAACCCGCACAGCATGGGCTTCTACCTCCACGTGCCGGTCTTCGGCCAGGTCTACACGCAGTACTTCGTCTACTTGTCGTTCGTCTTCCTGCTCGGCGCCACGGTGCAGCTGTACAAGGAGCGGATCCCGATCAACGCCGGGCTCGCGCTGCTGTCGGTCGTCGTGCTGGTCGCCAGCATGCGCTACGGCGGTCTGTTCGCGTTCGGTTACCCGGCCTTCGCATACCTGCTCTTCTGGCTGGCGGTCCGGCTGCCCAGGCCGTTCCAACGGATCGGCGTCAAGCGGGACTTCTCCTACGGCATCTACGTGTACGGCTTCACCGTGGAGCAGGCCGTCGCCGCAGTCGGCGGCAACGCGTACGGCATGAAGGTCTACCTCCTGCTGTCCCTCGCCGGGACGGTCGTCCTTGCCGCGCTCTCCTGGTACCTGGTCGAGAAGCCCGCGCTGAAGGCGAAGGACTGGACGCCGCGGCCGGTGCGCGCGCTGGCCGAACGCCGGGCCTCCAAGGTCGCCGTCCCGACCTCGGCCGAGCAGGCCGCGGAGTCCGTCAGGGCCGCGGTCCCCGCGCCCTGATCCCGCACGGACGTCAGGCCCAGGTGGCCCGGTTCTCCCTCAACGGGTCCTGAAGACCCACAGCTTGAGGAGGACGAACCGGGCCACCGTCGCGAGGCCGTTCGCCACGACCAGGCCGGCGACCTCGACCATCCGCGAGGCGTGCGGCGCGAAGTGGGCCAGCAGCGCGAGCGCGCCGCTGCTCAGGCCCAGACCGATCATGAACGCGACGGCGCCCTGGAGCTGCTGGCGCACCGCGCCCTGCGAGCCGGTGATGCCGAAGGTGAAGCGCCGGTTGGCCGCGGTGTTGGCGACCGCGCTCACCGCCATGGCGATCAGGTTGGCCGCCTGCGGGTCGACGACATGGCGGGCCACCACGTACAGGCCGAGGCAGAAGAGCGTGCTGAGCACGCCGATGACCACGAACGACGGCAGCTGCCGCTTGGTGGTGCCGGCCGTCGCGGCCGCCGGGCCGTCGGGTGCCGGCGCCGGCGCGTTGTCGGTGGAGATCATGGTCCGCTGCTTCGTTCGTCGGGTCAGGAGAGCTCGTACACAGCCACCCGGCCATTGTCGAACACCGGCTTGGCGAAGTTCCTCAGCTGTGGCGACTCGGCCCCCGCCATCCGCTGGACCACGAGGTAGCGGACCTTGTGCTCACGGTGCAGCCGGTTCAGGACGTCCGGCGTCGGCGCGTAGAACGCGGCTTCGTTGAGCTGGAACAGCTCGGTGTCCCAGAACGGCGAACCGGAGGCCGACGACCCGTTCGAGCTGGACATCAGTCTCGGTGCGTACGCCCAGCCCTCGATGAGGACCGACCGCTCCGAATAGGCGCCGAGCCAGTGCGAACGGTAGTTGGCGCACGGCAGACCGTCCGCGTAGTCCTCGTACTGCCAGCAGTGGCTGTTCGTCGCCAGGATGTCCGAGGGCGCACTGTGCGAGCGGATCCAGCGCGCGGCGTTCACCTGGCTCGCGGGCATCACCCAACTGCCGTCCCAGGGGGACTCATGGGCCTGGATGGCGTCGAGGGCGAGGCCCGGGGTGCCGAGCGTCAGTCCGGCGGTGAGCAGGACGATCCCGCCCCGGCGCCGCAGGCCGCGCGCCGTCCTGGAGAACAGGCGCCAGAGCAGCCCCACGAGCACCGCCAGTACCGCGAACGCGGCCGCCACGCTCAGCGCCGGCAGCAGCGGCGTGTACGACTCGGTGCCGGTGCCGTCCCCGGTGTGCTCGCGCAGGAAGGCCTCCCAGTCCGCCGAGTACCGGTACGAGAGCCACGTGAACAGCCCGGTCAGGGCCACCGCGCCGACGGCCAGGGCGGACTTGGCGGCCCTGGGCAGCGTGGCCCGTTCGAAGGCCTCGCAGTACCCCCAGGCGGACAGCACCGCTCCGAAGGGCATCGCGGAGATGGTGAAGTAGCTGGCGTTGTAGCCGTTGACCATCAGATAGGCCGCCGGACCGGCGACCACCGCGCCGAGCAGGAACCACTGCTCCGCGTTCAGCCGGAGCCTGCGCCGCCACAGCAGCGGCACCGCGCCCAGCAGCTTGATCTGGTGGTTCAGGAAGAAGGCGATCAGGACGACCGCGACCAGACCGCCCTGAAGCAGCACCGGACGGCCCTCCAGGGGTTCGGCCCAGTACTTCTGGATGTTGCCGAAGGGGAGGACCTCGAGGCCGTAACTCTCGAAGTCGAAGATCACCGCCGTCGCGAAGAGCTGGGCCCCCGCGATGACCGCACCCAGCCCGACGACCGTCCAGGGGATGCGCCGGGTCCTGATCAGGACCGCCAGGCCGGCGACGGCCAGGCCCGCGAGTGCCACCGGGAGGGTGCTCGCCTTGGCCGCGCTGGAGGCGGTCGCGAACATCGCCGTCAGGACGAAGGCTCCCCTCCCGAACTCCGGCGCGCCGGACGGCCCGTCCGCGTCTCCCGGACCGACCCTGCGGAGCCTGTCGGCGACCACGCCGACCAGCGCGATCAACAGTGGCTGGCTGTACGTCAGCGACATGCTCGACCAGGACATCAACCGGATGGCCGGCGCGCCGAAGGTCCAGCTCATCACGGTGTTCGGGTAGACCGCGGTGAACTCCCCGACCGCGAAGAGCAGCAGCGCGGCGAGCGGGCCGGCCCATGCCCGACCGGTGATCCGCTGGGCCACCACGGCCGTGATCAGCGCGCCGAGCGCGACGAACGCGGGGACGAGCAGCCTGGTCTCGACCACCGGCAGGTCGATGTGGCCGACCATGTCGGTCATCGCCATGTGCGCGAACGTGAACCAGTGGTAGTGGAGTGGTTCCCCCGCCACCTGCGGCAAGGTCAGCGGCACGTGCTGCTTGGCGTTGGCCGCCAGCGACAGCATGTACGGCATGTCGCCGAACAGCCGTGACTTCTCGTCCGTCGCCAGGACCGGGAACTTCGACAGGAAGACCAGGTAGTAGTAAAGGCTGGTCAGGCCCACCAGCCCGGCCATCGACCAGGAGAGGCCGAGGGATTGCCGCCGGTAACCGCCGACGCGCCAGTGCCGGCGCAGGGCCGGGACGAGTGCGAACGGGACGACCACGGCGAGCGGCCACCCGACCGCCACCGACTGGAGGCCCGCGCCGACGAGGACCGCCCACGCCGCCAGCTCCAGCACCAGCCCGGTCACCGCGCCGAAGACGAGGTCCTCCAGCAGGGTGTGCGGACGCCTGCGCAGGGCCCGGAAGACCAGGGTGCCCGGAAGCACCACGCCCCAGCCCGCGTAGAAGGTGTACCGGGCGACGTCGCCGACCCTGGTGTCCGCGGCCAGCAGCAGTCCCACCAGGAACAGGTACGCGCAGACTGCGGGGAGGAACCGCCAGAAGGCGCGGGCCCCGGGTCCCCCGTCCGCCGCGCCGCCGGACGGCGCCGGGACACCCGGACGTTCTCCGGTGGCCGGCGCTCCAGTCGCAGTGCTGTTCGTATGCATGGTGTCCGTTCTCTCGTCCAAGCTCACAGCCCGCGGCACGGCCCGGAGGCCGACGGCGGTCTGTCGACCGGCGGCGGAACGACTCCGGTCAGCCCGTGCAGGAGGCGCTGCGACGAGCCGTCGCGGGGTCGGGCCCCTCCGCCGAGTCGTAGCCGACGAAGTAGGCCGGCCTGGCCTGGGCCGCCGAGTAGATGCGGCCGACGTACTCGCCCAGGAGGCCCATGCAGACGAGCTGCACCGCGCCGAGGAACAGCATGCCCATGAACAGCGAGGACCAGCCGGGGACGGTCTTGTCCAATGCGTACATGACCACGGTGTAGACGCCGAGGGCGAAGCAGAGCAGGAAGCTCAGCAGCCCGAGCCAGGTGGCGAGCCGCAGCGGACTCGCGGAGAAGTTGGTGACACTGTCGACGGCGAGGCGGACCATCTTGGACAGCGGGTAGTGGGTCGCGCCCGCGACCCGCTCCTCGCGCACGTAGACGACCTCGCCGCTCGGGAAGCCGAGCCACGGTACCAGCAGCCGGTAGACCGGCTGGTGCTCGGGCATCGCCTTGAGGGCGTTCACCGCCGCACGGCTGAGCAACCGGAAGTCGCCGGCCTGGTTGGGCATCTTCTTGCCGACGAGCTTGCGCATCAGCCAGTAGTAGGCGCCGGCGGTGCGGCGCTTGAAGATCGTGTCGGTGCCGCGGTCGCCGCGCACGCCGTAGACGATGTCGAGGTCCTGCTCCCGCGCGAGCGAGAGCATCTCGGGGATCTTCTCCGGCGGGTCCTGGAGGTCGGCGTCGATGGAGACGACGTAGTCGCCGAAGGCGCGGTGGATGCCGGCGGTGAGGGCGGCCTGGTGCCCGGAGTTGCGGGCGAACCGGACGATCCGGAACTCCGGCCAGTCCTGGTGGATCTTCTGCATCAGCACCGGGGTGGCGTCCGTGCTTCCGTCGTCGATGCCGACCACTTCGTACGTGATCCCCAGGCCGTCGAGGATCGGGCGCAGGCGCCGCACGGTCAGCGGCAGCGCCTCCTGCTCGTTGTAGATCGGCATGACGACCGACAACAGCGGCGCCGGCTCCCCGGTCCGCCCGACTCCCTGCTCCACTGCGTTGAGCATCCTTTTCGCCTGTCCCCATGTAATCCGAAAGCGGTTGGGAGGCATGGACCGCCGGGTCGTCCCACCGGCCGGAATCCTTCCCCCTCCGTACCCTGAGCATCGCGGACGGCGGCGGGGGAGAGCCAATGAGCGGCAGGATAGCAGCCCATTCTAAGGGCACTCTCAACGGACCTGTTACCTGATCTCCGTCGATTCGATACCCCGACACGCCGCAGGGCCTCGCGCACCAGGAGTGCGCGGGGCCCTGCGGACTGAGCCTGTACGAGGCAGGCAGGTCAGAACGTCAGATTACTTGACGATCTTGGTGACCTGGCCGGCGCCGACGGTGCGGCCACCCTCACGGATGGCGAACTTGAGGCCCTCCTCCATGGCGACGGGCTGGATCAGCGCGACGGTCATGGCGGTGTTGTCGCCCGGCATGACCATCTCGGTGCCCTCGGGGAGGGTCACGACGCCGGTCACGTCCGTGGTACGGAAGTAGAACTGCGGGCGGTAGTTGTTGAAGAACGGGGTGTGGCGGCCACCCTCGTCCTTCGACAGGATGTAGGCCTGGGCCTCGAAGTCGGTGTGCGGCGTAACCGAACCCGGCTTGATGATGACCTGGCCGCGCTCGACGTCCTCGCGCTTGATGCCGCGGAGCAGCAGACCGACGTTCTCACCGGCCTGGCCCTCGTCGAGCAGCTTGCGGAACATCTCGATGCCGGTGACCGTGGTGGTGGTCTTGGTCTCCTTGATGCCGATGATGTCGACAGTCTCGTTGACCTTGAGGATGCCACGCTCGATACGACCGGTGACGACGGTGCCACGACCGGTGATCGTGAAGACGTCCTCGATCGGCATCAGGAACGGCTGGTCGACGGCGCGGGCCGGGGTCGGGATGGCCTCGTCGACGGCGTGCATCAGGCCGAGGAGCTTCTCGCCCCACTCCTTGTCGCCCTCCAGCGCCTTCAGCGCGGAGACGCGGACGACCGGCAGGTCGTCGCCCGGGAACTCGTACTCGGAGAGCAGCTCGCGGACCTCGAGCTCGACGAGCTCCAGGATCTCCTCGTCGTCCACCATGTCGGCCTTGTTCAGGGCGACGACGATGTAGGGGACGCCGACCTGGCGGGCCAGGAGGACGTGCTCCTTGGTCTGCGGCATCGGGCCGTCGGTGGCGGCGACCACCAGGATGGCGCCGTCCATCTGGGCGGCACCGGTGATCATGTTCTTGATGTAGTCGGCGTGACCCGGGCAGTCGACGTGGGCGTAGTGGCGCGCCTCGGTCTGGTACTCGACGTGCGCGATGGAGATGGTGATACCGCGCTGCCGCTCCTCCGGCGCCTTGTCGATCTGGTCGAACGGCGTGAAGGGGTTGATCTCCGGGTACGCGTCGTGCAGCACCTTGGTGATGGCCGCGGTCAGCGTGGTCTTACCGTGGTCGATGTGACCGATGGTGCCGATGTTGACGTGGGGCTTCGTCCGCTCGAACTTCGCCTTCGCCACTGAGTCCTCCTGAGGACAGTTCCTGTACGCCGTGCTGACGTCAGTTGGTCTGAAATCGGTTTTGGTGCGGGTTGTCCGGAGGACATCCCGTGCCGTCCCGCTGGTGGGGGGCCGGAGGCCCCGGGAGGATCCGACCGGATCCTCCCGGGTTGCCTCCTAATAGCCTAAGGCTTCGCTATCGTCCCGATTATCGGGACGTCACTCGCCCTTGGCCTTGGCGATGATGTCGTCCGCCACGTTCTTCGGAACCTCGGCGTACGAGTCGAACTGCATCGAGTAGCTCGCGCGACCAGAGGTCTTGCTGCGCAGGTCACCGACGTAGCCGAACATCTCGGAGAGGGGCACCAGCGCCGAGACGACGCGGGCACCGTGACGCTCGTCCATGGACCGGATCTGGCCACGGCGAGAGTTGATGTCGCCGATCACGTCGCCCATGTAGTCCTCGGGCGTGGTGACCTCGACGGCCATCATCGGCTCGAGGAGGACCGGCTTGGCCTTCTTCGCGCCTTCCTTGAAGGCCATCGAACCGGCGATCTTGAACGCGAGCTCGGAGGAGTCGACGTCGTGCGCCTGGCCGTCCAGCAGCTTCACGCGGACACCCTGCAGCGGGTAGCCGGCGAGGATGCCGAACTCCATGGCCTCCTGGCAACCGGCGTCGACCGACGGGATGTACTCGCGCGGAACGCGGCCACCGGTGACCTGGTTGACGAACTCGTAGCCCTCGGCCTGCTCGAGCGGCTCGATCGCGATCTGCACCTTGGCGAACTGACCGGAACCACCGGTCTGCTTCTTGTGGGTGTAGTCGATGCGCTCGACCGCCTGGCGGATGGTCTCGCGGTACGCGACCTGCGGCTTGCCGACGTTGGCCTCGACCTTGAACTCACGGCGCATACGGTCGACCAGCACCTCGAGGTGCAGCTCGCCCATACCCGCGATGATGGTCTGGCCGGTCTCCTCGTCCGTGTTGACCTGGAAGGACGGGTCCTCCTCGGCGAGACGCTGGATGGCGACACCCAGCTTCTCCTGGTCACCCTTGGACTTGGGCTCGATCGCGACGCGGATGACCGGGGCCGGGAAGTCCATGGACTCCAGGATGACCGGGTTCTTCTCGTCGGACAGCGTCTCACCGGTGGTGGTCTGCTTCAGGCCCATGACGGCGATGATGTCGCCGGCGCCCACCGAGTCGATCTCCTCACGCTTGTTCGCGTGCATGCGGTAGATCTTGCCGATGCGCTCCTTCTTGCCCTTCACGGCGTTCAGCACCGAGGTGCCGGACTCCAGGCGGCCCGAGTAGACCCGGACGAAGGTGAGCTTGCCGAGGTGCGGGTCCGACATGATCTTGAACGCGAGCGCGGCGAGCGGCTCGTCGTCCGAGGCCTTGCGGGAGATCTTGACGGTGTCGTCGCCCGGCTTGGTGCCCTCGATGGACTCGATGTCCAGCGGGGACGGCAGGTACTTGACGACCGCGTCGAGCAGGGGCTGGACGCCCTTGTTCTTGAAGGCGGTACCGCAGAAGATCGGGGTGAAGTCCGAGTTCAGGGTGCCCTTGCGGATCGCGTCCTGCAGCAGCTCGACCGGGATCTCCTCGCCCTCGAGGGCGAGCTCCATGATCTCGTCGCTGACGTTCGAGACCGTGTCGATGAGCGCCTCGCGGTACTCGTCGGCCTGCTCCTGCAGGTCGGCCGGGATGTCGACGACGTCGTACATCTCGCCCTTGGCGGCCTCGGCGGACCAGACCAGGGCCTTCATGCGGACCAGGTCGACAACGCCCTGGAAGTCCGACTCGGCACCGATCGGGAGCTGCATGACCAGCGGGGTGGCGCCGAGGCGGTCCACGATGGTCTGGACGCAGAAGAAGAAGTTCGCGCCCGTGCGGTCCAGCTTGTTGATGAAGCAGATGCGCGGGACGCCGTAGCGGTCAGCCTGCCGCCACACGGTCTCGGACTGGGGCTCGACACCGGCGACACCGTCGAACACCGTCACGGCACCGTCGAGGACGCGCAGCGAACGCTCCACCTCGACGGTGAAGTCGACGTGACCCGGGGTGTCGATGATGTTGATGGTGTTGTCGACGCCGTCGACGGTCCAGTGACAGGTCGTCGCGGCCGACGTGATCGTGATGCCGCGCTCCTGCTCCTGCTCCATCCAGTCCATGGTGGCAGCGCCATCGTGGACCTCACCGATCTTGTACGAGACACCGGTGTAGAACAGGATCCGCTCGGTGGTGGTGGTCTTGCCCGCGTCGATGTGCGCCATGATCCCGATGTTGCGGACCCTGGCGAGGTCAAGGGAGGTTGCAGCCATGGTGGCTCGTTCTCTCTCTGTCTAGTGACGGGGTACGGACTACCAGCGGTAGTGCGCGAAGGCCTTGTTGGACTCGGCCATCTTGTGGGTGTCCTCGCGACGCTTCACGGAAGCGCCCAGACCGTTGCTGGCGTCGAGGATCTCGTTCATCAGGCGCTCGGTCATGGTCTTCTCGCGACGGGCGCGGGAGTAACCGACCATCCAGCGCAGCGCCAGGGTGCTGGCGCGGCCCGGACGGACCTCGACCGGAACCTGGTAGGTCGCGCCACCGACACGGCGGGACTTGACCTCGAGGGCCGGCTTGACGTTCTCCAGCGCGCGCTTCAGCGTCACGACCGGGTCCGAGCCGGTCTTCTCACGGACGCCCTCGAGGGCGCCGTAGACGATCCGCTCGGCGGTGGAGCGCTTGCCGTGCAGCAGGATCTTGTTGACCAGCTGGGTGACGACCGGGGAGCCGTAAACCGGGTCGATGATGACCGGGCGCTTCGGGGCGGGGCCCTTACGAGGCATTCTTACTTCTCCTTCTTGGCGCCGTAGCGGCTGCGGGCCTGCTTGCGGTTCTTGACACCCTGGGTGTCGAGCGAACCGCGGATGATCTTGTAGCGGACACCAGGAAGGTCCTTCACACGACCACCGCGCACCAGCACGATGGAGTGCTCCTGCAGGTTGTGGCCCTCGCCCGGGATGTAAGCGGTGACCTCGATCCCGCTGGTGAGGCGCACACGGGCGACCTTGCGGAGAGCCGAGTTCGGCTTCTTCGGGGTGGTCGTGTACACACGCGTGCAGACCCCACGGCGCTGCGGGGAGCCCTTCAGCGCGGGAGTCTTGTTCTTCTCGACCTTGTCCTGCCGGCCCTTTCGGACCAGCTGCTGGATCGTAGGCACCGTTTCTCCGTTTTCTGTGTGCCAAGGCTTGGTGGAACTAACCTGCGGTGTCTCCCTCGCACACGGCCCCGTGGTCGACCCACGCGGTCGGGTGTGTTGGGCTTGTTACGACACGGAATCCCATGAGCTGATGTACAGCGACGGCGCTCTACGCGCGGCGCGCTGGGAAGCGCTCCGGCTCGGCGCGGCGACCGGTGTGCATGCACGCACAAGGACCCGGGGACACCCCAGGCACAAGGTCAGAGCGTACCTAGCGCATCGGGCGCGGTCAAAACAAATGCAACGCCGCAGGTCGCGGGGCCAGGCCTCGAAACGGAACGGGAAACGGCGCGGGCGGCCCCCATACCACGACCGAGAACCCCCGCACGGCGAAACCCTACGCCTCTGCGCGGACGGCGGCGAGCGGGGTGTTCCCGTCGCCGGCGCCGTCCCCGGACGTCCCGGCGGACGACGACTCGTCCTGCTCCTGGTCGGTCCCCTTCCGGTCCGACAGGGCGACGAGCAGTCCCAGTGCCACCACGGCCATCCCGTACACCAGCACGCAGGGCTGCCAGCCCACGAACGGCGGCGCCCAGTGGGCCGGGCTGATGAAGAACGACCCGCCGGTACCGACCGCCATGCGGCGCAGCGCCCAGACGAACGCCGCGAAGTCGGCCAGGGCCAGCGCGCCGGAGCAGAGCACCATCAGCCGGCGCCAGGAGAAACCGCCTCCCGGCAGCCGCTCATGGCAGATCGCGACGCACACGATCGGCAGCCCGACGGCGAACGGCAGCAGGTAGCGGCCCTGCCAGATCATGCCGACCTCCCGCGCCTGCATGGCCTGGGCCACCAGCGGTATGGCCACGATCCCGGCCAGGATGCCCAGGACGGCCAGGGCGTCCCTGAGCCGCGCGTAGCAGAGCGCGAGCAGCACCAGGGCGATCGCCACGCCGCACCACAGCAGGAGCGTCGCCGCCGGGGGTTCGGCGTCCAGCCAGCCGAAGTAGCCGATCATCTGCTTCATGTACAGCAGACCGTTGTCGAAGGTCTGACGGGCCGCGGACAACGGAGTGAAACCGCTCGGTGCGTTGATGACCGAGTGGTCGGGGTGGGCCGAGGACCAGACGAGGGCCACGCCGGCCGTGACCGCGGTCAGAGCGCTCCAGACCCAGGTCGCCCTATGCCGCAGGATCGAAGCCAGTGCGTCCTTGCGCCCGAGCAGCAGAGCGAAGAAGACCGCGCCACTGAACCAGATCAGGCCCAGCGGCCGGATGCTGATCAGCACTATCGCGCCGATGCCGAGCCGGGCGACACGGCGGCTCAGGAGCTGTGGATCCGGGTTCATCAGCAGCGCGACGGCGGCGCTCCAGACCAGGATGCCCGCGGCGATCTCCGGACCGCTCGGGTTGACCACCCCGAACATGAACAGCGACATCGGGGTGGCGGCCGCCACCACTCCGAGGAGGCCGAGGGAACGTCGCCGCCACTCCGCCGCGGAGACCACCGCGCTCGCCACCAGGGCGGAGCAGATCACGGCCGAGATCAGGCGCATCAGGTAGAAGGCCGTCTTGCCCGGGAGCAGCAGGCTGGGCCAGCCGACGGCGAAGTAGTACGCCGGGTGGTAGCGGCCCGCCGACGTGGTCACCTCGGTCGTCCCGGAGCGCTGCTTGAGCGAGGGAGCGCAGTCGGCCGACTGCCAGGGCTTGAAGGCGTAGCACGAGTGGGTCTCCGCCACGTCCTCGTAGATCCGCGGGAGCACCACCCCGCTCTCGGCCCAGTAGCCTTTGATCCCGCCGACCGTGTGCGGGATCATGATTTCCTCACCGTTGACCTGTCCTCGGGCGACGGCGCCCGCCCGGATGAGGTGCGCGGGTTCGTCCGGCGAGCCGCCGATCGGAGTCGCCAGCGACCAGGACGCGCTCAGCGCGAACAGGATCGCGAACGCGACCGCCCACAGCCGCCGGGGCGTGGACGCAAGCCGCTCGGCGATGCTCTTGACGGCAGTGATCATCATCTGGAAATGGGCCTTCGGGGTCGGTCCGAACTCGGCGTGCGGCGCCCACGGCCGGGGGCGGTGGGTGCTCGCATCGACGAGATGTAACAGGCAACGGTCAGCCATGGACGAGAAGACCGTACCGAACCGAGCCCTGAGGGACTAACGGCACCCTCCCGATGGCGGCCCGTGGACCCGGTCGGCCGGTGTGCTCCGCCGCCTACGGAGGCGGTGCCCAGCAGGATCAGACGGTACCCAGCAGGATCATCAAGGTCCAGAACGCGGTGCCAAGGTATCCGATGACCAGGCCGAGGACGGCCGCCCAGTCGCCGTCCATGCCGCGCTGCCGGATCTGTGACCGCGCGATGTGGCCGGTGACCACGGCGGGCAGGGAGAAGCCGATCAGGCTGAGCGCCAACGAGGTGACCGCCAGCGCGCTGGTGGTACGGGGCGGAGGCGGAGGCGCCAGGAGGAAGGTCGCCGGGATCGGCTGCGGTGCGGTGACCGACGGCGCCGTCATCGGCCCGGAGGGCAGATCGGCCACCAGCGCGGCCAGCTGGCCGTAGGTCTGTGCCGCGGCCACGGCCTCGTGGCGCTGCTCGTACTCCTGGACGGAGAGCCGGCCCTCGGCGAACGCGGCCTTGAGCACGTCGATCGTCCGGTCCCGGTCGGCGTGGCCTGCCCGCATCGCGGCCTGCGACGACACCGCGGGCGCTGGTTGCCAGCCCCCCGCCGGCCGCTTGCCGGGCGGGTAGCCGGAACCCGGCTCGCCCCATGGCTGTACGGACATCCGCCACCTCCCGGTAGCGCGGCACCCCCGCGCACGTCACTGCTCCCTCATAGTGCAGGACGAACGAACGAACTGAGTAGTTGCCGAATCGGCCCAGTAGTCGCCGGGAAGGCGCTGCCGGCCGGCCTGCCTTGCCCGGACGGCGGATGTGCTCAGAGGATGCTCAACTCGGGCGACAGCCCGTTCGAGGAGTGCCAGGCTGAGCCGCGGGGGCCTCGCACCGCGGTCTCCTCCCCTCCACCCCACGAGCAGAGAAGGCCGCCATGCAGGCGTCAGCGCCGCCGTCCTCCGACCTCCCCGGGCCGGGAACCCCGTCCGCCGTCAGCATCCAGGGGCTCTGGAAGCACTTCGGCACCCAGGCCGCCGTGGCCGGGCTGAGCCTGGAACTGCCGGCCGGGGCGTTCATCGGCCTGGTCGGGCCGAACGGAGCCGGCAAGACCACCACGCTGTCGATGGTCACCGGGCTGCTCCGGCCCGACCAGGGCACCGTCCTGGTGCACGGCGCCGACGTGTGGGCCGACCCGGTCACGGTCAAGGCCCGGATCGGGATCCTGCCCGAGGGCCTGCGGATGTTCGAGCGGCTCAGCGGGCGCGAGCTGCTCCAGTACACCGGGCGGCTGCGCGGCCTGCCCGGCGCCGAGGTGGACCGGCGGGCCGAGGAGCTGCTGGCCGTCCTGGACCTCGGCCGGGACGCCGACAAGCTGGTCGCCGACTACTCCACCGGCATGCGCAAGAAGATCGGCCTGGCCGCCGCGCTGCTGCACAACCCGGACGTGCTCTTCCTGGACGAGCCCTTCGAGGGGGTCGACCCGGTGTCCGCCCAGACCATCCGCGGGGTGCTCAAGCGGTACGCGGCGGCCGGGTCCACGGTGGTCTTCTCCAGCCATGTGATGGAGCTGGTCGAGCAGCTCTGCGACTGGGTCGCGGTGGTCAACGCCGGCCGGGTGATCGCCCAGGGCCCGCTGGACTCCGTCCGGGGCGGGCGCAGCCTGCACGAGGCCTTCCTGGAGCTGATCGGCGTGCGCGAGGACGACGGGCAGGCGCTCGGCTGGCTCGGCGGCGGATCGGCCGGGGGCGACCGGTGAACGAGCGGAGCGAGGCTGCCGTCAAGCGGAGCGGCGTCGCCGTCAAGCGGAACGAGGCGGGCGCATGAGCGAGCGGAGCGAGCGAATCGTCGAGAGGTGCGCGTGGGCGAATGCCCCAGCCGAGCGCAGCGAGGCGGGCGCATGAGCGAGCGGAGCGAGCGAATCGTCGAGAGGTGCGCGTGGGCGGATGCCCCTGCCGAGCGCAGCGAGGCGGGCGCATGAGCGGCGCGACGACACCCGCCGTGCCCGACGGCCGGACGGTGGTCCGCGCCCTGGTGGCGCTCAAGCTGCGGCTGCTGCGCAACGGGCTGCGGCGCAGCCCCGGCCGGACCACCGTCTACGTGATCGGCGGCGTCGTGGGCCTGGCCTTCGCGGCCGGCATCGCCGTCGCCATGGCCGCGCTGAACGGACGCTACCCGGGCTCCGGGGACGCCGGGGTGATGCTGCTCGGCGTGCTGACGCTGAGCTGGGCCGCACTGCCGCTGTTCCTCTTCTCCAGCGACGAGAGCGCCGACCCGACCCGGCTGACCATGTTGCCGCTGCGGCCCGGCCCGCTGCTGCGCGGCTCGCTGCTGGCCGCGCTGATCGGGCCCGGGCCGCTGATCAGCCTGGTGCTGGTGACCGGCGCGGTGCTGGCGGGCGCGGCCGGCGGCGTCTCGGCCGCGGTCGCGGTGGCCGGTGTGCCGCTCGCGGTGCTCTGCCTGGTCACGCTCTCCCGGGCGGTCGCGGCGGGCAACGCCCGGATGCTCTCCAGCCGGCGCGGCAAGGACTTCGCGATCTTCGGCGGGCTGGCCTTCGCCCTGCTGGTGCAGGTCGCCAACGTGGGCTCGCAGAGCATCCTCGGCCGCCGGGGCGGGCCGATCGACCTCTCCCCGCTGAAGCCGATCGCCTCGGTGCTGCGCTGGATCCCGCCGATCAGCGCCGCCGACGCGCCGCGCACCGCCGGCGAGGGCCGGTACGGGCTGGCACTGCTCCAGCTCGCCGCGGCGGCCGCGCTGCTGGCGCTGCTGCTGCGCTGGTGGCGGCGGAGCCTGCAGGAGCTGATGGTGACCGCCGACTCCTCCACCCTGGAGGTGGCGCGCGGCGTGCAGGACTCGCGCGGCTGGGGCTTCCTGCCCCAGGGCCGCACCGGCGCGGTGATGCAGCGGCACCTGCGGTACGCCTGGCGCGAGCCGCGGGCCAAGGCGGCACTGTTCACCAGCATCGGGATGACGCTGGTGATCTGCGTGCTGTCGATGGTCCAGGGCTGGGCGAGCGTCTACCTGCTGGCGATGACCGGGGTGTTCCTCGGGCTGCAGATGCTCAACCTGTTCGGCATGGACGGCTCGGCGTTCTGGATGGTCGCCGCCACCCTGCGCACCCCGGCCGACGCCCGGTCGGAGTTGCGCGGACGGGCGTACGCGGTGCTCTCGTACGCCGTTCCGGTGACGGTGGTGCTCGGGCTGGTGCTGGCGGCCGTCACCGGCCGGTGGAGCGAACTGCCGCCCGCGCTCGGCCTGGCGCTGACGCTGCTCGGCTGCGGGATCGCGCTGGGATCGGTGTTCAGCGTGCTGGCGCCGTACACCATGCCGGCCGACAGCAATCCGATGCGCAACGCCGCCCCGGGGCAGGGCGGGCTGATCCTGCTCAACCAGTTCGGCTCGATGGTCGGCGTCACGGTGCTGGCGCTGCCGGTCGGCGGCTACCTCGCCTGGGCGCTGGTCGCGGACGGGCCGAGCTGGCCGGTGCTGCTGGTCGGCCCGCTGTACGGCGCGCTGGTCGCGACGCTGGGCGTGCGGCTCGCGGCCGGCCGGCTGCTGGAGCGCACGCCGGAGATCCTGGCCAAGGCCATCGAGCGCTGAGCCCGCCGGGTGGGGCCGAACCGTTGCGCCAGGCGTCGGGGCGGCGCCCGCCCACCCGCCCGGAGAGACGGTTCACCGGCCCGCTCTCCGGACGGTCCGCGCCACCGCTCCGGCATCATGGGCAGGAGGCCGGACCGTCGAGGAGAGCAGGGACACACCGTGGGCGAGCGCGCGCAGCAGGCCGGGACCGCCGGGCCGCTGCTGGAGCAGGCGGTGCGGTCGGTGCTGACGGCCCCCGACGACGCACTGGACCTCGCCCTGGACACCGGGGCCTCGCTGCTGGCCGCCTCGGCCGGGCAGTGGCCCGACGTCGGCCGGGCGCTGCTCGGCCACGCGGACACCGCCGTCGGCCGCTGCTGGTCCGCCGGATGGCGCCCGGCCGACCTGGTCCGGGTGGTGCGGCGCGAGCTGAAGCCCGTCCACCTGGCCCTCGCGGTGGACCTGATCGCCGCCGAGGGCCGCCGCCACCCCGCGGCCGCCCTGGACCGGCGCTGGCGGGAGCAGCTGCGCGAGCTGGAGGCCGAGGTGTGGTGGTCCGGCGACGGGGAGTACCTGGGGGCCTTCGCCCACCGGCACCGGCTGGACCGCTTCGCGCTCGCCACCGCGGCCCTGGAACTGCTGCGCACCTGGGGCCGGCTGCCGCCGATCGCCCCGGTGGGGCCCGCCCCCGGGCAGGCCGTGCGGCAGCGGCACCCGGCGCCGGCGGCCGGCGAGCCGCGGATGCTGGCGCGGATCCGGGCGCTGCTGGCCAAGGCCGAGTCCACCGAGTACCCGGAGGAGGCCGAGGCGCTGACCGCCAAGGCCCAGCAGCTGATGGCCCAGCACAGCATCGACGACGCGCTGCTGGCCGCGGCCGGCGCCGACCGCGACACCCCGGCGGCGCTGCGGATCGGGGTGGACAACCCGTACGAGGGCCCCAAGACGATGCTGCTGGACGCGGTCGCGGCGGCCAACCGGTGCCGGGTGGTGTGGGCGAAGGAGTTCGGCTTCTGCACCGTGGTCGGCTTCGACGGCGACCTGGACGGCGTCGAACTGCTCTACACCTCGCTGCTGGTGCAGGCCACCCACGCGCTCAACAAGGCGGGCTCCCGCAAGGACTCGCGCAGCAAGGCGTTCCGGCAGTCCTTCCTGGTCGCGTACGCGGCGCGGATCCGGGAACGGCTGACGGCCGCGACCGAGCGCGCCACCAGCGCCGCCGCGGCCGGGCGGCACCTGCGCGAGGACGGCACCGAGGAGCAGCTGCTGCCCGACGAGCGGCTGCTGCCCGCGCTGGCCGCCCGCTCCGAGGCGGTGGACGAGGAGATCGGCCGGCTGTTCCCGAAGCTGGTCTCGCAGCGGGTGCGGGTCAGCGACGGCGTGGGCTGGGCGGCCGGCCGCGCCGCCGCCGACCGGGCCGCGCTGCACGGACGCGCCGGGGCGATCCGCCGCTGAGGGCGGGTCGGACGGCGCCCGGGGCCGTCCGCACCGGTTCCCCGCCCGACCCGCGCAAGATCCACATGAGCCGCCCGGCTCCCTGAGGGACCTGATAGAACGTAGTCCGCCACGAACGAAGGGGGACTCGACGTGACGGAACCGGCGGCGGAGTCGGGATACCGGGACCGGGTGCGCGGGGCGCTGCTCGGCGGAGCGATCGGCGATGCGCTGGGCTGGCAGGTGGAGTTCCAGCAGCTCCACCAGATCCAGGACCGGTACGGGCCGCAGGGCGTCACCTCGCTGCCGGCCGGGCCCGGGCCGGTCGAGGTGACCGACGACACCCAGATGACGCTGTTCACCGCCGAGGGCCTGATCCGCGGCTTCGTCCGCGGCTGGACGGGCGGCGGCGGCTCGGTGCCGGAGGCCGTCCACGGCGCCTACCGGCGCTGGCTGCGGACCCAGTACCAGGGCGCGCCGGACGCCGGGCCGCAGCCCCGCCCGTACGACGGCTGGCTGCTGAGCCGGCCCTTCCTGTACGCCCGGCGCGCGCCCGGCAACGCCTGCCTGAGCGGGGTGTCCGAGCACCCGGTGTTCGAGGCGCCGTCCGCGATCGGGCTGAACGGGCCGATCAACCCGGGTTCCAAGGGCTGCGGCACGGTGATGCGCTCGGCGCCGTTCGGGCTGGCCCGGCTGGGCGTCGAGCAGTCCTTCGGGCTGGCGGTGCAGTGCGCCCAGCTCACCCACGGCCACCCGACCGGCTACCTCGCGGCGGGCGCCTTCGCGGCGCTGGTCGAGCGGCTCGCGGACGGCACCGAGCCGTGGGCGGCGGTCGGCGAGACGGTGGAGCAGATCCGCGAGCTGCCGAGCTCCAAGGAGACCGTCCAGGCACTGGCCCGGGCGGTGCGGCTCGCCCAGGAGGCCGAGCCGGCGGCCGAGACGGTGGAGCGGGTCGGGCTCGGCTGGATCGCCGAGGAGTGCCTGGCCATCGCGGTGTACTCGCTGCTGGCGGCCACCCTGGACCCTGACCCGGTGCGCACCGCGCTGCTGCTGTCGGTGAACCACTCCGGGGACAGCGACTCGACCGGCGCGGTCTGCGGCAACCTGGTCGGGGCCGCGTACGGCGCCTCGGCGCTGCCCGCCGAGTGGGCCGGGGCGGTCGAGGGCCGGACGGAGCTGCGGCAGGTCGCGGACGACCTGCTGGTGCTGTTCGGCAGCCGCGACCCGCTGCACCCGGGGCTCGGCGGGCGCTACCCGGCCTGGTGAGCCGGGGCGGCCCGGTCCGGTGAGCCGGAGCTACCCGGCCTGCGGGTCGGTGACCTGGCCGAGGAACAGCGGCGCTCCACCCCGGGTGTCCCGGATCAGGAACAGGAACGGCCGGTCCAGGTGCACCTGGACCGGCCGTTCGGCGTTCGGCGCCGCCGCCACGTCCATCCCGACACCGCTGCCGGCCGCCGCGACCGTGCCGTCCTCGCCGACCTCGATGGTGGCCTTCTGCACCACCGTGCCGACGGCCGGCGGGTCCTTGGCGATGCCGCTGAAGTCGGCCGCGCCGAAGGCCGCCCGCACGCCGAGCGAGCGCAGCGCGGAGCCGAGCTCCTTCGAGGTGTCGAAGCGGAAGCGCGGCAGCTGGAGGTCGACCGGCCGCTCGGCGAGGGCGCCGAGGATGCGGTCCAGCTGCGGCTGGTCCAGGCCCTTGGCGAAGGCCGCGAAGCCGCCCTGCGCGGGGACGATCAGGTCCATCACCAACCCGCCGTCCGCGTACGGCAGTTCGACGGCCTGCCAGGGCTCGCCGACGATCCCGCCGGAGCCGTCGGCGTACTTGAACTCCCCGGTCTGCCCCATCGTGGGGACGGCCGGGGCGGAGCCGTCGAGCCTGTGGAACGGGCGGTCGGCGGTCTGCGAGGGCTTGAAGGCGGAGGCCCACCTGGCCTTGAGGTAGAGCGCGTCGGTGAGCACCAGCCGGGTGCTCGGGTTGATCGCCTCCCGGCCGAACAGGTCCTTGATCCGGCCATCGGTGGCCTTCTCCACGGCCGCGTTGACGGACTTGCGGGCCCCGTCCGGGTCCTTGGCGAAGTCGGCCTGGTGCACGCCGGTGCCGAAGGCGCCGGCCAGGGTGGCCAGGTAGTCCGGCTCGACGGCCAGACCCCGCTGCGTCCAGACGTCGTCGCTGCGGCGCAGGGTGAGCTTGTCGGTGGCCGGGACCGGCCGGTTCAGCGCGCCGGTGGCGAACGCGTACTGCTGCGGGTCGAGCCCGGTGTGCAGGGCCTTGGCCAGCTCCTCGGCGGTGGCGCCGCGGGCGCCGGGCAGCAGCATGGCGAGCACGGTGGCCAGGCCGGACGGGGAGACCACGAGGTTGCTCCCGGCGGTGTCCGGCTCGGCGGTCAGGACGTGCAGGAGGTCCAGGCCGAAGGCGTCGGTGGCGGCCGCGGTGGCGGCCACCTGGGCCGGGTCGACGGTCGGCCGGCCGGTGGGCGGGGAGGCCCGGAGCTCCACGGGCGCGGGGGCGGTGCTGCCGCAGCCGGCGAGCAGCGGCGTGGCGAGCGCGGCCGCGAGCAGGAGTGCCGCCGGGCGGCGGAGGGTACGACGGGTTGCGGTGCTGCGGTTCGTCATGGCCCTTCGACGCACCGCCCCGCCACCCGGTTCCGCCAGCCCCGGCCCCGGCTCAGTCCCAGAGCGCCCCGAACTCCAGCAGCTCGTCGCGGTACTCGATCCGCTCGACCCAGTCGGCCGGCCAGGCCGCCTCGCCGTGGTGGGCACCCGCGAAGGCACCGGTCAGGCAGGCCAGCGAGTCGGAGTCGCCGCTGGAGTACGCGGCCCGCCGGACGGCGGCCACCGGGTCGTCCGGGAGCAGCAGGAAGCAGAGCAGGCCGGTGCCGAAGGCCTCCTCGGCGACCCAGCCCTCGCCGGTGGCCAGGCAGGGGTCCGCCTCGACATCGGGTGCGGCGAGCGCCGCGTCCAGCCGGTCGAGCACCTCGAGGCAGTCGTCCCAGCCGCGGGCGAGGACGGCCTGCGGCGAGGCGCCGTACCAGCGGTCGGCGAGGTCGCCGAGCCAGAACTCGTCGTACCGCTCCCGGCTCGCCAGGGCGTGGGCCCGGAGCACCGCGGGCAGGCCGGCCGGCGGCAGGCCCTCGGCGAGCCTGCGGACGGCGTACGCGGTGAGGTCGCCGGCGGCGAGCGCGGTGGGGTGGCCGTGGGTGAGCCCGGACTGCAGTTGGGCGGCGCCGGAGAGCTGCCGGGCGTCCAGTTCGCGGACCAGCCCGACCGGGGCGACCCGCATGTTGGCGCCGCAGCCCTTGGAGCCGACGTCGGAGGCCTGCTGCCAGCGGTACTCCTGCCGGCTGAGCCGCTCGCAGGAGCGCAGGCACGTCATGCCGGGGGCGCGGTTGTTCTCCGGGGAGCGCCACCAGTCGACGAACTCCTCGCGGACCGGCCGCTCCAGCCGCAGCGGCGTGAGCGGGCCTCTCGCCAGGGCGGTGCGCAGGCCGCGGGCCAGGGCGAGCGTCATCTGGGTGTCGTCGGTGACCAGCGCCCTGCCGGGCAGCGGGAGCCGCCGCCAGTCCGGATGGTCGGCCGCGATCGCCTCGACGGTCCTGAACTCCGTCAACCGGCCGAGCGCGTCCCCGATCGCCAGCCCCAGCAGTGTCCCCGTCGCCTTGCCCACGGCCGTTCCCCCCTCTGCTCCGTCAGACCTCGACCACCAGTTCCTTGAGCCCGCGGATCACGTAGCCCGGGTTCCACTCGGGCTCGCGGACCAGCCGCAGGCCCGGGGCCCGGCGCAGCAGGGTGCCGTAGGACTCGGTGAGCTCCAGTCTGGCAAGCGGGGCGCCGAGGCAGAAGTGGATTCCGGCCCCGAAGGTGATGTGCGGGTTGTCGGTGCGGCCGAGGTCGAGGCGGTCCGGGTCGGCGAAGCGCTCGGGGTCGCGGTTGGCGGAGCCGAAGAGCAGGGCGATCTCGGCGCCGCGCGGGACGGTCACGCCGCGGACCTCGATGTCTTCCAGCACCCAGCGCTCGAACATCTGCAGCGGGGTGTCCCAGCGCATCAGCTCCTCGACGGCGGTGGGCAGCAGTTCGTCCACCGAGCCGCGCAGCCGGGCGAGTTCCCCGGGGTTGCGGAACAGCGCCCACCAGCCGTTGCCGGTGGTGTTGACGGTCGCCTCGTGGCCGGCGTTGAGCAGCAGCACGCAGGTGGAGACCATCTCCTGCTCGCTGAGCGCGTCGGCGCCCTCCTGGGCCTGGACGAGCGCGCTGATCAGGTCGTCGCCCGGGTTCGCCCGGCGCTCGCGGATCAGGGCGCGCAGGTAGTCGGAGAACTCGGTGCTCGCGGTGACGGCCCGGCGGGCGGCCTCCTCGGTCGGGTTGAGCTCGAACATCCCGGTGATGTCGGAGGACCACGGCCGCAGCAGGTGCCGGTCGCCCTCCGGCACGCCGAGCATCTCGGCGATCACGGCGACCGGCAGCGGCTCGGCGACGGTGGCGATCAGGTCGCCGCCGCCGGCCGCGAGCAGGTCGTCGACCAGTTCGCCGGCCAGCCGCCGCACGGTGGGGCGCAGTCCCTCGACCATGCGCGGGGTGAAGGCCTTGGAGACCAGTCGGCGCAGCCGGGTGTGGTCCGGCCCTTCGAGGTCCAGCAGCCCGTGGTCGTTCAGGGTGTGGAAGGGCTCGTGCGCCGGGTCGGGCTCGGGGCGGCCGAACTCCGCGTGGCTGAAGCGGTGGGTGTAGGTGCGGCCCAGCCTCCGGTCGCGCAGCAGGGCACTGACGTCGTCGTGGCGCGAGACCAGCCACTGGTTCGTCGGCTCGAAGTACGTCACCGGCGCGTGTTCGCGCAGTTCGGCGTACGCGTCGTACGGGTGGGCCACGAACGCCGCCGACCAGGGGTCGAACTTCGCCGTCGTCGTCATCGGTCGATCACTCCAGGCCATGAGGGGGAAAGCCGGAAGGATCATCGTACGCATGCGGTGCGTACGGGAAGCCGATCCTTCCGGCCCTGCTCAGGCCCGCTCCAGCACCAGCCGCCGGACCAGCTCCGGCAGCGCCCGCGAGATCGGCTCCCGGATCACCTCGGCCGCGGCCTCGTCGTACGGCGTCGGCTCGGCGTTCACGATGATCAGCTCCGCCCCCGTCCTCACCGCGTCGTACGGCAGCGCCGCCACCGGGAACACCTGGAGGCTGGTGCCGACCGCGATGAGGACGTCGCAGGCCCGGACGATCGAGTCGGCCTGCCCGAGCACCTCCGGGTCCAGGTTCTCGCCGAACATCACGATGCGGGGCTTGAGGATCCCCCCGCACTCCCGGCACGCCGGGTCCGGCTCGCCCGCCCCGACCCGCGCCAGCGCGTCCGCCATCGACCCGACCACCCGGCACCGCAGGCACTGCGTCTCCCGCGTGTTGCCGTGCAGTTCGAGCACCTTGCGGGCGGTCAGCCCGGACCTCTGGTGCAGCCCGTCGATGTTCTGGGTGAGCACCCGCAGCGGCAGCCCGGAGCGCTCCAGGTCGACCAGCGCCCGGTGCCCGGCGTTCGGCTCGGCGGCCACCGCGTCCGTCTCCAGCCGCATCCGCCAGGCCCGCCGCCGGACCTCCGGATCCTCCAGGTACGGCCCGATGGTGACCAGCTGCTGCGCCGACGGGTCCTTCTGCCACACCCCGTTCGGGCCGCGGTAGTCGGGGATGCCGGAGTCCGTCGAGATGCCCGCACCGGTGAGTACGGCGATCAGGGGGCGCTTCGCGTTCATACCCCGGACGGTACGGCCGCCGGCCCGGCCGCGGCCACCGAAAATCGGGGTGCGCCGACGGGCGGCGCGCGGCGGCGCGGCCGGGCGGAGGTCAGGCCGGCACGGCGCGCGGCGGCGCGGCCGGGCGGGCCAGCGGGGCGAGCGCGAGCAGGTAGCAGGCGGCGGCGAGCGGGATGAGGGCCAGGTCGACGCCCGAGGCGAGCGTGCCGAGCAGCACCAGCGCCGGACTCCACCGGGGAAGTGCCCGGGAGCGGCCCGCCGCGGCGGCGGTCAGCAGCGCCAGCAGGCCGACGTGGAAGAGCAGCGGACCGACCTGGTAGACGGCCGGCAGCACGCCGGGGACGTCCTGCACCCGGTCGAACAGCCGCGACTGCTCGGCCTTGTCCGCCGCCGCCAGGCCGACGACCAGGTCGATGCCGATCTGCGCCAGCGAGCAGAGCAGCCCCGCGAAGGCCGTTCCCAGTGCCGCCCCGACGGCGATCCGCCCGGCCGTACCGCGCGGGGAGAGCCGCCGGTGCAGGGCGAGGAGGAGCGGGGCGAACAGCAGCAGCCCGGCGAGCATCGCGGTGTGGCCGGCCGTCCAGCCGGGGCCCGGCCCGCGGGAGCCCGGCACCAGGCGGATGCCGCCGTAGAGGGCCATCAGGGCGGGCGCGCCGACGACGGCCCAGGAGGTGAGGCGGGTGGATCGCGCGGTCCGGGTGGCGTTCATCCGATGGTCTCCCCGTTGTGTGGTCCGTTCCGACACCGCAGAGCCTGGCCGCCCGGGCCCTCGTCCCGGATCGCCCGCACCGGCGAACCCGCCGCCTCCCCCGCGCGAGGGAGCCCGCGCGACGGCGCCCACGCGACGGCGCCCGTACGCGCAGCCCGGGAGGACCGGGCCCGTCAGCCCTCCCCCGCCACCACCGCCCCGGCCTCGTACGCGAACACCACCGCGTGCACCCGGTCCCTCAGCCCCAGCTTGCTCAGCACATTGCTGACGTGCGTCTTCACCGTGTGCTCGCTGACCACCAGCTCGGCCGCGATCTCGGCGTTGGACAGCCCGCGGGCGATCAGCCGCAGCGTCTCCCGCTCGCGCAGGGTCAGCAGCTCCAGCAGCCGCGACGGCGGCCGCACCGCCCGCTCCGGGGCGCCCGGCCGACGGGCCGCGAACTCGCTGATCAGCCGCCTGGTCACCGAGGGCGCGAGCAGTGCCTCCCCCGAGGCGACCATCCGCACCCCGTGCGCCAGGTCGTCCCGCCGGACGTCCTTGAGCAGAAAGCCGCTGGCCCCCGCGTACAGCGCGTCGAAGACGTAGTCGTCGATGTCGAAGGTGGTCAGCATGATCACCTTGGTGGCCGGGAACCCGGCGCACACCCGACGGGCCGCCTCCAGCCCGTCCATCACCGGCATCCGGACGTCCAGCAGCAGCACGTCCGGGCCGTGCACGCACACCGCCTCCACCGCCTCGGCGCCGTCACAGGCCTCGGCCACCACCTCGATGTCCGGCTGCGCGTCCAGGATCATCCCGAACCCGGCCCGCACCAGCTCCTGGTCGTCCGCGACGACCACCCGGATCGGCGTCATCCGTCCACCCTCTCCCCCGTTCCACCCGCGCCCAGCGGCAGCCGGGCGCTCACCACGAAACCCCTGCCCCCCGGCCCCGGACCGGCCTCGGCCCGCCCGCCGCAGGCCGCCGCCCGTTCCCGGATGCCGACCAGCCCCCGGCCGCCGGACCAGCCGACCACCGTACGGGCGGCCGCCGCCGGCACCCCGCGGCCGTTGTCCGAGACCACGACCTCCAGCACCTCCCCGACCCGCCGGACCCGGACCGCCACCCGGTCCGCCCCGGCGTGCTTGACCGTGTTGGTCAGCGCCTCCTGCACGATCCGGAACGCCGCCGTCTCCACGTCGGCCGGCCACGGCCCCCTCCCCTTCGGGAGTTCGAGGTCCACCCGCGGCCCCGCCGCGCGCACCCGCTCGGCCACCTCGGCGAGCTCGGCCAGCCGGGGCTGCGGCGCCAGCTGCCGGCCCGCCTCCGGATCCTTCAACACCCCGAGCACCCGCCGCAGCTGGACCATCGCGTCCCGGCCCGCGTCGGCGATGGTGTCGAACGCCCGGACCGCCCGGTCCGGATCGCGGTGCACCACCACCGGCCCGGCCTCGGCCTGGATCACCATCAGCGAGACAGCGTGCGCCACGATGTCGTGCATCTCCCGGGCGATCCGGGCCCGCTCCTCCGCGACCGCCCGGGCCGCGTCGCTCGCCGCCCGTTCACCGGCCTCCCGGGCCCGCTCCGCCTGCACCCGGGCCAACTGCCGCTGGGCGCGCACCAGCGAGCCGAACACGAAGGTGCCGACGGAGGTCACCAGGCTGAACAGCGCGCCGTTCGGCGAGTGGGTGCCGAGGACGTTGCCGACCACCACCGCCCCCAGCACGCTCCACCGCACCCGATCCGAGGAGCGCTCCGCCACCGTGTAGAGGGCGACCACCCCGGACAGCGGCACCTGGGGGTTGGCCGAGTGCGCCGCCACCGAGATCACCAGCGACGGCGCCGTCGCCAGCGCCAGCACCGTGAACGGCGCCCGGCGCCGCCAGGGCAGCGGCAGCGCGGTCGCCACCGCGAGGAGGTAGATCCACCACGGGTGCGCCGTCTCGTCGTGGTACGCCGACCAGACCGCGACCCCGGCCGCCGCCACCGCCAGCAGCGAGTCCCACGCGTACGGGCCCAGCCCGTACGCCCGGGCCCCCACACGCCCCGTACGCTCCATCCCGGCCCCTCCCCCGTAGCCGGGGACGCCGTCCCCGCGGAGGAGATCATGCCCTACCGGCAGGGCCTCCGGAACGGCCGGCTCAGGCACCGCCGACCGTCACCCCACCGGTCTCCGCCCGCGCTTTGACGGTGCGCGCCGCCCCCGGCCGCGTGGGGACGCCCACCTCCACCGGGCCGGCCGAGGCCCGGGCGTCCACCGCGTACGCCTCCCCGGCCGGCACCCGCAGCCGCACGCCGCCGTTGGTGGTGCTCGCCTCCACCGCCGACGGCGCCGCGGCGAAGTCGGCCCGCACCCCGCCGTTCACCGTGGACAGCCGCGCCCGCGGGGACCTCAGCCCGTGGGCCTCGACCCCACCGTTGGTCGCCTCGGCCTCCACCTCGCCGGCCAGCCCGTACAGCCGGACCCCGCCGTTGGTCGCCTTCACCCGCACCCTGGTCCCGGCCGGCACCTGCACGGTGTAGCCGATCGCGCAGTCCTCGCAGTCGTACGCCAGCTTCAGCACGCCGTCCGTCACCTCGTGGGTGCTCCTCGGGGCGGCCCCCCGGTAGTTCTGCTTCTCGACCACGTGCACGGCGTCACCGCCCCCGTTCACCACCACGCCGCCGTCGACCCCCTCCACCACGAGCTCCCTGACCGGCCCCGCCACCCCGTAGCCCACCGTCCGGCGCTCCTCGTCGCCCCAGGCCGGCAGGCAGCCCGACATCCCCACCAGCACCCCCGCCGTGATCAACACCGCGCCCAGCACCCGCTTCATTCCCGGCCCCCTCGCCAGCCCCGTCGTCCCGACACCGAGAAGCCTGCCGGGGCCGCCGCCCCCGCCACCTCCCCCGCCGGAGCGGTTCCCGCCCCTCCCCCGCGCGACGGAGCCGGCCCCGCCCGGGAACGCCGAAGGGCCCGGAGGCTTGATGCCTCCGGGCCCTTCGAACTAGTAGCGGGGACAGGATTTGAACCTGCGACCTCTGGGTTATGAGCCCAGCGAGCTACCGAGCTGCTCCACCCCGCGTCGGTGAACACGACTCTACGCGACTTCGGCCGAATGTCCTAACCGGGTTCTGCCGACCGGCCCGCGGCCGCGCCCCGGCGCCCCCGGAGGGGGCCCGGCAACGCCGCAGGGCGGCCACCCCGTGAGGGGTGACCGCCCTGCGGTCGGTGACGCGCGACTCAGCCGGTGTACGGGCCGTAGTCGTAGTCGTCCAGCGGGACCGCCTGGCCGGAGCCGGCGCCGAAGGGCGACAGGTCGTAGTCGTCGTAGCCGACGGCCGAGTACATCGCGGCCTTGGCCTCCTCGGTCGGCTCGACCCGGATGTTGCGGTAGCGGGGCAGACCCGTACCGGCCGGGATGAGCTTACCGAGGATGACGTTCTCCTTGAGGCCCAGCAGCGGGTCCGACTTGGCGTGGATCGCCGCGTCGGTGAGGACCCGGGTCGTCTCCTGGAAGGAGGCGGCCGACAGCCAGGACTCGGTGGCCAGCGAGGCCTTGGTGATACCCATCAGCTGCGGACGGCCGGAGGCGGGGTGACCGCCCTCGGCGACGACGCGGCGGTTCTCCTGCTCGAAGCGGCCGCGCTCGACCAGCTCGCCGGGCAGCAGCTCGGCGTCGCCCGACTCGATGATCGTCACGCGGCGGAGCATCTGCCGGATGATGATCTCGATGTGCTTGTCGTGGATCGACACACCCTGCGAGTTGTAGACCTTCTGGACCTCGGCGACCAGGTGGACCTGGACGGCACGCTGGCCCATGATGCGCAGGACGTCGTGCGGGTTGGTGGCACCCATGGTCAGCTTCTGGCCGACCTCGACCGCCTCGCCCTCGCTGACCAGCAGCTTCACACGCTTCGAGACCGGGTAGGCGATCTCGTCGGTGCCGTCGTCCGGGGTGACGACCAGCTTGCGGGTCTTCTCGGTGTCCTCGATGCGGACCCGGCCCTGGGCCTCCGAGATCGGGGCCACACCCTTGGGGGTACGGGCCTCGAAGAGCTCGACGACACGCGGCAGACCCTGGGTGATGTCGTCACCGGCCACACCACCGGTGTGGAAGGTACGCATGGTCAGCTGGGTACCGGGCTCACCGATGGACTGGGCGGCGATGATGCCGACCGCCTCACCGATGTCGACCAGCTTGCCGGTGGCCAGCGAGCGCCCGTAGCACATGGCACAGGTGCCGACGGCCGACTCACAGGTCAGGATCGAGCGGGTCTTGACCTCGCCGATGCCGTGGCGGATCAGCTCGTCGATCAGGACGTCGCCGAGGTCCGTGTTGGCGGTGGCCAGCAGCTTGCCGTCGACGGTGATGTCCTCGGCGAGCATGCGGGCGTAGACGCTGGTCTCGACGTCGTCGGCCTTGCGCAGCACGCCGTCCGCGCCCACGGAGCCGATCGACAGCTTCAGGCCGCGCTCGGTGCCGCAGTCCTCCTCGCGGATGATGACGTCCTGGGAGACGTCGACCAGACGACGGGTGAGGTAACCGGAGTCGGCGGTACGCAGGGCGGTGTCGGCCAGACCCTTACGGGCACCGTGGGTGGAGATGAAGTACTCCAGCACGGACAGACCCTCACGGAACGACGCCTTGATGGGTCGCGGGATGGTCTCGTTCTTGGCGTTCGACACCAGACCACGCATACCGGCGATCTGGCGCATCTGCATCATGTTTCCACGAGCACCCGAGTCGACCATCATGAAGATGGGGTTCGTCTTCGGGAAGTTCGCGGCCATGGCGTCCGCGACCTCGTTGGTCGCCTGGGTCCAGATGCCGACGAGCTCCTGCTTGCGCTCGTCGTTGGTGATCAGACCGCGCTCGTACTGCTTCTGGACCTTCTCCGCCTTGGCCTCGAAGCCCTCCAGGATCTGGGGCTTGCTCGGCGGGACGATGACGTCCGAGATCGAGACGGTGACACCCGAGCGGGTCGACCAGTGGAAGCCGGCCGCCTTCAGGTTGTCCAGGGTCGCCGCGACGACGACCTTGGGGTAGCGCTCCGCCAGGTCGTTGACGATCGCGGAGAGCTGCTTCTTGCCCACCTCGTAGTCGACGAACGGGTAGTCCTCGGGCAGCAGCTCGTTGAAGAGCGCGCGGCCCAGGGTGGTGGTCAGGCGGAAGGGCTCGCCGTCGAACCAGGTCGACTGGCCCTCCTCGTCCACCGGCGGGGTCCAGCCGCGCGGCGGGACGGTGCCGGCCGGCAGGCGCAGCTCGATCGGGGCCTGGACGTCCAGGTCGCGGGCGTCGAAGGCCATGATCGCCTCGGCGGTCGACGAGAAGGTGCGGCCGGCGCCCTTCACGTTGTCGCGGTCCGAGGTCAGGAAGAACAGACCGAGCACCATGTCCTGGGTCGGCATGGTGACGGGACGACCGTCGGCCGGCTTCAGGATGTTGTTCGAGGACAGCATCAGGATGCGGGCCTCGGCCTGCGCCTCCGCGGAGAGCGGCAGGTGGACGGCCATCTGGTCACCGTCGAAGTCCGCGTTGAACGCGGTGCAGACGAGCGGGTGGATCTGGATGGCCTTGCCCTCGACCAGCTGCGGCTCGAAGGCCTGGATGCCGAGGCGGTGCAGGGTGGGCGCACGGTTCAGCAGGACCGGGTGCTCGGCGATGACCTCTTCGAGGACGTCCCACACGACCGGACGGGCGCGCTCGACCATGCGCTTGGCCGACTTGATGTTCTGCGCGTGGTTCAGGTCGACCAGGCGCTTCATCACGAACGGCTTGAAGAGCTCCAGCGCCATGGCCTTCGGCAGACCGCACTGGTGCAGCTTGAGCTGCGGGCCGACGACGATGACCGAACGGGCCGAGTAGTCGACTCGCTTGCCGAGCAGGTTCTGACGGAAACGACCCTGCTTGCCCTTCAGCATGTCGCTGAGGGACTTCAGCGGGCGGTTGCCCGGGCCGGTGACCGGACGGCCGCGGCGGCCGTTGTCGAACAGCGCGTCGACGGCCTCCTGGAGCATGCGCTTCTCGTTGTTCACGATGATCTCGGGGGCACCGAGGTCGAGCAGGCGCTTCAGGCGGTTGTTGCGGTTGATGACGCGGCGGTACAGGTCGTTCAGGTCGGAGGTCGCGAAGCGGCCACCGTCCAGCTGCACCATCGGACGCAGGTCCGGCGGGATGACCGGGACGCAGTCCAGCACCATGCCGTTGGGCTTGTTGGTGGTCTGCAGGAACGCGGAGACGACCTTGAGGCGCTTGAGCGCACGGGTCTTCTTCTGGCCCTTGCCGGTGCGGATGATCTCGCGCAGGCGCTCGGACTCCTCCGCCAGGTCGAAGGTCTCGAGGCGGTCCTTGAGGGCCGCCGCGCCCATCGAGCCGGAGAAGTAGGTGCCGAAGCGGTCGCGCAGCTCGCGGTAGAGCAGCTCGTCGCCCTCGAGGTCCTGGACCTTGAGGTTCTTGAAGCGGGCCCACACCTCGTCGAGGCGGTCGAGCTCGCGCTGCGCGCGGTCGCGCAGCTGCTTCATCTCGCGCTCGGCGCCCTCGCGCACCTTGCGGCGCACGTCGGCCTTGGCGCCCTCGGCCTCCAGCTCGGCCAGGTCGGTCTCGGCCTTCTTGGCGCGGGCCTCGAGGTCGGAGTCGCGGCGGTTCTCGATCTGCTGGCGCTCGACCGAGACGTGCGCCTCCAGGGACGGCAGGTCGCGCTGGCGGCGCTCGTCGTCGACCCAGGTGATCATGTAGGCGGCGAAGTAGATGACCTTCTCGAGGTCCTTCGGCGCCAGGTCGAGCAGGTAGCCCAGACGGGACGGCACGCCCTTGAAGTACCAGATGTGGGTGACCGGGGCGGCCAGCTCGATGTGGCCCATCCGCTCGCGGCGCACCTTGGCGCGGGTCACCTCGACGCCGCAGCGCTCGCAGATGATGCCCTTGAAGCGGACGCGCTTGTACTTACCGCAGTAGCACTCCCAGTCCCGGGTGGGGCCGAAGATCTTCTCGCAGAAGAGTCCGTCCTTTTCGGGCTTCAGGGTGCGGTAGTTGATGGTCTCCGGCTTCTTGACCTCGCCGTGCGACCACTGGCGGATGTCGTCGGCGGTGGCCAGGCCGATGCGGAGCTCGTCGAAGAAGTTGACGTCAAGCACTGGTCGTCAAGCCCTCTTTCGTAAGTCGAGAGTCGTTCATGTGGTCTGAGGGGGGCCTGGGGGCGGGCCGGCCGCGGGTGCGGCCGGCCCAACCTCCGTCAGACCTCTTCGACGCTGCTCGGCTCGCGCCGGGACAGGTCGATGCCGAGCTCCTCGGCGGCGCGGAACACGTCCTCGTCGGAGTCCCGCATCTCGATGGACTGGCCGTCCGAGGACAGCACCTCCACGTTGAGGCAGAGCGACTGCATTTCCTTGATGAGGACCTTGAAGGACTCGGGAATGCCGGGCTCGGGGATGTTCTCGCCCTTGACGATGGCCTCGTAGACCTTGACCCGGCCGAGGACGTCGTCGGACTTGATGGTGAGCAGCTCCTGGAGCGCGTAGGCAGCGCCGTACGCCTCGAGGGCCCACACCTCCATCTCACCGAAGCGCTGACCACCGAACTGCGCCTTACCACCGAGCGGCTGCTGGGTGATCATCGAGTACGGACCGGTCGAACGGGCGTGCAGCTTGTCGTCGACCAGGTGGTGCAGCTTGAGGATGTACATGTAGCCGACCGAGACCGGCATCGGGAACGGCTCGCCGGAGCGGCCGTCGAACAGGCGGGCCTTGCCGGTGGAGTTCACCAGGCGCTCACCGTCACGGGTGAGGGTGGTGTTGTCCAGCAGGCCGGTGATCTCGTCCTCGCGGGCGCCGTCGAAGACCGGGGTGGCGAGGTTGGTGCCGCCCTGGACCGTGTCGGCGCCGATCGCCTGCAGGCGCTGGGCCCACTCGTCGGCGAGGCCGGAGACGTCCCAGCCCTGCTTGGCGAGCCACCCGAGGTGGATCTCCAGGACCTGTCCCGGGTTCATTCGGGACGGGACACCCAGCGGGTTGAGGATGATGTCGACCGGAGTGCCGTCCTCGAGGAACGGCATGTCCTCGACCGGGAGGATCTTGGAGATGACACCCTTGTTGCCGTGACGGCCGGCGAGCTTGTCACCGTTGGTGATCTTGCGCTTCTGGGCCACGTAGACGCGGACCAGCTGGTTCACGCCCGGGGGCAGCTCGTCGCCCTCTTCGCGGTCGAAGACGCGGACGCCGATGACCTTGCCGGACTCACCGTGCGGCACCTTCAGCGAGGTGTCGCGGACCTCACGGGCCTTCTCGCCGAAGATCGCGCGGAGCAGGCGCTCCTCCGGGGTCAGCTCGGTCTCGCCCTTGGGCGTGACCTTGCCGACCAGGATGTCGCCGGTGACGACGTCGGCGCCGATGCGGATGATGCCGCGCTCGTCGAGGTCGGCGAGGACCTCCTCGGAGACGTTCGGGATGTCCCGGGTGATCTCCTCGGGGCCGAGCTTGGTGTCACGGGCGTCGACCTCGTGCTCCTCGATGTGGATCGAGGAGAGGACGTCGTCCTGGACGAGGCGCTGCGACAGGATGATCGCGTCCTCGTAGTTGTGACCCTCCCACGACATGAACGCCACGAGCAGGTTCTTGCCGAGGGCCATCTCGCCCTCGTCGGTGCACGGGCCGTCGGCCAGCACCTGGCCGGCCTCGACCCGGGCGCCCTCGTCCACGAGCACCTTCTGGTTGAAGGCGGTGCCCTGGTTGGAGCGGGTGAACTTGGCGGCGCGGTACGTGGTGTACGTGCCGTCGTCGTTGGCCACGGTGACGTAGTCGGCCGAGACCTCCTGGACGACACCGGCCTTCTCGGCGGTGATGACGTCCGCGGCGTCGACGGCGCAGCGGTACTCCATGCCGGTGCCGACCAGCGGAGCCTCGCTCTTCAGCAGCGGCACCGCCTGGCGCATCATGTTCGAGCCCATGAGCGCGCGGTTGGCGTCGTCGTGCTCGAGGAACGGGATCATGGCGGTCGCGACCGACACCATCTGGCGCGGCGAGACGTCCATGTAGTCGATCTCGGTGCCGGGGATGTAGTCGATCTCGCCACCACGGCGGCGGACCAGGACGCGCGGCTCGGCGAAGTGCAGGTCCGCGGTCAGCGGCGCGTTCGCCTGGGCGATGACGTAGCGGTCCTCCTCGTCGGCGGTGAGGTAGTCCACCTTCTCGGTGACCACACCGTCGACGACCTTGCGGTACGGCGTCTCGATGAAGCCGAACGCGTTGACCCGGCCGTACGAGGCCAGCGAGCCGATCAGACCGATGTTCGGGCCTTCGGGGGTCTCGATCGGACACATGCGGCCGTAGTGCGAGGGGTGCACGTCACGGACCTCGAAGCCGGCCCGCTCACGGGACAGACCACCGGGGCCCAGCGCGGACAGACGGCGCTTGTGGGTCAGGCCCGACAGCGGGTTCGTCTGGTCCATGAACTGCGACAGCTGGCTGGTGCCGAAGAACTCCTTGATGGAGGCGACGACCGGCCGGATGTTGATCAGGGTCTGCGGCGTGATCGCCTCGACGTCCTGGGTGGTCATGCGCTCGCGCACGACGCGCTCCATGCGGGCCAGACCCGTACGGACCTGGTTCTGGATGAGCTCGCCGACGTTGCGCAGGCGGCGGTTGCCGAAGTGGTCGATGTCGTCGACCTCGACCACGATGTCGCGGCCCTCGTCGTCACGCCACTCGGTCTCGCCCGCGTGCAGCTTCACCAGGTACTTGATCGCACCGATGATGTCGGGCTCGGTGAGCACGCCGGAGTCCAGCGACTCGGCGTTGCCCAGCTTGCGGTTGACCTTGTAACGGCCGACCTTCGCGAGGTCGTAGCGCTTCGGGTTGAAGTACAGGTTCTCCAGAAGCGTCTGCGCGGCCTCGCGCGTGGGCGGCTCGCCCGGGCGCAGCTTGCGGTAGATGTCCAGCAGCGCGTCGTCCTGGCCCTGGGTGTGGTCCTTCTCCAGGGTGGCGCGCATCGACTCGTACTCGCCGAACTCCTCGAGAATCATCTCGTTGGTCCAGCCGAGCGCCTTGAGCAGCACGGTGACGGACTGCTTGCGCTTGCGGTCGATGCGGACGCCGACCATGTCGCGCTTGTCGATCTCCATCTCCAGCCAGGCACCACGCGAGGGGATGACCTTGCAGGAGTAGATGTCCTTGTCGGACACCTTGTCCAGGGTGGAGTCGAAGTACACACCCGGGGAGCGGACGAGCTGCGACACGACGACACGCTCGGTGCCGTTGATCACGAACGTGCCCTTGTGGGTCATGAGCGGGAAGTCGCCCATGAAGACCGTCTGAGACTTGATCTCACCGGTCTCGTTGTTGGTGAACTCGGCCGTGACGAAGAGCGGGGCCGCGAACGTGAAGTCGCGGTCCTTGCACTCGTCAATGGAGTTCTTCGGCGGCTCGAAACGGTGGTCGCGGAAGGTCAGCGACATCGACCCACTGAAGTCCTCGATCGGGGAGATCTCCTCGAAGATCTCCTCCAGACCGGACTTGGTGGGGACGTCCTGACCAGACTCCAGCGCCTGCTCGACCCGGGTCTTCCAGGCCGCGTTGCCGAGCAGCCAGTCAAAGCTCTCGGTCTGCAGGGCCAGGAGGTTGGGGACCTCGAGGGGCTCCTTGATCTTCGCGAAGGAGACGCGGAGCGGGGCGGTGGATGCGGCGGAATTGTTCGAGGCGTTGCGCGGCGCGGCCAAGAGGGGGGTCCTTCCGAGGGCTCGGAGCTCACTACGCGCGTACCAGCCGGGCCTGCTTGGGCTTGGTGCCGCCTCCCTCGCCACTGGCCTCCGCCGGGGTCGAAACCCCAGGTCAGAGCCGCTTTGCGGAGGCGGTGCCAGACCCCTTCAGGGCAACGCAAACTCCGGGCGACGAGTCACGGAGCAGCTAACAGGCAGCGCAAAGGGACAGTGTAGCCAAAGGCGACACTGCTGTCCAGCTCTGATTCGGAGACCGAATCGGAGACTCCTCCCGGTAGCCGGTGGGCGCGGGCGCCCACCGGGTACTGCTCTAACTCACGTGGAGTCATTTCCCGCCGGAGCCACTGGTTATGCATCCAGCGGCGAACCAACCGGGCGGACTCGCGCCTTGAGAATCGCGCGCCGCGCCAGGTTCGTCAAGGGCCCGCCGGCGGCGCGGACCTCGACCCGTCTATCGGTCCGGACCCGCTCGGCGTTACAGAAGCCGTGGTCGGGCCGCCCTCGACGACGGTGATCACCATACCCCCCGGCACCGACGGTGCCGAGTGCGCCGTCGGCCACACCGGGGGCCGTACCGGCCAGTCGGCGCAACGGCCCGGCGGGCCGCCCCGGGCCGGGAACGCGAAAAGGCCGGGCCGACCACCCGCAAGGGTGATCGGCCCGGCCGTACGCCCCCTCAGAGGGGGCGCGGGATCACTTGACGGTGACCTTGGCGCCGGCACCCTCGAGGGCGGCCTTGGCCTTCTCGGCAACGTCCTTGGCAACCTTCTCCAGGACCTTGGCACCAGCGGTGTCAACGAGGTCCTTGGCCTCCTTCAGGCCGAGGGAGGTCAGGGTGCGCACCTCCTTGATGACCTGGATCTTCTTGTCGCCGGCGGCCTCGAGGATGACGTCGAACTCGTCCTGCTCCTCGGCAGCGGCCTCGGCGCCACCGGTGCCACCGGCAACGACGACGGCGGCGGCCGGGGCGGCAGCGGTGACGTCGAACTTCTCCTCGAAGGCCTTCACGAAGGCAGCGAGCTCGATGAGGGTGAGCTCCTCGAACTGCGCGAGCAGCTCGTCCTGGGTCAGCTTCGCCATGATGGCGTCCTTCCACTAAATCGGCAGGTGGTGCCGTATGTACGGGTTGGGCGGGCACGGGCCCGCAGCGAGGCGTTAGCCTGCCGATTACTCGGCGGCGGCGTCCTCGGCGGCGGGAGCCGGCGTACCGGCACCGCCCTGCTCGACCTTGTCGCGCAGCGCGTCCACAGTGCGGACGAGCTTCGACGGCAGGGCCTGGAAGAGCGCGGCAGCCTGGGACTGCTTGGCCTTCAGGGCACCCGCCAGCTTGGCGAGCAGCACCTCGCGGGACTCGAGGTCCGCGAGCTTCTTGATCTCATCGGCGGACAGCGCCTTGCCGTCAAGGACACCGCCCTTGATGATGAGAGCGGGGTTCTCCTTGGCGAAGTCACGCAGAGCCTTCGCCGACTCCACCGGGTCACCGGTGACGAAGGCGACAGCCGTCGGACCGTTGAACAGGTCGTCGAGCTCCGTGATCCCGACCTCATTGGCCGCGATCTTGGTCAGCGTGTTCTTCACCACGGCGTACTCGGCGTTGTCGCCGAGCGAGCGACGCAGGGTCTTGACCTGCTTCACCGAGAGACCGCGGTACTCGGTCAGCAGCGCCGCGGAGGAGCCACGGAACTTGTCCGTGATCTCGGCAACGGCAGCAGCCTTGTCGGGCCTGGCCATAGGCTTACGCCTCCTTCCGTGATGTCGAAGTCGGGCCGACCGCGAAAGTCGACCTAGGTCGCCGTGGACCGACCGGACGGAAGGAAAGCTCCTGCGAAATGCAACGAGCCCCGGTGCGCAGGGGCACGGGGCTCGGAACGACCTCGACGGGCAGCCGCGTGAACGCGGACCCGGAAGTCGAAGCTCCAGACACACCTGCGCGGGCTGCCTGCGACGAAGCGCAGATCCTTCGGCCACCTGCTCCCTGACGGGCGCGTGATGACAACCAGCGGTCTTTGGCTTCGGCAACAGTAACCGGAGCCGTCCGCCGGGGGCAAATCGCCCTCGGGTTCGGCCCGGCGGCCCGACGGGGATGGGACGGCGGGGTGGGTCCGCCGGGCCGCGGTTCAGCGGGCCAGCGGGGAGACCGTCCGGACGCCGGTGTCCACGGTGTCCGTCTCGGCCGGCGCCTGCGCCGAGAGCAGCGCCCCGGCGAGGTCGGTGTAGAGCACCGCGTCGTCCGCCCGGCCGCTGTCCCCGTTGCCGGTGCGCTGGAGCCGGACCAGCTGGTCCTTGTCGTTGAGCCAGAGGTCCAGGGTGAGCGAGAGCGAGCCGCCGGGCGCGAGCGCGGCCCGCAGGCCGTCCCGGCGGGACTGGGTCAGCTGGGTCTGGGCGGCCGCGTACCTCTCGGCGGTGGTGGTGACCCGGTAGTGCCCGACGGTCGAGTCGTCGGACTTCTCCTCGCCGACGAAGACCGGCTCCGTCCCCTCGGCGGTGGCCGCGGTCAGCGCCTCGACCGGGTTCAGCAGGTCGATCAGCCCGGCGTACGGGATCTCCTTGCGGCCGTCCGCGGCCGGCGGGACGGTGAAGCGCTCCCAGTGCTTCCCGCCCTGCCGGGCCGCGGTGGCGGCGTCGCCGCCCTGGTAGGCGACGGTGTCCACGACGATCAGCTGCTCGGCCTCGGCCGGCGTGGAGCGCTTGATCTGGAGCGCGGTCTTGGGCTGCCAGAACAGCGGGCCGGAGCCGGCGTCCGCGCCGAGCCGGTAGCTGACCTTGGCCCGGCGGGCGGTCTGCGCGGCCAGCTGGGCGGAGAGCAGCACCCCGTGCGGGGAGCGGTCGGTCGGCTTGGCCTGGGCGCTCGGCGAGGCGGTGGACGGCGTGGCGCTGGCCGTGCTCGGGCCGTCGGACGGCACGGCGGTCGTGTCGCCGCCCCCGCCGCACCCGCTCAGCCCGCTCGCCAGCAGGGCGACGGCGGCCACTGCCGCCAACCGCTGCCGTCCCGCCATGGTCCGTTCCCCTCTCGCCGGCCCCCGCCCGACGGCGGCTTCGCTCCGGCCACCTTGCCACCCGTCCCCCGCCCGCCCGGTCGCGGCCCCCTCCGGACCCGCCCGGGGCCGGACGGATCCACCGGGTCGGCCGAGCCGGGCCGGGCCGGGACACCGGTCGGGGGCGGCGGGGAGCCGGTCGGCACCCCACCGCCCCCGACCTCGCGGATCAGCTGCCGGCCGCGGCCTTCTGCAGGTCGGCGAGGTCGATGGCCTCCGAGGCCGACGGGGTGGCGGCGATCACCGGGGTGCCGTAGTCCGAGTAGCTGACGGTGACGTTCATCGCGCCGGCCTTGGTCTCGGCCTGCTCGGTCCGCTTGACGACCAGCTTGTCGGCGTCGACCCAGACGTCGATCCGGTCGCTGGTGACGCCGGCCGCGTCCAGGTTCTGCTTCAGCCGGTCGGCCTGCTCCTGGGTCATGCCCTGGCTGGTGGCCTTGGCCACGTCGGCCGCGCTGAGCACGCCGGAGTAGTGGGTGGTGGCCTTGCCGTTCACCGTCTCCGGGCCGACCTCGGTGACCTTGCCGCTGGCGATCAGCGTCCGGACGCCCTGCACCGGGTCCGCGCTCTGGAGCTGGTCGGTCGTGCCGCCGGAGGCCTTGGCCATGTCGGCCTTGCTGTAGCGCACCCACTTCGGGCCGCCGCTCTCCAGCAGCTTCCCGCCCAGGCCCATGTACATGGCGTCCTTGGTGTACAGGTAGTGCACGTTCGGGCCGCCGGTCAGCGGCTCCAGGAGCTTGGCCATCGGGGAGCCCGACAGGTCCATCGTGAGGTCGGCCTCCAGGCCGTCGGCCCAGGACACCGCCCCCTTGCCCTTCATGGTGACCTCGCCCACCTGGATCAGCTCGTCGACCTTCGCCGACTTGGCCGCGCCGGTCTTCTGGGTGACCTGCTCCAGGTAGACCGCCGGGCTGACCTTCTCCGGCTTCGCGCCGGTGGCCGGGGCGGCGGACGACGGGGCGGCCGAGGTGGCGGCGGCCGTGGTCGGCGCGGCCGGGGCGGCGCTCTTGTCGTCGTTGTCGTTGCACGCGGTCGCGGTCAGCGCCAGGGCGGCGAGGACGACAGCGACGGCGGTGTTGCGGGTTCCAGCCATGGTTCCCCCCTTGAGGATCCCCGGGCGCGGGATGCGCCCGGGGCGGTAGCCGGTCGTAGCCGGAGGGCTCGGAGTCCGGACGGCCGGATCAGCCGAGCAGCTTGAGCAGGTCGGTCTCGGCGCCGAGGTCGTCGGCGGCCGGCACGGCGATCGGGGCGGCCTTGCCGAGGTCCGAGTACTTGACGGTGACGGCTTCCTTGCTGCCCTTCTTCTCGCCGTACTCCTGGTACTGGACGAGTTCCTGCTTGGCGTTCAGCCAGAAGTCGATGGTGAGGGACTTGCCGTCCTCCTCCAGCACCTTCTGGACGGCGGGCCGCCGCTCCGCCGGGAGCCCCGTCATTCCGGCCACCAGCGCGGCGGTGTCCTGCTCCGCCCGCAGGTGGACGGTCTGGGCGCCGTCCACGGCCTCCTGGCCGACCTTGGTGAGCTTTCCGCTCTGGGCCGCCATGGTGAGCAGGGTGACCGGGTTCATCATCTGGCCCGCCGCCCGGAAGGTGGCGCCGGTCTCGTCCGTGGACAACTTGACCCAGTGCTTGCCCCCGAGGGCCGGAGCCGCCTCGTCGCCGCCGAGGTAGGCGTCCACGCCGACCACCCGGATCTTGAGCTTCTTGCCGCCCATGTCGCCGAGCAGGTCCACGGAGGTCTTGGCCGGCTCCTTCCAGTCCGCGTCGCCGGTGCCGCCGGGGCTGTCGGGCTCGGCCGGGATCATGGTGACCTTGCCGTTGCCGGCCTTCTGCATCACCAGCGCGGACGCGGCCAGCGCGGCCTTCGGGTCCCCGGCCAGCACCGCCGCGAGCGGGTCCGCGGCCTTGGCGTCTGCGGTCTTGGTCTCGCCGCCCTTGGCCTCGGCGGTCTTGGTGTCGCCGGCCTTGGCGTCATTGCTCTTGGTGTCACCGCCACAGGCCGTAGCCGCACCGAGCAGGACGGCCGTCGTCGCGACGGCCGAGGCGAGGCGCAGAGCGCGCATGGAGCTACCCCCGTGGGATCTGGTCAATCCATGGAAGATCCGATCGTCGGTTCTTCTCATGTTCTTTTCACGCGGACTCTAACCGATCGCCGAAACCCCCACGCACTGGATATCCCCCTTCCGTCACCCGCCCGCTGCGGGCGTCGCGTCCGCGCCCCCGGGAGCCGAGACATCGGTCGTGGTGACCGTGGTTCCCGCACTCCCCCGGATCGTCTCGCGCAGCCGCAGCAACTGCATGCCGGGCCCGACCCAGACCTCGTAGCCGATCGACGTCACCCCGTGCCGCCGGTACCAGTCCAGCGTGGCGGCGCGCCGCTTCGGGGTCAACTCGTCGTCCTTGCCGAACAGTTCGGCCACCGGTGCGGAGCCCTGGTAGTGCGCCACGGTCACCCCGGCCAGCTGCTCGCCGCCGAGCGAGACGAGCTTGACGCCCTGGGCGACCTCGTACGCCCGGCTGCCCGGGCCGGTGATCAGCGCGGTCGTCCAGCCGCCCGCGAAGCCCTCCGGATCGGGGCCCGCCCCGGGGTCGACCGCCTCGGCGGTGCTCCGCTCCGCGTGCTTGGCCGCACCGCCCTGGTAGACGAGGTCGAGCGCGCCGTCCTTCAGGGTCAGCCGCCCGCTGCCCAGTTCATCGGTGACGGTGAGGGCCGCCTCGTCCGAGGCGCCCCAGACCAGCGAGCCGCTCGCGGTGCGCCGCCCGGCCGCGCCCTCCTGGACCACGTCGATCCGGGCGCCGCCGGCGTCGTCCAGCGCCTGTGCGGCCGCCAGCACCACCTGCTTGGGCGGCACCGGCGCGGGGCCCCCCGGGGTGGCGGCGGTCGGGGCGGCCAGCAGGCTGCACCCGGTGGTGGCGAGCAGCAGCAGGGCCGCCGCGAGAACGGTGGGGCGAGGGGCGGGCGGCACGGCACACTCCGGCGGTCACAGGTTCTCCACATGGTCTGACCGGCAGAGCGTACGACGGTTCGGCCCGCCGTTCCCATCCGCCGGTGTCCCGATCCGGCAACCGTTGCGGCCCGCCGGCGTGCCCTGCCCCGGCCCGGTCGCGTCCCCCGGTCACGGCCCGGGAACGACGGCGGGCCCGCACCCCCGGTGAAGGGGGTACGGGCCCGCCGTACGGACTGCTCTAGAGCACTGGGGCTCAGACCGCGGCCGGGTCCTCCTCGACGAGGAGGTTGCGGGTGCGGTTCGGGTCCACCTGGATGCCGGGGCCCATGGTGGTCGAGAACGCGGTCTTCTTGATGTAGCGGCCCTTGGCGGCGGACGGCTTGGCGCGGAGCACCTCGTCCAGCGCGGCGGCGTAGTTCTCGACCAGCTGCTCGTCGGTGAAGGAGGCCTTACCGATGATGAAGTGCAGGTTCGAGTGCTTGTCGACGCGGAACTCGATCTTGCCGCCCTTGATGTCGTTGACAGCCTTGGCGACGTCCGGGGTCACGGTGCCGGTCTTCGGGTTCGGCATCAGACCACGGGGACCGAGCACGCGGCCGAGGCGGCCGACCTTGCCCATGAGGTCCGGGGTGGCGACGACGGCGTCGAAGTCCAGCTTGCCCTTCGCGACCTCGTCGATCAGCTCGTCGGCACCGACGATGTCGGCGCCCGCAGCACGCGCGGCCTCGGCACGCTCGCCGGTCGCGAAGACCAGGACCCGAGCGGTCTTACCGGTGCCGTGCGGGAGGATCACGGTGCTGCGGACCATCTGGTCGGCCTTGCGCGGGTCGACACCCAGACGCATGGCGACCTCGACGGTGCCGTCGAACTTGGTGGTGCTGGTCGCCTTGGCGAGGCGGACGGCCTCGAGGGGGGCGTAAAGGCGCTCGCGGTCGACCTGGGCGTCCGCGGCCTTCAGGGCCTTGCTGCGCTTCATAGCTGCTCCTGAATGGTGAATGGAGTTGTGGTGTCACGGGCCTGCGCGGGCCCTACCACAGAGGACGAGAGGGGTTCTCAGCCCTCGACGGTGATGCCCATCGACCGGGCGGTGCCGGCGATGATCTTCGCCGCGGCGTCCAGGTCGTTGGCGTTCAGGTCGGGCATCTTGGTCGTGGCGATCTCACGGACCTGGGCGCTGGTGAGCTTGGCGACCTTGGTCTTGTGCGGCTCGCTGGAGCCCTTCTCGACACCGGCGGCCTTCAGGATGAGGCGCGCGGCCGGCGGCGTCTTCGTGATGAAGGTGAAGGAACGGTCCTCGTAGACCGTGATCTCCACCGGCACGATCATGCCGCGCTGCGACTCGGTCGCAGCGTTGTAGGCCTTGCAGAACTCCATGATGTTGACGCCGTGCTGGCCCAGCGCGGGGCCGACCGGCGGCGCCGGGTTGGCCGCGCCGGCGTTGATCTGGAGCTTGATAAGCCCCGTGACCTTCTTCTTCTTGGGAGGCATGTCTCTCCGGGTCCTTCCGAGAGGTGATTGCTGGTGCGTGCGGAACCGGGGCGACACCCGGCCGCCAGCACACACATCGGACCAGGCTAACGCGTTCGCGCCGCTGGACCAAAACGGATCCGGGCGGGCCCGCGGGCCCGCCCGGATCCGAAGACCGTACGACTAGTTCTTCTGGATCTGGTCGAAGGAGAGCTCGACCGGGGTCTCCCGGCCGAAGATCTCGACCAGGCCCTTGACCTTCTTCGAGTCCGGGTTGATCTCGTTGATGGTCGCCTGGAGGGTCGCGAACGGGCCGTCGGTGACGGTGACCGAGTCGCCGACCTCGAAGTCCAGCACCTGGACCTCGACCGGGCGGACCGGCGAAGCCTTGCCGGCCTCCTTGGCGGCCTGGCGCTCGACGTCGGGGGCGAGCATCTTGACGACCTCGTCCAGGGTCAGCGGGTACGGGTCGTAGGCGTTGCCGACGAAGCCGGTGACACCCGGGGTGTTGCGCACGACGCCCCAGGACTCGGGGGTGAGGTCCATGCGCACCAGGACGTAGCCGGGGAGCTTGTTCTGGCGGATGGTCTTGCGGTCGCCGTTCTTGATCTGGACGACCTCCTCCTGCGGCACCTCGGCCTGGAAGATGTACTCCTCGACGTTCAGCGAGACGGCGCGCTGCTCCAGGTTCTGCTTCACCCGGTTCTCGTAGCCGGCGTAGGTGTGGATCACGTACCACTCGCCCGGCATGAAGCGCAGGTCCTCGCGGAACTTGGCGACCGGGTCGACCTCCTCGGCCGGCTCCTCCTCGGCCTCCTCGGCCTCCTCGGCGGCGCCCTCCACGTGCAGCGCGGCCTCCTCGGCGGGCTCGCCGGCCTCGGCCTCGTCGTACGCCTCGACCTCGTCCTCGTCGCTGTCCGCGGCGTCCACGATCTGCTCGGCGGACTCGGTGTCGACAGCCAGCTCGGTCGCGTCCGGCTCGGCGGCGACATCCGCCTCGCGGACGGTCTCGTCGGCGTCGTACAGGGGGGACTCAGACACGGTGGCGGCTTCTTTCCTGGAGATGGTGAAGGTGGCGCGCTCCTCGACCGGCCCGGCGGACGACCGCTCGCGCGGGCGCCAGATGAGGTCTCGGAGACTTCAACAGTACCGAGTCCACGGTAACCGCGCGTACGTCCGGCGCCGACAGCTCGACCCGGGCCGAGGATTCGGCCCGGGTCGGGAGGCTGTTCGAGAGGTGGGGCGGCCGGTCAGCCGAAGACCAGGAGGCTCAGCTTGGAGAAGCCGTAGTCCAGGCCGGCCACGAAGGCCATCACGACCACGACGAAGGTGACCACGACGGCGGTGTAGTTGGTGAGTTCGCTGCGGGTCGGCCAGACGACCTTGCGCAGTTCCGCGATGATCTGGCGGTAGAACAGCGCCATCCGGGCAAACAGGCCCTTCTTGGCGCGCTTGCCGGACTTCTTCTCGCGGTTGCCGCGCTTGCCCGACTTCTCGTCGGCGGGCGTGGTCTCGGCAGCGCCGTCGGCACCCTCGGGGTTGCCGCTCTCAGGCGTTGCGGTGGAGCCCGTGGTCTCCGTCACTCGTCCTCACCTGAATCCGGGTCCTGCCGACTTCGCCGCGCACCAGGTGGGGCACGACCAGCCGGCTAGCGGTGCTGATCGGTGCCATCTCCGCATCAAGCCCGCTCACTCCTGTGGAGCGAACGGGCTGAAAACGGATCTAGCAGCAGGGCAAGAGGGACTCGAACCCCCAACCGCCGGTTTTGGAGACCGGTGCTCTACCAATTGAGCTATTGCCCTACGGTGCCTCGCGGCTCCGGTGGCGACCAACCTACCGCATCTCCCCCCGCTGCCTGCACAGGCGGTGAAAGCTCCGGTTCTTTTCGGCGGGCCGTCGAGCAGCGAGTGTACGTGGTCGAGGGGCGTTTGGTCGAACGTCTTCTTCCGGACCGGCCGGTCACCCGGCGGATGTCCGGCCCCGCCGGTCCCCCGCCGACGGATCGCCGGGGCCGCGATCCGGACGGGGACGTACGGATGCCGATACCCCGATGCCCGGTAGGTCCGGGTTCTGCGACGATGCAGACATGAGCGCTTCCACCCCGCAGCCCGACCAGTCCATCCGCCCCGCCGACCGCCGGGTCTCCGCCCGGATCGGCGCGATCGCCGAGTCCGCGACCCTCGCCGTGGACGCCAAGGCCAAGGCCCTCAAGGCCGCCGGCCGTCCGGTCATCGGCTTCGGTGCCGGCGAGCCCGACTTCCCCACCCCGGACTACATCGTCGAGGCGGCCGTCGAGGCCTGCCGCGACCCGAAGAACCACCGCTACACCCCGGCGGGTGGCCTGCCCGAGCTGAAGGCCGCGATCGCCGCCAAGACGCTGCGCGACTCGGGCTACCAGGTGGACGCCTCCCAGGTGCTGGTCACCAACGGCGGCAAGCAGGCGATCTACGAGGCCTTCGCGGCGATCCTGGACCCGGGCGACGAGGTCATCATCCCGGCCCCGTACTGGACCACCTACCCGGAGTCGGTCCAGCTGGCCGGCGGCGTCCCGGTGGAGGTCGTCTCCGACGAGACCACCGGCTACAAGGTGTCGGTCGAGCAGCTGGAGGCCGCGCGCACCGAGAACACCAAGGTGGTGCTGTTCGTCTCGCCGTCCAACCCGACCGGCGCGGTGTACACCGAGGCCGAGGCCGAGGCGATCGGCCGCTGGGCGCTGGAGCACGGCCTGTGGGTGCTCACCGACGAGATCTACGAGCACCTGGTGTACGGCGACGCCACCTTCACCTCGCTGCCGGCCCTGCTGCCCGAGCTGGCCGACAAGTGCATCGTGGTCAACGGTGTCGCCAAGACCTACGCGATGACCGGCTGGCGGGTGGGCTGGGTGATCGGCCCCAAGGACGTCGTCAAGGCCGCGACCAACCTCCAGTCGCACGCCACCTCGAACGTCTCCAACGTCGCCCAGCGCGCCGCCCTGGCCGCCGTGGCCGGTGACCTGGACGCGGTCGCCGAGATGCGCGAGGCCTTCGACCGCCGCCGCAGGACCATCGTGCGGATGCTCAACGAGATCGACGGCGTGTTCTGCCCCGAGCCCGAGGGCGCCTTCTACGCCTACCCGTCGGTCAAGGGCCTGCTGGGCAAGGAGATCCGCGGCAAGCGCCCGCAGACCTCCGGCGAGCTGGCCGCCCTGATCCTGGACGAGGCCGAGGTCGCGGTCGTCCCGGGCGAGGCCTTCGGCACCCCCGGCTACCTGCGGCTCTCCTACGCGCTCGGCGACGCCGACCTGATCGAGGGCGTCAGCCGGGTCCAGAAGCTGCTCGGCGAGGCCCGCGACTGACGCCGTTCCGGCACTGGCGTCAATCCGACATACGGGATTCACCCGGCACACCGCCTCCTTTCACCCCTTCAGGGGATGCGAAGGAGGCGGTTCCCGTTCGGGGGCCTCATACGGCAGTATCGGTGAATGGAACGCCTGTTGAACCCGCGAGACGTCAGGGGCCTCCCGAAGGCCCACCTGCACCTGCACTTCACCGGCTCGATGCGGCCCGCCACCCTCCTGGAGCTGGCCGACAAGCACGGCGTCCGGCTGCCGGAGGCGCTCAGCTCCGGTGAGCCGCCCCGGCTGCGGGCCACCGACGAGCGGGGCTGGTTCCGCTTCCAGCGGCTGTACGACACCGCCCGCTCGGTGCTGCGGGACGAGGCGGACATCCGCCGGCTGGTCCTGGAGACCGCCGAGGACGAGAAGCGGGACGGCTCCCGCTGGCTGGAGATCCAGGTCGACCCGACCTCGTACGCGCCCCGGCTGGGCGGGCTGATCCCGGCGCTGGAGCTGATCCTGGACGCGGTGGAGCACGCCGCCGCGGCCACCGGGGTGGGCATCCGGGTCCTGGTCGCGGCCAACCGGATGAAGTCCCCGATGGACGCCCGGACGCTGGCCCGGCTGGCCGTCCGCTACGCCGACCACGGGGTGGTCGGCTTCGGCCTCTCCAACGACGAACGCCGGGGCCTGGCCCGGGACTTCGACCGGGCTTTCGCGATCGCCCGCAAGGGCGGACTGCTGGCGGCCCCGCACGGCGGCGAGCTGTCCGGCCCGGAGTCCGTCCGGGACTGCCTGGACGACCTGGGCGCCGGCCGGATCGGCCACGGCGTGCGGGCCGCCGAGGACCCCCGGCTGATGGAGCGGCTGGCGGACCGCCAGGTCACCTGCGAGGTCTGCCCCTCCTCCAACGTCTCGCTCGGCGTCTACGAGCACCCCGAGGAGGTCCCGCTGCGCCGGCTCTTCGACGCCGGGGTGCCGCTCGCGCTGGGCGCCGACGACCCGCTGCTGTTCGGCAGCCGGCTGGCCGCCCAGTACGAGCTGGTCCGGGACGTGCTGGGCTTCTCCGACACCGAACTCGCCGAGCTGGCGCGGCAGTCGGTGCGCGGTTCGGTCGCGCCGGAGGCCGTCCGCAAGGAGCTGCTGGCGGACATCGACGCCTGGCTGGCGGACGGCCGCGCTCCCGCGGACCGGGCCGCGGTGCCCGCCTAGCCGGCGGCCGTCCGGGGTCCGCCCCGGGCCCGGGCCCTGGTCAGAGCTCGACGCCCACCATCACCGGCTCGTTCACCAGCTCCACCCCGAAGGCCTCGCGGACCCCGTCCCGGATCTCCCGGGCCAGCGCCAGCAGGTCGTCGGCGGTGGCCGAGCCGCGGTTGGTGAGGGCCAGGGTGTGCTTGGTGGAGAGCGTCGCCGGGCCGCTGCCGTAGCCCTTGCCGAAGCCCGAGCGGTCGATCAGCCAGGCCGCCGAGGTCTTGGTGCAGCCCTCCGGGGCCGGGTAGGCGGGGGCGTCCTCGGCGCCCGGGCGGGTGCGGAAGGACTCGTACTGCGCGGCCGTGAGCACCGGGTTGGTGAAGAAGGAGCCGGCCGACCAGGTGTCGTGGTCCGCCGGGTCCAGCACCATGCCCTTGCCGGCGCGCAGCAGCAGCACCGCGTTCCACGCGGTGTCGACCGCCACCCGGTCGCCCTGCCCGACGCCCAGGTGCCGGGCGGTCTCGGCGTAGCGGACGGGGGTGGAGAGCCCGCCGTTGTCCTCCAGGCGGAACCGCACCCGCAGCACCACGTAGCGGTCCGGATCGGCCTTGAAGCGGCTGTGCCGGTAGGAGAAGGCGCACTCGGCGTTCGGGAGCACGACCACCTCGTCGGCGGCGCGGTCGTACGCGACCACCTCGGTGATCGCCTGCGCGACCTCCTGGCCGTACGCGCCCACGTTCTGCACCGGGGTGGCACCCGCCGAGCCGGGGATGCCGGCCAGGAACTCGACGCCCGCCAGGCGGTGGTCGAGCACGGTCCGGCGGACCACCTCGGACCAGGTCTCGCCGGCCGCGACCTCCAGGCCGGTGCCGTCCAGGGCGAAGCCCTCGGTGGCGATCCGCAGCACGGTGCCGGGGAAGCCGGCGTCACCGATCACCAGGTTGGAGCCGCCGCCGAGGACCAGCAGCGGCTCGTCGGCCGCGTCGGCCTCGCGGACGGCGGCGATCACCTCGTCGTCGGTGTGGGCGGTCACCAGCCGGCGGGCCGGGCCGCCGAGCCGGAGCGTGGTCAGCGGGGCGAGGGGGGCGTCGTTTTCTACCAGCACGCCCACCAGCGTACGGGTGGCAGGGATGCCCCCCGGCACCCCTGCCACCCGTCGCCCGGCGCTCCGGCGCTCCGGCCCGCCCGGCGCTCCGGCTCGGCCTGCGCTCCGGCGCCTCAGACCCGCGCCGGCTCGGCCGGTGCCCCGGCCCGCTCCTCCCGCGCCCCCGCCGGCGCGGCCGCCACGGCCTGCGCCCCGCGCCGACCCGGGATGCACACCGCGGCGAGCGCGCCGAGCCCGACGGCCGCCCCGCCGACGTACAGCGCGGGCACCAGCCCGTCCGTGAACGCCTGCGCCGACTGGTAGCCGCCGTGCGCCGAAAACACCGCCGCGAGCACGGCGACCCCGAGCGCCCCGCCGACCTCACGCAGCGCGTTGTTGGCGCCGGAGGCGATCCCCTGCTCCTGCGGCCGGACGCTGGCCATCACCAGCTGGGCGGTCGGGCCGAAGTACAGCGACATGCCGATCCCGCAGATCACAATGGCCGGGATCTGGGCGGGGTAGTCGAGGCCGGTGCCCCCGTCCGCGACCAGGCCGAACAGCACCAGGCCCACGGCCTGCAGCGCCAGCCCGGCGGCCACGATCGACCGGCCGCCGATCCGGTCGGAGACGATGCCCGCGACCGGCGAGACCAGCAGCGGCATCGCCGTCCACGGCAGCATCCGGACGCCCGCCTCCTGCGGGCTGAAGCCCCCGACGCCCTGGAGGTACTGGCTGATCAGGAAGATCGAGCCGAACATCCCCAGGTACATCAGCAGGCTGGCCGCGTTGACGGCGGAGAAGGCCCGGCTGCGGAACAGCCGCATCGGCAGCATCGGGTGGACGGCCACCCGCTGCTCGTACCAGACGAAGGCGGCCAGCAGCAGGGTGCCGGCGACCAGCGAGCCGAGGACCAGCGGGCTGGTCCAGCCGTCCGGGTTGCCGCGGATCAGGCCGAGCACGAGCCCGAACATCCCCAGGCTGACCAGCAGGGTGCCGGGCACGTCCAGGGCCCGGCCCGCGCCCCGGCTCTCGCCGAGCCGCAGGAAGGCCAGCGGCAGCAGGACCAGGCCGACCGGGACGTTCACCCAGAAGATCCACTGCCAGGAGAAGTGCTCGGTCAGCGAGCCGCCGATCAGCGGCCCGGCGGCGACGGCGAGGCCGCTGACGCCCGACCAGACGCCGAAGGCCAGCCCCCGCCTGGCCTCGGGCACGGCGGCGGTGAGCAGGGTGAGGGTGAGCGGCATCATCACCGCGGCTCCGGTGCCCTGGAGGGCGCGGGCGGCGATCAGCTCGCCGATGCCCGGGGACAGCGCGGCCGCGGCGGAGCCGGCGGTGAAGACCGCCAGACCGACCAGGAAGATCCGGCGGCGGCCGAAGCGGTCGCCGAGCGCGGCGCCGAACATCAGCAGCACGGCGAAGCTCAGGGTGTAGGCGCTGACCGTCCATTCGAGGTCGGACAGCCCGCCGCCGAGCTCCTCGCGGATCGACGGCAGTGCGGTGGTGACCACCAGGTTGTCCAGGGCGGCCATGAAACTGGCCGCGCTGACGATCACCAGGGTCCAGATCGCGGTTCTGCCCATGGCCGGTTTCTCCGTCATGACGTCCCCCAGGTTCCTTAGGTAGTAATTGCTCAATAACTTTCGTGGGCCGAAAGGAGGCCGCACGGACGCACCGCGCGGCCGGTCTACTCGGACGCCCCGGACTCCCCGTGTTCCCCGGAGGCCCCGGGCTCCCCGTGCTCGCCGAAGCCGGTCCACATCCGGTGGTCCGGGGGGTAGCCCAGCGCCACCAGGGTGTTGATCAGCATCCCGTACGCGAAGAACCGCGTGGCGTCCTCCATGTCGCCGCCGATCCGGATCCTGACCCGGTCGAACAGGTTCTCCCACAGCCGTCGGGCGGCCTCGCCGATCTCCTCCTCGCCGGCCACCCGGGCCGTGAAGACCGAGACGTAGAGCTGCATCTGCATCATGAGCTGGTCGCGGTCCTCGACCAGGCTCAGGTACGCGCCGGACATCGCCTCGGCGGCCTCCTCGCCGGACAGCCCGGCCGAGGCCTCGTCGAACACCCGCCAGGTCTCCTCGACGCAGCGCTCGGCGGCGGCGGCGAAGATCGCCTGCTTGCCCGGGAACAGCCGGAACAGGTACGGCTGCGAGACGCCCACCCGGCGGGCGATCGCCTCGGTGGAGGTGCCGTGGTAGCCACCCCGGGCGAACTCGATCAGGGCGGCCCGGACGACGCTCTCGCGCCGCTCCTCCGCGCTCATCCGGATGCTCGACTTCGCCATGGGCACCAAGTTAGTGGCCAATCACTAGCTACGCAAGGCCCGCGGCCGCGGCCGGAACTCCCGTGCGGTACGGGCTCCGGCCGCGGCCGCCGTCGGGCGGGAGCCGCTCAGCCGAGCCGGACGACGGCCCGGGACATGCCGAGCACCTTCTGGCCGCCCGTGGTGGCCAGCAGGTCGACCTGCACCCTGCGGTCGTCCAGCTTCTTGGCGACCTTGGCCGAGACCTCGACCACCGCGCCGACGCCGTCGTTCGGCACCGGCACGGGGCGGGTGAAGCGCACGCCGTACTCGACCACCGCGGCCGGGTCGCCGACCCAGTCGGTGACCACCCGGATCGCCTCGGCCATGGTGAACATGCCGTGCGCGATGACGTCCGGCAGGCCGACCTCCAGAGCGAACCTCTCGTTCCAGTGGATCGGGTTGAAGTCTCCCGAGGCGCCCGCGTAGCGCACCAGTGTGTCGCGGGTCACCGGGAAGGACTGCGCCGGCAGCTCGGTGCCGACCTCGACCTCGTCGTAGCTGATCGCCATCGCGCTCACTCCCCCGCCTCGTCGGCGGCCCGGGCCACCAGGGTCATGACCGACGTCACAACGTGCTCGCCGGTCGCGTCCGTCACCTCGCCACGCACGGTGAGCACGTCGTTGCCCGCCAGTGACTTGATGTTGTCGATGGTCACCGCGACCGAGAGCCGGTCGCCGGCCCGCACCGGGCGGCTGTAGGCGAACTTCTGGTCGCCGTGCACCACCCGGGTGAAGTCCAGGCCCAGCTCCGGGTCCTCGACCACCTGGCCCGCCGCGCGGTAGGTGATCACGAACGGGAAGGTCGGCGGGGCGATCACGTCGGGGTGGCCCAGCGCCTTCGCCGCCTCCGGGTCGGTGTACGCGGGGTTGGCGTCGCCGATCGCGGTCGCGAACTCGCGGATCTTCTCCCGGCCGACCTCGTACGGCTCGGTGGGCGGGTAACTACGCCCGATGAAGGAGGGGTCGAGCGCCATGGCAGCTCCTCGGAACGCGGGTGGATACGAAAAAACTCCGGGCCGCACCCCCCATGAGGGATGCGGCCCGGAGTAGAAGACCTGAATTCACACAGGCCCGGCGCCCTGCAACAGGGTCAGCGGGTCTCGCGGTGCGCGGTGTGCGAGTTGCAGCGGGGGCAGTGCTTCTTCATCTCAAGACGGTCCGGGTCGTTACGCCGGTTCTTCTTGGTGATGTAGTTCCGCTCCTTGCACTCCACGCAGGCCAGCGTGATCTTCGGGCGGACATCGGTGGCAGCCACGGGAGTGCCTTCCTTGGACAACGAATAAGAACACGACAAGAGTAGCCGACCGGGAGTGCGATCTCCCGACCGACTACGCGGGGTAGCGGTGACCGGACTTGAACCGGTGACACAGCGATTATGAGCCGCTTGCTCTACCAACTGAGCTACACCGCCACAGTGATCCGCAGCACAGCCGGAGCTGACTGCTTCTCACCCGAGCCCCCATGCGGAATCGAACCGCAGACCTTCTCCTTACCATGGAGACGCTCTACCGACTGAGCTATAGGGGCGAACGAGGAAGAGATTACACGTTTCGCGGCCGGAGGTGAAATCCGTATCCCGCGGCGAAGACCGCAGGTGGGCGAGGGGTACGGACGGACGATCCAAGGCCCGGCGTTCGATCGGCCTCCGAGCCGCACGGCCCGACCCGATACGACTATTGCCCGCCTCCCGGCGCCCCGCCCCCCGGGCCCATAGGCTCGACGCTCATTGATCGGGAGGGCTGGCCGGTGGGACGGGCCAGCCGTACGGGGCCGACCGCACGGGCCGGCCCGAGAAGGAGCCGGCGATGGACAGCGCAGCCGCCGACGGGCCGCACTCCGGGCCCGACCCGGCGGCCAACCCGCTCGGGCACGGCCCGGTCCTCCTGCTCACCGGCGCCAGGCTGGCCGACGGGCGGGTGGTGGACGTCCGGATCAGCGGCGACCGGATCCAGGCGGTCGGCACCGTCGGCAGCCTCGGCCCGCTGCCCGCCCTGCCCGGCGCCCCCACCGTCACCACCGGCGCCCGGATCGACCTGCGCGGCTACCTGCTGCTCCCGGCCCCCGCCGAGGCGCACGCCCACTACGACGCCGCCTTCTCCGCCGCCCTCTCCACCCCGCCGCCGGACACCCCCGCCGACCTCACCCGGCGGGTCACCGAGGCCGCGCTGACCTCGCTCGGCTACGGCGCCACCGCCCAGCGCACCCACGTCCGGATCGGCGACGTGCACGGGCTGCGCCGGCTGGAGGCGGTGCTCACCGCCCGGCAGGCGCTGAGCGGGCTGGCCGAGCTCCAGGCGGTGGCGATGCCCCGGCTGCTCACCGGGCGGGCCGGGGCGGACAGCCGGGCGCAGCTTCGCGAGGCGCTCAAACTGGGCGCCACGGCGGCCGGCGGCTGCCCGGAGCTGGACCCCGACCCGGCCGGGTACGTGCAACTGCTGCTGGAGGCCGCCCGGGAGGCGGACTGCTCGGTGGACCTGCACACCAGTGCCGCCGACGCCGCCCAACTGGCCCGGATGGCCGGGGCGTTGGCGCCGCTGCGGCCGCGGGTGACACTCGGCCCGTGCGGGGCGCTGCCCCGGGGCGCGTCGACGGTGCTGGCGACCAGCGGGATCCGGGTGGTCTGCCTGCCGCAGAACGGCTGCTGCACCGGACTGGATGGCCGGATGACGGGCCTGCGGCCGGGCCTGGTACGGGAGTTGGCGGCCGCCCGGGTGCCGCTGGCGGCGGGCAGCGGGGCGCTGCGCGATCCGTCCAACCCGGTCGGCCGGGCGGATCCGCTGGAGTCGGCCTATCTGCTGGCGGCCGGTGGGGAGTTGGACCCGGCGGCGGCGTACGACGCGGTGGCGAACCAGGCCCGGGCGGCGCTCGGCCTGGCGCCGGTCCGGGTGGACGCCGGGTTCCCGGCGGAGCTGCTGGCGGTGCGCGGGGACAGCCTGGCCGGGGCGCTCGCGGGCGGGCACAGCCGGCTGGTGGTGCACAGCGGCCGGGTGGTCAGCCGGACCAGCGCGGTCCGGGAGTTCGCGGACACCGTGGCGCTGGCGCTGCCCCGGCAGTGCGGGGGCGAGGACGGCTGAACCGGGGCGAGGACGGCTGAACCGGAGCCGGAAGGCATTGGGGGCGCGCGACGGGTGTCGCGCGCCCCTCCCCCACCTGCCGGCCGTCCGTGGACGGCGTCCGGAGCGACCCCAGACCTCCCCCACACGGAGCAGGGCCCGCTCCCTCGGCACCGACACTACGTCCGCGGAGCACCGCCGCCGGGCCGCCTTGACGCCCTCCTGTCGCCCAGCGGACCGCTCTTGACGGCACGTTGACAGGTTCGGCGGCCCGGTCGGCCGGACGGTCACAGCGGTCACGGCACGTACCGGTACCCGATCCCCGGCTCGGTGACCAGGTGCCGCGGCCGGGCCGGGTCGCGTTCCAGCTTGCGGCGCAGCCCCGCGAAGTAGACCCGCAGGTAGTTGCCGCGCCCCTCCTGGGCCGGGCCCCACACCTCGCGCAGGATCTGCCGCCCGGGCACCAGCCGACCGGGGTTGGCGAGCAGCAGGGTGAGGATGCGCCACTCGGTCGGGGTGAGCCGGACCGGGCCGTTCGGGCCGTTCACCGCGGTGGCCACGAGGTCCACGGTGTGGTCGCCGATCACCGGCCGGCCCGGCGGCACGTCGCCCGGCAGCACGCCGCCCGGCGGCCGGCGCAGCACGGCGCGCAGCCGGGCCAGCAGCTCGTCCATCAGGAACGGCTTGGTGAGGTAGTCGTCGGCACCCGCGTCCAGGGCGCCCACCTTGTCGGCGGCGTCCGTCCGGCCGGAGAGCACGATGACCGGCACCGCGCTGTGGGTGCGCAGGCCGCGCAGCACGTCCATCCCGTCGAGGTCGGGCAGGCCGAGGTCGAGCAGGACGGCGTCCGGGGAGGAGTGCGCGGCGCGGTCGAGCGCCTCGCCGCCGCTGGCGGCGGTGCGGACGGCGTACTGCCGGGCGCTGAGGTTGATCCGCAGGATGCGCAGCAGGGCCGGCTCGTCGTCGACGACCAGGATCTCCCTCGCTCCGCGGGACACGGGCCTCCCGGTGATTCGTTCACTCCGTTCGCTCATGCGTCCGCCTCGCTTCGCTCGGCAGTCGCTTCGCGGGACACGCACCTTCCGGTGATTCGTTCACTCCGTTCACTCATGCGGCGGTTCCTCCCCAGGGGCGGCGGGCAGGGTGAGCAGCATGGTGGTGCCGCCGCCCGGGGTGTCCTCGACCTCCAGGCTGCCGCCCATCGCCTCGGCGAGGCCGCGGGAGAGGGCGAGTCCGAGGCCGACGCCGGTGGTGTTGTCGGTGTCGCCGAGGCGCTGGAAGGGCAGGAAGACCCGGTCGCGGTCCTCGGGGGCGATGCCGGGTCCGCGGTCGATCACCCGGATCTCGACCTGTTCGGCGTGGTGGCTGGCGGTGACCAGGACGGGCGCGCCGGGGGCGTTGTGGCGCAGCGCGTTGGTGACCACGTTGGCGAGCACCCGCTCCAGCAGCGGGGGGTCGGCGAGCACCGGCGGGGTGGTGTCCAGGTCCAGCGGCTGGACCGGCACGTACGGGTCCGGGAGGCTGTCGAGTGCCCGGGGCAGGATCTCGTCCAGGTGGGTCTCGGTGAGGTGCAGGGTGAGCGCGCCGGCCTGGAGGCGGCTCATGTCGAGCAGGTTGTCGACCAGCCGGGTGAGCTTGGCCAGCGACTCGTCGGCGGTGGCGAGGAGTTCGGCCTGGTCCTCGGAGGAGAACTCGACGTCGGGGCTGCGCAGCGAGCCGACCGAGGCGCGGGCGGCGGCCAGCGGGGTGCGCAGGTCGTGGCTGACGGCGGCGAGCAGGGCGGTGCGCATCCGGTCGGCGGCCTTGATCGGCTCGACCTCGGCGGCGACCACGGCCAGCCGGTCGCGCTCCAGCGCGGCGGCGACGTGGGCGGCGAAGGCGGTCAGCACCCGCTGGTCGGCGGCGGGCAGCCGGCGGCCGGTGAGCACCAGCACGGCGTCCTGGCCGACCGGGACCTCGGTGGTCTCGTACGGTCCCTCGCCGTCGCCCTGGTGGTCCCCCTCGCAGTGCGCGAGCACCTCGCCGTCGGCCCGGGAGAGCAGGGCGACGGCCCGCATGCCGAAGGCCGTCCGGGACTTCTCCAGCAGGGCGGGCAGCGCGTCGGCGCCGCGCAGCACGCTGCCGGCCAGGGTGGAGAGGGTCTCGGCCTCGGCGGTGGCGCGGGCGGCCCGGCTGGTGAGCCGGCCGGCGTGGTCGACCACGGTGGAGACGGTGAGCGCGATGGCGGCGAACACCGCCAGGGCGACGATGTTGTTGGTCTCGCCGATGGTCAGGCTGTGGATCGGCGGGATGAAGTAGTAGTTGAGCAGCACCGAGGCGACGACCGAGGCCAGCAGGGCCGACACCGCGCCGCCGAGCAGGGCGACGACGACCACGCCCAGCTGGAAGATCAGCGCGTCGGTGGTCAGGTTGATGCCGTGGTCCGCCCGCGGGAGCAGGACGGTGAGCACCCAGGGCAGCACCAGGCCGGCCAGGTAGCCGGCGACGGTGCGGCGCCGGGAGTGGCGCCGGCCGAGCGAGGGCAGCCGGCCGCGGCCGGTGAACTCGTGGGTGACCATGTGGACGTCGATGTCCTCGGAGGCGTCCACGGTGGTCTGTCCGGTGCCGGGGCCGGTGAGGAAGCGGTTGATCCGGCCGCGGCGGCTGGTGCCGAGCACCAGCTGGGTGGCGTCGTGGGCGCGGGCGAAGGTGAGCAGCGCGGTGGGGACGTCGTCGCCGACCACCACGTGGTAGCTGCCGCCGAGGGTCTCCACCAGCTGCCGCTGCTGGGCGAGCGCGCCGGAGGAGGCGCCGGCCAGGCCGTCGCTGCGGGAGACGTGGACGGCCAGCAGTTCGCCGCCGGCCGTGCGGTCGGCGATCCGGGCGGCGCGGCGGATCAGGGTCTCGCCCTCGGGGCCGCCGGTGAGGGCGACCACGACCCGTTCGCGGGTCTCCCAGACCCGGTCGATGTTGTGGCTGGCCCGGTAGTCGCGCAGGCCCTCGTCCACCCGTCCGGCCACCCAGAGCAGGGCGAGCTCGCGCAGGGCGGTGAGGTTGCCGACCCGGAAGTAGTTGGAGAGCGCGGCGTCCACCTTCTCCGCCCGGTAGACGTTGCCGTGGGCCATCCGGCGGCGCAGTGCCTGCGGGGCCATGTCGACGAGTTCGAGCTGGTCGGCCCGGCGGACCACCTCGTCCGGGACGGTCTCGCGCTGCGGGATTCCGGTGATCTTCCGAACGACGTCGTTCAGCGACTCCAGGTGCTGGACGTTGACGGTGGTGATGACGTCGATCCCGGCGGCGAGCAGCTCCTCGACGTCCTGCCAGCGCTTGGCGTGCCGGCCGCCGGGGATGTTGGTGTGCGCCAGCTCGTCCACCAGCACGACGGACGGGCGGCGGGCGAGCAGGCCGTCGAGGTCCATCTCCTCGAACTCGGCGTCCCGGTAGGAGCGGTGCACCCGCGGCAGGACCTCCAGGCCGGCCAGCATGGCCTCGGTGTGGCGTCTGCCGTGGCACTCGATGTACCCGACCACGACGTCGGCCCCGCGCTCCTGTCTGCGCCGGGCCTCGTCCAGCATCCGGTAGGTCTTGCCGACGCCCGGCGCGGAGCCGAGGTACACCCTCAGCCGGCCACCGCGGTTGCCGGTGCCGGTGGTGAGGTCGCGGGCCATGGGCACTGCTCTTTCCATCGGGAGGTGGTGCACGTCTGCGGCCGCGGGCCGGCCGGCCCGGGCGCGGGAGGCGTGCTCCGGCGCCCGGGCCGGCCCGGTCACCCGACTGTGCGGGGCGGTGTCACTTCTGCTCGCTGAGCGCCTTGTTGAGCAGCAGGACGTTGACTCCTCCGTCGCCGAGGAAGCCGAGCGAGCGGCCCTCGGTGTACTTCTCGACCAGCTTGTCCACCGTCTCCACCGGCAGGTCGCGCGCCTTGGCGACCCGGTTGACCTGCTCCTCGGCGTACGCGACGGAGATGTGCGGGTCGAGGCCGGAGCCGGAGGCGGTCAGCGCGTCGGCCGGAACGCTCGCCGGGTCGACGCCGTCGAACGCGGCGACGGCGGCGCGGCGGTCGTCGACGGCCTTCAGCAGGTCCTCGCTGTTCGGGCCCTGGTTCGAGGCGGCGGACGAGGACGCGTCGTAGCCGGTCCCGGCGGCCGAGGGGCGGGGCTGGAACCACTGCGGGTCCGGCCGGGCCTCCTCGTCCGGGTCCGCGGGGTTCTTCTTCGGGAGGTCGAAGCTCTGGCCGATCAGGCTGGAGCCGACCTCCCTGCCGTCGGACTTCACCGGAGAGCCGTTCGCCCGGTCGTCGAAGGCGACCTGGGAGATGCCGGTGACCAGCAGCGGGTAGACGATCCCGAGGACCACGGTGAGCACGAGGAGTACCCGCAGGGCCGTGAAGTGGGTGCGGAGGATCGTCGGCAGGGGCTTGGACATGGTTTTCTCTCCTTCCCGCGTCAGCCGAGGCCGGGGATGAACTGGACGATCAGGTCGATCAGCTTGATGCCGACGAACGGCACCACCAGGCCGCCGAAGCCGTAGACCCCGATGTTGCGGCGCAGCAGCGAACTCGCGTCAGCGGGCCGGTACTTCACGCCGCGCAGGGCGAGCGGGATGAGGCCGATGATGACCAGGGCGTTGAAGACGATCGCCGAGGTGATCGCGGACTGCGGGCTGTGCAGGCCCATGATGTCGAGGTGGCTCAGGCCCGGGTAGACCCCGGCGAACATCGCGGGGATGATCGCGAAGTACTTGGCCACGTCGTTGGCGATCGAGAAGGTGGTCAGCGCGCCGCGGGTGATCAGCAGCTGCTTGCCGATCTCCACGATCTCGATCAGCTTGGTCGGGTTGGAGTCCAGGTCGACCATGTTGCCGGCCTCCTTGGCCGCCATGGTCCCGGTGTTCATCGCGACGCCGACGTCGGCCTGGGCGAGCGCGGGGGCGTCGTTGGTGCCGTCGCCGGTCATCGCGACCAGCTTGCCGCCCTCCTGCTCCTTCCTGATCAGGGCCATCTTGTCCTCGGGCGTGGCCTCGGCGAGGAAGTCGTCCACGCCGGCCTCCTCCGCGATCGCCTTGGCGGTCAGCGGGTTGTCGCCCGTGATCATGACGGTCTTGATGCCCATCCGGCGCAGCTCGTCGAAGCGCTCCCGCATGCCCTCCTTGACCACGTCCTTGAGGTGGACGACCCCCAGGACCCTGGCCGGAGCCGAGCCGACCCTGGTCGCCACCACCAGCGGGGTGCCGCCGGCCGCCGAGATGCCGTCGACCAGCGTCGACACCTCGTCGGTGACCCGGCCGCCGTTCTCGGCGACCCAGTCGGTGACCGCGCCGGCCGCGCCCTTGCGGACCTGGTGGACGCCGTCGGCCTCGTCCAGGTCCACGCCCGACATCCGGGTCTGGGCGGTGAACGGGACCCAGGTGGCGTGGGTCAGCTCGCCCTGGGCGCGGGCCCGCAGGCCGTACCCGGTCTTGGCGAGGACCACGATCGAGCGGCCCTCGGGGGTCTCGTCCGCGAGGGAGGACAGCTGCGCGGCACCGGCCAGTTCGTCCTGGCCGACTCCGGGTGCCGGGACGAACTCGGCGGCCTGGCGGTTGCCCAGGGTGATGGTGCCGGTCTTGTCGAGCAGCAGGGTGTTGACGTCGCCGGCGGCCTCGACGGCGCGGCCGGACATCGCCAGCACGTTGCGCTGCACCAGGCGGTCCATGCCGGCGATGCCGATCGCGGAGAGCAGCGCGCCGATGGTGGTCGGGATGAGCGCCACGATCAGGGCGACCAGCACGATCATCGACTGCGGGGCGCCCGCGTAGCCGGCCATCGGCTGGAGCGTGACGACCGCGACCAGGAAGACGACGGTCAGCGAGGCCAGCAGGATGTTGAGCGCGATCTCGTTCGGCGTCTTCTGCCGGGCGGCGCCCTCGACCAGGGCGATCATCCGGTCGATGAAGGACTTGCCGGGCTCCGCGGCGATCTTCACCACGATCCGGTCGGACAGCACCTTGGTGCCGCCGGTGACGGCGCTGCGGTCGCCGCCGGACTCGCGGATGACGGGCGCGGACTCGCCGGTGATCGCCGACTCGTCGACGCTCGCGACGCCCTCGACGACGTCGCCGTCCCCGGGGATGACCTGCCCGGCCTCGACCACCACGTGGTCGCCGAGCCTCAGCTCGGTGCCGGGCACCTCCTCCTCGTCCCGGGTGGCGGGCCAGTTCGTCAGCCGGCGGGCGACGCTCTCGGTCTTGGTCCTGCGCAGGGTGTCGGCCTGGGCCTTGCCTCGGCCCTCGGCGACGGCCTCGGCCAGGTTGGCGAAGACCGTGGTCAGCCAGAGCCAGACGGTGACGGCCCAGGCGAAGACGGACGGGTCGGCGATCGCGGCGACGGTGGTGACCACCGAGCCGACCTCGACCACGAACATCACCGGGTTCTTGACCATCACCCGGGGGTCGAGCTTCCTCACCGCGTCCGGCAGGGACGCGACGATCAGCTTCGGGTCGAGCAGGCCGCCGGCCGCTCTGTGCGGGGCGGCGGGTTCGGCGGGGGTCTCGGCCGGTGCGGGGTTGAGCGTTGGGGTGGACATCAGGAGGACAGACCTTCCGCGATCGGCCCGAGAGCCAGGGCCGGGAAGTAGGTGAGGCCGACGACGATCAGGATCACGCCCGACAGCAGGCCCACGAACAGCGGCTTGTGGGTGGGCAGGGTGCCCGGGGTGGCCGGGACCGGCTGCTGCTGGGCGAGCGAACCCGCCAGCGCCAGGACGAAGACGATCGGCAGCAGGCGGCCGAAGATCATCGCCAGGCCGAGCGCGGTGTCGTACCAGTCGGTGTTGACGGTGATGCCGCCGAAGGCCGAGCCGTTGTTGTTGCTCGCGGAGGTGAAGGCGTACAGCACCTCGGAGAAGCCGTGGGCGCCCGAGTTGAGCATCCCGGCGCGCTCACCCGGCAGGGCCATCGCCACACCCGTGCCGACCAGCACGATCGTCGGCGTGGTGAGGATGTACAGCGAGGCGAACTTCATCTCCCGGCCGCCGAGCTTCTTGCCCAGGTACTCGGGCGTGCGGCCGACCATCAGGCCGGCCACGAACACCGCGACGATCGCCAGCACCAGCATGCCGTACAGGCCGGAGCCCACACCGCCGGGCGCGATCTCGCCCAGCATCATGTCGAAGACCGCCAGCCCGCCGCCGAACGGCGTGTACGAGTCGTGGAAGGAGTTCACCGCACCGGTCGAGGTCAGCGTGGTCGAGGCGGCGAACAGCGAGCTGGCGGCGATGCCGAAGCGCTGCTCCTTGCCCTCCATCGCGGCGCCCGCGGCCTGCAGGGCCGTGCCGGAGTGCTGCGACTCGGCGAGGGTCATCAGGGCGGTGGAGGCGGCCCAGAACAGGCCCATCACCGCGACGATCGCGTAGCCCTGGCGGTCGTCCCCGACCATCCGGCCGAAGGCCCGCGGCAGGGCGAACGGGATCAGCAGGATCAGGAAGACCTCGACCAGGTTGGTGAAGCCGGTCGGGTTCTCGAACGGGTGCGCCGAGTTGGCGTTGAAGAAGCCGCCGCCGTTGGTGCCGAGCAGCTTGATGACCTCCTGGGACGCCACCGGGCCGCCGGGGATCTTCTGCACCTCGCCCGCGAGGGTGGTGACCTCGTGGAAGCCGCGGAAGTTCTGGATCACGCCGTTGGCGGCCAGGACCAGGGCGAAGACGATCGAGATCGGCAGCAGCAGGCGCAGGCTGATCCGGGTCAGGTCCACCCAGAAGTTGCCGACCCGGTCCGTCCGGTTGCGGGTGAAGCCCCGCACCAGCGCGGCGACCACGGCGATGCCGACGGCCGCGGAGACGAAGTTCTGCACCGCCAGGCCCGCCATCTGCACCAGGTGGCCCATCGCGGACTCGCCGCCGTAGGACTGCCAGTTGGTGTTGGCGACGAACGAGATGGCGGTGTTCCAGGCCTGGTGGCCCTCCATCCGCGGAACGCCCAGGCTCAGCAGCAGGTGGCCCTGGAGGCGGATCAGGCCGTAGAGGAAGAGGACGGAGACCGCCGAGAAGGCCAGCACCGAGCGGAGGTAGACCGGCCAGCGCTGGTCCGCGTCGCCGTCGACGCCGATCAGCCGGTAGACGCCGCGCTCGGCTCTGAGGTGCTTGGCGGAGGTGAGGAGCTCGGCGATGTAGTCGCCGAGGGGGCGGTAGCACAGGGCCAGCGCGCCGACGAGGGCGAAGACCTGGAGCCAGCCCGCGAGAGTGGATCCCATGTCAGAACTTCTCCGGGAAGATCAGCGCCACGACGAGGTAGCCGACGAGTGCGACGGCCACGACCAGACCAGCGACGTTCTCGGCGCTCATGCGGCCACCTCGCTGCGCTCGCTGGGCGCCTGGCGCGACACGCGCCCTTCGATGGTTCGTTCGCTGCGCTCGCTCACAGCTTCTCCACCCCCCGCGCGATCAGGGCGATGACGGCGAACACGGCGACCGTGACACCGACGTAGATGAGATCGGACATGGGCTCCACCAGAGTGGTTCGGGAGAGGCCGCGACCTGGCCGGAGGGGCTCGCGCGGCGCCGGTGGACGACCGGCAGAAGCAGCCAACCAGCCGTCAGGGGCGCGTCATGAGGGCCCTGACGCCGTCCATACGGGTGATAGCGCGACGTTGACGCGGCCTTGACGGGCGCTTCACCGGACCGAGACCGTCGCGATCGGGCCGAGATCCTGGCGGCTGCTCCGGCGGCGGTCCGAGAGCGGTCACTGCGGCTGGTCCGCGGCTGATTCGGCGGGTCCGAGAGCGGTCACGGCGGCTGGTCCGGCGGCGGTGGCGACCGTCCCGGGAGACGGAACGGCCCCGGACGGCGGGCTGCCGTCCGGGGCCGTCCTGTTCCCCGTCCCCGGTCACATCCGCATGCGCGGCCGGCAGACCACCGCGTCGGTGTGCCGGCGCAGGGCGCGGCGGCGGCCGGCACCAGCGCGATCGACTCCGGCCCGTACGCGACCGAGGCCGTGGCGTCCGGGGAGAGCGCGGTCGGCCCGCCGAGCGGGCCCGGTCCGGTGGCTGTTGGCGGGGGTGGGGCGAGCCGTTGTCCCGGCGGTCGCCGGCTGGGAAGACGATCAGCTCTGTCGAAGGACTCCCACCCCCGGCACCCCACTCTGCTGCCTACAACCTGTAATTGCAAGCAATGTGCAATAAGTCGGCCCGGAGCCCCGCCCCACGGAACGGCCCCGGACAAACGAAACAGCCCCCGATCTGCGTTTCCGCAGATCGGGGGCTGTTTCCATCCTGTGGCTGGTGCAGGGTTCGAACCTGCGTAGCTTGCGCGACAGATTTACAGGCCGCTGACCAGGGGCGCTCTGACCAGGCAACACTTGATCGCGGACCGGATCTGGTCCGCGCCTGGTCCGAATCATGGTCTCGACGCCCCCTCCCCCGAGCACACGATGGGCCGGCCCGGGCAGCGATCTCCGCTGCCCGGGCCGGCCCTTTTGTGTTTCTGCTCACGCTCCGGCCGCCGGGCCTCCGACCCCGAGGTCGAGCCGGGCCTGCGCGTGATAGGCGTTGAGCAGCTCGACCAGGACAGGCCCGTTCGACACCTCGGAGTGCTCACGGGCCGCGATCTCGGACTCCCACAACGCGGCGTTCACCGCCTTCGCCGCCTCCACCGCAGCCGGACTCGCGAGCAGGACGAGCGTCTCGAAGAGCGCCGACCGCTGGATCTCCAACTGCTCCATCGCCGCCAGGAACTCCGCCCGCTCCGTCGACCCCACCTCGACATCCACCGCCCGCTTGGCCACGGCCGCGATCTCCTTCACGCAGGTCGCGTACTGCACATAGGTGTCGAGCTTCCGCTCGTCCCACCGCGAGGCCATCAGCCGCCGATGCTTGACCCGCTCCGCCCACCCGGTGGCCACGAACGAGGTGAGCGCGCCCAGCAGGACACCCACCAGCGTGACGATCTGAGTAATCACCACCCAGAACCTACCGACACCGCGCGCCCCACAGAAGAGCAAGGCCCCCGCAGCGAACCCACTGCGGGGGCCTGATGTACCGCGGGACTCAGAGCGTCATCACGGAGTTGTCGGGCGCGAACGATCGGACTTCCATGGTGGCTGGCCGCCCGGGCGGTGCATCAAGAATTCCTGTTACCACCACAGGGCGGCGCTCTCCATGGCATTGCGCAGCGTCACGATAGGCCTTGGGCCCCAAGTCGAAGGAGACCTGTCGCTTGCGTCCATCAATTACCGTATCAAGGCTGACTTTTCCACCTTCTTCGTTCTGCCTGCGGCCCATCTTTCGGATTACCCCATAGAGAACTGTTTCAATATTGGAGTGACCCTCCTCAAGCTCTCCTCGAACATTCTCCAGCACTACCACGTTTTCGCGTGCGAATGTCACGTTGCGCCTTAGTTCGGTCGGCACTGGAGCTCCAGGAGCCCAGTTGAACGTAACATCCAGAATTTCTACCTTCGCCTTGCCTACAACTTCAAGGACCGCAGCGCACAATTCAACGGAAACACCATCGCCTACCGAGTCCCTAACTTCATCGCGCGTGGGTGTGCGATCACGATTCATAGTGAGCTCGGCTAGCGTTTCAAGAGATCGCGAGAGCGTAGCCAAGACTCGTCGATCAAAGTAAGATTCCTCGGCTTGGATGTCGAGCTGGAGGTCGACATCTACCGGACGCGGAGCAGCGCTGAATCTAGCATTACTGATGACTGGAACGACGTACGACCCAGGGCGGGTCTGACCGAGCCGGAGTCGACGGGCGTGCTCGTACGCCTTCTTAGGCATCGACTTTCCGTAATGGCCCTGTCGATGCAAGGTCGCGGCCGCAGCGGAGACCATTAGGCGATTTGCTGCACTAAAAAGGCCAAGTCCGGCCTCAATTGAAATCGTTCCCTGGTCAATATCATCGTCTTCGGCGCGCAAGTCTGTCACATCCAGGAACTGACGCGAGATTTCTAGTTGGATCTCGCTAACAGGTCGATGCTCAAGAAGGGATAGCTCGCGCGTCAGAATGTCCAGCGTTCGGCCATAGTCAGGTGCGTCAATGGCCAGCGGAACAAGAATGCTGCCAGCCTCTCCCCGAGTGGGAGCCCAGAGTTCAGCTAGGGCCCCGCTGCGGAGCTTTGTCCAGCCCGCTCCACGAAGGTAGCTTGCGAGATCTTCCGGTTTGACGTCGGAGGTGATCATGCGATGGCCTCCTGGGCGCTAGGACCGAAGAGCCGTTCGTCTGCATAGGCGAACATGGCATCCAGTCCGGCCGCGTTAAGTCTTTGGGCTGGCGGCAGGTAGATGCGCTTGTTGGACGTGTTCGTTGTGGCCGGCATATCTTGTATTTGCTTGTAGAAGCCGGTGCATCTGACAAGCAGAGATTTGGGCTCCAGGTCATGCACCAGCCATGTATTTACATCACGCGGGACTATGAACAGGGCGAGGAATCCGGCGGCATGCCTGCGCTCGCCGCGGAGCTTGTCATAGGTGGCTACGTCCAGGTCAAATGCATAGTCGCCGTCGGCAGTGATAGTGGGGCTGTGCGTGCACTTGAGCTGAACCTCAACCAGCTGGTGGTTCCGCTTCAGGGTGACGTCGACGCCGTCTTTGTCTACATTCCACGTTGCAACCGTGGCACGGGCCTGCGTTGCGACCGCAGTGACATAGGCAAGACTGAGCTGCTCTTGCTGCCACGTGTCAGGGTCTACCACGCAGCCTCCTTCACATCGGCGCACCACGGCTGGCAGTAGCGTAGCGGCCTCTGCGGCAAAATTGGCAGACACTGACCTGAGGTGGGTGGGCTGGCAGCGGAGGCGCGGGCAGGGGGCGTGTCTGGCGTGTGGCCGAGTGAGCACGGGCCCTCCTGACCTGTGGCTGAGTCGCTGGGCACTCCGTAGCGTTGCACGGGGGTATGACACTTTCCCGCCTTGCCGTCAACAGTCCTAGCCGGTGAGGGAGGGTGGATTGATTTATCTTGTCCCGGTTTCTCCTAGGTGAGCGCCTCGGCGATGAGTTGTATGGAATCCACGATCACCACGGCGCCAGCGGCGGCAAGCCTCGCTTCCTTGCCCGGCTTGTTGGCGTAGCCAATCGTCGAGACTCCGGCAGCCTTCCCAGCCTCAACATCACGAGCCGCGTCGCCGATGAAGACGCACTGCTCCGGTGCGGCGCCTACGGCCGCCATGGCTTCGAACAGGAGGCGCGGGTTCGGCTTCATGGAGGAGGGGTCGCCCGGCGCCCGCCCGAAGACACCGGCCACGTATTCGCTGAGGCCGTGCTCGGTGAGGTAGGTCTCGATCGCGTCGCCCGCGTTGTTGCTGACTACAGAGACCAGCCGACCGGAGTGAGCAGCAGCGCGCAGAACCGATTCTCCGCCGGGGGTCGGGCGGGCAGCCCGGACGGCTTCGGTCTCCAGCACGGCCAGCGCGGCGTCCATAGTCGCCGTGAGGTCGGGTCGGGCGTCAGCGACCAGCCGGAGCAGGGCAAGCGGGTCGTTCTCCTCCTCCACTCCCAGAGCCTGCACGCCGGTGGCGAGCAGGCCCTCACGGAGTCGCCGTGCAACCTCCGGGGCGGGGAGGCCGGCGAAGACCGAGCACACCGGGCCGTCGAAATCGAGCAGCACGTGCTTCACCGGCCGCAGCACGTCGGCGAGTTGCTGAGGGGTGGCGATCATGGCTGGCGCTCGTAGGCGATCGTGCTCCACACGCTGTCGAACCACATCTGGGCCTGCTGGACGTACTGCGATCCAAGCGAGGCGTCATCCGGGCCGGCGGCGTGGTGGAACAGGGTGGTGTCCTTGCCGGTCACGTCGTAGAAGGTGTGGGCGGTGTCGTCGATCGACACGGTGCGCTCGCGGAGCGGGTAGAAGCCGAAGAACGCCTCCGACCGGTTCAGGATGTACAGCTTGAACAGGCTGGACGCCCGGTGGACCTTGACCTGGACGCTCGCCTTCTGGACGAGGCCCAGCTCGGCCAGCATCTCCACCGAGTGCGAGATGCCGCCGGCGTTCGTCAGGGCGATGTTGCGGGCGCGCTGCCGGAGGACGGCCTCGTCCTGGAGCCCGTCGACCAGGACCGGCACCGCCATCGGCGCCGTGGTGTCCGGCAGCAGCAGGCGGACCGTGATGGACTCCGGTGCCAGTCGGCCGGAGCGGACCTTGTCGAGCGGCTCCTGCAGCGCGTTGTGCAGCGTCTCGCTGGAGAACCCGGCGAAGTCGAGGGTCACCTGCTGCTGCTCGAAGGCGGCCTCCAGGTGCGGCCGCAGCCCGACCGGCCGAGACGTCCGCTCCCTCACGAACGAGCCGCTCCCCTGCCGGGTCACGATCAGCCCCTCGGTGCGGAGCAGGTCGAGCGCCTTGTCCACCGTGCCGCGCGCCACGCCGAAGTGCTTCGCCAGCTCGGGGCCGGAGGGCAGCTTGTCGCCGGTCTCGAAGCCCGGCTTCTTCGTGAGGATCGAGGCCCGCAGAGAGCTGCTGACCTGCTGATACGGGGGGCGAGAGTCATCCGGGTCTAGGGCCATAGGCCAATGCTAGGGGAGGCGCCCAACAGGCGCGAGAAACCCAACTCTCTTGACCTGCTTAAGCAGGTTGTCTATGTTGTGGGTGTCGCACCAAGTGAGACAGGGGCGACACAGAGGGGCCTTCTTTGGGTTGCTCTGAGCTGCACAAATGCACCCGCGAATGGTCGGCGAGCGCCGTACCCAGGGTGAAGGGGCCCGGGATAGATCGGGCCGAGGCAACCGGCGCCTTGGCAGTCCGGATGGCTGGAGACCGAAAGGTCAACGCCGTCCATGCCTGGGAGCACATCCCGAAAGGACGGCACATCGGGCCCTGCTCTGCCGGGGCCCGATCTGTGAACGAGTGACTTTGGTCCGGCCCTTCCGCTTCGCGGTTGGGCCGCGGCCATGGCTGCTCGTGCACCGCGAGTAGCTGGGCCCGCATGAGTCGGGCCGCCGCGCTCCGGCCAAGGAACGCGCGGCGGCCCTCGGGCCCGCCCCCTACGAGAGAAGAGGTAGACCCGTGAGGTCGATTGTTGCAGGCCAAACGGCCTTGAACGAGGAGGAGTTCGCCGAGCTGGCGCTCGGTCTCGTCGTGGACTCGGAGTTCACCCGGCTGTTCACCGGGGTGCCCGGCGAGAGCGTGATCGAGCGCGAGGCCCGGATGGACGCCGCGGACGACGTCCTGGCGAACCTGCGTCGGGAGGACCCGGTGCTGGCCGCCTACGCCGAGCGTCTGCTGAGCGTGGCGCCGGTGCCGTTGCGGCGCCCGGCCGTCATCCGCCGTACCGCGAGCGTCGAGCGGGTGGCGGCGTGAGCAACATCCTGAACCGCGCCAGTTGGTGCTTCGACGTCCGGAATGGGATGACCATGCGCAACCCCCGGCCGGAGCTGCCGTCGGGGGTGGGCGTCACCGAGGCTCTGGACCTGCCGGTGGACGAGTTGCGGCGTGCCTTCGCCGCGCACGAGGCCGGCCACGTCCTGGTCCTGCTGCACTTCGGGATCCCGTTCGAGGCCGTCTTCATCCGTGACGACCTCGGCCTGGTCCCGGACCGGGCCGGCAGCGGCGGGGCGGTCGTCCTCGGTCCCTGTTCGGCCCCGCTCCGCACCGGCCTGACGATGCTGGCCGCCGGCGAGCGGGCCCAGGACCGGTGGCTGCGGGAGAGCGGCCGGTGGACCACCCGGCGCGGATGGCTGACCGAACTCGGCGCCGTCAACGACCGCCGCGAGATCTACCGGGTCGTGGACGAGGGCTCCGGCCGGGACGTCACCTTCGGGGCGTCCGACGACCCGTGCCGGGACCTGGCCGCGCTGCACGACCACACCGACGCCCTGCTCGACACGCTGTGGGACCGGGTGACGGCCCTCGCCGAAGCCCTGGACCAGTGCGGGCGGCTGACCTGCGGGCAGGCCGCCGAGGCGGTCGGCTTCTCCCCGAAGGCGGGGTGGCAGCGGTGAGCGGGCTGAACGACTTCCGTGCCGAGCGGCGCGAGGACCGCCGGGCCGTCCGGGCTGATGACCGGGCGGACCGGCGCGAGGAGCGCGAGCAGAAGCGGCTGGACGCCGAGGCGGCCCGCCAGCGGCACCAGGCCGACCAGCGCGACGCCGAACAGGCGAAGGAGCGCCGCCGTGCGGCAAGGGCTGCGCGGTTCGGCCGGGTCACCGGCTGGATCACGGCGAACCCGGCGCGGGCGTTCGTCCGGCTGGTGCAGGCGTGCTCGATCGTGCCGGCCGTGGTCTCGCAGGTCGCCGCGCTCGACCACGCCGACGTCGCGCTGCTGCTGGCGGTGCTGCTGGCCGCGATGCTGGAGGGCGGTGCGTGGGCGCTGGTCGCCATGGGCGCCCAGGCCGAGGGCGAGCGCTCCACCCACACCTACCGCCTCGGCGCGTGGGCGGCCGGCCTGGTCGCCGGGGGCATCAACTTCGCCCACGGCTGGACGCAGTACCCGCACCACCACTGGGTCGCCTTCGTGCTGGCCCTGTCCAGCATCGGCGCCGTCTGGCTGACCGACCTCCAGACCCATGGCGGCCGCGGCCCGACCACCGCCGAGAAGAAGACGGCGAAGGAGCGCGCCGAGCACGCCCGCCGCCGGGCCGAGCACCACCCCGAGGTACGGGAGGTCGCCGACCGCCTGCTGTCCGCCGCCCCGTTCGGCGCGCTGCCCGCCGACGAGGCGTGGCGGATCGCCTGGGAGTACGTCCACGGCGTCACCGTCCCCGGGCTGACGGCCGATCTGCTGGCCCGCAGGCTCAACGCCCGCGCCCGGGTCGCGGAGCTGAGCGCGCTCCCGGCACCGGCCGACCTGTGGCCGGGAATGCCCGACGACCCGTTCCCCGCCCTCACCCTCCCGCTGCCCTCCGGACCGTCCGACGGCGTCTATCTCGACACCGTTCCCGACGGCCCGCGGAACGCTTCCCCGATCACCACGGAAGCCCTCGAAGCCCTTTACCGAACGGGGTCGTACGCACCCGCACCTGCCCCCGGGACGCCCGGAGGCGAGCCCTCGGACAGCCCTGCCGGGAACGCTGCCGCGACCGCCGGGGAACGCGCCCTCGACCCGGCCGACATCGCCCGGGTCCGCGTCCTGGCCGACGACCTCGCCGCCCGCGGCGAGGAGCTCAGCACCAAGAAGGTCCGCGACGCGCTCGGCTGCCGCAACGACTACGCCGTACGCCTGCGCCGCCACGTCGACGCCGAGCGCCACAACCCGCCGGCCACCGCCTGACCTCGGAGGAGACCGACATGGAGAGCTGCGACTACTGCGACGAGGCCAAGCCGGACGTCACGGTCCGCGTGGACCCGTTCGACCTGGAGATCAACGACCGGGAGTGGGTCCGCCCGCTCTGCGACGACTGCTACCAGCTCCGCTGCGACGAGATCTGATCCTCTCCCCCGCTCCACCCCACCACGCCGCACACGGAGGGTACTGTCATGGCCCTGACCACCATCGACGTCGTCTCGTTCGGCTACCTCCACGCCGACCCGCCCGACGCGACCCTGACCCTCGACCTGCGCCGCCACTTCCGCGACCCGCACGTCGACCCGGCCCTGCGCCAGCAGACCGCCCAGGACCTGCCCGTCCGCCAGGCCGTCCTGGCCACCCCGGGCGTTCACGAGCTGATCGTGAGCACCGCGCTGCTGGTCGACGCCTTCGACGCCGGCCCGGCCGAGGCCCCGCTGACCATCGCGGTCGGCTGCGCGGGCGGTCGGCACCGCGCCGCCACCGTCGCCATGGCCCTCGCCCGGCGCCTCGCCAAGACCGGCACCACCGTCCGCCTCACCCACCGCGACCTCGACAAGCCCGTCGTCGACCGCTGAAGGAGCGCGCGACCCCGATGCAGATCTTCCGCCGCAGCCAGCTCCAGAGCGGCCAGCAGCGCCGGGCCGCCGACGTCCGCCGCGCCGACAGCGAGGGCCAGCGCCAGATCGACGCCCACCGCACCAGCCAGAGCACCACCGCCTGGCACCGCACCCCGGCCACCCGCTCCTGGTGGCGCTCCTCCTGACCTGCCGTCCGGGCCCGGCTTCGGCCGGGCCCCACCTGCCTGAGGAGAGACCCGTGATCGTGATCTACCTGCTCTGGCTGGCCGACGCGGCGCTGGCCGTGTGGGGCGTCAGCGTCCTGGCCCGCAAGGGGTGGCGCCGGTGACCATCCCCCCGCCCCCGAACGAGCCGCCCACCATCGGCATGTCCGAGCCCGTGGTCGAGTGGTGGCGCAAGGGCGGGCCCTGGAACCCGCCGCGCGTCGCCACCGGCTCCGCGCCGCGGCAGTTCACCGCCGAGCCCGTCTACGTCGACCTCCGCACGACCGACTCCGCCGGCGCCGTCGAGGGCCAGGCCGTCGGGGACGACGACCTGGAGCAGGCCGACCCCGCCGAGGCCGCCGCCGACGAGCAGGTCCGCCGTGGCGAGGACCACGCGGAAGAGCCGCGGACCGCCTTCCGGAACCTCCGCGACATGATCAGCATGACCCCCGAAGAGCACGCCGAGCAGGCCCGCCTCCGGCGCGAGGCCGCCCTCCGGGAGGTCGAGGCGGAGGAGACCCCCGAGGAGCGCGAAGACCGGCTCCGCACCGAGCAGGCCCACCTCCACGCCCAGCAGGTCACCAGCGAGCGCCGGGCCTCCAGGCTGTGGCGTCAGCCCCACTCCGAGCGCGCCCGCCGCTTCCGCCGCTGGTGCATCCTCACCGCCGCCTCCGGCATCGCGGGCTACCAGATGGGCCTCGTCCACCTGGCCGCCCACGTGCCCCTGACCGTCGCCACCATCGGCGCCGGCCTCGGCTGGCTCCTCGACCTGCGGATGCGCGGGTGGGGCCACGTCCGGGTCTCCGAGGTCCGCGGCCCCGTCGGCATCGCCGTCCTGATCCTCGTCCGGGTGCCGTTCGCCTCCGCCCTCGTCGGCACCCTCGGCCTCGCTCCCCTGATCACCCTCTTCTCCACCATCCACCACTGACCGTCAGGAGATCGACCATGGACACCTCCGAGTTCGGCGCCTTCGGCTCCGGCGGCATCTGCCTCGTCATCGCCGTGTGGATCATCCTCGGCAGCCGCAAGGCCGAGAAGCAGGGCAAGCTCGCCAAGAAGCACAAGGACGAGCACACCGCCTACTGGATGATGGTCTTCGGCATGTTCGCCGCCGGGGCCGGACAGGCCTTCAGCGCCCCCGGCAAGGTCGGCGACGCGCTCACCCACACCTTCGCCAGCCAGAACGCGGCGTTCGGCAACGTCGGCGCCGGTGCCGTCGCCGCCCTGCTGACCATCGTCCTGTTCGGCACCAAGCCCGTCCCGATGAAGGACTCGGTGCTCGGCGCCACCCTGCCCAGCATCTACACCGCCGCCGGCGGCATCTGGGCCCTGCCCATCACCATCGCCACCTCCACCCTCAAGGGCCTGGTGGGCGCCTGATGAAGCCGCACCACTACCTGGAGGGCGCCTCCCTCACCGCGCTCGGCCGCGGCAACCGCCTGATCATCCGGGCCATCCGGCCCCACACCGCGAAGCTGAAGGTCACCCGGCAGCAGATCGGGGGAGCGCTCGCCCTGGCGGCCTTCCTCTCCCCCGTCCTCGCCCGGCCCGTCGCCCGGTACGCGCCGACCACCATCACCGTCCTCCTCGTCCTGTGGGTCGTCGCGGCGGTCGCGGTCGGCAATACCAAGGCCGCCGCCGAACTCGCCCAGGCCGACGAAGCGGCCCACGACAAGGCGGCCGGGAAGAAGCCCGCCGAGAACGCCGCCGCCCGTAAGGACGGGGATTCGGCGGAGACCGCCTCCCCCTCCGAGCAGGACGATGCCGGCGTCCAGGCCGACGAGCCCCAGGACACCCCCGCCGACGCCGACCTCTACGCCCTCGTCCGGTACGTCGCCGAGATGTCCGACCAGGGCACCGCCGCCCACCTCTCGCACGTCCTGGAGGAGGGCCAGGCGCGGGGCTTCTTCGAGGGCTGGGCGGTCGCCGACCTGAGGGCCCACCTGGAGAGCCTGGGGGTGGCCCTGATCGAGGGCAAGAAGCTCACCTTCAACGGCCGCCCGCGCAACCGCCTCGCGGTGGCCCTCGACGCCCTCCCCGAGACCGCCCCCGGCGCCGTCCCGGCGGTCCTCCGGAAGGCCGCCTGACCCCGCTCCCCCACCCCCTCCCGGCACCCCCTCCCGGGAGGCGGTAGGGCGGTAGGAACCGCAGGTCAGCGCCCGCCTACCTACCGCCCTACCGGCCCCCTACCTACCGCCCTACCCCGCTCCGACCGCCACCGGCAGAAGGGGAAGACGAGGTCTGACCGGCCTGTGTCGACCGCCGTTCCGCCTGCCCCTCGCCTCCCGGCGGGGTGCGGGCGGTGCGGGGGACGGACAGCCCGATCCCACCGATCGCCTCGGAGGGGCCACTTGCCCGAAATCACCTTCAAGCGCCTCGGACCCACGACGTACGAGGTCACGCACGACGGCGCCAGCTACCTGCTCCTCAAGCACCCCGGCGGCGCCGACGACAAGGGCCGGATCGGCCGCATGGCCTGGTACCTGCACCCCTGGCCGCCGGCCCCGGGCGTCCTGGAGCCCGCCATCGCCCACCTCGGCACCCACCTCGACCACGCCCAGCGCCTCGCCCTGCCCGTCCTGGAGGGCTGGACCTGGTACTCCGGCACCCCGTCCACGCCCGACGGCGAGATCTGGCGCCACGCCGACGGCACCACCCGGCCGCTGACCGACCTCCTGGCCGGCGTTCACCGCACCGGTCACGCCGAGGACTGACGGTCTCGGGGCACCGCCCGGTGCCCAACCCCCACCCACCCAGCACGGAGCCCCGCACCAACCGGTCAGTTCTTGGCAGATCGCCGGTTGGTGCGGGGCCGTGCGTCCCCTTCACAGAGACGGGACCAGCATGCCCCAGTTCGACCGCTCCACGCTCGTCATCGTCGACGACACCGCCGACCGGGAGAGCGCCAGCGACGGCCACTCCCGCTACGGCGCCTACATCGCCCACCACGCCGACCAGTTCCACGAGGGCGGCGAGCCGCTCCGCCCGACCGAGTTCGCCGTCGCCGCGTGGCGCACCGCCACCAGCCCGGTCATGGCGCCGGGGTACGCGGTCGTGCGCCCGGACCTCGACCGGGTCGAGGTGTACGTCGGCCACGAGGGCGGCGCCCAGTTCTGTGCGAAGGTCGGCCTGCGGCACAGCGCGCTCGCGCACCGCCTCGCCGGCCGCCGGTTGGACTGGGAGTGCGCCCCGTGGTCCCGCCCCGGTGAGGTGTGGCCCGTGCTGGTCGGCCCGGAGCGCACCGACCGCCCCGCCGTCCTGGTGACCGCCACCGTGCTCCTCCCGGTCCCGGAGAGCATCCTCGTCACCCCCACGGCGGTCCGGCCCGGCCGCGCGCTCACCGGCGAGGCCAAGGCGGTGGTCGCGGCGCTCGCCGAGCACGCCAACCGGAACCTGGCCCCGCTCGTCGCCGGCCTGCTCGGCGGTGTCCGGTGAGCGGCCCGGCCATCAGCTCGTTGACCAGCGAGTACGCGCCGAACGTGATCCCGTTCCGGCCCGAGCCCGCCGAGGTGAAGGCCGCCGAGCAGGCCGTCATCGGCGCTGCCCTGCTCGACCCCGCCCAGATCCCCGCGCTCGCCGCCCAGTTGGGCGACCCGAGCGCGTTCTACCACCTCGCGCACGAGACGATCTGGCGGGCCATCGTCCGCATGGCCGGCGGCGAGCGGCCGGTCGACCCGATGCTGCTGGCCGAAGTCCTGCGCGGCCAGGGTGACCTGGTCCGCGTCGGCGGGGCCGGCTACCTGCACGCCTGCATCCAGGCGACCCCGACCGCCGCGAACGGCGAGTACTACGCCGAGATCGTGCGTGTGGCCGCCGAGCGGCGGCGTATCAACACCGCCACCAGCCGCCTGGCCCACATGGCCGGCGACGACCAGGCCGACCTCGACGACGTCCGCACCGCCGCGCTCGCCGCCCTGGCGGACCTCGCCTCCGGCGAGACCTGGCTCGACCCCGTCCCGCTCGGCTCCCACGGCGCCCTGCCCACCTTCCCCGTCCGCGCCCTGCCCGGATGGGTGGGTGCGTACGTGGAGGCGGTGGCGGAGTTCACCCAGACCCCGCCCGACATGGCCGCCACCATGTCCCTGGCCGCCCTCTCGACGGCCGCCGGCGGACGGGTTGGCGTGGAGATCCGGCCCGGCTGGCGCGAGCAGTCGAACCTCTACCTGGTGTGCGCGATGCCGCCGGCCAGCCGCAAGTCCGACGTGTTCGCGTTCATGACCGGCCCGGTCTACCGGGTCGAGGACGAGCTGCGGGCCGAGGCCCGGCCCCGGATCATCGAGGCCGAGACCGCCAAGGAGACCGCGCTGGCCGAGGTCGAGGCGCTGATGGCCAAGGCCCGCAAGAACCCCGACCTCGACCGCGCCCACCTGGTCGCCGAGATCTCCGGCGCCCGGATGCTCGCCGACGAGATCGTCGTGCCGCCGAGCCCGCGGCTGACCCTGTCCGGGGACATCACCCCCGAGACCGTCACCCACCAGCTCGGCGTCCACCGCTGCCTGGCCGCGCTCTCCCCCGAGGGCGACCTCTTCGACAGCATCGTCGGCCGCTACAGCAGCAAGCCCAACCTCGGCGTCTTCCTCCAGGCCCACAAGGGCGAACGGCTCCAGGCCGACCGGATCACCCGCGAGCAGCCCACCGTCGACAAGCCCGCGCTCACCATCGGCGTCACCCCGCAACCCGCCGTCCTCCAGGAGCTCGGCGCCGCCCCCGGCGCCCGTGACCGCGGCCTGCTCGCCCGCTTCCTGTACTCCCTCCCGCCCTCCAACCTCGGCTACCGCAAGATCCGCACCACCCCCGTCCCGGAGCCGGTCGCCACCACCTACGACATCCGCCTGTCCGCGCTCCTGCGCACCCTCACCGCCTTGGACGAGCCGGTCATCGTCACGATGACCGAGGCCGCCGACCTCGCCGTCGAGAAGCTCCAGGAGAAGTTCGAGGTCCAGCTCCGCCCGGACGAGCCGCTCGCCCACATCAAGGACTGGGCCGGCAAGCTCGTCGGCCACATCGCCCGCATCGCGGTCCTCCTCCACCTCGCCGACCACGTCGGCGGCGACTGGCGCGCGCCCGTCGAGGCCGCCACCGTCGACCGCGCCGCCGAGATCGCCGAGTACTACACCGCCCACACCCTCGCCGTCTTCGACCTCATCGCGGCCGACCCCGCCACCGAGGACGCCCACGCCCTCCTCCAGTGGCTCCAGCGCCCGAAGAAGGACGGCACCCACCGCACCCACATCAAGGCCCACGACGCCGTCGCGTCGTCCCGGCGGTTCAAGAAGGTCACCGACGTCGAGCCCGCGCTCGCCCTCCTCGAACAGCACGGCTGGCTCCGCACCGACCAGGTGCCCACCAACGGCCAGCGCGGTCGCGCCCCGGCCGTCACCTACCGTGTCCACCCGGCCGTCGGCCGCCTCACGGACGGGACCGAGGCCCCGTAACCGTCAGGGATGTCAGGGAAAATCCCTGACCAGCCAAAACGCGCCCTGACCACCTGTCAGGGAACGTCAGGGATGTCAGGGGAAAACCGAATTTCCCTGACATCCCTGACAAGCCCTGACGCCACGCCAGGAGCCAAACCCGCAGGTCAGCGATTTTCCCTGACATCCCTGACACTTTCCGGCCCCGACCCCCGTCCATACGCAGGGGCCGTCACGCACCGCAACCACCTTCCGCACCCACAGCAGGAGACTTCGCCGTGCCCAAGCGCGAACTGCTCAAGCTCCCCGTCGTGCTCGCCGAACTCGGCATGTCGCGTGCCGCCTTCTACCGGATGCGCGCCCGGGGCCAGGCGCCGCGCCTCATCAAGCTCCCGAACGGCCAGGTCCGGGTCGACCGGGCCGACCTGGACGCGTGGCTCGCCGCCTGCGAGGTGGCCGCCTGATGGCCACCTCCTACAAGGTCAAGTTCTGGGACCACCGGCACCGCCCGGACCGGCGGGCCCCCTGGATGGTCCGCTGGACCGTCGCGGGGCGGGAGTTCTCCGAGTCCTTCCTGACCAAGACCGCGGCCGACGGCCGGAAGTCCGAGCTGATCTCCGCCCTCCGCGACGGACAGCCCTTCGACGTCGACCGTGGCCTGCCGCTCTCCGAGCTCCGCAAGGAGAAGCAGATCACCTGGTACGAGCTCGGCCGGCGGTACGTCGGGGCCCGCTGGGAGGGGGCACCAGCCAAGACCCGTACGACCTGGGCCGACGCCCTCGCCACGGTCACGTTCGAGCTGGTGAAGTCGAAGGCCGGCATGCCGGACAAGCGGATCGTCCGCCGGGCGCTCTACAGCTGGGCGTTCAACGTGAACGCGTGGGAGGAGGAGCCGCCGGCGGACTGGGCCAAGGCCCTGGCCTGGGTGCAGAGGCAGTCGGTGCCGGTCTCCGCCTTCGAGGAGCCGCCGATGGTGCGCCGCCTGCTCAACGCCCTCGCGGTGAAGCTCGACGGCAAGAAGGCCGCGCCGTCGGTCATCCTGCGCAAGCGCCGCATCCTCGGCCACCTCTTCGGCTACGCCGTGGAGGAGGGCTACCTGGCGGCCAACCCCCTCCCGACCGTCCAGTGGCAGCCGCCGGAGTCCGAGGAGGAGGTCGACCCGGGCGTGGTGGTCAACGAGGACCAGGCCGCCGCGCTCATCGAGGCGGCGGGACGCCAGGGGAAGCGCGGGGCCCATCTCCGGGCCTTCTTCGCCTGCCTCTACTACGGCTGGCTGCGGCCGGCCGAGGCCGTCTTCCTCACGCTCGCGCGCTGCCACCTCCCGGCCGAGGGGTGGGGCTACGTGGTCCTGGACGAGACCCGGCCGCGGGTCGGGTCGTCCTGGACGGACGACGGGACCTCGCACGACAAGCGCGGGCTGAAGCACCGGGCCGAGAAGGCGACCCGTCGCGTTCCGATCCCGCCCGAGCTGGTGGCGATCCTGCGGGAGCACGTCGCCGCCTTCGGCGCCGCGCCGGACGGGCGGCTGTTTCGGACGTCCCGGGGCGGGATGGTGCAGGAGAGCGGGTACGGGGTCGTCTGGCAGCGGGCCCGGGCCGAGGTGCTGTCGCCGGCCGACTGCGCGACGAAGCTCGGCAAGCGCCCGTACGACCTGCGGCACGCCGGGATCTCGCTCGGGCTGAACTCCGGGGTCGACCCGACGGAGGTCGCCCGGCGGGCGGGGCACAGCGTCGCCGTCATGCTCCGGGTCTACGCGAAGTGCCTGCACGGCACCGTCGAGTACGCGAACGAGCTGATCTCGAAGCGGCTCAACCGGAACCGTCCGGCGCCCCCGCCCGCCCCGGATCCTGGTCCGTAACTGGTCCGTATGCGCTGGTCAGCACCGGGATTCAGGTGGCGCAAAGTGAGACAAGCCACTCAAACGGGGCACCGTGCCACCCGTCGGCCAGCTCAACGAAGAAGGGCCCGTAGCCTGCGTTTCCGCAGGTCACGGGCCCTTCTCTATCCTGTGGCTGGTGCAGGGTTCGAACCTGCGTAGCTTGCGCGACAGATTTACAGTCTGCTCCCTTTGGCCGCTCGGGCAACCAGCCAGGATCTTCGTTTCCCGGGGCGTTCACCCCGTTCGACGTGGTAAACCATACCCGATGCCGGGGGGTGCTCCGCCACTCGATAGATCACGCGACGATCAGGAAACCTCGGGCGACCGCTACGGGCGGGGCCGGTGTGGCGCTGGATAGGCTGGGACCGCGGACGCCCGGTGGGCGGGCCGCGCCAGTGAAGCCAGAGCATCAAGGAGACCAACACCCATGGCCGACTCCAGTTTCGACATCGTCTCGAAGGTCGAGTGGCAGGAGGTCGACAACGCGATCAACCAGACCTCCCGCGAGATCGCGACGCGCTTCGACTTCAAGAACGTGGGCGCCGAGATCAGCCGCTCCGGCGAGAAGATCGAGATGAAGGCGAACGGCGAGGAGCGCGTGCGCGCCGTCCTGGACATCCTCCAGACCAAGTTCGTCAAGCGCGGCCTGTCGCTGAAGGCCCTGGACGCCAACGAGCCCCAGCTGTCCGGCAAGGAGTACAAGATCTTCGCCAACGTCAAGGAGGGCATCACCACGGAGGACGCGAAGAAGGTCGCGAAGATCATCCGTGACGAGGGCCCGAAGGGCGTCAAGGCGCAGGTCCAGGGCGACGAGCTGCGCGTCAGCTCGAAGAGCCGCGACGACCTCCAGGCCGTACAGGCCCTGCTCAAGGGCAAGGACCTGGACTTCGCGATCCAGTACGTGAACTACCGCTAGGACCGGCCCCGGCCGCGGGGACGCGGGCTGCGAGCGGCCACCGGGCGCGGCGGGGGCGCGGTGCCGAAGACGTCTTCGGCGGCACGCCCCCGTCGCGCCCGTCGCGTTCGGCCGCGGGGTGCGGGCCGCGGCGGGCTCAGCGCAGGAGCCAGTCGCGGGTCAGTTCCATCACCTCGGCGCGGCTGCGGCCCTCGTGGTCGACGGCGACGAGGTGGTGGCCGATCCGGAGCGAGAAGCTGACCAGGCTGCGGACCTCGACGTCGTCCGGGTCGGGGCAGAACGACGAGTAGAGCGAACGCAGGTACGCCATCCGGCGGTTGTCCACCCGGCGCAGGCGCTCGGCGACCGCCTCGTCGCGCCGCGCCCAGTCGCGGATCGCCAGGTCGACGGTGGTGCCGGTCACCGGCCCGTCGCCGCTGGTGGCGGCGATCGCGAAGAGCCGCCCGAGCCGGGTGCGGGCGTCGCCGCCCTCGTCCTCGACCTGGGCGATCACGCCCTCGGTGACCTCCCGCTCCCAGGTGTCGAGCATCTCGTCGAGCAGCGCGCCGCGGTTGCGGAAGTACCCGTAGAAGCCGCCCTTGGTGACGCCGAGCGCCTGCGCCAGCGGCTCCACCCGCACCGCGTCCGGGCCGCCGGCCGCGAGCGCCCGCAGGCCCTCCTCGATCCACCGGGCGCGCGGCGTCCGCGTCACGCCCATGCCGGGCCCCTCGCCGCGTCTCGTTCCACTGTGTCGCTCCTCACGCTCTCGCCCTTGCGTATACGCCACCGTACACACGGGTCTAGCCTGCTCCTATACGGCACCGTACAGACAGGGCACGCAGATGAGACTCCCCGGCACGGCCCACACCTCCCGCCCGTGGCGGATCCACGAGATCGCCCCCGACTTCCACCTGGAGGACGTCTGGGCCCTGCCGACCCCCGGCGGCCCCGACGACCTCGACCGGCTGGTCGACCAGTTCGCCGACGGTGCCGGTGCCCCGATGTCCGACTCCCCCGTCGTCCGCCTCCTCTTCGCGATCCGCTGGAAGCTCGGCGGCCTGCTCGGCTGGGACAAGCCCGACACCGGCCTCGGCGCCCGCGTCCCCACCCTCCGCGACCGCCTCCCCGCCGACCTCCGCGACGCCCCGCGCGGCCCCGACACCCGTTCGGCGCCGTTCCGCTCCGTCTACCGGCTCCACGACGAGTGGACCGCCGAGATGGCCAACCGCACCGTCCACGGCGTCCTCCACCTCGGCTGGGTCGAGACCTCCCCCGGCAGCGGCACCTACCACGCCCAGATGGCCGTCCTGGTCAAGCCCAACGGCCCCTTCGGCCGGCTCTACATGGCCGCCATCAAGCCATTCCGCCACCTCGGCGTCTACCCCGCCCTCCTCCGCTCCATCGGTCAGCGCTGGCGCGCCGACACCCCCGGCTCGCGCTGAGCGCGGGCGGGGTACGGGCAAGGGCGCGGGCGGGGTACGAGTACGAGCGCAGGCGCGGCCCAGGTGCGGACCCTGGGCGGCGGGGTCAGCCGGTCGGCTCCGCCCAGCCACCGGTGCTGCGGTGCCGGCCCAGGCCGACCGACTCGAACTCGTCCACCCGGCCCTCCTCGATGCGCGCGCCGATCCGCCGCAGTGCGCGGGAGATCGGGGTGCCCTCGGCCGGGGAGGGCTCGAACTCGCCGATGGTGAGCGGGCCGAGGGCGATCCCGCCGTCCGCCCAGACGGCAGCCCGCTGGGTGCCGCTGCCGCCGAAGTAGTCCGCCTCGACGCAGGCGATCGGGCCGGCCTTCGACCAGGCGGCCAGCCGGAGTTCGAAGCCGTCCGAGTGCCACCCGAACCCGGCCCCGCCGCCGGACCCGCGCACCCCGCCGTCTCCCTGGAGCGCGGCGAGGACGGCGGAGGTGACCGGAATCAGCGCCAGCCCCTGCGCCAGGGGCACCACCCGGGCCGCCGGAACCTCCGCCGCAGCCAGCGTCAGCAGCTCCCGAGTTCCTATCAGCGCCTGGAGTTCATAGGACATGGCGGCCATGGTGTCCCACCGCACCGACAGTCGGCCCGGAATTTATGATTCCGTGCCCGGTCGGAGACCGTAGAGCAGGGTGAAGACGGTCACGTCCAGCGCATCCTCGGCCGAACTCGGGCCTTCCTCGTTCAGTTCGTCGAATATTTCGGCCAGTTGGGAACGCAACCGGTCCAGCCGGTCGGGGCTGAGCCGCAGCGCGAAGTCCGCGAACAGCCCGGACGGCGGGCCCGAGTCCCCCGGCGTCCGACCGAAGTCCAGCCGGCCCTCGGCGATCCTGGCGCGGAAGTCGGACCGCACCCGGTCCATCGCGGCCAGGACGGCGTCGTACGCCTCGGAGCGGGTCGGGGATCCGGCGGTGAACATCCCCGGGGCCAGCCGGATCGCCCCCTGGGCGGCCCGGTAGCGGCTCTCCACGATGCCGGAGACCAGCCGGGTGCCGGCCACCAGGACCAGCCCGGCCTTCTCCAGCTGCTTGATGTGCCGGTAGAGCTTGGTCTGCGGCTCGTCCAGCGCGGCGGCGAGCTCCTTGGCCGTCAGCGGGCGGTCCTCGGAGGACTGCAGGGCGCCGAGGATGGCCAGGCGCAGCGGGTCGGCCAGTGCCTTGAGCACCGCGACGTCGGACACCTGGCGTTCCTTCACCCAGGTAACGGGCTGCTGCTCGCCGCTGTCGGCGGCTTCCGGTGCGTGCTCGACCACGGGGCCACCCTTCCAGATCGGCCGCTCCGTCCGCAATCACACCCCGGTGAGCGCTCACCATCGAGCCATCGATCACCCTTGCGCAATCAATTACGTCTGGGACATCATTCACATAAGCGTGAATGACTGCGCCGATCGCGAACGATGGAGGCAGGGCATGACGGACCAGCCGACGACGACGGCACCGACGCGACTCCGACCGGACGACGCACCGGCGGCGGCCGCACTCTCCCCGTCCGAACCGACGCCGTCCGAACCGACGCCGTCCGCACCGACGCCGTTCAACCCGATACCGTCCGAGCCCCCGCCGTCCGAGCCGCCGCCGCCCGTACCGCTGCGGCGCAACCTGCGGTTCCAGGCCCTCTGGGCCGGCCAGGCCTCCGCGACCCTCGGCATGGTGATCGGCGACACCGCCTTCCCCCTGCTGGTCCTCGCGCTCACCGGCTCCTCCACCGCCGCCGGGGCCTTCGGCGCCGTACAGATGGCCACCACCCTGCTGCTGGGCGTCCACGGCGGCCTGGTCGCCGACCGGGTGGACCGCCGCCGGGTGCTGATCGCCGCCGACGGTGCCCGGCTGCTCGCCCTCGCCAGCGTCCCGGCGGCCCTGGCGTTCGGCCCGCCGCACCTGGCCCACCTGCTGCTGGTCGCCGCCGTGATCGGCGCGACCGTCGCCTACAGCGGCCCGGTCCGGCTGCTCGCACTGCGCTCGGTGGTCCCGCCGGAGCAGCTGTCCCAGGCGCTGGCCCAGGACGAGGCCCGGATGAGCGGGGCCGCGCTGGCCGGACCGCCGCTGGCCGGGTTCCTGTTCGGGCTCGGCCGGGCAGTCCCCTTCCTCGGGGCCGCGCTCGCCTCGCTGCTCGCGCTGGCCGCCGCCCTCGCGGTGCGCTTCCCCAGCCCGCACGAGTCCGGGGCGCCCGGCCGGCGTGCCGGGGGCGGCGCCCTGGACGGCTTCCGCGTCCTCGCCGCCTCCCCACTGCTGCGGGCCGCCCTGGCCGTCCTGCTGGTGATCAACCTGACCGGGGCCGCGCTGCTGCTGCCCGTCATGGTGCTGCTGCGCGAGCACGGCACCGGCAGCGCCGGAATCGGCCTGGCCCTGGCCGGCGAGGCGGTCGGGGCGCTGGCCGGCGCCACTCTGGTCGCCCGGCTGCACCGGCTGGCCGGCCCCGGCGTGCTGCTGCTGACGATGGGCTGGATCACCGTCCTGGTCCCGCTGGCGCCGCTGCTGCCGGGCGGGACGCCGACCGTCTTCGCCGCGCTGTTCGTGTTCGGCGCGGGCGTGCCGGCCATGCGGGTGATGCTCGACCTGCTGGTCTTCCGCCAGGTACCGGACGCGCTGCGCGGCCGGGTGATCGCCGCGACCATGACGCTGCTCACCGCCGGCATGCCCGCCGGGACCTTCCTCACCGGTCTGCTGCTGGACCGCTCCTCCCCCGCCGCCGTACTGGTCGCGATCAGCGCCCTGCTCGCCGCCGCCCTGCTGGTCGCGACCGCGAGCCGCACGCTGCGCCGCGCCGCCTGGCCCGCCGACGGATCGGGCACCCCGCAGGACTGATTCCCGGGGGTGACCGGTGCCCGGGCGTGACCGGTGCCCGGGCAGGACTCTCGCCCGGGCAGGACCGTCACCGGGGCAGCCCGTCGTCCGGCCGGGGAGCAGCACCCGGGCCAGGCCGCCGGTCACCCGCACGGCCGCCCGCCGCATGCGGCGGGCCCGGCAGACGGGTGAACTGACCGCGTACCGTCCGCCCCGGGGGCCTTCCCGGAGCGGCCGCGGCCCCGTCGCACCGGAGACCCCGCACCACGCGTGCGATCCGTCCGGCCCACCGCCCCGTGCAGTCGTGTCCGGCGCCCCACGCAGGCCCGGCCCGAGCCACCGGGCGGGTCGCGGCGGCGCCGCACCGGAGGAGGAGGACCGGATGAATTCCACGGACGCGCCCCCGCCCGGCCGAACCGCACGCCCCCGCCCCGGTGCCCCCGGCATCCCCGACACCCGAGGCGGCGAACCCCGACGGCCCGGCCGGACGGCCGCCGCCCCCCGCCCATCCTGGCCGGCGCTCGCCCTGCTGCTCACGGCCGCGTCGGCCGGCCTGCGCCTCGCCCCGGCCGTCGCGGCCATCACGGCCTCCGGACGCCTCCTCTGCCCGGTCCACGCCCTCCCCCGCCCCGCCCCGGCGCCGACGGGCCCGCCGGACCGGCGCCGGCCCGACGGGGAGCGGCCGGCCCGTCGCCCGGACCGCGCCGGCGCCTCCCCGAGGGCTTCGCCAACTCGTCCGCGAAGTGATGGAGTTGCCCTGACGAAGGCTCAGCCGAGCCCGTCCGGCCCAGAGGAGGACCCGCCGTGCCCCGCCCCTTCACCGTCGAGGACCATGCCGCCCGGATGGCCCGCGCCACCGCCGAGGCGACCGCCGCCGGGCTGGCCGGCCTGGTCGTCGCCCCCGGCCCCGACCTGGTCTACCTGTGCGGCTACTCGCCCACCGCGACCACCGAGCGGTTGACCGCCCTCGTCCTCACCGCCGGGCGCGAACCCGCCCTGGTGGTCCCCAGGTTGGAGCGTCCGGACGCCGAGAAGGCGGTCGGCGCCCCGGCCGTCCGGCTGCTCGACTGGTCCGACGGCGCTGACCCGTACGCCACCGTCGGCCCACTGCTCGACCCGGCCGGACGGTACGGCGTCTCCGACAACACCTGGGCGCTGCACCTGCTCGGCTTCCAGGCCGCACTGCCCGGCGCCACCTTCACGTCGTTCACCGACAGCCTGCCGATGCTGCGCGCCGTCAAGGACACCGAGGAGCTGGACCGCCTGGCCGCGGCCGGCGGCGCGGCGGACGCCGCCTACCGGCGCATCCTGGAGGCCCGCTTCGCCGGCCGCCGGGAGTCCGACGTGGCCGCCGACCTCGGCGCGCTGCTCATCCAGTACGGGCACAGCCAGGTCGACTTCACCGTGGTCGGCTCCGGCCCGAACGGCGCCGATCCGCACCATGAGGCCGGTGACCGGGTCATCCGTACGGGTGACACCGTGGTGCTGGACTTCGGCGGTCTGAAGGACGGGTACGGCTCCGACACCACCCGTACGGTGCACGTCGGCCCGGACGTCCCGGACGAGGTGCGGAAGGTGCACGGCCTGGTCCGGCTGGCCCAGCAGACCGCCTTCGCGGCGGTCCGCCCCGGGATCGCGTGCCAGGAGATCGACCGGATCGCCCGCCGGGTGATCACCGAGGGCGGGTACGGCGAGTACTTCGTCCACCGCACCGGCCATGGCATCGGCACCACCACGCACGAACCTCCGTACCTGGTCGAGGGCGAGGAGCGGCCGCTGGTGCCGGGCATGTGCTTCTCGATCGAGCCCGGGATCTACCTGCCCGGCCGGTTCGGTGTCCGGATCGAGGACATCGTCACCGTCACCGAGGCCGGTGGCCGCCGCTTCAACAACACCCCGCACGAGTTGGGCATCGTGGCCTGACCGTCCCTGACCGACCGTCCAACCGGGTGCCGACCGAATCGGATGTTCTTACGATCCGGTCATATTTCACCCAGAGTCCTCCAAGTTTGGGTTGCTAATTTCGGTGCGCATGACCAAGACCCTCCCCCCGGCCCCGCACGACGTGCGGGCCGGGCAGCCGCGCCCGGTGCCTCCGCCCCGCCCACGCGTGACGGGCTGGTCGAGACTCCGCTGGCTGGCCTGGCCGCTCTACCTGACGTGCTTCCTCTGGTTCCTCCGGACCGAGGGCATCCCCGCGGCCAACGACGTGCTGTTCCTCTGGCTGATCGCCGCCCTGCTGACCGCCGCCGTGCACAGCGGACACGGCCCCCGCGGCTTCCTCCTGGTCCTGCGCGACTGGGTGCCGGTGATGGCCGTGGTGTGGACGTACTCGCTGCTGCGCGGCTACGGCGCGCACACCCCGTGGGCCCCGCACTGGCTGCCGCAGCTGCGCTTCGACGAGGTGCTCGGCTTCGGCGAGACCTGGACCGTCCGGCTCCAGCACGCCCTCTACGACTCCGGCTCGCCGCACTGGTACGACTACGCCGCGGTGGCCGTCTACCTCTCGCACTTCTTCGTCGTCTACCTGCTGCTCGCGGTGCTCTGGCGGCGTGCCCACCACCGGTTCCGGCAGCTGCTCGCCGCCTACCTCACGCTCACCTTCGCGGGCTTCGCCACCTACATCCTCTACCCGGCCGATCCGCCGTGGCTGGTCTCCCAGGAGGGCAACCTGCCGCACCTGTCCCGGGTGGTCTGGGAGGTGATCTCGGTGAGCGGGCTGCCGCAGGCCGACTCCCTGCTGGAGAACGGCAGTCAGTTCGCCAACGACGTCGCCGCGATGCCCTCGCTGCACTCCGCCTACCCGGCGATGCTGCTGTTCTTCTTCTGGCCCACCGCCGGGCGCCGGCTGCGGGCGGTGCTGGTCGCCTACCCGCTCGCGATGACCTTCACCCTGGTCTACGGCGCGGAGCACTTCATCATCGACGTCTTCGTCGGCTGGGCCTACGCGGCCGCGGTGGTGTTCGGCCTGCGCCGGCTGCGCAACCGCCGGGCGGCGGCCGCGGCTTCGGCTTCGGCGGCTCCGGGCGTGACGGCTTCGGCTGCGACGGCTTCGACGGCTCCGGCGGCTTCGACGGCCCCGGCGGAGAGCACGGCCAAGGGCGCGGTGAAGGACACCGCGAAGGGCACGGCAGACTTGGCCGGGTGAATCCGAGCGCACCGATGAAGCCCACCGCCGAGCAACTGCTGGCCGCCAAGGACACCACCATCCCGGACGTCTCCGGCCCCGGGCTGCGGGTGCTGTTCTGCGGCATCAACCCGGGCCTGTGGTCCGGGGCCACCGGGCACCACTTCGCCCGCCCGGGCAACCGCTTCTGGCCCGCCCTGTACCGCTCCGGCTTCACCGAGCGCCAGTACCGCCCGGACGAGCAGCGGGAGTTGCTCGCGCTCGGCCTGGGCATCACCAACGTCGCCCCGCGCACCACCGCCAAGGCGGACGAGCTGACCGCCGAGGAGCTGCGCGAGGGCGGCGCCGCGCTGCGCGAACGGGTGCTGCGGCTGCGTCCGCGCGTCCTGGCGGTGCTCGGGATCGGCGCCTACCGGACGGCCTTCGGGCAGCGCCGGGCCGCCCTCGGCCGGCAGCCGGAGCGCATCGGCGACACCGAGGTGTGGGTGCTGCCGAACCCCAGCGGCCTCAACGCCCACTACACCCTGGACGGGCTGGCCGAGGAGTTCCGCAGGCTCCGGGAGGCCGTCGACGGCCGCACCGTCGAGGACCGATCCGTCGACGGCCGCACCGACGAGGACCGAGCCGTCGAGGACGGGACGGCCGGGGACCGGCCGGCCGGGGACTGAACCGTCGCGGTCAGGCCTCCGGAGCCTGACCGGTCGAAGGCCGGGCCGCCGACAGCCCGGCCGGGAGCGGGAGTTCGCGCAGTTCGCGGATCAGCGCCCGGACGGCAGCCGTCCCGGCCAGCTCGGGCGTGGTGACGTACCCGACGGAACGGCTGGGCGGCTGCGGCCCGAGGTCGGTGACGGCGAGGCCGGCCGGGGCGCCGAGCAGCGCCGTCCGGGGCATGATCGCCATGCCGAGGCCCTGGGCGACCAGCGAGAGCGCCACCGTGTCGTCCTCCACGTCCACGGTCGCGGGCGGGATCCAGTCCTGCCGCTGCCACCAGTCCCGGGTGTACGAGCCGCAGTTCTCGTCCCAGTCGACCAGCGGGAGTTCGCGCGGCGCCGGGTGGCCCTGCGGGTGCGCCAGCGCGTACGACTCGTCGTACAGCGGCACCGCGACCAGGCCCGGGACCGGCGGCGGACCGCCCGCGTCGAGCGTCGCCAGCCCGAGGTCGGCGCGCCCGTCGGCGACCTCCCCGGCGGTGCCGCGGCCGATCTCCCGGACGATCCGGACCCGGGTACCGAGTCCGGGGTGGCGCTCGGCGAGCCGGGCCAGGACGGGCGGCAGCAACTGGGCGGCGGCGCTGCGGAAGGCGGCGATCCGCAGCGTGCCGGTCAGCGGCCCGGCCGCGGCCCCCGCGCCGCGCACCTCGGGGCCCATCGCGTCCAGCAGCCGCAGGATCCGACGGGCGTACGCCACCGCCCGCGCGCCGCCCTCGGTGGGGCGTGCGCCGTGGCGCCCGCGGTCGAAGAGCACCGAGCCGAGCTTCCGCTCGCAGGCGCGCACGGCGTGCGAGACGGCGGACTGGGTGGTACTCAGGCGTGCGGCGGCCGCCGTGAAGCTCTGCTCCTCCTCGACCGCGACCAGGATCCGCAGCTCGTGCGGGGCGAGGTGCCGGCCGGACTCCGGGCCGGGAAGCGCGGCGGGATCCGGGCCGGGACGCGGGGCGGGGCGCTGGGCGGGAGCGATCATGCGCCGAATCTAACCCGCGATCCATCGACCCCGCTCATGGATGCCGCCGTTCCATCGACCGCCGCCCTTGCCCGGCCGCTCCCGCGCTTCCTACGGTGATCACGTCCCGCCGGCCACCGCCCACCTGGAGCAGCACCCGATGTCCCGTCCCACCGCCAGCGCCGTCCACCTGGTCTCCCGCCCCGACGGCGCGCCGACCGCCGCGAACTTCGCCTTCGTCGAGGAGACAGTCCCGGCCCTCGCGGCGGGCGAGGTCCTGGTCGAGAACCTCTACCAGTCCGTCGACCCGTACATGCGCGAGGAGATGGACGAGGGCGGCTGGGCGCTGCACGCCCCGCTGGAGGGCCGCACCCTCGGCCGGGTGGTGGAGTCCCGGGCCGACGCCCTGCCGGTCGGCGCGCTGGTCCAGCACCGCCGGGCCTGGCGCACCCACTCGGTGGTCGCCGCCGAAGGAGCGAGCCTGCTGCCCGACTTCGCCGGCGTCCCGCTCAGCGCCCACCTGTCGGTGCTCGGCGGCACCGGCCTGTCCGCCTGGGTCGCCCTGACCAGGATCGCCCGGCTCCAGCCCGGCGAGACGCTCTTCGTCTCGGCGGCCGCCGGCGGCGTCGGCACCGCCGCCGGGCAGCTCGCCCGCCTGCTCGGCGCCGGACGGATCGTCGGCAGCACCGGCTCCCCCGCCAAGGCCGCCCGCCTCACCGAGCGGCTCGGCTTCGACGCCGCCTTCGACTACCACGACGGCCCGATCGCGGACCGGCTGCGCGAGGCCGCCCCCGAGGGGCTGCACGCCTACCTGGACAACGTCGGCGGCGACCACCTGGAGGCGGCGATCGGCGCCCTGCGCGAGCACGGCCGGATCGCGTGGTGCGGCGCGGTCGCCCAGTACGACCGGCTCGGAGACCCGCCGGCCGCGCCGCGCAACCTGTACGACGTGGTCGGCAAGAGCCTGCGGCTGGAGGGCTTCCTGGTCCGCAACCACCTCGACGCCCGGCCGGAGCTGTACGACTTCCTGGTCCCGCACCTGCGCTCGGGCGCCGTCGTCCCGGACGAGACCGTCGTGGACGGCTTCGACCGGGTGGTGGACGCCTTCCTCGGCATGCTGCGCGGCGCCAACACCGGCAAGATGCTGGTCCGGATCGCCGACTGACCGGCCCCGGTCCCGCCGCGCGCGCCCGCCCGACCGCACGCCCCACACAGCCCGCGCGCCCCACTCCGCGCGCCCGCCGCCCGGCTCGCCGTGCTCACCAAGGCTGGACGGGCAGGACGGCCAGGTCGAGCGCGGCGAGCCGGGCCGGGTCGGCCACCACCTCGTACCCGGCCACCCGGCCGTCCGCGACCGCCATCCTCAGCACCAGCCGCAGCCGCCCGTCCGGGGCGATCAGGATGCCGGGAAGCCCGTCCACCAGGGCCACCGCGCCGTAGCGGGCCCGGCGGCCGAAGACCGTGGTCTCCCGGGCGACGGCCCGCGCGCCCCGGGCCACCGGCGAGAGGCCGGGCCCCAGCGCCGCCGGATCGGCCCGGCGCACCACGTCCGGGGCCAGCACGGCCAGCAGGTCGGCCAGGTCCCCGCCCCGGGCGGCGGCCAGGAACGCCTCCACCACCCGCCGGTGCCCGGCCAGCGGCTCCGCGGGCAGCACGGCCGTCCCGCGGACCCGCTGCCGGGCCCGGCTGGCCAGCTTCTTGGCGGCCACCGGGGTCCGCCCGACGATCGGCGCGATCTGCTCGAAGGGCACCGCGAAGCCGTCGTGCAGCACGAAGGCGACCCGCTCGGCCGGGCCCAGCCGGTCCAGCACCACGAGGAGCGCCCGGCCCACCGACTCGATCAGCAGCGCCTCCCGCTCCGGCTCCGGGCCGCCGCCCGCAGGGTCCGGCAGCGCATCGTCGGTCGGCTCCTCACGACGCGCCGCGCGGGCCCGCAGCAGGTCCAGGCAGATCCGGGAGACCACCGTGGTCAGCCAGCCGGGCAGGTTGCCGATCTCCGCCGGATCGGTGCGGACCAGCCGCAGCCAGGCCTCCTGCACGGCATCCTCGGCCTCGCCGGTCGAACCGAGCATCCGCTGGGCGATCGCCCGCAGCCGGCCGCGCTCGGCCTCGAACCGCTCGCCTGTCGCCCCGGTGTCCCGACCCGGGGCCGTCGGTGCTCCGGCCGTCGGCGTTCCGGCCGTCGGCGTTCCGGCCGCCGGTGCTCCGGCCACCGTTCCCGGCATCGTGTCGCGGTCCATCGGTCACCTTTCCTCGGCGGCGCACGTCACCGCCATGACGATCCGTCCCCCTCCGAGGTGACCAGGAGACCCCCATGACCTCCGCCACGCTGCTCCACCTGGACTCCAGCATCAGCCCGTCCGGCTCGGTCAGCCGCGCCCTGACCGCCCGCTTCGCCGACGCCTGGCGCGCCCGGCACGGCGCCGCCGCCCGGCACCGGCACCGCGACCTCGCCGCCGACCCGGTGCCCGCGGTGGGCGCCCCTTTCGACGCCCTCGGCCGCCGCACCGAGCGCAAGGGGACACTCCCGCTGGACGACATCGGCCGCCTCGCCGAGGGGCCGGAGGAGCAGCGCGAGTGGGCGCTCAGCCGCCCGCTGATCGAGGAACTGCGGGCCGCCGACGTCCTGCTGATCGGCAGCCCGATGTACAACTACACCGTCTCGACCGGCCTCAAGGCGTGGATCGACCGGGTCACCCTCCCCGGTGTCCACCACGACCCGGAGAGCGGCGAGCCGCTGCTGCGCGACACCCGCGTGGTGGTCGTCGCGGTCCGCGGCGGCAGCTACGCGCCGGGCACGCCGCGCGCCCACTGCGACTTCCAGGTCCCGTACCTGCGGGCGTACTTCGACCGGATCGGGGTCGCGGCGGAGCACCTGCACGTGGTCACCGCGGAACTCACCAGGGCCGCGGACGTCCCGGCGCTGAACGCCCTCCAGCCGCTCGCCGTCGAGTCGCTGGCGGCGGCCGGGGCCGCCCTCGACGACCTGGCCGCGACGCTCTGAGCCCGCCGCCCACCGCTCTGAGCCCGCCCCGCCCACGGGGCGACAGGCCCTACAGCGGGGTGACGGCCTTGAGCACCACCAGCAGGGCCACGGCGGCGTTGAGCGCGCACAGCGCCGACGCCGCCGTACCGATCGCCGCGACCATCGCCGCCAGACCCGCCGGGGTCTTGGCCGGCGGCCAGTTGCGGGAGGTCGGCACCGGGCCGAGCAGGGCGGCGACCCGGCGCGGCACCGGTCCGGCCGCCGCGGCCGGGGAGGCGAAGGCCGCGAAGCCGGGGACCGGGGCGGCGTGCGACACCAGCGCCGCCCGGGCCACCGCCCGCGCGGTGATCCGGCGGTCCCCGACGGCCTGCGCCGAGTCCTCGTCCGCCCACCGCTCCGCGCTGTACGCCACCGCGTGCTGCAGCGGCCGCAGGAACGGGTTGACGCAGGCGGCGAGCTGGGTGGCCAGCAGGTACCGGTGGTGCCGGTGGCGCAGGTGCGCCCGCTCGTGGGCGAGCAGCGCCTCGCGCTCGTCGGCGGCCAGCCCGGCCAGCATCCCGGTGGAGACCACCACCCGGCCGGGCGAGCCGGGCAGGGCGTAGGCGTACGGGCTGCGGTCCGGCAGCACCGCGAGGTCGCCGGACTCCCCCGGCCCGGCGGGCAGCCCGCTCAGCGCCCGGCGGGCCCGGGTCCGCACCCGCAGGTGCCGGACGACCGTCCGGGCGCAGGCGAATCCCACCAGGGCCAGCAGCCACATCACCACGGTGCCGACCGTCTCGTGGTACGGCAGCGCGGCCCGCACCTCCGGGTCGGACCAGCTGTCCGGCAGCGGGTTGCCCGGGATCTGCGCGGTGCCCACCACACCGATCAGCCCGAGGCAGAGCACGCTGCACAGCGCCAGCACCGCGCTGATCACGGTCATCAGCCGGGCCGCCCCGCGCGGATGCAGGTGCTGCTCGGTCAGCCGCGCGATCGGGACCGCGGTGAGCGGCAGGACGAGCGGGAGGAAGACGAAGACGCCCACGGCTCAGCTCTCACGGTCGGTCGCCGCCGGATCGGCGGACGCGGCGTCCAGCAGCGTCCGGAGCAGTTCCTCGTCGTGCGGCAGCAGCGCGGTGACGAAGCTGGCCAGGACGGCGTCCCGGTCCGCCTCGCCGTCGAGCATCCGGCGCATCCGCAGCGCGGCCAGTCCGGCGGCGTCCGAGGAGGCCTGCCACAGGTAGGAACGGCCGGAGCGGGTCCGGGTCACGGCGTTCTTGGCGTGCAGCCGGGACAGGATGGTCATCACCGTGGTGTACGCCAGGTCGCCCTCCAGGCGTTCCTGGACCCATCCCGCGGCGGCCGGGCCGGGCGCCTGCTGGAGCACCGCGAGCACCTGGGCCTCCAGCTCGCCCTGGCCGCGTCGGCGGGCCGGCGCGTCCCCGGCCGCCGGGGCGTTCCTCTCGTCTGCCATGGCGGCCCACTCCCTCCGGATGCCGCGCCCGGACCGTCGGGCGCGGGATCATCCTAACGAGCGAGGGGCCGACCGGGCCGGTCGGAGCCGGGGTCGCCGGGCGTACCGCAGGCGTCCGTACGGCACCGCGCTCCGCGCACGCACGGTGCCGGGAGCGACGGTGCCCCGGCAGCGCCCGGCCACGCCGCCGCGGCGCCCGCGGGTCAGGTCCGGGCCCGCTGGGTGACGGCGATGCAGACCAGCACCACCACCGCGGTGACCGGCGCGGCCGCCGGCAGCCGCTCGCCGAGCAGCAGCACCGACCAGACCAGGGTCAGCAGCGGCTGCGCGAGCTGGAGCTGACTGGCCCTCGGCACCCCGATCCCGGCCATCCCCCGGTACCACAGCACGAACCCGCCGAGCTGCGAGACCGCCGCCGTGTACGCCAGCCCGACCAGCGCCTTCGCCCCGAGCCGGACCGGCTCGGCGCCCAGCCCGAGCGCGGCGGTCAGCAGTGTCGCGGGCAGCGCGGCCACCACCGCCCAGGCGATCACCTGGGCGCCCGGCAGCTCCCGGGAGAGCCGCCCGCCCTCGGCGTACCCGGCGGCGCAGAGCAGCAGCGCCACGAACAGGTAGAGGTCGGCGGCGGTCGGCCGGCCGTGGCTCTGCACCAGGGTGAACGCGAGGACGGCGGCGGCCCCGGCGAGCGCCGCCGCCCAGAACGCCCCGGACGGCCGGCGGCCGGTGCGCAGCGCCGCGACCGCCGCCGTGGCCAGCGGCAGCACGCCGATGACGACCGCCGAGTGGGCGGTCGAGGAGGTGCGCAGGGCGAGCGTGGTCAGCAGCGGGAAGCCGAGGACGCAGCCGCCGGAGACCACCAGCAGTGCGGGCCAGTGCCGGCGCCGGGGCAGCGGGGCGCGGACGGCCGCCAGGTAGAGCACGGCCAGCAGACCGGCCAGGGCGCCGCGCAGACCGGTCGCGGACCAGGGGCCGAAGCCGGTCAGGGACCACGCGGTGGCGGGGAAGCTGAGCGAGAAGGAGGCCACCCCGAGGGCCGCGAGGGCGGTGCCGGAGGCGGGGGCCGTTCGAGGTGCTACCGCCCCGGGGCGGGTAGCGCTATCTTGTGCCGTCATGAACGAGCGTAGCAGTGTGGCCGAACTCGCCGACACCCTGCGGCGGGAGGTCGAGCGCTATCCGGAGGGACGGAAGCTGCCCTCCAGCCGGGCGCTGGTGGAGCGCCATCAGGTCAGCCCGGTGACGGTCTCCCGGGCCATCGCGGTGCTCGTGGCCGAGGGGCTGGTGGTCTCCCGGCCGGGCTCCGGGGTGTTCCGGGCGGCGGCGTTCGCCGCGGCCCCGGCCGTCCCCGCCGCGCCGTCCGGCCGGACCGGCGACCTCTCCTGGCAGCAGATCGCGCTCAGCGCCGACTCCGGCCCGCGCGACCTGCTCGCCGCCCCGGTGTTCGCCACCCTCCGGGTGCCCCCGCCGGACGTCATCGACCTCAACAGCGGCTACCCGCACGCCTCGCTGCTGCCCGAGCGGCTGCTCGCCGCCGCCCTCGCCCGGGCCGGCCGGCGGCCGGGCGCCTGGAACCGCCCGCCCACCGACGGCCTCACCGAGCTGCGCGGCTGGTTCGCCCGCGACATCGGCGGCCACGGCGGACCGGTCGGCGCCGGGGACGTCCTGGTCACCTCCGGCGGACAGAGCGGGCTGACCGTCGCCATGCGGGCGCTCGCCGCGCCCGGCGCGCCGGTGCTGGTGGAGTCGCCGACGTACTCGGGCATCCTGGCGGTCGTCCGGGCGGCCGGGCTGCGGCCCGTCCCCGTCCCCGTGGACTCCGACGGCGTGCGCACCGACCTGCTGGCGGACGCCTTCGAGACCACCCGGGCGCGGGTCTTCGTCTGCCAGCCGCTGTTCCAGAACCCCACCGGCGCGGTGCTGTCGCCCGGGCGGCGGGCGGAGGTGCTGCGGATCGCCCGGGCGGCCGGGGCCTTCGTGGTCGAGGACGACTTCGCCCGGCTGCTGGTCCACGCGGACGCCCCCGCGCTGCCGCGCCCGCTCGCCGCCGACGACCGGGACGGGGTCGTGGTCCACCTGCGCTCGCTGACCAAGGCGGCCTCCCCCAACCTGCGGGTCGGCGCCCTCACCGCGCGCGGCCCGGCGCTGGCCCGGCTGCGGGCCACCCAGGTGGTGGACAGCTTCTTCGTGCCCCGGCCGCTCCAGGAGGCCACCCTGGAACTGGTCGCCGACCCGGCCTGGGCCCGCCACCTGCGCGCCCTCGGCGCGGAACTGCGCGACCGCCGCACCGCCGCCGTCGCCGCCCTGCACCGCGAACTGCCCGGCGTCCTCGGCGCCCACCGCCCCGGCGGCTACCACCTGTGGCTGCGCCTCCCGGACGGCGTCGACGACACCGCCCTCGCCGCGGCCGCCCTGCGCGCCGGCGTCCAGCTCTCCCCCGGCCGCCCCTACCACCCCGCCGAGCCCCCGGCCCCGCACCTGCGCCTCAGCTACGCGGCGGCCGAGAGCGCCGCCCAGGTCGCCGAGGGCGTCCACCGCCTGCGCCTGGCGTTCGAGGAGGCGGCGGGCTGACGCCCCGGGGTGTCTGCCCGGCTCCGGCCGCGCGGACGCCTTAGCGGCCGCCCGCCATCCGCTCCAGGCGGGCGATGCGCTCGGCCATCGGCGGGTGGGTGGAGAAGAGCCTGGCGCCGGCCTCGCCGGGCCGGAACGGGCTGGCGATCATCATGTGGCTCGCCGTCTGGAGCTGCGGCTCGGGCGGCAGGGGCAGCTGACGGGTGCCGGCGTCGAGCTTCCGCAGGGCACCGGCGAGGGCCAGCGGGTCGCCGGTGATCCGGGCGCCGTCGGCGTCGGCCTGGTACTCGCGGGAGCGGCTGACCGCCAGCTGGATCAGCCCGGCCGCCAGCGGGCCGAGGATCATGATCGCGAGCATTCCGAACAGCCCGGGGCCGTCGTCGTCCTCGTCGCGCCCGAACGGGATCAGCCAGGCGAAGTTCACCAGGAACATCACCACCGAGGCGAGCGCCCCGGCCACCGAGGAGATCAGGATGTCCCGGTTGTAGACGTGGCTCAGCTCGTGCCCGAGCACGCCCCGCAGCTCGCGCTCGTCCAGGATCCGCAGGATGCCCTCGGTGCAGCAGACCGCCGCGTTGCGCGGGTTGCGGCCGGTGGCGAAGGCGTTGGGGGCCGGGGTCGGGGAGATGTAGAGGCGGGGCATCGGCTGGCGGGCCGAGGTGGAGAGCTCGCGGACGATCCGGTACAGCCCGGGTGCCTCGAACTCGCTGACCGGCCGGGCCCGCATGGCCCGCAGCGCGATCCTGTCGCTGTTCCAGTAGGCGTAGGCGTTGGTGCCGAGGGCGACCAGCAGGGCGATCACGAAGCCGGTGCGTCCGAAGAGTCCGCCGATCACCAGGATCAGCGCCGAGAGGCCCCCGAGCAGGACGGCGGTCCTCAGTCCGTTGTGCCGGCTGTGCACGTCAGGCCCTCCAGTGGTGCGGTGGGGAAGCCCTTTCTGCCTCGTCCCTCTTGCCCGGTCAACGGGTGGGGCCGGGGACCTTGTTCCCTTGTGACCGACGCGACACCGACGGGGAACCGGCAGCGGGACCGACGCGGAACCGCCGGGCCGGACCCCGGGCCCGGCCCGCCCCGGCCCGGGCCCGAGGCGCCCGGGCTCAGAACAGCGAGCCGCCCGCGACCTGGAGGACCAGCTGCGGCGCCACCGAGAGGACCACGGCCGCCGAGGCGGTGAGCCCCAGCGTCGCGGTGAGGCTCGCGGGCAGGCGGTGCCCGGTGGCGGCCTCCCCGAGGGGCTCCTCGCCCGCCGGGGCGAACAGCCGGGCCGTCCACAGCAGGTAGTAGTACAGGGCGACGACCACGTTGACGGCCATCACCACGGCGAGCCAGCCGAGCCCGGCGTCGACCGCCGCGCGGAACACCACGACCTTGCCGAACAGGCCGACCACGCCCGGCGGCAGCCCGGCCAGGCAGAGCAGGAAGAAGGCGAGCGCCAGCGCCGTCCAGCGGTTGCGGGCGAACAGGCCGCGGAACTCGTCCACGCTGGTCCCGGCCCGGCGGCCGACGGCGGCGACCACCCCGAAGGCGCCGAGGTTCACCACGCCGTAGATCAGCGCGTACGCGGCGGTGGCGCCGAGCGGGTCCACGCCGTCGGGCGCGTAGCCGGCCGCGGCGAGCGGCACCAGCAGGTACCCGGCCTGGCCGACCGAGGACCAGGCGAGCAGCCGCACCGCGCTGTACCGGGTGTCGAAGCGCTGCCGCAGCGCGCCGACGTTGCCGACGGTCATGGTGACGGCGGCCAGGACGGCGAGCACCAGGCCCCAGGTGTGGGCGTACGGGCGGAAGGCGACGGTGGTGGCGAGCGCGAGCCCGGACAGGCCGGCCGCCTTGCCGACCACCGAGAGGTAGCCCGCCACCGGCAGCGGCGCGCCGGTGTAGGTGTCGGGCACCCAGAAGTGGAACGGGACGGCGGCGACCTTGAAGGCGAAGCCGACCAGGGTCAGCACCGCGCCGGCCTCGGCCAGCGGCCTGAGCTGGCCGGGGGCGTGCTCCAGGCCCTGGGCGACGGCGCCGAGGTGCAGGCTGCCGCTCGCCGCGTAGACGAAGCCGACGCCGAGCAGCATCACGGCGGTCGCGGTCACCGAGGAGACGAAGAACTTGAACGCGGCCTCCGCGCCCCGGCCGTCCCGGCGCAGCGCGACCAGGGCGAAGGCGGGCAGCGAGGCGACCTCCAGGGCGATCACCATGGTGGCGAGGTCGCGGGAGGCCGGCAGCAGGGCGGCGCCGGTGGCGCTGGAGAGCAGCAGGAACCAGTACTCGCCGCGCGGCAGCTTCTCGCTCTCCACGGTGTGCGCCGACAGCAGCGCCGCGATCAGCGCGCCGCCGAGGGCGAGCAGTTGGAACACCAGGGCGAAGTGGTCGGCGACGTACGAGCAGCCGCCCGCGGCGGGCCCGCTGATGGAGGGAGTGTCAGACCCCCCTGCTACGTTCTGCGCACAGAAGGTCGCCCGGGGTGATCCGCCGGTGAGGGGAAGGAGTGCGATGAGGGCGAGGGCGAGTCCGGCCGCGGTGAGGCGGCCGAGCCACTTCTTGTGCCGCTCGGGCAGGAAGAGGTCCGTGAGCAGCACCACGAGGGCGGCCACGGCGGCGATCAGCGGGGGCGCGATCGCCACCCAGTCCACGGACTGGATCAGGCTGCCCGGGTTGGCTACGGCGAGGGAGGTCACAGTGTGCTGCCCCGTGGAGTGAGGTCCGAGTGCGGCGGTCTGGGCTGCGAGCACGGTCAGCCACCCCCGAGGAGGTGCTTGACGGCGGGGTCGGAGAGGCCGAGAAGCAGCGCGGGCCAGAGGCCGGCGAGCAGGGTGAGCGCGGCTAGCGGCGTCCAGCTGACGGCCTCGTACGGGCGCAGGTCGGTGAGCTCGGCCACCGGTGCGGGCTGCGTGGGGTCCCCCATGCAGACGCGCCTGACCACGATCAGGAGGTACGCGGCGGTGAGGAGGGTGCCGAGGCCGGCCAGGACCATGTAGGTGACGAACGCGGGGCGCGACAGGCCGTCGGCCGGGTCGAACGCGCCGAACATGGCGAGCAGCTCGCCCCAGAAGCCGGCCAGCCCGGGCAGGCCGAGGCTGGCGACGGCGGCGAAGGCGAGCAGCACGCCGAGCCGCGGGGCCCGGCCGTACAGGGCGGCGCCGGTGGCGCCGGAGAGCGTGTCGAGGTCGGCCGTGCCGTAGCGGTCCTTGAGCGCGCCGACGACGAAGAACAGCAGACCGGTGATCAGACCGTGGGCGATGTTGGCGAACAGCGCGCCGTTGACGCCCACCGGGGTGAGGGAGGCGATGCCGAGCAGCACGAAGCCCATGTGGCCGACGGAGGAGTAGGCGATCAGGCGCTTGAGGTCGCCCTTGGCGCCGGGGCGGGCCAGCGCCAGGCAGGCCAGTGAGCCGTAGACGATGCCGACGGCCGCGAAGGCGCCCAGGTAGGGCGCCAGGGTGGCGGCGCCGTCCGGCACGACCGGGAGGAGGACGCGGACCAGGCCGTAGGTACCCATCTTCAGCAGCACGCCGGCGAGCAGCACCGAGCCCACCGTCGGGGCGGCGGTGTGGGCGTCGGGGAGCCAGCTGTGCAGCGGCCAGGCGGGGGCCTTGACCGCGAGCCCGACCAGGATCGCCAGCGCGGCGATCACCTGGGTGGTGTGGCTCAGGCCGCCGCCGTGCGCGGTGGCCAGGGCCTGCATGTCGAAGGTGCCGGCCTTGCTGCCGATCAGCAGGAAGCCGAGCAGCATCACGGCCGAGCCGAGCAGCGTGTAGAGGATGAACCGGCTGGCGGCCGGCACCTTGGCGCCGCTGCCCCAGCGGGCGATCAGGAAGTACATCGGGATCAGCACGATCTCGAAGGCCACGAAGAAGAGCAGGAGGTCCAGCACCGCGAAGGTGGCGAGCATGCCGACTTCGAGCAGGAGGAACAGCCCGACGAAGGCCTGCGCGGAGGGCACGTCCGCCCCGTCCGGCAGCCGCTTCTCCGAGTACAGCGCGCAGAGGAAGGTGAGCAGCGCGGTCAGCACGACCAGCGGCAGCGAGACGCCGTCCACCCCGAGGTGGAGGCGCACGTCCAGGGCCGGGATCCAGGACACGTCGGTGGTGGCCTGCATCCGGGCGGGCTCGTCGTGGTCGAAGCCGGCCGCGAGGGCGACGGCGAGCAGGAACACCGCACCGGTGACGACGGTGTTCAGCCGCAGTGCCCGCCGGCCGGCCACGGCCCGGTCCGGCCCGAACACCGGCGCCAGGGTGAGCGCGGCGCCGAACAGCGGAAGCACCAGGAGGGCGATGAGGACTGCGTTCATCGGGGGCTCCCAGCAGCGGTCGAGAGGACGGAGGTGGAGGACAGCAGCACCGGCTACACCGCCACCAGGACGGCCAGCAGGACGACGACGGCCAGCAGGGCGCTGAGGTACGTCTGGGCGTTTCCGGTCTGCGCCAGCCGGACGGCCCGGCCGAGCAGGTCGGCGCCCGCTCCGCTGCCGCGCACGTAGGTCTCGACGACCTCGCGGTCGAGGAAGCGGACCAGCTTGGCGGCGGCGGCCACCGGGCGGACGAACAGCGCGTGGTACAGCCGGTCGACGCCGAAGCCGTGCCGGGCCGGGCCGAACAGCGGGCCGAGCAGGGTGCGCCCGGGGTCGGCGACGATCACCTCGGCGGCCGGGCTCCCGGCCTGCCCGGGCACCCGGCCCGGGCCGGCCGGGTCCGGACGGCCGGTGCCGAGCCGGGCGGTCGCCGAGCGCCAGGCGCCGTACGCGGCGAGCACGCCGACCACGGCGAGCCCGGTCCCGGTGACGGCGGTGACGGCGGAGGGCCGCAGCGAGCCGCCGTCCAGCAGCGCGGGCAGCCAGTCCGAGCGCAGGCCAGCGACGCCGAAGCCCATGGTCGGCACGGCCAGCACCCACAGCGGCCAGCGCATCGCGGGCGGCTCGGCGGCGGTCGGGTCGGCCTCGTCGAGCTCGGGCGAGTACGGCGCCCCGGCCTCGTGGTCGGCCACGACGGTGCCCCGGTCGGCGGCGGGCAGCACCTTGGGTGCGGCCGCGGCGGCACCGGCCGGGCTGTGGAAGGCCAGCAGGAAGAGCCGGGTCGCGTACGCGGCGGTGAGCAGCGCGGTCAGCCCGGCGGAGATCAGCACGATCCACCCGGCCGCCTGCGGCACCGCCGAGGACGGGCCGAGCCCGTTGGTCAGCGCCTCGCCGTTGGCGGCGTGCTCGGCGGCGGTCAGCACCGCCTCCTTGCTGAAGAAGCCGGCGAACGGCGGCAGCCCGACCAGGGCGACCAGGGCGATGCCCATCGTCCAGTAGGCGTCCGGCACCCGCCGGCTCAGCCCCGGGATGCGGGACATCGCGGAGATCGAGTTGGTGTGGGCGGCGTGGATCACCACACCGGCGGCCAGGAACAGCAGCGCCTTGAACGCGCCGTGGCTGACCAGGTGGAAGACCGAGGCCTCGCGGTCCCCGCTCGCCAGCGCTCCGGCCATGTAGCCGAGCTGGCCGACGGTGGAGTAGGCGAGCACCCGCTTGAGGTCGTCCTGGGCGAGCGCGCAGAGCGCCGAGCCGATCATCGTCACGGCGGCCATCACCGCGAGCACGACCAGCGCCGCGCCCGACAGCAGGAACACCGGCAGCAGCCGGGCGACCAGGTAGATGCCGGCCGCGACCATGGTGGCGGCGTGGATCAGCGCGGAGACCGGGGTCGGGCCGGCCATCGCGTCCGGGAGCCAGGTGTGCAGCGGGAACTGCGCGCTCTTGCCGGCCACGCCGGCGAGCAGCAGCAGCGCGGTCAGCGTCGGGTGCCCGAGCCGGCCGTCGGTCGCGGCCGCCAGCACGTCCGGGACGCGGAAGCTGCCGGCGTCCGCGCCGAGCAGGAAGATCCCGAACAGGAACGGCACGTCACCGAGCTTGGTGACCAGGAAGGCCTTCAGCGAGGCCGAGCGGGCGTCCGCGGTCTCCCAGTGGTGGCCGATCAGGAAGTACGAGCACAGGCCCATCACCTCCCAGCCGACCAGCAGCACGATCAGGTCGCCCGAGTAGACCACCAGGAACATCGCCGCGGTGAACAGCGAGACCAGCGCCGCGTACGAGGGGTAGCGCGGGTCCTCCTTGAGGTACGCCGTCGAGTAGACCTGGACGCAGGTGGCGACCAGGCCGACCAGCACCGAGATCAGCGAGCTGAAGCCGTCCAGGTGGAGGGCGAGCGCGATGTCCGGGCCGCCGGTCGGGGTGAGCCGGGTGGCGGCGTCCAGGGTCTGGCCGGTGCCCAGCTGGAGGGCGACCACCAGGGCGAGCACCGCCGAGACGGCCACCGGGACGATCGCCAGCGGCCGGGCCAGTCCGGGCGCCTTCCTCCCGACGGCCAGGGTCGCGGCGGCGCCGAGCGCGGGCAGCGTCGGGACGAGTACGGGCAGGGCGAGGTTCATGCGGTGGCCCAGCCCTTCAGTGCCCCGGCTCCGGCCGGCGCCTCGGCGTCGACCGGCGGCTCCTCCACGGCGAGCGCCTCGGCCGGGTCGCCGAGCGCGGTGGCCCGGTCGATGTCCGCGGTGCCCCGGGCCCGGAACAGCAGCAGGACGATGGCGAGCCCCAGGCCGATCTCGGCGGCGGCGACGGTGATGGTGAACAGGGTGAGCGCCTGCCCGGCGTGCAGCGAGTCCCGCAGCCAGGCGTCGAAGGCGACCAGGTTGAGGTTGACGGCGTTGAGCATCAGCTCGACGGACATCAGCACCAGGACGGCGTTGCGCCGGGCGAGCACGCCGTACACGCCGACGCTGAACAGCAGCGCGGCGAGGACGGCGGGGTAGGCGAGGTGCATCAGCTCTCCTCCGTCACGGGCTCGGAAGGCGCGGTCGGCTCGGACCCGGTCGTGGACGACGCGGGCGCGGTCGGCTCGGGTGCCGGCGCCCCGGACGGCCCGGGCGCGGACGCGGCGACCGTCCCGTTGGAGCCGACCGGCCGCCCGGCGCGCAGCCTGCCCGCCCGGGGCGCCGGCACCCGCCGCCTGGAGCCGCGCGACAGCACGATCGCGCCGACCAGCGCCGCCAGCAGCAGCACCGACAGCGCCTCGAAGGGCAGCACCCAGTGCCGGAACAGGCTGGCCCCGGTGACGGCGGCCGAGCCGCCGCCCTGCCCGAGGTCGATCCAGGAGGTCCGGAAGGCGTCGACCACCAGCGTGACCAGCGTCCCGGCCGAGGCCAGCGCCACGACCAGGGCCACCCAGCGGTTCTTGGAGTCGGCGTCCGGCGAGCGCCCGATCGGCGCCTTGGTGAGCATCAGCCCGAACAGCACCAGGACGACCACCGAGCCGAGGTAGATCAGCACCTGCACCCAGGCGATGAACTCGGCCGTGAGCAGCAGGAACTCCACCGCCAGCCCGCCGAGCGCGACCACCAGCCAGAGCGCCGCGTGCACCAGCTGCCGGGTGGTCACGGAGACCACGGCCGAGCCGAGCACGGCGATGCCGACCAGCAGGAAGACGATCTCCTGCCCGGTCGGGGAGAGGAACGAACGGGCGGCCGGCTCCAACGAACCGGTCGCCGCGAGAAGCGTGGCTGCGGAACTCATGCGTCGTCGCCCTTCTCCTCGACGGCAGCGGTCTCGACGGCAGCGGCCTCGGCGGCAGCGGCCTCGGCGGCGGCGGTCTCAGCGGCGGCAGCGGCCTCGGCAGCAGCCGCCGCGGCGGCCACCAGCTTGTCCGCCGCCTTGCGCGCGGTGGCGATCTCCTTGGGCTCCTCGGCCGCCGGGTCCAGCGCCGGCGGCGCCGGGACGGTCCACATCCACTCGCGGAGCTTCTCCCGCTCGTGGGTCAGCTCGTGGATGTCGGTCTCCGCGTACTCGAACTCCGGCGACCAGAACAGCGCGTCGAAGGGGCAGACCTCGATGCAGATCCCGCAGTACATGCAGAGCGAGAAGTCGATGGCGAACCGGTCCAGCACGTTGCGGGTGCGGGCCCGGGCGTTCGGCTCGGCGGCCGGCAGCGTCTCCTTGTGGGAGTCGATGTAGATGCACCAGTCCGGGCACTCGCGCGCGCAGAGCATGCACACCGTGCAGTTCTCCTCCAGCAGCGCGATGACGCCGCGCGAACGCGGCGGCAGCACCGGCTGCACGTCGGGGTACTGCGCGGTGACGCTCTTCCTCGTCATCGTCCGCAGCGTCACCGCCAGGCCCTTGGCCAGGCCGGCACCGGGGAAACTCATGCGCCCACCTCGCTGCGCTCGGCGGGGGCGTTCGCCCGTACCCGCCTGACGATGATCCGCTCGCTTCGCCCGCTCATGAGATCGCCACCTTGATGATGCCGGTGAGGGCCAGCTGGACCAGCGCGAGCGGGATCAGCACCGCCCACGCGAAGCGCATCAGCTGGTCCTCGCGCAGCCGCGGGTAGGTGACCCGCAGCCAGATGACCACGAAGGCCAGCGCGAAGGTCTTGAGGATCGTCCAGAGCCAGCCGAGCTGGTCCGGCAGCGGTCCGTGCCAGCCGCCCAGGAAGAGCACCGCGGTCAGCGCGGACACCACCAGGATGCCCACGTACTCGGACAGCAGGAACAGGGCGAACCGCAGACCGGTGTACTCGGTGTACGCGCCGAAGATGATCTCGGAGTCGGCGATCGGCATGTCGAACGGCGGGCGCTGGAGCTCCGCCAGACCGGCCGTGAAGAAGACGAACGCGCCGATGATCTGCCAGGGCAGCCAGTACCACTCCCAGGCGTCCACGATCCCGGGCAGCGACAGGGTGCCGGCGGCCATCGCCACCGAGGCCGCCGCCAGCACCATCGGCAGCTCGTACGACATCAGCTGCGCGGCCGTGCGCAAGCCGCCGAGCAGGGAGAACTTGTTCGCGGAGGCCCAGCCGGCCATCAGCTTGCCGATCACGCCGACGCCCATCACGGCCAGCACGAAGAACAGGCCGGCGTCGACCGCCTGGCCGACGAAGCCGTTCGGGCCGACCGGGATCGCCAGCAGCACGAAGAGGTACGGCAGCAGCGAGACGACGGGCGCCAGCTGGAAGATCCGGCGGTCCGCCCCGGCCGGGACGATGTCCTCCTTCTGCGCGAACTTCACGCCGTCCGCGACGAGCTGCGCCCAGCCGTGGAAGCCGCCCGCGTACATCGGGCCGAGCCGGCCCTGCATGTGCGCCATGACCTTGTGCTCGGTCTGGCCGATGACCAGCGGGAAGACCAGGAAGACGACGAGGGTGGCGACGCAGCGCAGCACCGTGTCGAGCAGGTTCACGCGCCGTCTCCGTCCTGGTCGGCCGGTCCGGCCGAGGTCTCGTCCTTCTGCTCGCCCGGCTGCGGCTCGCCCGGGCGGCCGTCCGACGGCTCCTCGTCGTGGGCGGGCACCGGGTTGTGCCAGGGCGCGTCGGAGGAGCGGGGCGCGTCGGCGGGCCGGGGCCGTACGGGGGCCGCGGGCTCGGCCGGCGGCTCTCCGGCCGCCTGGCCGGCCGTCTGGCCGGCCGTCTGGCCGGCCGAGCCCTCGGACACCGACCGGGTCCGCCGCGGCCGGTCCGCCCGCACCGGCGGGGCACCCTCGACCGCGGGAGCGGCCGGGGCGGCGGGCGCCTCGGCACCCGCCTGGCTCGCCGAGCCCTCGGACACCGACCGGGTCCGCCGCGGCCGGTCCGCCCGCACCGGAGCACCGCCCTCGCCAGCGGCAGCCGCACCGGCGGCCGCTGCCGCCCGGGGCGTCCGCGCCGCCGCACCCGCCGCCCGCGCACCGCGCGCGGGCCGCTCGGCGACCGGCGGCAGGGTGCCCTTGAGCGGCCCCCACTCGTTCGGGTCCGGCACACCGGCCGGCTGCATCTTGCGCCGGGCCGGCCCGCCGCCGTGGTCGGACTCGCCCGGCTCCTTGGCGCCCGGCCAGTCCTTGGCGACCCGGGCCGCGAGCACGAACTCCTTGCGCAGCGGGTGCCCCTCGAAGCCGTCCGGCAGCAGCAGGGTGGCCAGGTAGGGGTGCCCGGGGAAGTCGATGCCGAACATCTCGTGGGTCTCGCGCTCGTGCCAGGCGGCCCCCGCGTACACCGGGACGGCGGTCGGCAGCGCGGCCCCGTCGCGCGGCACGCGGGTGCGCAGCGCGAGGTGCCGCACGCCCGGCGCCTCGACCGCGGCCAGGTGGGCGACCACGGAGAAGCCCTCGGCGAGTTCGTCGACGGCGCTCAGCCAGTCGAAGAAGCCCAGGCCCAGGACGTCCCGGGCGTTGGTGAGCGCCTCGGTCCAGTGCTCGGCCGGCACGTCGACGGTGATCAGCCCGTACGCCTCGGCGCCGGTCGCCCACTCCCCGACCGACGCCGCGTACTGCTCGGCGGACGTCACGAGGCCCCTCCCTCGGTCCGGGCGCCGTTCGACGGCCCGGCCACCAGCGGGCGGCGCAGGGCCGACGCGGGCGCGGTGTAGCGGTCCGGCAGGGACTCGGCGGCGATCTTCTCCTGGAGCTTGAGGATGCCCTGGAGCAGCGCCTCCGGCCGCGGCGGGCAGCCGGGCACGTAGACGTCCACCGGGATGATCTGGTCCACGCCCTTGGTGACCGAGTACGAGTCCCAGTACGGGCCGCCCGAGTTGGAGCAGGCGCCGAAGGAGATGACGTACTTCGGCTCGGGCATCTGCTCGTAGAGGCGCTTCACGGCGGGCGCCATCTTGTCGGTGACCGTCCCGGAGACGATCATCAGATCAGCCTGACGGGGGCCGGGCGCGAACGGGATCACACCCATCCGGATGAAGTCGTGCTTGGCCATGGACGCGGCGATGAACTCGATCGCGCAGCAGGCCAGGCCGAAGTTGAAGCACCAGAGGCTGTAGCGGCGGCCCCAGTTGAGCACCACCTTGACCGGGTCCGGCGCGAGCCGGGCCAGCGGGCCGATGCCGCGGCGCTCGACGGCGCCGGGGCGCGCCGGGTCCGGCAGGCCGAGCGGGACGGGGCCGCCTTGGGCACCGCCGTGCGAGTGGGAGTGCGTCACGTCCATTCCAGAACGCCCTTCTTCCAGGCGTAGAGCAACCCGACCGCGAGGAAGCCGATGAACAGGAACATCTCGATCAGCGTTCCGGCGCCGTACCCGGCGGAGGCGAAGACGGTCGCCCAGGGGAACAGGTAGATCGCGTCGACCGCGAAGATCACGTACAGGAAGGCGTACACGTAGTAGCGGATCTGGGTGTGCGCCCAGTCCTCGCCCACCGGGTCCACCCCGCACTCGTAGGCGAGGAGTTTCTCGGGCGAGTACACCACGGGCCGCAGCAGCCGGTTGGCGGTGAACGCCACGGCGACGAAGAGCACCCCGACGACGGCCAGCAGGCCCATCGCGGCGTACGCGTCGAAGTAGCCGCTGCCGACCGCCGGGTCGGCCGCGGCCACCGCCGCGCGCTTCCCCTCCATGCCTTCGCCTCCACCTCGGCCGTGAACCCACCCTCAGGACAGTTCTACGACGTTTACTCTCACAGGCCTAACGCTGGCCAAAGCGTGAGTCTAAGGGGACCGCTCCGCTCCGCCCGAACCCTGCCCGATCCGCAAGACGACCGGTGGACACCGTGTCGGACGTCCGGCGGCCGGGCCCGGGGGTGGGGTTAACCCCCGGCCGGGAAGATGTATCACCCCCATGGCATCCACCGCCCCCGGTTCGGGAAGCTTGGTCCAGCCGCACGACGAAATAGGGACGGTAGATCCGGATGAAGCCGCTGCACCGCGCCGTGGACGCCATCAAGGAGCAGGACGCTCGGATGGAGCGCCCGCCGCTGTACGGCACGAGGATGTGGCACCAGGCCGGCCGACTGCTGTTCAACCTGCCGCTCGGCATGTTCGGCTTCCTGGTGGCCGTGAGCACGCTGTCGGTCGGCCTGGGCCTGTCGGTCACCGTGATCGGCCTGCCGCTGCTGGCCGGCGGGCTGGCCGCCTCGCGCTCCCTGGGCGCGCTGGGCCGGCAGCGGGCGCGGGTGGCGTACGGCTCCGAGATCGACGAGCCGGAGCCGGTGAAGCCGCGCCGCCCGGGCGTGGTCGGCTACACCATCGCCCAGCTCACCGACCTGCTGAACTGGCGCTCGGCGCTCTACAACGTGCTGATGCTGCCCTGGGGCGTGCTCAGCTTCACGCTGACCCTGGTCTCGGTGATCGTGCTCTGGCCGGTGCTGCCGTGGGTGGTCCGCGGGCTCGCCGCGGTCGACCGCATCCTGATCGAGTCGCTGCTCTTCCCGGGCGCCCTGGCCGAGCGGGTGCGCGAGCTGGAGGACGACCGCGGCACGGTGGTCGACACCGCCGCCGCCGACCTGCGCCGGATCGAGCGCGACCTGCACGACGGGGCGCAGGCCCGGCTGGTCGCGCTGGCGATGGACCTCGGCATGGCCAAGGAGCGGCTGCGCGAGGTGGAGAGCGAGGACGACATGGCGGCCGCCACCAGGATGGTCGACAACGCCCACGGCGAGGTGAAGCTGGCCCTCCAGGAGCTGCGCGACCTGGCCCGCGGCATCCACCCTGCGGTGCTCACCGACCGCGGCCTGGACGCCGCGCTGTCCTCGGTCGCCGCCCGCTGCACCGTGCCCGGCGGGGTCCGGGTGAACGTCGACCTGGCCGGCCCGGACGGGCAGCCCGAGCGCCCTGACTCGGCGGTCGAGGGCATCGCCTACTTCACCGTCAGCGAGCTGCTGACCAACGTCTCCAAGCACGCCGGCGCCCGCTCCGCCTCGGTCGAGGTCTGGCGCTCCGAGGACCAGCTGATGGTGCTGGTCCAGGACGACGGCAAGGGCGGCGCGGCCCCCTACCCGGGCAGCGGGCTGGGCGGACTGGCCGAGCGGATCCGCGCGGTGGACGGGGTCTTCCTGGTGGACAGCCCCGAGGGCGGGCCGACCACCGTCACCGTCGAGCTGCCCTGGCGCACCCGCACCGCCCGCCGCTGACCCGCCCGCGCAGGGCACCGCACCGGCCGGACCGGTGACGGATGGACCGGTGACGGACAGCAGGGCGCCGGGACCTCGTCGAGACCGGGACGAGGTCCCGGCGCCGTTCCGGTACGACACCCGACCCGCTGAACCCTTGCGCGGCGTGCGGCCCGGCGTCCCCGTACCGGGGTCGGAGTGGTGCCGGCTAGGGCGTGTCTGACAATTCGCGTCGGATCAGGGCGCGGCGTTGGGGTGCGTGCATCGCAAGGCGGAAGAGGGAGCCACTGCGGTGGGGGCACCTCCCGGTCGGAGGCTGGGGGCCATTGGCGACCGACGACAACGCGGCGAGGTGCGCTTGTGCCCTGGGGGTACCTCCCGGCCGAAGGCTGGGGGAGCGTCGCGCACCCGGCGGGAATTGTCAGACACGCCCTAGGGCGCCTGCAGTTCGCCGAGGGTGACCTCGGCGGTCTTGGTGGCACCGTCCCGGGTGTAGGTGACGGTGACCTTGCTGCCCGGGGTGAGCGAGGCGAGCGCGGTGGTGAGCGCGTTCAGCGAGTCCACCTGGGTGTCGTCGATCCTGGTGATCACGTCACCGGCCTGGAGCCCCGCCGAGGCGGCCGCGCCGCCCGCGGTGACCGCCACGATGACCGCGCCGGCCGGCTGGAACTGCTGGTTGAAGCTGGTCCGGGCGGTGACGCCGAGCGCGGCCCGGCCGGAGTTGGTGACCTTGCCCTGCTTGATCAGCTGGTCGGCGATGTTGGTGATGGTGCTGGCCGGGATGGCGAAGCCGATGCCGGGGGCGGCCGAGCCGTTGGTCTGCGGCTCGGTCGCGGCGAGCGTGTTGATGCCGATCACCTTGCTGTCCAGGTTCACCAGCGCGCCGCCGCTGTTGCCCGGGTTGATCGCCGCCGAGGTCTGCACCATGTTGCCGATGGTGGCGCCCGGCGAGCCGGGGCCCTGGGGCTCGGTGACGGTCCGCCCGGTGGCCGAGACGATGCCCTGGGTGACGCTGCTGGAGAGCCCCAGCGGGCTGCCCATGGCGAGGGTGATCTGGCCGAGCTGGACCTTGCCCGAGTCGCCGAAGCTGGCCGGCCGCAGCCCGCTCGGCGGCTTGCTCAGCCGGATCACCGCGAGGTCGGAGTCGGGGTAGCTGCCGACCAGCTCGGCGTCCAGCGTGGTGGTGCTGTTGGCGAGGGTCACCGTGAAGGTCTTCGCGGAGCCGATCACGTGGGCGTTGGTGACGATGTCGCCCTTGTCGTCGTAGACGATCCCGGAGCCGAGGCTGTCGCCGGTGGTGATCTGCACCACGGAGGGCAGCACGTTGGCGATCACCGTCTGGTAGGCCTCCTGCAGCTGGGTCGCGCCGTTCGACTGGCCGGGCGCGGCCTGGGTGGCGCCGGGGGCCGAGGGCGAGGTGGTGGCGGCGACGGTGGCCGGGGAGGAGGAGCCGCTGCTGCACCCGGCCAGCGCCAGCGCGGCCGCCGCCGCGACCGCGACCGCCCCCGGCAGCCGCCCGTACGGCGCCCCCGGCCGGGTCCGCCGCGGGCCGGCGGGCAGGGTGCGGGTGTGTTCCTTGCGACGGCTCACCTGGCTGCCTCCGGTTCGTCACCACGCCGAGCGGGCGCGGGCATGAGTACACGGAAATCGTTGTCAGCTTTCCACCGTTTTGTCCGCTTCGCGGCCCCGACTCGCCCGAACGTGACGATCGAATCCGAACGCCTAGGATCGGCATATGACTTGGTTGATCACCGGCGGTGCCGGATACATCGGCGGACATGTCGTCCGACAGCTGCTCGACGCCGGGGAGCGCGTCGCCGTCCTGGACGACCTCAGCACCGGCGACGCCTCCCGGCTGCCGGCCGGCGTCCCCCTGATCGAGGGCTCCACCCTGGACCGCGCCGTCCTGGACGCCGCGATCCGCGAGCACGGCGTCGAGGGCGTCCTGCACTTCGCCGCCAAGAAGCAGGTCGGCGAGTCCGTCGAGCAGCCCTTCCTGTACTACCGCGAGAACGTGATCGGCCTCCAGACCGTCCTGGAGGCCGCCGCCGAGGGCGGGGTGAAGCGCTTCCTCTTCTCCTCCTCCGCCGCGGTCTACGGCATGCCGGACGTCGACCTGGTCACCGAGTCCACGCCCTGCGACCCGATGAGCCCGTACGGCGAGACCAAGCTGGCCGGCGAGTGGCTGGTCGCCGCGGTCGGCAAGGCCTACGGCATGTCCACCGTGGCCCTGCGCTACTTCAACGTGGCCGGCGCCGCCTCCCCCGAGCTCTCCGACGCCGGGGTGTTCAACCTGATCCCGATGGTCTTCGAGCGGCTCACCGCCGGCCAGGCGCCGCGGATCTTCGGCGACGACTACCCGACCCCGGACGGCACTTGCGTCCGTGACTTCATCCACGTCTCCGACATCGCCTCGGCGCACGTGGCGGCCGCCAAGCGGATGGCCGCCGACCCGGCCGGCGCGACCTCCCTGGTGCTGAACATCGGCCGCGGCGAGGGCGTCAGCGTCAAGGAGATGCTGGAGGTGATCGGCAAGGTCACCGGCTACGACACCACCGCCGAGGTGACCCCGCGCCGGGCCGGCGACCCGGCCCGGGTGGTGGCCTCCGCCGACCTGATCCACCGCGAGCTGGACTGGACCGCCCGGCACGACGTGACGGAGATGGTCTCCTCCGCGTGGGACGGCTGGTGCAGCCGCCACCCCGGGGCCCGCAGGGCCTGATCCGACGGCGCCGGCCCGGCGGTGTCCGCCCCGCGGTTCAGCGGGCGGGCACCGCCGTGCCGTAGAAGGCGTCCAGCGCGTACACGCAGCGGTCCTTGGAGCCGACGAAGACCCGGCCGCCGACCGCCACCGGCGAGCCGGTGAGCTCACCCTTGGTGCCGAGCTCCCAGCGCAGCTGACCGCTCGCCAGGTCCAGGGTGTGCAGCGAGTGGTCCCGGCTGCCCAGGTGGACCAGGCCGTCGGCGACCGCCGGGGAGCCGACGATCTCGCCGCGGGCGGTGTAGCGCCAGCGCTCCCGGCCGGTGGCCGCCTCGAAGGCGTACAGCACCTCGCCGTTGCCGACCAGCACCATGCCGTCCGAGACCACAACCGGGTCGGCGCCCTGGCGGCGGCCGGTGACCCCGCGCCAGCGGTCCAGTCCGGTGGCCGCGTCCAGCGCGTAGACCGTGCCCAGGTAGTCCGCCACGTAGACCGCGTCGGCGTCCAGGGCGGGCGGGGTGAACAGCACGACCGGGGCCTCGAAGCGCCAGCGCTCGGCCCCGCTGGCCGCGTCCAGCGCGTACACCCGGGTGCCGGCCGACACGTACAGCACGCCGCCGCGCTCGACCGGGTGCGAGGGCACGTCCTCGCCGACCGGGAACGACCAGCGCAGGCCCGCGCCGCGCGGGTCGACGCAGCGCAGCCGCCCGCCGCCGTAGTAGTAGGCGGCGCCGCCCACCAGGACCGGGCCGGACTGCGGGTTCTCGTAGTCCTGCTGGGCGTCGTCGGCGCGCCACAGCTCGGCGCCGTTGGCGGCCGAGCGGAGCTGGACGCCGCCGCCCCTGATGCCGCAGCAGAGCACGCCGTCGGCGGCGGAGAGCGAGTAGACCCAGCCGTCCAGCGAGGTGCGCCAGCGCTCGGTGCCGTCCGCGGAGTCGACGGTGTACAGGTGCGGGCCGTCCGCGGCGTGCACCCGGCCGGCGTCCACCGCGAGCGCCCAGGCGACGTCCCGGGTCTTGTAGCGGCGCTCGCCGGAGCCGATGTCCAGCGCGTGCACCTCGAAGCTGGAGACGAAGAGCGTGCCGTCGGCGACCACCGGGGTGCCCCAGACGTCGTTGGACATCCGGAACCGCCAGGGGCGCCAGCGGGCGGCCGGGACCGGCGGTGGCGGCGGGGTGGGGGCCGCCCGGCGGACCCAGTCGGTCGCGGCCGGGGCGGTGCTCGGACCGGGCTGCTCGTGCTCGGCCCGCGGCCCCGGGCCTATCCGCACCGAGGCACCGGACAGCTGCACCTCGACGGCGCCGCCGCCGGTCGGCGCGCGGTGCCTGTTCGGGGCGGCGAGCTTCGCGGTCGGGATCTCGGTGTCGGAGCCGTGGCCCGGCAGCGGCGCGGCGTGCACCGGACCGGCCGGCGGCTGCGCGTGCCGCCCGCCCGGGTTGGTGCGCGGGTCGGCCGGCCCGAGGTGCTGCGACGGGACGTGCGAGGGCGGCGCCTGCGGGTGCGGGGGCGGCTGCGGCGGCTGGGCCGGGCCGGCCGGCGGGCGCGACGGCGGGGCGGCCGGCCGGCGGCCCCGCTTGCGCTCGATCAGCTCCAGCGCGTTGGCCGGCAGCCAGTCCCCGGCCTCGCCGGAGGCGTCGTCCCGGGAGAAGAGGTGCGGGGCCAGCTCGGTCTGGATCTGCGCCGGGGTGGGCCGGCGCTCGGGGGCCTGCTGCATGCAGGCGCGCACCAGGTCCATCAGCTCGGGCGCCATGCCGGTCAGGTCCGGCTCCTCGCGCAGCAGCTGGAACACCGTCTCGACCGGGTTGGAGCCCCGGTAGGGCGGGTGCCCGGTGGCGCAGAAGACCATCAGCGAGCCCAGCGAGAAGACGTCGCTGGCGCCCCGGACGGTCCGGCTGTCCCTGGCCTGCTCGGGGGACATGTAGGCGGGGGTGCCGACCGCGACGTTGGTCATGGTGAGCCGGGTGCTGGACACCCCGGCCGCGATGCCGAAGTCGATCACCTTCGGGCCGTCCTCGACCACCAGGACGTTGGAGGGCTTCAGGTCGCGGTGGATCAGCCCGGCCGCGTGGATGGACTGGAGGGCCTCCGCGATGCCGGCGACCAGCCAGCGGGTGGCCTCCACCGGCAGCGGGCCGCACTCCTCGACCAGATCCTCCAGCGAGGGCGCCGGGATGTACGCGGTGGCCAGCCAGGGCACCCGGGCGTCCGCGTCCGCGTCCACCACGGCCGCCGTGTAGAAGCCGCCGACCGTCTTGGCCGCCGCGATCTCCCGGGCGAAGCGGACCCGGAACAGCTCGTCCTCGGCCAGCTCACCCCGCACGGTCTTGATGGCCACCCGTCGACCCGACGCGGAACGCGCCAGGTAGACCAGCCCCATCCCACCCGCGCCGAGCCGCCCCAGCACCTCGAAGGGCCCGATCCGCCTCGGATCGTGCGCCGTCAGCTGGTCCACTCCGCTGCCACCTCCCCGTTGTCCGCACCCGCCGCGTGGTGCCGGACCCGATTCTCCAATGCCGCCCCGCGCATATCCAACCTCCCCCACCCGCCGGAACGCGCCGTCCGGGCCCGGACGGCACCCCGGACGGCCCTCTGACCAGCGCGGACGGAACGGCTGGATCCTGACGCCCGCTCCGGAGGCGGCTTGCGCGCGGAGCCCCGGACCGTCCACCGCCGAACCGTCACGCTCTGTCACCCGATCACCCCTCAGCGGACTCGCCGTCACGCTGTGAGGTCAAAGGCACACGGGGGGGCTTCAACAGGGGCTTCGAAGCCCGGTGAATATCCGTCCGAAGTGGTTCATGCCGCTATACCAACCCCCGTGCGGAGTAATAGTCGCATCACCGAATCGCGCCAAGATCGTGCCACGGTAAGCTGACGGCATGACAGGACAAGTTCGCACCGTCGACGGTCGCGTCGCCGGGCGACGCGGACAGGAGACGCGGCAGAAGCTGCTCGATTGCCTCCGCGAGATGCTCAGCACGTCGCCCTATCGGGACGTCAAGGTCATCGACGTCGCCCGTATGGCGGGTACCTCCCCCGCGACCTTCTACCAGTACTTCCCGGATGTCGAGGGCGCCGTCCTCGAAATCGCCGAGGAAATGGCCAAGGACGCCGACCAGCTCAAAGAGCTGGTGGCCGGAAAGTCCTGGGCAGGGAAGTCCGGACCGACCACTTCGGAAGAACTGGTCGACGGATTCCTCGCCTTCTGGCGCAAGAACGACGCCATTCTCCGAGTGGTCACGCTCGGTGCCGCCGAAGGGGACAAGCGGTTCTTCAAGATCCGCATGACGGTCCTCAACGCGGTCGCCAAGCCGCTCGCGGAGGCCGTCAAGGAACTCCAGTCGAAGGGTCAGGCCGACAAGACGCTCGACGCGAACGCCGTGGCCGGGGCCCTGGTCTCGCTGCTCGCCTCGGCGGCCGAGCACCAGAAGGCCTTCACCTCCTGGGGCGTCAAGGTCAAGGACCTCAAGCCCAACCTCGCTCCCCTGGTGTACCTGGGCGTCACCGGCAAGAAGGCGCCCAAGTAGGACCGTCCTCCGACCCACCATCCGCTCCGCGCGCAGCCCCGGCCTCCTGTCCGGGGACCGACGGACGGCGGCCGTGTCCTCGGGGGAGGTCCGCCGACGTACCGCTCGCGCGCCAGACATGCCGGTGGGCGGGCACCCGCGACAGGGTGCCCGCCCACCGGCATGTTCGCGTCCGGACGGCGTGCGGTGCCCTCGGGCGGCCGTGCGGTGCCCTCGGCAAAGCCCCGGGGCGCCGTTTGGGCGGCCCCGGGGCGCCGTCGGGTCAGGGGCTGCCGTCGGGTCAGGGGCAGCGCACGACCTGGCCGGCGTAGGCCAGGCCGCCGCCGAAGCCGAAGAGCAGGACCGGGTCGCCGGGCGAGAGCTCGCCGCGCTCGACCAGCTTGGAGAAGGCCAGCGGGATGGAGGCGGCCGAGGTGTTGCCGGAGTGCACCACGTCCCGGGCCACCACCGCGTCCTCGCCGAGGCCCAGCTTCCGGGCGATCGCGTCGATGATCCGCAGGTTGGCCTGGTGCGGGACGAAGCCCTTCAGCTCGGCCGGGTCGATCCCGGCCCGCTCGCAGGCCTGACGGGCCAGCGGGGCGAGCTGGGTGGTGGCCCAGCGGAAGACCGACTGGCCCTGCTGGCTGATCACCGGGTCCCATCCGGTGATCACCACGGCGTCGCCCTTCTCCGGCTCGGAGCCCCAGACCACCGGCCCGATGCCGGGCTCGGCGCCGTCCTCCTGGGCCTCGACCACCGCGGCGCCCGCGCCGTCGCCGAAGATCACGCAGGTGGAGCGGTCGGTCCAGTCGAGCGTGTCGGACATCCGCTCGGCGCCGATCACCAGGGCGCGGCGGGCCGAGCCGGCCCGGATCGCGTGGTCGGCGGTGGCCAGGGCGTACGAGAAGCCCGAGCAGACCGTGTTGATGTCGTACGCGGCGGGCGAGCGCACGCCCAGCCGGGCGGCCACGGCGGCGGCGGTGTTGGGGCTGCGCTCGATCGCGGTGCAGGTGGCGACCACGACGAGGTCGATCTCCGCGGCGTCCCGTCCGCTGTTGGCGAGCGCCTTCTGCGCGGCCTCGGTGGCGAGGTCGACCAGGCTCTCGTCCTCGGCGATGTGCCGGGTGCGGATGCCCACGCGGGAGCGGATCCACTCGTCGTCGGTGTCGACGAGTGCCGCCAGGTCGTCGTTGGTGAGGACCTTGGGGGGCTGGTAGTGGCCGAGTGCCACAATGCGCGAACCGCTCATACTGCCATGGAACCGGGTTACCCGCTGGTCAGCATGGTATGACCGGTGACAGGATCCGCCCCCTCGTTCTGTAGGAGGTGGACAAGGCCCCTTGCGGGGCCCGGGTCCGCGTACGCCGAGGTCAGGCGGCCAGTGCGGCCGCGTCGCCCATCACGATGACCGGGTGGGCCGCCGGGTCCAGGGTGCGGATCAGCTGGGCCATCTTGTCCTCGGGGATCGACACGCAGCCGTGGGTCGGGCCGTCGTGGTCCACGTGGAGCCAGATGCCGCCGCCCTTCTTGGAGCCCATCGGGCGGCGCGGGTCGAGCGGGGAGTTGCCGGCGACGCGGTTGTAGTTGATCGCGACCACGTAGTCGAAGGAGCCGGCCAGCTGGTCGCCGAAGAAGCCCGTGCCGGAGACCACGAAGCTCGGGTCCTTGTCGTACGGGAGCCTGCTGCCCGGGTCCGCCTTGCGGCCGCCCGCGTCGGTGAGCTCGAACACCCCGATCGGGCTGCGCAGGTCGCCCTCGTTGTGGTCGGTGGTCCAGCCGTTCTTGCCGTTGTGGCCCTGCCAGGTCTCGCCGGCCAGCCAGCGTCCCTCGGGGGTGCGGGTCCAGAGGGTGACGCTGTTCTTGTCGGTGTTCTCGTCCTGGCCGGAGGCGACCACGACCTGGGTGGTCGCGGCGGGGATCTTCGCGGTGAAGGCCGCGCCGAGGCCGGGTATCGCGGCGACCGAGCCGTCCGGGCGGGTCTGGCTGCGGTCGGCGGCCGGGACCGCGGCCTGCCGGTCGGCGGCGGCCTGGGCGGCCGCCGGGTCCGGAGCGGGCTGGTCGGGCTTGCTGACGCCCTCCGGGCCGGGGCCGTCGGCGGTGGTGATGCCGGGCTTGGCGCCGTCCTGGCCGACGGCGTACCAGCCGGCGGTGGCGGCGACCAGCAGCGCGGTGCCGGCCATCACGGCCTTGCCGTGACGTTTCTGCTTGGCCTTGCGCCGCCGTCCCCGGGCCGCCGTCCGGGCGCCCGCGACCGGTGCGGTGGGCGCCGCGGCGAGCACGACGGGCTCGGGCTCGTAGCCGGCTCCGGGAAGGGGCTCGTGGCCGGCTCCGGGGAAGGGCTCGTGAGCGGCTCCGGGGAACGGCTCGTGCACGGGCCTGGCTTCGTAGACCGAGGCGGGCTCGTAGCCGGCTTCGGCCCCGTACCGGGCCGGCTCGGCGCCGTACCCGACCGGCTCGGCCCCGTACGGCTGGAACGGCTGGTCGTACGCCGCGTAGTACCCGTCAGGAGCCTGCTCGTACGGCTGGTACCGGTCGTACGGGTGGTCCTGCCGGACCGGCTGCTGGTACGGCTGGAAGCCCTCGTACCGCTGCTGCGGCATCAGGTCGACCGGCTCCTGCGTCGGCTGGTGCGGCGGGTACGCGGTGGCGCGATCAGAACCGGACATGCTGTCGATCCTGCCAAACGCCCTACCCGTTGGTAAACCCGGGCCTCGTGCGGAGGCCGTGAAGACAACCGCCGCCCGGGCCGCGGGGCGGCCGGGGCGGCGGGGGGCTTCGCAGGTCAGAGGCGCATCGCCTGCGGGGACTCACGGCGCATCGGGTCCGGCCCGTCGTACTCGCGGATGACCTCGTAGCGGGTGTTGCGCTCCACCGGGCGGAAGCCGGCGTCGCGGATCAGCCCGAGCAGGTCATCGCGGCCGAGCTTGTTCGGGGTGCCGAAGTTGTCCGCGTCATGGGTGATCTTGTACTCGACCACCGAGCCGTCCATGTCGTCCGCGCCGTGGCTGAGCGCCAGCTGGGCGGTGGCGACGCCGTGCATCACCCAGAAGACCTTGACGTGCGGGACGTTGTCGAAGAGCAGCCGGGAGACCGCGAAGGTCTTCAGCGCCTCGGCGCCGGTGGCCATCTCGGTACGGGCCATCAGCTTGTTGCGCACGACGCCGTCCTTGGAGTCGTGGAAGTCGTGCTGGTAGCGCAGCGGGATGAAGACCTGGAAACCGCCGGTCTCGTCCTGGAGCTCGCGCAGCCGCAGCACGTGGTCCACCCGGTGGCGGGGCTCCTCGATGTGGCCGTACAGCATGGTGGCCGGCGTCTTGAGGCCCTTGCTGTGCGCGAGGCGGTGGATCCGCGACCAATCCTCCCAGTGGGTGTCGTGGTCGACGATGTGCTGGCGGACCTCCCAGTCGAAGATCTCCGCGCCGCCGCCGGTCAGCGACTCCAGGCCGGCGTCGATCAGCTCGTCCATGATCTCGTCGGCGGACAGGCCGCTGATCTTCTCGAACCAGTGGATCTCGGTGGCGGTGAAGGCCTTCAGCGAGACGTTCGGCAGAGCGGCCTTCAGCTCCCGCAGCGAGCGCGGGTAGTAGCGCCACGGCAGGGTCGGGTGCAGGCCGTTGACGATGTGCAGCTCGGTGAGGGACTCGACCTCCATCGCCTTGGCGAGGCGGACGGCCTCCTCGATGCGCATCGTGTACGCGTCCTTCTCGCCCGGCTTGCGCTGGAACGAGCAGTACGCGCAGGACGCGTTGCACACGTTGGTCATGTTGAGGTGGCGGTTGACGTTGAAGTGGACGACGTCGCCGTTCTTCCGCGTCCGCACGTGGTGGGCCAGCCCGCCCAGCCAGGCCAGGTCGTCGCTCTCGTAGAGCGCGATCCCGTCCTCGCGGGTCAGCCGCTCACCCGCGTAGACCTTCGCCTCCAGCTCGCGCTTGAGCCCTGCGTCCATGCGGTGCCCCGCCTCCTCCGACTTCGATTCCTTGCCGGAACGAGCGTACGCCTATGCCGAGAGCAGCTCGGCGAGCAGTGTCGGGTCGATGTTGCCACCGCTGACCACGGCCGCCACCGCCTGGCCGCCGGTTTCGGCGGCGCGGTGGAAGTAGGCGGCCGGGGCGACCGCCCCGGAGGGCTCGGCGACGAGGCGTCCGCGGCGGGCCAGCACGGCCACGGTGGCACGGATCTCGTCCTCGGTGACGGTGACGATGTCGTCCACGTAGGCGGTGACGTGCTCGAACGGCAGCACGCCGAGCGAGGGGGTGCGCAGTCCGTCCGCGATGGTCCGGTAGGTGTCGGCGACCGGCCACTCGACCCGGCGGCCGGCCCGCAGGCTGGCGCGGGCGTCGGCGGCCAGCTCGGGTTCCACGCCGATCACCCGGATGCCCGGGCGGGTGAGCTTGAGCGCGGCCGCCGTCCCGCCGATCAGGCCGCCGCCGCTGACCGGCACCAGGACGGTGTCCAGCTCGGCCGGGGCATCCTCGGCGATCTCCAGCCCGACCGTGCCCTGGCCCGCGATGATGAACGGGTCGTCGTACGGGGGCACCCAGACGTAGCCGTGCTTCTCGGCCAGCTCGGCGGGCAGGGCGTCCCGCTCCGCCGGGGCGACCAGGATCACCTCGGCGCCGAACGAGCGGGTGGCCTCCACCTTCACCGCGGGCGAGGTGTCCGGCATCACGATCACGGCCTTGATGCCGAGCGTGCGGGCCGCGTACGCCACCGCCTGCGCGTGGTTGCCGCTGGACTGGGCGACCACGCCGCGGGAGCGCTCCTCCTCGGTGAGCGCGGCCAGCCGGTTGTAGGCGCCGCGGGTCTTGAAGGCCCCGGTCGGCTGGAGGTTCTCGGGCTTCAGCCAGAGCCGCCGCTCCCCCTCGGCCGCCCAGGGGGCGGGAACGAGCGGGGTGCGCACGGCGACCCCCGCGATCCGCTGCCGAGCCGCGCGCAGCTCCTCCAGACCGACCAGTGCCATACGTCACTCTCCTACAGGAGGAAGTTCACTCACCCGGTTCTCCCACTTGGTGGAGAGTACGACGGTGGTGCGGGTCCGGGCCACGCCTTTCGTGCCCGAGATCCGCTTGACCACCGACTCCAGGCCGGCCACGTCGGCCACCCGCACCTTCAGCATGTAGGAGTCGTCGCCGGCGATGAACCAGCAGTCCTCCACCTCGTTGAGGTCCTTCAGCCGGAACGCGACGTCCTCGTGGTCCGCCGCGTCGGTGAGCTGAAGGCCGATCAGGGCCGTGACGCCGAAGCCGAGCGACGCCGGGTTGACCGTCGCCCGGTAGCCGGTGATGACCCCGGCCTGCTCCAGGCGGTTGATCCGGTCCGTGACGCTCGGGCCGGAGAGCCCGACCAGGCGGCCCAACTCGGCGTAGGACGCGCGGCCGTTCTCCCGGAGCGCCTGGATGAGCTGTCTGTCCACCGTGTCCATATACCGTCCGCGTCCTTCCGAACCTCACCAGACCCACAGATCATTATCCGGATTCAAAGGCGCTGTGCGCCGACCGACCCGGATATCGCAGAGAAGATACTCTCCCGCCCCCGGTCCGCTTACTCCCCCTCAGGCCGCGGGCCCCCGCCGGCCGCCGGCTTGCGGGCGGCCGCCCCCAACTCCCCTTCCCAGCGCAGGTACAGGGAATGCGGCACGTCGACGGCGTCCAGCACCCGTCCGGCCACGAAATCCACGAGTTCGCGCACGGTGGAGCCGCCGGCGTAGAAACCGGGTGAAGCGGGCAGAACGACCGCCCCCTGTGCGTCGAGCTCCACCAAGTGCTTCAACGTCACCCCGTTGAGTGGTGTCTCGCGCACGCAGACGACGAGCGGACGGCGCTCCTTGAGGGTGACGCTGGCCACGCGCTGCAGCAGGTCCTTGCTCAGGCCGAGCGCGATCCCGGCCACCGCGCCGGTGGTCGCGGGCACCACGAGCATGCCCTTGGCCGGGTAGGAGCCGCTGGACGGGCCGGCCGCGAAGTCCCCGGCGGGCCAGTAGCGGACGTCGTCCAGGCCTTCGTCGCTCCCGAGCCAGGCGGCGAGGTCGGCGCGCCAGTGGGCGTCCCGGAAGGAGATGCCGGTCTCGTCCAGGATGGTGAGCCGGGCGGCGCGGCTGACGATCAGGTCCACCGCCTCGCCTGCGGCCAGCAGCGCACGGATCACCGAGGCCGCGTACGGCGTCCCCGACGCACCCGAGACCCCGACCACCCACGGCTGACGCTTCGCAGTTCCCATGGGGCAATTCTGTCCCGGCCGCACCAGCGCGTTCGGCCCGGGCGGGCCGGGAGGGGCCCGGAAGCGCCCGGCCCCTGGGAGGATGGGCGCATGGCAGCGACCCTCGTCGACCTCACCCATCAGGTGACCACCGCGATGCCGGTCTACCCCGGCGACCCGGCCGTCCTGCTGGAGCCCGCGCTCACCACGGCCACCGCCGGGGTGAACGTGCTGGCCCTGCACCTGGGCTCGCAGTCCGGGACACACGTGGACGCGCCCTACCACGTGGACGTCACCTGGCCGACCCTGGACGGGCTGCCGCTGGAGCGGTTCACCGGCCCCGCCGTGGTCGCCGACCTGCGCGGGCTGGAGCCCCGGACGGCCGTCACCCCCGAACTGCTGGCGCCCGCGCTGGAACGGGCCGCCGAGGGCACCGTGCTGCTGCTGGCCACCGGCTGGGCCCGGCACTGGGGCACCGACGCGTACCTCGCCCACCCCAGCCTGACCCCGGCCGCCGCCGAGGCGATCGTCGCCGCCGGGGTGCGGACGGTGGGGGTGGACGCGCTCAGCGTCGACCCGACCCCGGACCCGGGCCCGGGCGACCCGGCGGTGGCCGCCCTGCTCGCCGACCTCACCGACGAGCACGACCCGGACACCGCCGACGAGCCGTCGCTCGCCGCCCACCGGGTGCTGCTGGGGGCCTCCGGCGGCGGGGTGATCGCCGAGAACCTGACCGACCTCCGGCCGCTGCTGGCCGCGCAGGAGGCCGGTCTGCCGGTGGAGGTCTCGCTGTTCCCGGTGCGGCTGGTCGCGGCGGACGGCGCCCCGGTGCGGGCGGTGGCCCGGCTGGGCTGAGGCCCCCGGAGACTTGGTCTAGACCATCCCCCGTCAACGCCAGTACGCTTTCCGGCCATGGCAGAGATCATCGGAGTGATCGAGCGACTCTGGCGCTACCCCGTGAAATCCACCGGCGGCGAGCGGCTCGACTCCGTCGAGGTGGACGAGCGCGGCCTGGCCGGCGACCGCCTCTACGCCGTCCGCGACGCGGCCGGGCGGCTCGGCTCGGGCAAGAGCACCCGCCGCTTCCGCCGGATGGACGGCCTGCTCCGCCTCTCCGCCCGGCTCGGCCACCGGATCGACGGGCCCGAGCTGGTCGACCCGCTCGGCCGCCCGGTCGACCGGCCGAACGCCTTCCTGCGCGCCTACCTCCAGCGCGCGGACGTCGAACTCGCCCGCGAGGACGCCGTGTCGCACTTCGACCAGCTGCCGGTCAGCGTGCTCAGCACCGCCACCCTGGACTGGGTCCGCGAGGCCGTCCCCTTCGCCGTGATCGACGAGCGCCGGTTCCGCCCCAACATCGTGCTGCGCACCCCGCCGGGCACCCCGCCGTTCGTCGAGGACGCCTGGCTCGGCCGCCGGGCGTCCGGCGAGGCCCCCGGCAGCGCCGGGCTCTCCTTCGTCGCCTCCAGCGAGCGCTGCGCGATGACCGGCGCCGCGCAGCCCGGGCTGCCGCACGCGCCCGAGATCCTCAAGGCCGTGGTGTACGCCCACGACGGCCGGCTCGACGCCCTCGCCGAGGTCGCCGCCCCGGGCCGGCTGCGGGTCGGCGACCGGCTGGTCCTGGACTGAGCACCCTCCCGCGAGCGGCTGACCGCTCGTCACTTCGCCTGCGCTGCCGAGGGCTTGACCGGCCCGCGGGTTCCGCTCCCGGCGGCTGCCGACCAGGGGGAAGAAGGGCCCGGCCGGGTGCCGGTCACGGCCCTCCTCAGGGGGTGTCGACGTCGCGCCCGGACTCCGCCGCCTCCGCCGCGGGGAGGGCCACCGCCCGCAGATAGGCGTCGACGAAGATCTCGACGGCCTCGTCCATCGGGGGCATCCCGGCGCCGCCCGGAACGGACTCCAGCACCGGCCGCATCAGGACGTGGTTGAGCAGCGGACCGAGCAGCAGCTGGGCCAGCACCGGGGTGGGCAGCGGCCGCAGCCGGCCGGCCCGCACGTGCGGCCGCAGCAGCCGGTCGAGGCTGTCGAGCACCCGCGGCAGGGTGCCGGCCATCACCCTGGCGGCGGGGCCGTCCGGGCGGCCGAAGAGGTCGGCGAAGACGGCGGGGACGATCCGCGGCTCGTGCGCGAAGGCCGCCAGGAAGGCGGCGTGCAGCGCCCGGACGGTGTCCTCCAGGCGCGCCGGCGGGTCGGCCGCGAGGGCCTCCAGGCCGGGCAGCGCGGAGCCGGTGCTCAGCGGCCGCCGGGTCGGCCCGCCGCGGCGGCTGGTGCTGCTGGCCCGCTTCGCGCCCGGCTTCCGGCAGCTGGTCTCCCGCCTGATCGCCCTGGGCCCGCTCCCCGAGCACGCCCCGGCGTTCGCCCGCCGCGACGCCTGAGCCGCCACGGCCCGTACGCCGCTCCCCGCTTCCCGCTCCCCCCGGACCGTCCGTTCGGGCGGGCGGCCCGCGGGGAACGACGGTTGGCATGACGATCCCTCACCGCTCGACCGGCACCGGCGACCACCGCGTCCTGGTCCTGCACGACTGGTTCGGCACCAGCGCGGGCTGGGGCCCGTTCCTCGACTACCTCGACGGCGACGCCTTCAGCTACGCCTTCCTCGACTACCGCGGCTACGGGCAGCGCAAGGACGTCCCCGGCGCGTACACGCTCGCCGAGATCGCGTCCGACGCGCTCGCCCTGGCCGACCAGCTCGGCTGGGACCGCTTCTCCCTCGTCGGCCACTCGATGGGCGGCAAGGCGGCCCAGCAGGTGCTCGCCGAGGCGCCGCTGCGGGTGCGCAAGCTGGTCGGCCTGGCACCGGTGCCGGCCGGGGCGTTCCCGCTGGACGCGGCCGGGGAGGCGCTGTTCTACGGCGCCGCCGAGGACCGGGAGAAGCGCCTCGCCATCCTGGACCTGGTCACCGGCCGACGGGCCGGCCGGGTCTGGCTCGACCGCATGGTCGACCAGTCACTGCGGCTGTCCACCCCCGAGGCCTTCGGCGGCTACGTCCGCGACTGGGCGACGGCCGACCTGGAGCGCCGGATCAGCGGCAACCCGGTGCCGGTCAAGGTGATCGTCGGCGAGCACGACCTCGCCCTCACCGCCGAGGTGATGCGCGGCACCTTCCTCAGCCACTACCCCCACGCCGAACTGGAGGAGCTCGGCGGCAGCGGGCACTTCCCGATGTACGAGGCCCCGGTGGCCCTGGCGGTGTCATTGGAGGGCTTCCTGCACAACTGAGGGCAGGCCGACCGGCCGGGGTTCCGGGCGGGGGCGGGCGTCAGATCCCGAGCCCGCGGACGACCAGGTCCACCAGGGCGAAGAAGAACAGCGAGATCCCCACGAAGCTGTTGGTCTGGAAGAACGCCCGGTTGAGCTTCGACAGGTCGTTCGGCTTCACGATGGTGTGCTCGTACACGAACGCGCCCGCGACGACCACCAGGCCGATCCAGAACGCCGGTCCGGCGTCCGTGCGGAGTGCGAACCAGCCCAGCAGGAGCGTCGTCAGGAGGTGGCAGACCCGCGCGCCCCGGACGGCCGCCGGTACGCCGTAGCGCGCGGGCACCGAACGCACGCCGTTCTCGCGGTCGGACTCGACGTCCTGGCAGGCGTAGATCAGGTCGAAGCCGCCGATCCAGATGCCGACCGCGACGCCCAGCACGACCGCGTCCCAGGACCACGTGCCCGTCACCGCGAGCCAGGCGCCGACCGGCCCCATCGCCTGGGCCAGGCCCAGGATCGCCTGCGGGAAGTCGGTGAACCGCTTGCCGTACGGGTAGACCACCATCGGCACCACGGCGACCGGCGCGAGCGCCAGGCAAAGCGGGTTGAGCATCGCCGCCGCGCCGAGGAAGACCACCAGGGCGACGGCCGAGCCGACGTACGCGGTCTTCAACGACACCGCGCCGGTGACCAGTTCGCGGGTGGCGGTGCGCGGGTTCCGGGCGTCGATCTCGCGGTCGATGATCCGGTTGGCCGCCATCGCGAAGGTGCGCAGCCCGACCATGCAGACGGTGACGACGAACAGCTCGCCCCAGTGCACCCGCCGGTCGGCGAGGAACATCGCCGTCAGCGCGGCGATGTACGCGAAGGGCAGGGCGAAGACCGAGTGCTCGATCATCACCAGGCGCAGGAAGGCCTTCGTGCGCCCGGGGGTCTCGACGGCAGCCGTGCTCACAGTCCGTACTCCTTCCAGCGGCGCGAGACCAGGGCGGCCGTCGCCGGGTCCGAGGACACCATCTCCGGCCAGCCGCCGTCCCGGGTGTAGCCCTCCTCGGGCAGCTTGCGGGTCGCGTCGATGCCGGCCTTGCCGCCCCAGAACTGCTGGTACGAGGCGTGGTCCAGGTGGTCCACCGGGCCTTCGACCACGGTGAGGTCGCGGCTGTAGTCGACGTTGCCGAAGGCGCGCCAGGCGACTTCCTGGTAGTCGTGCACGTCGCAGTCGGAGTCCACCACGATGATCAGCTTGGTCAGCGACATCATGTGCGCGCCCCAGATCGCGTGCATCGTCTTCTGGGCGTGCTTGGGGTACTTCTTGTCGATCGAGACGATCACGCAGTTGTGGAAGCCACCGGCCTCGGGCAGGTCGTAGTCGACGATGTCCGGGATGATGATCTTCAGCAGCGGCAGGAAGAACCGCTCGGTGAACTTGCCGAGCGGGCCGTCCTCCGTCGGCGGGCGGCCGACCACGATGGACTGGAGGATCGGGCGGCGGCGCATCGTCACGCAGTCGATCTTCAGCGCCGGGAACGGCTCCTGCGGGGTGTAGAAGCCGGTGTGGTCGCCGAACGGGCCCTCGGGCAGCATCTCGCCGGGCTCCAGCCAGCCCTCCAGCACGACCTCCGCGTCGGCCGGGACCTGCAGCGGCACGGTCTTGCAGTCGACCATCCGGACCCGCTCCCCGGCGACGAAGCCGGCGAAGAGGTACTCGTCGATGTCCCCGGGCAGCGGCGCGGTGGCCGCGTAGGTGACGGCCGGCGGGCAGCCGAAGGCGATCGCGACCGGGAGGCGCTCGCCGCGCCTGGCCGCCACCGCGTAGTGGTTGCGGCTGTCCTTGTGGATCTGCCAGTGCATGCCGATGGTGCGGCGGTCGTGCCGCTGGAGGCGGTAGAGGCCCAGGTTGCGGATGCCGGTGTCCGGGTCCTTGGTGTGGGTCAGTCCCAGGTTGAAGAACGAGCCGCCGTCCAGCGGCCAGGTGAAGAGGGCGGGCAGCGCGTCCAGATCGACGTCGTCACCGGTGAGCACGACCTCCTGCACCGGGGCGTCGCCGGACTTCACGTGCCGGGGCGGGACGTGCGCCATCGAGGCGAGCTTGCCGAAGGCGTCCCGGAAGCCGGTGAAGCCCTGCGGCAGCTCCGGCTTGAGCAGGCCGGCGATCTTCTCGGAGATGTCCTCCGGGCCCTTGAGGCCCAGCGACTTGGCCAGCCGCCGTTCGGTGCCGAAGACGTTCATGGCCAGCGGCATCGACGAGCCCTTGACGTTCTCGAAGAGCAGCGCCGGGCCCTTGGCCTTCTGCACCCGGTCGACGATCTCGCCGATCTCCAGGTGCGGGTCCACCTCCGCCTTGATGCGCTTGAGGTCGCCCTCGCGGTCGAGGGCGCGGAGAAACGAGCGGAGATCGTCGTATGCCATGCCTGTCAGTATCCGCCACCCGATAGCCTGGCCGGGTCAAGGGCCCCTGGAAGGCGCCCGCCACCGTCGTCGCCCGGGGGGAGATCCCAGCCGTGCCGAGGATTCTTCTGACCATCATCCTTCCGCTCGCGCTCTGGGTCTGGGCGTTCGTGGACTGCCTGACCACGCCCGAGGACGAGGTGAAGCACCTGCCCAAGGTGGTCTGGGTGCTGATCGTGCTGCTCTTCCCGCCGCTGGGCCCGATCGCCTGGCTGATCGCCGGCAAGCAGCGCGGCTTCCTGCGGACCGCGCCCGCCGGGGCGGCCGACCCGGGGTACCCGGCCGACGACCGCCCGGGCCGCCCGGCTCCGCGCGGCGGGCGCCCGCTGGCGCCGGACGACGACCCCGAGTTCCTCGCCTCGTTGAAGAAGAGCGACAAAGACCACGAGGACATGCTCAAGCAGTGGGAGGCCGACCTGCGCCGCCGCGAGCGGGAGCTGCGCGACCGCGACGAACCCGAGGACGGCAGGAAGAGCTGATCGGAGCGGGTCCGCCCGCTCGCTCGGACAGCCCACCCCCACCGCGCGGGGTGGGCTTCGGTGTTTTTGGCGCTTCTCTACGATTGCTCAATCCCTCGGCCGGTCGGCGAACCCCCGGCCACCGGGCTGGAGTGGACCTTGAGCGCCCCCCGAGAGGACCGGCTCGGGGCGCTGACAGACGGTCCTGACCTGCGCTTTTCTTCATGCTCAGATCATCGGACCATCATCTGTTCGACAACCCCCGGTATCCGGATGAACACCGAGCGCACGGTGATCGGGTCGGCCGTTTCTGTAAGGGCCTGACAGCTAAACGAACCCGACCTTGTACGGAATCGACGCCGAAACCAGCGCACGGCCCCTCGTACAGTCATAAGTGAAGAAAGTGATTCGCAGCCGGGGGCACAGCAGACGTTGGCTGTCGGACAGTTCCCTCACCCTTGGAGTGGTTCGAGATGACGGTTGTGCATGAGGCGCCGGTCGACGGCGAGGTCCCGGAGGTCCCGGCCGACGCCCGTGGGCGGGTCGCCGAGCTGCACGAGCTCCGCGAGAAGGTCCGCCGCGGCCCCAGCGACAAGGCCACCGAGGCCCAGCACGCCAAGGGCAAGCTGACCGCCCGCGAGCGCATCGAGCTGCTGCTGGACGAGGGCTCCTTCCAGGAGGTCGAGCCGTTCCGCCGGCACCGCGCCCAGGGCTTCGGCCTGGAGGCGAAGAAGCCGCACACCGACGGCGTGGTCGTCGGCTGGGGCACCGTCCACGGGCGCACCGTCTTCACGTACGCGCACGACTTCCGGATCTTCGGCGGCGCACTGGGCGAGGCCCACGCCCAGAAGATCCACAAGATCATGGACATGGCCATCGCGGCCGGCGCTCCGCTGGTCTCGCTGAACGACGGCGCCGGCGCCCGCATCCAGGAGGGCGTCACCGCCCTGGCCGGGTACGGCGGCATCTTCCAGCGCAACACCAAGGCCTCCGGCGTCATCCCGCAGATCTCGGTGATGCTCGGCCCGTGTGCCGGCGGCGCCGCGTACTCCCCCGCGCTGACCGACTTCGTCTTCATGGTCCGCGAGACCTCGCAGATGTTCATCACCGGCCCGGACGTGGTCCAGGCGGTGACCGGCGAGAAGATCACCCAGAACGGCCTCGGCGGCGCGGACGTGCACGCCGGCGTCTCCGGTGTCGCCCACTTCGTCTACGACGACGAGCAGTCCTGCATCGAGGAGGTCCGCTACCTCCTGTCGCTGCTGCCGCAGAACAACCGCGAGATGCCGCCGTCCGTGATGAGCGACGACCCGGTCGAGCGGCGCAACGACAGCCTGCTGGACCTGGTGCCCGCCGACGGCAACCGCCCGTACGACATGCGCAAGGTGATCGAGGAGATCGTCGACCACGGCGAGTACCTGGAGGTCCACGAGCGCTGGGCCACCAACGTGCTCTGCGTGCTCGCCCGGATCGACGGCCACGTCGTCGGCATCATCGCCAACCAGCCGCAGTCGCTGGCCGGCGTGCTGGACATCGACGCGAGCGAGAAGGCCGCCCGCTTCGTCCAGATGTGCGACGCCTTCAACATCCCGCTGGTCACCCTGCTCGACGTCCCCGGCTTCCTGCCCGGCGTCGACCAGGAGCACGGCGGCATCATCCGGCACGGCGCCAAGCTGCTCTACGCGTACTGCAACGCCACCGTGCCGCGCATCTCGCTGATCCTGCGCAAGGCCTACGGCGGCGCCTACATCGTGATGGACTCCCGCTCCATCGGCGCGGACCTGTCCTACGCCTGGCCGACCAACGAGATCGCCGTGATGGGCGCCGAGGGCGCGGCCAACGTCATCTTCCGGCGCGAGATCAACGCCGCCGAGGACCCGGACGCCATGCGCGCCCAGAAGATCAAGGAGTACAAGAGCGAGCTGATGCACCCGTACTACGCGGCCGAGCGCGGCCTCGTGGACGACGTCATCGACCCGACCGAGACCCGTCAGGTGATCTCCGCCGCCCTCGCCATGCTCCGCACCAAGCACGCCGACCTGCCCAGCCGCAAGCACGGCAACCCGCCGATGTAGCGGCGCCTCCCAGCGCACCCGCTCCACCGCAGCAGCCCGCACCGGGCACCCACTCAGACCACAGCCACCGGGGGAGAAACCAGGACATGACCGCTTCCGCCGAACCCCTCGTCCGCATCGTCCGCGGCACTCTCACCGACGAGGAACTCGCCGCCCTGACCGCCGTCCTCGCCGCGCGCGCCGCCGCCGCGCAGCAGGCCGCCGCCGCCGCGCCGATGGAGCCGATCGCCAACTGGCAGCGCCTGGAGCGCCGCCCGGCGTACTACTCGCCGTTCAGCTGGCAGCAGGCGGCCTGACCGCCCGAGCCGACGGCCGGTCACCCGAACGGGGTGGCCGGCCGTCGGGCGTTCCCCGGGGGCCGCGCCGGCCGGGCCCCCGCCCGGTCGGCCGGGGCCGGAGGGGGCCGCGGAGGGCTCGGTAGGATACCTGCTGGGCGGTACGCGTCCGCCGCCCCGTCCGCCCCCACGGGACCGGCCGCTGCCGGGACCAGAACTTTCCAGGGAGGCTGCGATGGCCAGGCAGGCCCGCGCGCTGGCGACCCGCCAGGCGGTACTCGTCGCGGCGGCCGAGGTGTTCGACGAGCGGGGCTACGCCGCCGCCACGATGGCCGAGATCCTGGACCGGGCCGGCGTCACCAAGGGCGCGCTGTACTTCCACTTCCATTCCAAGGAGGACCTGGCGCTCGCCGTCATCGAGGGGCAGGGCGCCTGGATCTCCGGGTGGGCACCGTCCTCGGACAGCCCGGTGCAGAACCTCATCGACCTCGGGTACGCCTTCGCCCGCGCTCTCCAGACCGACCCGCTGGTGCGCGGCAGCATCCGGCTGACGATCGAGCACGGCAGCTTCACCCAGCCGCAGATCGCGGCCTACCAGGGCTGGATGGACACGGTCGGAGCACTGCTGGAGCGCGCCCGGGAGGCCGGCGACCTCCACCCGGGGGTCGACCTGACCGCGGCCTCCGGGGTGATCACCGGGGCCGTCACCGGCATCCAGCTGAGCTCCCAGGTGCTGGCCGACCGGCAGGACCTGGTCCAGCGGATGTCCGACCTCTGGACGCTGCTGCTGCCCGGCCTGGTCCAGCCGCACGCGCTCGCCCGGCTGAGCGTCGCCGAGCGCGCCTGAGCCGTCGGGCGCGCCCGGGCCGTCCGACGCACCGGGCCACCGGGCAGGGCCGGGCCACCGGGAGCCCCGCGACCGCGCCGGGTCAGACCCGGTAGCCCGCCCGGTGCTCCGCCGCCACCAGGGCCGGCAGCGCGGCCGTCCAGAGCCGGCTCACCGTCTCCGGCCCGGGCGCGCCGGTCCCCTCGCCCCCGAGCAGCACCTGGCCCGCCGCCACCGCGGTGAGCAGTTCGGCGGCGGCCCGACGGTCCACCCCCGGGCCCAGCTCACCGGCCTCGGCGGCGCGGTCCAGCAGCCGGTGGACGACGGCGGTGAGGCTGCGCCAGGCGACGTCGGCGGCCACCGGGGCGGCCCGGCCGGACGGGCCCTCCAGGACGCCGTCCCGGCGCCGGCCCTGCTGGACCAGCCGGACGCCGGCCCGCACCACCACGTCCTCCCGCAGCATCCGGGCCAGCTCGTGGGAGAAGTCGATCAGGCCCTGGAGCGCCGGGCCGTCGGCCCGCAGCGCGCGCAGCGCGGCCGAGCCGACCTCCCGCCCGGAGGCGCGGCGCACCCCGTCGGCGAGGGCCTGCTTGGACACGAAGTGGAAGTAGAGGGCCCCCTTGCTCACCCCGGCCCGACGGCTGATGTCGACCAGGCTGGCGGCCTCGAAGCCCACCCGCGCGAAGGTCTCCGCGGCCGCGAGCAGTACGGCCTGCCGGGTCCGCCCGGCCCGTTCCTGCTTGACCACTGGCCCCCTCCGGACTCGACCGGGCGCGATCCCCGCCCCACCCGGCTGCTGTCGGCGCGCCCCCGCGAGGCGGCGCCGCATGCGGACGGGAACGTCCGAAACCGCATGGTTGGTATCTAATCTAGCGCCTGTTTCGCCCCCGCCGTCCAGCGGGGACGGCCCCCCACCGATGGTCCGAGGTCCGCCGAACGGGCATTCCCCCAGCGCACGGGGCAGGTAGCGTGGCCGTACCGGAGAGTGCGGCCCGGGCACCCCGGTCGGCAAAGACAAACCGGGTGGTATGTATGTTTTGCTCGGACGGCCGTGGCGGCCGCTCCGACCGACACCCTGAGGCGGGGGCCAGTCATGCCATCGATCGTAGAGCCGGACCCGCGCGGCCCGTACGCCCACCCCGGCCCGGGCAGCGGTGGCGGCCTCGACTTCCACGACGGCCCCGCGACCGGCTACGACTTCCACGACCGGACCGTCTCCCGGCACCTGGTGCACCGCGCCGCGGTCTCCGAGGTGTTCCTCACCGGCTGGCGGTCCACCGGCCCGTACGGCTTCCTGCTCGGCGCCCAGTGGCCCCGGCTGCACGGCTTCTACCGGCTCCCCGGGGACCGCTACCACGACCCGGTGCTGCTCGCCGAAACGATCCGGCAGGCCGGGCTGCTGATCGGCCACGCCGGCTTCGGGGTGCCGCGCGGCCACCACTTCGTGATGGAGGACCTCTCCTACGCGCTCGACGGATCCGGACTGCCGGGCCTGGCCGTCACCACCGGCCCCGCCTCGCTGATGCTGGCCGTCGACTGCGAGGACGTCCGGATGCGGCACGGCGAGCTGGTCTCGCTGCGGGTGTGCGTCGACGTCACCCGGGACGGCCGGCCGATCGGCCGGGGCACCGGCCGGCTGCGGGTGGTCTCCCCCGCCTCGTACGCCCGGCTGCGCGGCCCCGGGCGGCGCACCGCCGCGCCACGGCCGCCGGCGCCCGCCGCCCCCGAACTGGTCGGCCGTGCCCAGCCCGCCGACGTGGTGCTCAGCCCGACCCTCGCCCCGGACACCTGGCTGCTGCGCGCCGACGCCACCCACCCGGTGCTGTTCGACCACGAGCTGGACCACGTGCCCGGGATGCTGGTGCTGGAGGCCGCCCGGCAGGCCGCCCAGCGGCTGCGCCACCCCGAGCCGGTGGTGCCGGTCGAGCTGGTGACCTCCTTCGAGCGGTACATCGAGCTGGACCGGCCCTGCCTCGTCCGGGCGGTCCCCGAACCCGCCGCCGGGCCGGCCTCCGGGCCGGTCGACGCACCGGCCGCGGCGGGCGGCCGGCACGCGGTACGGGTCCAACTGCTCCAGGACGGCCTGACGGCGGCCGAGTGCCTGCTGCTCACCGCGCCGCTGGACGGCCCGGCCGAGGGCCCGGCGGTACCGGCCCGGCGGGACGCCTACGACGGCCGCCCCGCCGCGCCGGGCCTCGGCGGCACCCGGCTGCCGCTGGCGAGCTGACCCCCGTCAGGCGGCCACCAGGGCGGCCGGCCGGCCCGCGTGCATCACGCTGAGGTTGGTCGCCAGCCGGACCGGGTCCTGGGCCAGCCAGAGCCGCAGCGCCGCACCCAGGGCGGCGCTGGCCGACTCGATCCGGACGTCGGTGATCTGCGCGATCCGGGCCGCGCCGGGCACCAGCAGGTCGGCCAGCGGGGTCGGCAGCCACACCGTCAGGGCGCACGGCGCGGGCACCGCCAGCGCCCCCAGCAGCCGGTAGGCGTCCCCCGGCGCGCTGAGCGTGGGGATGATGTCCAGCAGCGCGTCGGACACCACCTCGGACACGTCGCTCCGGTGTCCCTGGGCGAGCCGGCGGAGCAGCATGCGCTCGGCGGCGGTGATTCGGACGGTCAACATGACCTCGTCGCACTCCATTGCGCGATTTCCTCCTCAGTTCCCTCTCGCACCGACCGGCGGCCGGCGCGCACTACCCCTGTTGCACCTCGGCCCGGCTACCTGTGGGAGAGAGCCGGGCCGGTGGGTGGTCGTGCGTCCCGGTCAGATCCCCGCGTAGGAGTGCTTTCCGGTGACGAAGATGTTCACGCCGTAGTAGTTGAAGAGCCAGCAGGCGAACGCCGCCAGCGCCAGGTAGGCGGCCTTGCGGCCCTTCCAGCCGGCCGTCGCCCGGGCGTGCAGGTAGCAGGCGTAGGCGACCCAGGTGATGAACGACCAGGTCTCCTTCGGGTCCCACTCCCAGTACTTGCCCCAGGCCGCCTCGGCCCAGATCGCGCCCGCGATGATGGTGAACGTCCACAGCGGGAAGACCAGGGCGTTGATCCGGTACGACAGCTTGTCGAAGGTCGACGCGGCGGGCAGCCGGCGCCAGATCGAGGCCGAGGTGCCCAGCGGGCCGGTGGTGAGGCCGGCCGCCATCCGCTTGTCGAAGGAGTCCTTGCCGAGGTACAGCAGCGTGGCGATGAACGCCGCGTAGAAGGCGCCGCCGCAGAAGATCGCGGTGGAGACGTGGATCGCCAGCCACGGCGAGTGCAGCGCCGGGACGAGCTGCTCGGAGTCGGTGTAGAGCACCGTGGTGGCGATGCCGAGGGTCAGCAGCCCCGCGAGGACGACCGGCAGGCCCAGCCAGCGGACGTTCTTCCTCGTGGCCAGCAGCACCAGGTACGCCGCCGTCATCGCGAAGGCGAAGGCGCAGGAGAACTCGTACATGTTGCCCCACGGCCAGCGGGAGACCGAGAGGCCGCGGGTGACGATCCCGCCCGCGTGCAGCAGGGCGGCGAGCACGGTGAGCGAGACGGCGATCCGGCCGGCCAGGTCGGCCCGCTCGCTGGTGCCGGCCGCGCCCGGGCCGTCCTCCTCGTCCGCGCCGCGCCCGCTGGTGACCACCGTCGCGCCCTCGCCCGCGACCGCGGTGCGGGTGAGCGTGGTGGTGCCGCCGCCGGCCCCCGCCACGGTGACGGTGACCTTCTTGGCCTTCTTCCCGGCCGTGGCGACGGTCTCGCCGAGGCTGACGGCCTGCTCCTTCGAGCGGACGGCGACGGCGCCCTTGCTGCCGAAGGTCCACTCGATCATGTGGGCGAACATGGCGAGCGTGTAGACCACCATCGCCGAATAGATCAGCTTGTTGGAGAGGTCGGCCAGCTGGGGGTCGACCGCCGAGGCGAGTTGCACCGTCTACTCCTTGGAGTTCTGGTCGGCAGGGACTGCGGGGGCTGAGGCCTCGGCCTCGGGGTCGTCGGACACCGCGTCGGGAGCGGCGGCGGAGCGCTCGGCGCCGTCCCCGCCCTCCTCCGCGGAGTCCGGGGCGTCGTCCTCCTCGGAGGCCGGGGCGTCGTCCTGGAGGTCGACCGCCAGCTCCGCCAGCTCCTCGGCGATCTTCGCCGACTCGCTGCGGGCCAGGCCGGCCAGCTCCACCTGGGTGCCGCCGCCCGGCAGGGCGACCGCCCGCACCCAGATCCGGCGGCGCTGGATGAACAGCGAGCCGATCAGACCGAGGATCGCCAGCACTCCGCCGGCCAGGGCGATCGAGTTGCCCGGGCGGTGCGTGACGTTGAAGCTGGCCCACTGCTTGTAGCCCTCGAAGGTCACCGAGCCGTAGCCGTCGGGGAGCTCCCAGCCCTGGCCGGGCTTGAGCCGGGCTTTGGCCGGCTCGCCGTCCCGGGTGAGCTGGGTGAGCTTGCGGGTGTTGAGCTGGTAGACGTTCTGCGGCAGGCCGGAGTCGGTGCCGAGGTCGCCCGCGAAGGCGTTCAGCACCAGTTCGGGGGCGGCGTCACCGGGGAACAGCGAGACCGGGCCGGTGCCCTCGAAGCTCAGCGGGGCGGTCGGCAGGAAGAAGCCGGAGAAGCCCAGCTGGGTCTTGTTGCCGTCGGGGCCGGTGCCGTAGTCGGAGACCTTCACGACGCCGGTGGAGGTGAGGTTGCCGTCCTGCGGCAGGAACGGCACGGCACCCCGGTAGACGACGTCGCCCTTGCCGTTCTTGACGGTGATGACCGGGGCGTAGCCGTGGCCGATCAGGTAGACCTTGCTGCCGCCGACCTCCAGCGGGTGGTTGACCTCGATCGTCGACTTCTTCAGCTTCGACTCGTCGCTGCCCGCGTAGTACTCGACGTTCGCGGTGAACTGCCGGGCGGCGCCGATCTGGTCGCCCTTCTCCTGGAACTTCGAGGTGAAGCCGTTCAGCTTCAGGTAGAAGGGGTCGAGGTCCTGGCTGCCGTAGAACCGGGTGCCGTTGAAGTCGTCGAGCTGGGTGATGGTGTTGGAGTAGCCCTCGCCCTCGATCATCAGCTTGCCGCCGGTGCCGGCGGCCAGGCTGGACCAGGCGAAGCCGCCGAGCAGCGCGAACAGCGACAGGTGGAACAGCAGGTTGCCGACCTCGCGCAGGTAGCCCTTCTCGGCCGCGACCGAGCCGCCGGACAGGTGCGCGCGGAAGCCGCGCCTGCGCAGCAGCCGGTGCGCGGCGGCGTTCACCCGGTCGGCGTCCGCGTCGGTGCGCCAGGCGGCGTGCACCGGCATCCGGGTCAGGTTGCGCGGCGCGGCCGGCGGCTGGGAGCGCAGCACGCCGACGAACTGCCAGGTGCGCGGGACGATGCAGCCGGCCAGCGAGACGAACAGCAGGATGTAGATCGCGGAGAACCAGACCGAGCTGTAGACGTCGAACAGCTGGAGCTTCTCGTAGACCGGGGCGACGGTGGCGTGCTGCGCCTTCCAGGCCTCGACCTTCAACTGGCCCTGGCCGTTCTGGTACTGCGGGATCAGCGAGCCGGGGATGGCCGCCAGGGACAGCAGGAAGAGCAGGATCAGGGCGACCCGCATGGACGTCAGCTGGCGCCACATCCAGCGCGCCCAGCCGAACGTCCCTATGCCGGTCGGGCCTTCGGACTCGACCGGCGCGGTGCTGAGCCGCTCGGCCGCGCCGTCGTCCGGCGCCGGGGGCTGCTCGGTCTCGGTCGTGGTGTTGCTCACGGTCAGATTCCGATCTGGAAGTCGGCGGTCCAGGACTGCAGCTGGCTCATCATCGAGTCCCAGATCCCGGTGACGAGCAGCAGACCGACCGCGACGAGCATGCCGCCGCCGATCCTCATGACGAGCGGGTAGTGCCGCTTGACCCAGCCGAAGGCGCCCAGCGCCCGGCGGAAGGCCACCGCGGCCACGATGAACGGTACGCCGAGGCCCAGGCAGTAGAAGGTCATCAGCATGGCGCCGCGCGCGGCGTCGGCCTGGTTCAGCGCCAGGTTCTGGACGGTCGCCAGGGTCGGGCCGATGCACGGCGTCCAGCCGACGCCGAAGACCACGCCCAGCAGGGGGGCGCCGAGCAGGCCGACCGCCGGACGGCGGTGGGAGCGCATCTCGCGCATGCTCAGGCCGGGGACGAGGCCCATGAAGGCGAGGCCCATCACGATCGTCACCGCCCCGAGCACGATCGAGATGGCCCGCTTGTGCTCCTGGAGGGTGTCGCCGAACTGCCCGAACAGCGCCCCGCCCGAGACGAACACGGCGGTGAAGCCGAGGATGAACAGCGTCGCCCCGAGCAGCATCCGGCCGCGCCGGGCGCCGCGCGCGTCCGCGAGGTCGGCGGCGGAGAAGCCGGTCACGTACGACAGGTAGCCCGGGACGAGCGGCAGCACGCAGGGCGAGAAGAACGACACCAGCCCGGCCACCAGCGCGATCGGCGCGGCCACCAGCAGCGCCCCGCTCTGGAGCGTCCCGGTGTTGTCGGCGAGCTGCTGCGGCAGGCTCACTGCTTCTGCTCCGCGACCACCGGCTGGAGGATCGACTCCAGCGCGTCCTCGGTGGTGCCGCCGACGGCGCGGGCGGCCAGCCTGCCGTCCCGGTCGACGATCAGGGTGGTCGGGATGGACTGCGGGTTGAGGCTGCCCTTGGGGAACTTGAGCAGCTGGGTGCCGGCCGGGTCGAAGAGGCTCGGGTAGGTGACGCCCTGCTCCTGCTCGAAGCGGACGGCGTTCTGCTTCTCGGTGTCCCGGGTGTTGATGCCGAGGAACTGGACGCCCTGGTCCTTGTACTTCTCCGAGACGTTCTGGAGGCTCTTGGCCTCGGCCCGGCACGGGCCGCACCAGGAGCCCCAGACGTTCAGCACGACGATCTTGCCCCGGTAGTCGGAGAGCTTGGCCGGGGTGCCCTCCAGGGTCTCCCCGGAGATGTCCGGCGCGTCGCCGCGCTTGCCCGCCTCCGCCTTCGACAGGTTGGTGCCCTTGACCGTGACGAAGCCGACCTGGCCCTCGCCGCCGCCCGACGAGCCCGAGGAGGAGCAGCCGGTGAGGGCGAGCGCGGCAGCGGCGACGGTGACGACGGCTGCTGCGGCGACACGGGGACGGGGGCGCGTCATGGCAGACATGTGAAAAGTTTCGCATGGAGTTCCGGGCAGGTTCGCCGGGGTCCTGCCTTGCGCGCCGCACCGCGTCTGACCTGCGACGACTTCGGGTCACCCGGCACGTGCCAGGTGACCCGAAGTCATACTTACGCACCGCTTACGGGAGGGGCGGAAGGCTAGGCGCCGAAGCTCTTGCCCACCGGCTTGTCCCCCTTGCGGCCCTTGCCGACCAGGTGCGCGGGCAGCAGGTCGCGGGCCGGCTCGCGGTAGCCGACCGAGACGATCCGGTCGCCCTCGAAGGTGAAGCTGGTCAGCGAGGCCAGCGAGCACTGCCGGTTGCGCGGGTCGTGCCAGAGCCGGCGGCGCTCCACGAAGGAGCGCAGGATCCAGATCGGCAGCTGGTGGCTGACGCAGACCGCCTCGTGCCCGCGCGCGGCGTCCCGGGCGGCACCGATCGCCCCCATCATCCGGACCGCCTGGTCGAGGTACGGCTCGCCCCAGGAGGGCTTGAACGGGTTGGTGAGGTACTTCCAGTAGCCCGGGTTGCGCAGCGAGCCGTCGCCGACCCCGAAGGTCTTGCCCTCGAAGACGTTCTCCGCCTCGATCAGCCGCCCGTCCGCCGCGACGGCCAGGCCGTGCGCCTCGGCGATCGGCGCGGCCGTCTCCTGGGCCCGCTCCAGCGGGGAGGCCACCACGTGGGTGACGTCCCGGTCGGCCAGGTCCTCGGCGACCCGCTCGGCCATCTTCCGGCCCAGCTCGGACAGGTGGTAGTCCGGCAGGCGCCCGTACAGGACGCCCTCCGGGTTGTGCACCTCGCCGTGCCGCATCACGTGGACGACGGTGATCTCTTTGGCGCTCACTTCTCGACTGCTCCTGGGGAATCGGGTTCGGGCCGCGGCGGGTCAGGCCGTGGCGGCGGCAGCGGCGCGCGCGGCGGCCGGCAGGGCGGCGGCGATCCGCTCGATCGCCCGCTCGTCGTGGGACGCCGAGACGAACCAGGACTCGAAGGCGGACGGCGGCAGGTAGACGCCCTCGGCCAGCATCGCGTGGAAGAAGGCGGTGAAACGGTACGCCTCCTGGGTCCTGGCCTCGTCGTAGTCGGTGACCGGGGCCTCGGTGAAGAACACCGAGAACATGTTCCCGGCGGTCTGCAGCCGGTGCGTCACGCCCTCCTTGGTGAGCGCGTCGGTGACCAGGCCGGAGATCTCGGCGGCGACCTTGTCCACCGTCGCGTACACCTCGTCGGTGCAGCCGCGCAGCTGGGCCAGGCCGGCCGCGGTGGCGACCGGGTTCCCGGACAGGGTGCCCGCCTGGTAGACCGGGCCGGCCGGGGCCAGGTGCGCCATCACGTCGGCGCGGCCGCCGAAGGCCGCGGCCGGGAAGCCGCCGCCCATGACCTTGCCGAAGGTCAGCAGGTCCGGCGCCCAGCCCTCGTTCGCCGCCTCCAGGCCGTACCAGCCGGCCTTGGAGACGCGGAAGCCGGTCATCACCTCGTCGGAGATGAACAGCGCGCCGTTCTCCCGGCAGAGCCGGGCCAGGCCGCCGTTGAAGCCGGGCAGCGGCGGGACGACGCCCATGTTGCCGGGCGAGGCCTCGGTGATCACGCAGGCGATCTCGCCCGGGTGGGCGGCGAAGGCCCGCTCGACGGCGGCCAGGTCGTTGTACGGCAGCACGATGGTGTCGCCGGCCTGGGCGCCGGTGACGCCCGGGGTGTCCGGCAGGCCGAAGGTGGCCACGCCGGAACCGGCGGCGGCCAGCAGCGCGTCCACGTGGCCGTGGTAGCAGCCGGCGAACTTGACCACCTTCGCCCGGCCGGTGAACCCGCGGGCCAGCCGGATCGCGGACATGGTGGCCTCGGTGCCGGAGGAGACCAGGCGGACCTGCTCGACCGGGGCGACCCGGGAGACGATCTCCTCGGCCAGCTCGACCTCGCCCTCGCCGGGGGTGCCGAAGGAGGTGCCGTTGGAGACGGCCCGCTGGACGGCCTCGATCACCGGGGGGTGCGCGTGGCCGAGGATCATCGGACCCCACGAGCACACCAGATCGACGTACTCGCGGCCGTCGGCGTCGGTGAGGTAGGGGCCGGTGCCGGACACCATGAAGCGCGGCGTGCCGCCGACCGCGCGGAAGGCGCGCACCGGGGAGTTCACGCCGCCGGGCGTCACCACGGAGGCGCGGTCGAACAGCGACTGGGACTGGGGGGCTTCGTAGGGGTAGCTCACAAAAGACATGGTCTCAAATCGTGTCCTCGCGCTCTGCATGTCCGACCCGATCATCTGGAACGATGATCCGGGCACCGTTGTCTGTACGGTTGTCCGTACAGCAGGGGCCGCTGACTGCACCGGACCGGGGACCAGTCAGACTGTGTACACAGAGTGCGCAGGCGCTCCGGTCTGTGTGCAGGGGTGTGGAGAGGACTGCCGCGTACCGCGAATGGGTACGGCGGCGCATGACGGGTAAGGAGCACGTCCGGTGGGACGCCGGACGTGCGGGGGTCTGTCGATTCCGGCGAATTCCGGTGAGGATGGTCCGAGTGTCCGAGGCGCAGGACGGCTACGACGAGGCCGCGGGGGGCTCCCGCCGGCCCACCGAGGCCGCACGCGGGGGTACGGGAGCGGGTACGGGCCGTGGTCGTCGCGGCGGTGAGAGGCGGGGTGAGGGACGCGTGGGGGTGACCTACAAGTACTTCGGCGCCCCGGACCGCGCGACCGCCGCGAGGGTCCCCACCGCGCTCGGCCCGGGCGGGCTCGGCCTGGACGCCGGTGAGCTCGGCTCGCTGGGGCGGCTCGGCGACCTGATGGAGACCAGCGGCTCCCCCACCGGCCACCTCTCCACCAAGATCAAACCGGAGACGATGAGCGCCATGGTGCTCACCGGCATCCAGGGCGTCCCGCTGCACCAGGTGCCGCCGCTGGAACTGGTCGTGCTGCACCCCGACTACGCCGTCGTCCAGCTCCCCCACAACGTCGTCGAGCCGCTGCGCAAGGCCGACGAGACCGAGCTCGGCGCCGCCGCCTTCATCTGGTCCACCGTGCCGGACCGGCGCGGGCCGCGGGACGCGTTCGTGATCTACAGCATGCTGCACGAGTGGCAGGACTTCGCCAACCGGCTGCACGACGCCGGGCACCAGCTGTACTGCCTGGTCTGGCCGTGACGCCCGCCGCCCCGACTCCGCCGAACGCGGGCCGGGGCGGGGCTGGTTGACGGTTCGTCAATCCTGGCGCCCGGCGGGCCGCAGTACGGTGGCGGCGAGCAGCAGAGCCGTCGCCAGCAGGCCCGCGGCCACCGCGAAGGCGAGCCGGAAGCCGTCCGCGAGCGCCTCGGTGGCGGGCTGCCCGGCGGCCGAGAGGGCCGCGGTGCGGCCGTCGGCGAGGGTGGTGAGGACGGCGACCCCGAGCGCGCCGCCGATCTGCTGGGTGGTGTTGAAGAGCCCGGAGGCGGTGCCCGCGTCGGCCGGTCCGGCGCCCGACATGCCGAGCACGGCGAGGGTGGAGAGCACCAGGCCGCCACCGCCGATCAGCAGCATGGTCGGCAGCAGGTGCACGGCGTAGTCGGCGTCCGCGGGCAGCCGGGTGAGCAGGCCGAGCGCGGCGACCAGCAGGGCGAGCCCGGCTAGCAGGACGCGGCGCTCGCCGAAGCGCGCGCTCAGCCGGGCGGAGAGCAGCAGGGACACCGCGCCGATGGCGACGGCGGCCGGCAGCATCGCGAGGCCGGTGGCGGCGGCCCCGTAGCCGAGCACGTTCTGCATGTGGAGGGCGACCAGGATCTGGAACCCGAACATCCCGGAGATGGTCAGGACCTGGACGAGGTTGGCGCCGGAGACACTGCGCGAGCGGAACATCCGCAGGGGCAGCAGCGGGTGGGCGGCCCGCCCCTCGTGCCACAGGAAGGCGGCCAGCAGGGCGACGGCGAGCGCGCCCAGGCCGAGGGTGCGGACGGAGGTCCAGCCGTGCTCGCCGGTGCCGACGATGGTGTAGACGCCGAGCATCAGGGCGGCGGTGATCAGCACGGCGCCGGGGGCGTCGGCGCCGGCCCGCAGGCCGGGGCCGCGCTCGGGCTCCAGCACCCGGACGGCGAGCAGCGCGGCGGCGATGCCGAGCGGCAGGTTGATCAGGAAGATCCAGTGCCAGTCGAGGGCTTCGGTGAGGACGCCGCCGAGCACCTGGCCGATGGAGGCGCCGGCCGCGCCGACGAAGCTGAACGCGCCGATCGCGCGGCCGCGTTCGCGCGGTTCGGGGAAGAGCGTGACGATCATCCCGAGGCTGACCGAGGAGGCCAGCGCGCCGCCGGCGCCCTGGAGGAAGCGGGCGCCGATCAGCAGCCCGGGGCTGGTGGCGACGGCGCAGAGCAGCGAGGCGGCGGTGAAGACGGCGAGTCCGGCGACGAACACCCGCTTGCGGCCGATCAGGTCGCCGAGCCGGCCGGCCAGCAGGAGCAGGCCGCCGAAGGCGATCAGGTAGGCGTTGACCGTCCAGGTCAGTCCGGACGGCGAGAAGCCGAGGTCCTGCTGGATGGCGGGCAGGGCCACGGTGACGATCGAGCCGTCCAGGATGATCATCAGCATTCCCGCGCAGAGCACCACGAGGGCGAGGGTGCGGGAGCGGGCGGGGGCTGCGGAAGCCGGCCTGGTGGCGGCCGGGGCGTGCGTGGTCATGGCGGTTCTCCCGGTTCGTCGAGTACCGGGTAGGACGCTATCAGATTGTTTTGTTCGGGACTATCTATCTCGGGAGTAGATGCGCGCGGACGGTCCGGGCTCTCGGGTACGGCGGTCGGAGACCGGCCCCGGCCCCGCTAGCCCCGGGAACGGCGGGCCCGGCGGACGGTGCGCTCGACCTCGACCGGCTCCGCGAGATGGCCGTCCACCAGGTGCGTCAGGGCGGAGACGAACACCTCGCGCTCGGGCCGCGGCAGCGACTCCAGCAGCTCGCGGTGCACCCGGTCGGCGATCGCGGTGCCCTGCACCACGGCCCGCGCGCCCGCCTCGGTGACCGAGACGATCCGGGCCCGCCGGTCGGTCGCGGACGGACGGCGCTCAGCCAGGCCCGCCTTCTCCAGTTCGTCGACGGTGACCACCATGGTCGTCTTGTCCAGGTCCGTCAGCTCGGCCAGCTGGATCTGGGTGCGCTCGGCCTCCTGCGCGTGGAACAGCACGCAGTAGGCGCGCGGGGTGATCCCGAGCTCGGTGAAGGCGGCCGCCATCCGGGTGGCCAGCACGTGGCTCGCGTGGTCCATCAGCCCGGAGATGTCGCGGATCTGGCGCGCGGGCGGCGGGGTCGTCGTCATACGTCCGAGGTTAGCAACGGCCCGTCTGCTGCCGGATGATCCCGTAGCCAACCAACGGCGGTCTACGGGATGCCCAACTCGAACAGCGCATAGCCCGCGTACCAGCCCGCCGCGAGGACCGGCGTCGCCAGCAGCCCGGCCAGCGAGGAGGTCCGCACCCGGCGCAGCGCCACCGCCAGGCCGATGCAGAGCGGGAAGGCGGGCAGCAGGTAGCGCGAGATGTTGCCGAAGATCTGGTTGGTGCTCAACGCGGTGAAGAGCGTGAGCCCGGTGTAGACCCACAGCACCAGCGGCGGCCGGGTGCGCCAGAGCAGCACCAGCAGCCCGGGCAGGGCGATCAGCAGGACGATCGCGATCAGGTCCGGGACGGGGTTGGCCTGCCAGTAGACCCAGTGGCCGGCGAGCACGTCCCTGATCGTGCGCACGGTGGACACGCCGCCGTCGAAGTAGCGGTTCCAGGCGCCCTGCTGGAGCTTGAAGTAGCCGGTCCAGTCGCCCATCTTCCAGCCGACCCAGGCCACGTAGCCGAGCAGGCCCCAGGGGGTGACCAGCATCGCGGTCAGCGGACGGGCCACCCCGTCGGTGCGGCGGACCAGCGCGACCAGCGCGGCGATCGAGACGGCGGCGATCAGTACGGCGGCGGTCGGCCGGTTGAGGCCCGCCACCAGGGTCAGCAGGCCGGCCGCGATCCAGCGACGGGTCATCACGCAGTAGCAGGCCCAGGCGGACAGCGCGACGAACAGCGAGTCCGAGTAGACCGCCCACTCCACGCCGGAGCCCGGGAACAGCCCCCAGAGCACCGCCGCGATCACGCCCGCCCGGAAGCCGCCGAGCCGCTCGGCGATCGCGAAGATCCCCGCCGCGGCGACCAGCGAGGCCAGCACCGAGACGACCATCCCGGAGCCGTACGTACCGAGCCCGGTGACCGCGCCGACCAGCCGCATCAGCCAGGGGTAGAGCGGGAAGAAGGCGGCCGAGTTCTCGTAGTAGGTGGCCAGCGGGAAGCCGTGCAGCGGGATCAGCTGCGGGTTGTAGCCGTCCTCGGCGATCCGCTGGTACCAGACGCCGTCCCAGGTGCCCAGGACGTCCCACGGGGTGGCGGCGCCACCGCGGCCCGGCTGCTTCGTCAGGTAGTCGCCGGTGTGCGAGAGCAGCAGCAGGAAGACGGTCATGCCGATCGCCTTCACCACCGCGTACGCGCCCAGCGCGGGCGCGAAGCGGTCCACCAGCGCCCCGAACCGCCGGGGCACGCGGCCCGTGCGCTCCTCGGGGGCCTCCACCGGCGCCGCCGCTCCGGGCTGGGTGCTGGACGACTCAGTGCTCGATGCCGTGCTCATCTGGTCTGGACTCCCCGCCCCGCTCGTGGTCCCGCGCGGCTCCGGCGCAACGATTTTCCCGTGAGCCTACGGCACGCCCCCGAACCGAGGCCCCGTGGCGCCCCTGGGCCGCCGCCCGGCGGTGCCCGGGGACGCGGCCGTGGGCGCCCCGGCGGGGGGGGGGCCGCCCCCGGGGGGGGGGGGGGGGGGGCGCCGGGGGGCCGAACAATGCCCCCAAGGTTGGGTGGCAGACCGTGTTTGGTGTGGCCCGGT
>NZ_JBIVSD010000012.1:0-68463 GCF_044756065.1 Kitasatospora sp. NPDC092039 | reverse complement strand
ACCCCCCCCCCCCCCCCCCGGGCCCGGGGGCCCCCCGGGGCCCCCCCCGGGGGGGGCCGGGGGCCGGGCCGGCCCCCCCCGGGGGGGGGCGGCCACGGCCCGGGGCGGTGCGGGGTGGATCAGCCGTGGACGTAGACGATGCCCAGCTTGGTGAGCTGCCAGAGCTGGTTGGCTGCGCCGGTGTCGGCGGCGAGTTCGACGTACGGGTTGCCCTTGGCGTCGAGGGTGCTGCCGACGGCCAGGACCTTGGTCTGGTCCTGGGAGTCGGCGATCTTGTAGCGGCCGTCGCCGGCCGGCTTGAACACCCAGTGCTGGTTGCCGCCGCCGTTGCAGCGCCACTGCTGGATCCGGGTGCCGGGGGCGGTGGAGGCGGCGTCGGCGTCCAGGCACATGTCCCGGTTGCCGCTGAAGTCGAGCTCGTAGCTGCCGCCGGCCTTGGCCTCCAGGACGAAGGACTGGTTGAGGCCGCCGCCGGCCGGATAGGTGATCGCGGGCCGGCCGTTGGTGGAGTCGCCGTAGCTGCCGCCGCCGGCGAGGTCGAGCACGTTGCCGCCGGCCGCGTTGGTCAACTGGTACCAGGAGCCGTCCTCGGGGACGTCGCCGAACGGCTGTCCGGGAGAGAGCGGCTGGATCGAGGTGGTGTTCTGCTGGTTGAGCGTGCAGTACGCCTGCACCAGCTCGGGCCGGGCGTAGAACTGGCCGAGGCAGACGCCCTCGCCGCGGTAGCCGGCCACCCGCAGGTGGTACGACTGGCGGACCATGTTCATGCACAGCCCGGGGATGCCGATCTGCGAGTCGCAGCCGTTGCGCACCCACTCGGCGAGGTTGATGACGTCCCCGTTGGTGTACTCGTACGGGGAGCTCGTCCACTCCGCGCAGACCTCGTGCCCGAAGGCGACCCGCCGCTGGTCCAGGTACCGGACGCCGGGCACCTGCTCGGCCGCGCCGCGCAGGGCGTCGCTCAGGGTCGGCACCACCCAGTTGTGGCCCCAGGCGAGGTCCTCGGGGAACGCCGGGCAGCCGTCGACGACCTTGCCGAGGTAGTCGTTGCGCCGGATGTCCGGGGTGATCGGGTTGAAGTACGACTGGTAGACCAGCTGGTACGAGGAGTCGGCGTAGCCGGCCCTGCGCATGGTCTGGCGGATGTTCTGGAGCGCCGCGACCACCTTGGGCTGGACGCCCTTGGCCCGCCGGCGGATCTCGTCGCTGCCGATGGTGTCCCGGCAGCCCTGGTCCTTGGGGATCGGGAAGTACTGCGCGAGGCAGTGCATCATGATGCCGCTGAAGTCGAAGTCGTCGTTGGCGCCGATGGTGACGACGACCATCTTGACGTCGTACTTCGCCGCCGTGTCGGCCAGTTTGACGTCCTGCTTGGGCTCGCCGAAGTCGCCGCTGCCGGGGCCGGTGATCTTCGCCAGTTCCGGGTCGCTGACCAGGTCGCCGGTCTGGGCGCCGGAGCAGGCGAGGTCGATCGGGGTGACCCCGGGGATGTCGGTGACGAAGATCTCCGACTTGGGGTGGCGGTGGCAGTAGTTGGTGGGGCTGTCCGTCTCCGGGAAGTAGCCGTCGTTGGTGTCGGTGCCGGCGCCCTCCCCGGAGATGGCGCTGTCGCCGAGGGCGACGATCGCGGCCGGACGGGCGGCCGCGGGCGCGGCCGGGGCGGGGTCGGCCAGCGCGGCGGGGGCGCCGGCCAGGCCGAGGGTGGCGAGAAGGGCTCCGGTGGCGAGCAGTGCGGCGCACCGGGGCGCACCCGTACGCGTCCGCCGCGCCGCCGACAGAGGGGACCTGATCACACGCGACTCCTTGCGGGGTGGGTGGACCGCCCTGGCGGGGCCGCCGAGCGGCGCGGAGCAAGAGAGAGCAGGAAAGGTGAGCAGGTCTCGCATTCTAGGAACTGACAAGTAACACAACAAGACTCGCGACACGGCCGGGAACTGACGGCCCGACGGATTCCGGGAACAGCGGAGAGCCGCCACTCCGCGCCCCAGGAGGGAAGCGCGGAACGGCGGCTCTCACCGGCCGAACCGGGGGTGCGGACTCAGCCCGCGTTGAGGCACTTGTTGCCGAACGCCGGGTTCAGCGCGCCGATGATGTCGATGGTGTTGCCGCAGACGTTCACCGGCACGTGCACCGGGATCTGGATCTGGTTGCCCGAGATGACACCGGGGGAACCGGCGGCAACACCCTGGGCGCCGGCGCTGGCCATCGCGGTACCGGCACCGGTGGCCACGATGCCCACCACGGCCGCGCCGACGGCGGCGGTCTTCTTGATGCTCATGTGAGCCTCCTGACTGTTCGACAGATGTGCACGGGGAGTGCGACATCTAGAACGAGACCCCACCGGCCCGGTTGCGACGGTCCCCGCACTGTCACCCGTCCGGCGCAACGGCGCCGGGAGAGCGGGCATTCGGGTGATCGGGGAGTCGGACCGTTTCCCCGCGCGCGGTGCCTCGTTCTCCCTGACGGAACCCGGTCTCCACGGCCCCCACGCAGCGGGCCCCCCGTACCCGGTGTCCGGCAACCCGTGCCGGAACACCGACCGGAATTCCACCTGGTCACGCCTTTGCCGCGCTTTTCCCGGCCGTGCGGGAATCGCCTCGAAAGGCACCGTGACCCGGCTGCCGCGGTCGCGCCCGAGCCATGGGCGGAACACGCCGATGTGCGCCGACCGAGTGACAATCACGGCTGTCCCTGAAGTCATCGGGCGAGTATTCGTGCTCGCCCGGCTCCCGACATCTCGCTTCCGTCGGGCAGAAATCGGAGGAATGACATGCGTAACTTCAAGAAGGCCGCCGCCCTGTCGCTGGCCGCCAGCGGCCTGGTGCTCGGTGCCGCCGGCGGTGCGTTCGCCAGCGCCGGCGCCGAGGGTGTCGCCGCCGGCTCCCCGGGCGTGCTCTCCGGCAACCAGCTCCAGGTGCCGATCCACATCCCGATCAACCTGTGCGGCAACACCATCAACATCATCGGCCTGCTGAACCCGGCGTTCGGCAACACCTGCGTCAACGCCGGCTGAACCCGCGGTCGCCTTACCGGCGACAGCTGATTCACCGAGCCCGTGCCGCGCCCCGCGACGCCGGGGCGCGGCACGCTCCACCCGTGTGTGATCGAGGAGATCAACCCCCATGCAGAACATGAAGAAGGCCGCCGTCCTGTCCGCCGCCGCTGCTGGCCTGGTGCTCGGCGCGGCCGGCTCCGCCGCCGCCAGCGCGGGCGCCGAGGGCGTGGCCGCCAACTCCCCCGGTGTCGTCTCCGGCAACCAGGTGCAGGTGCCGATCCACATCCCGGTCAACCTCTGCGGCAACTCCATCAACATCATCGGCCTGCTGAACCCGGCCTTCGGCAACGCCTGCGCCAACGTGGAGGCCCCGCCGCAGCACGACGACGACGACTGCTGATCCCCGATCGGCACGCGATCCGGCCGTCCTGCCCCCCGACCAGTCGGCCGGGGGGCAGTTCGGCGTATCCGGACAGCCGTCCGGGACCCCCGATCCTCCGAAGGGTGATCACGATGCTTTCCAAGAAGAGCGCGGCCGGCCTGGCCGCCGCCGTGGGTGCCGCGGTGCTGCTCGGCGCCGGTTCGGCGCAGGCCGCCACCGCCCCGGGCGAGGCCCCGGCCGGCCCGGCCACGCTCACCAAGACCGACCTCGGCCAGGCGCTGGGCGGGACGACCACCGGCCTCGGCTACGGCATCGCGCCGATCAAGAGCCTGCGGCTGGACCCGTGGGCGAACTCCTCGGCCGACTTCCTCAACAACGGCGCGGCCCTCCAGCCGGACCAGGGCCTGCCCGCGGTCGGCACCGGGACGCTGACCGGCCCGCTGAGCGCCGGCGGCGGCGTCAAGGACCTCCCGGTGGTCGGCGGGCTGACCGGCCTGCTGCCGGGCTGAGCGCCCGGGAGCGCGAGAGCCCGGCATCCCGCCGCGCGGGGTGCCGGGCTCTCGCGCCGGACGGGCCTCAGAGCTGGGTGAGGTCGGTCAGACCGGTCTGCCCCACCACGGTGGTGGTCGTCGTGGTGGCGGTGTCGGCCAGGGCGCCCGCCGTGTCGGTGAGGGAGAGCCGGCTGTCATCGCCGCCGAGGCTGGCCTTCGCCCCGGGGATCACCTGCACCGCGCCGGTGATCAGGTGCGGGTCGATCTCGTCCACCTTCAGCCGGCCGCCGGCGAGCTGGCCGGCGCCGTCCTGGGCGAGCGCGAGCGGCTTGCCGAGGGTGAGCCCGGGGGTCCGGGCGTTCAGCGGCGCGGCCGGGGCGTCCAGCAGCACCTCGCCGAGGTCGGCGCTCCGGTCGACCAGCGGGAGTGGCAGGTCGGCCTTGGCGCTCGGGCCGACCTTGCCGGTGGCCAGCTGCGGGAGGATCTGCTCCGGGAGCAGCGCGCCGTCGGAGCTGGTGGTCCGGCCGGGCACCGGCGGCATCACCAGCGAGGTCGGGATGCCGGCCGTGAGGCGGCTGCCCAGCGGGGCGAGCGGGATGTCCGCCGGGACCTGCTGGGTGGCCAGCGCGTCCTCCAGTGCGCCGACCTGATCGAGACCGGTTGGGGCGGCGGCGGAGGCCGACCCCTGGGAGACGAGCACGCCGGCACCGACCGCCAGCAGCATCGCGCCGGCCCGCTTGGAGAACTTCATGCTATTCACCGTTCTGCTGTCCGAACTGGGATCACGGGGGAAGGGCTGCGGGGGTCGCAGCCGGAAAGCAGTCTGCTCAACGAGTGACCGGGACCACGGAATGCGGCGGTTAACCGATTCGGGCTAATAATCCGACCGGAATCCCTTCACCGTCGTGCCTGCGGGACTCTTTTCAAAAATCCCCGTAACCTTCCGTGCCGTCGTTCTTTGATCTGGACGTCAGTGACTGCAGACCGGGTCTGAGCGTTCTCAGCGTTGTACGCACGGAATCCAAAGAGCATTTCAGAGAGGGATCTCGCCATGATCCAGAAGTCCTTCGCCGCCGCCGGCCTGGCCGTCGCCGCGCTGGCCGGTGCCGCCGCGCCCGCCTCCGCCATCGGTGACGCGGACGGCGCCGCCGCCTCCATCGAAGGCAACGGCGGCACCAACTTCACGGGCACGGTCGGGAACAACAGCCCGAACTTCCACTTCCTGGACAACCCGAACATCTGCCTGCCGGAGATCCACAACATCGCCGTCGGCGTGCTCGGCGTGGCCGTCCCGGTCGAGGTCCCGATCGCCAACAACGGCGGCAGGCAGTACTGCACCGTCGGCCAGGGCACCCAGAGCCAGGGCGACGGCGGCGTGTCCCACCTGATCGGCTGATCGGTCGCCGCTCCGTTCGTCCTGCACCACCGTTCGATCCACCTTCGAATCGCTCCCCGATTCACCCCGAGAGGAAAACCGGAAATGATCAAGAAGACCCTCGCCGCCGCCGGCCTGGCCGCCGCCGCCCTCGCGATGTCCGCGGGCTCGGCCTCCGCCATCGTCGACTCGGACGGCGCCGCCACCTCCGTCCAGGGCAACGGCGGCACCAACCACACCGGCACCACCGGCAACGGCAGCCCGAACAGCCACGTTCTGGACAACCCGAACATCTGCCTGCCGGAGATCCACAACATCGCCGTCGCCGTCATCGGCGTCGCGGTGCCGGTCGAGGTTCCGGTCCTGAACAACCAGCCGAAGCAGATCTGCAACGTCGGCCAGAACACCCAGTCCACGGGCGACGCGGGCATCTCGCACCTGATCGGCTGATCGAGGGGCCTGGCACGGACGGAGGGCCCGGGGAGGAACACCTCCCCGGGCCCTCCGGGCTACGCGGACGAGAGCGTCCGTCCGGACCGCGGCGCGGTCCGGACGGGTGAGCGGCGGCCCGGCCCGGCGCGTGGGGTGCCGGGCGGGGCCGCCGGATGTGATCACGTGTCAGAGCGCCCGCGGGGGCGCTCCCAGAGAGAGGGCAGTTCCATGAAGAACAAGCTGGCCAAGGCCGCGCTGACCGCCGTCGCCGCGCTGGCGCTCGCGGGTGCCGCCACCCCGGCCTTCGCCCACGTCGGCCTGATCGGCGGCGGCGAGTTCGTCGCCTCGGCCGACGAGCCGTTCCTGGCCGGCGGGGGCTTCGGCGTCGCCCACGCCGGCGACGTCGCCGCCGGTGGCTTCGGCGGCGGCGCCGCGACCTCCACCGACCTGGTCGGCGGCGGCGCGGGCTTCGCGCACGCCGGGGGCGTGGGCATCTAGCACGAACCCGGAAGGCCGGGCCGCTCCCCTGGGGGACCGGCCCGGCCTTCCGCCGTGCGGCGCCCGCTACTCGAGCATCGCGGCGGCTTCCAGGGCCCAGTAGGTGAGGATCTGCTCGGCGCCCGCGCGGCGGATCGAGGTGAGCGTCTCCATGATCATCCGCTCCCGGTCGATCCAGCCGTTGGCGGCGGCCGCCTCGACCATCGCGTACTCGCCGGACACCTGGTACGCGGAGACCGGCACCGGGGAGGCGTCGGCGACCTGGCGCAGGATGTCCAGGTAGGCCATGGCGGGCTTCACCATCACCATGTCCGCGCCCTCGGCGAGGTCCTGCGCCAGCTCGCGCAGCGACTCCCGGGCGTTGGCCGGGTCCTGCTGGTAGGTCTTGCGGTCGCCCTTGAGCGAGGAGCCGACGGCCTCGCGGAACGGGCCGTAGAAGGCCGAGGCGTACTTGGCGGTGTAGGCGAGGATGCCCACGTCCTGGTGCCCGGCGTCGTCCAGCGCCCGCCGGACCACGCCGATCTGGCCGTCCATCATGCCGGACGGGCCGACCAGGTGGACGCCGGCGTCGGCCTGCACCCGGGCCATCTCGGCGTAGCGCTCCAGGGTGGCGTCGTTGTCGACGCTGCCGTCGGCGGCCAGCACGCCGCAGTGGCCGTGGTCGGTGTACTCGTCCAGGCAGAGGTCCGACATGACCACCAGCGAGTCGCCGACCTCGGAGACCACGTCCCGGATCGCCTGCTGGAGGATGCCGTCCGGGTTGGTGCCCTCGCTGCCGACGGCGTCCTGCACCTCCGGGACGCCGAACAGCATGAGGCCGCCCAGCCCCGCCTCGGCCGCCTCCACCGCGGCCTTGCGCAGGGTGTCCCGGGTGTGCTGGACCACGCCCGGCATCGACGTCACCGGGACGGGCTCGCTGACGCCCTCGCGGACGAACAGCGGCAGGATCAGCTCCGCCGGGTGCAGCCGGGTCTCGGCCACCAGGCGGCGCATCGCCGGGCTCCGGCGCAGCCGGCGGGGGCGTACGTACGGGAATTCAGCGGTCACGGCTTCTCTCTCCGAACGGTTGTGCAGTGCCGGGGGCGACGGTCGGCCGCCCCCGGCCGTGAGGGGTGTCAGCGGGCCTTGCGGCGCGAGCCGGGACGGCGCTCGCTGGGCCGGTAGACCGGCTCGCCGGCGGCCGTCGCGGTGTCGCGGCGCTTGGCCCCGAAGTCTGCCAGCGCCTGGGCCAGCGCGGCCGCCGACGGCGCCGGGGCCATCACGTCGACCCGCAGGCCGTGCTCCTCGGCGGTCTTGGCGGTGGCCGGGCCGATGCAGGCGATGACCGTCACGTTGTGCGGCTTGCCCGCGATGCCGACCAGGTTCCGGACGGTCGAGGACGAGGTGAACAGCACCGCGTCGAAGCCGCCGCCCTTGATCGCCTCGCGGGTCTCGGCCGGCGGCGGCGAGGCGCGCACCGTCCGGTACGCCGTCACGTCGTCGACCTCCCAGCCGAGCTCGACCAGGCCGGCCACCAGGGTCTCGGTGGCGATGTCGGCGCGCGGCAGCAGCACCCGGTCGATCGGGTCGAAGACCGGGTCGTACGGCGGCCAGTCCTCCAGCAGCCCGGCCGCGGACTGCTCGCCGGAGGGCACCAGGTCCGGCTTCACGCCGAAGTCCACCAGGGCCTGCGCGGTGGTCTCGCCGACCGCCGCGACCTTGATCCCGGCGAACGCGCGGGCGTCCAGGCCGTACTCCTCGAACTTCTCCCGGACGGCGCGCACCGCGTTCACCGAGGTGAAGGCGATCCACTCGTAGCGGCCGGTGACCAGGCCCTTGATGGCCCGCTCCATCTGCTGCGGGGTGCGCGGCGGCTCGACCGCGATGGTCGGCACCTCCTGCGGCACCGCGCCGTACGAGCGCAGCTGCTCGGACAGGCCGGTGGCCTGCTCCTTTGTGCGCGGCACGAGGACGTTCCAGCCGAACAGCGGCTTGGTCTCGAACCACGAGTGCGAGGCCCGGTGGGCGACCTGCTCGCCCACCACGGCTATCACCGAGGTGGCCGGGTCGACCGGCGCGGAGACCGGCGACGGCAGCACCCGGGCGGCCTTCAGGTCGGCCGCGATGCCGGACAGGGTGGAGGTGAAGGTCCGCTGGCGGGTGGTGGTGCCGGAGAGCGTGGCGCTCAGCGCCGACTCCGGCTTGCGGCCGCCGGCGACCAGCGCGGCGGCGGTGGCGGGCAACTGGCCCAGGGTGGTGCGGACCACCAGGGTGGTCTCCGGCACGCCCAGGTCCACCGGACCGCCGGCCAGCAGCGCGGCGCCGTCCACGAAGCGCACGTCGGTGCCGGAGCCGGCCCGCAGCGGGACGCCCGCGTACGCCGGGACGCCGACCGACTGGGCGACGCCCGGGATCACCTCGAACGGGATCCCGTCGCCCGCGCAGCTGAGCATCTCCTCGGCGGCGCAGCCGTCCAGGCCGGGGTCGCCGTCGACGGTGCGGACCACGTGCTTGCCGGAGCGGACGGCCTCGGCGACCAGCTTGGCCAGGTCGAAGTCGGCGCCCTCGGCGGCCGGGGCGTGCACCTGCACGCCGGCCGGGCAGTGGCTGCGCACGGCGGCGGCGGTCAGCGGGTCGGTGACCAGCACGTCGGCGGTGGACAGCACCTCGACCGCGCGCAGGGTCAGCAGGCCCGGGTCCCCGGGGCCCGCGCCCAGGAAGGTGCACCGTCCGGTGGCGGGCTGTCCCGCCGGGAACAGGGCGTCGGTGGCGGTGGTGGGGCTCATCGGGCTCGCTCCCCCATCAGGGCGGCCGCGCCCCCGGCGAGCAGCCGGTCAGCCAGCGCGCGGCCGAGGGCCGCCGCCTGCTGCTCGGCGGACTCGTCGAGGACGATCGGACCGTTGGCGGACATCTTCAGCAGGGCGGTTCCGTCGGGGTCGCCGACCACGCCGTCCAGCCGCAGTTCGTTCTCCCGGCCCCAGGTGGCCAGCGCGGCCACCGGCGCCGAGCAGCCGGCCTCCAGGGTGGCCAGCAGGGCGCGCTCGGCGGCCACCGCGACCCGGGTGGGGGCGTGGTCCAGGGCCGCGAGCGCGGCGGTCAGGTCCGTGTCGGCGCTGGTGCACTCGATCGCGAGCGCGCCCTGGCCGGGGGCCGGGACCATCACCTCGGTGCCGAGGTGCTCGGATATCTCGGCGCTGCGGCCGAGCCGGTTCAGGCCGGCCGTCGCCAGCACCACCGCGTCCAGCTCGCCGCCGGTCACGAAGCCGATCCGGGTGTCCACGTTGCCGCGGATCGCGACGGTCTCCAGCTGGGCGCCGCGGGCGGCGGCCCAGGCGTTCAGCTGCGCCATCCGGCGGGGCGAGCCGGTGCCGATCCGGGCCGGCCGACCGGCTCCGGCCAGCTTCTCCACCAGCTCCTCCAGGCCCAGGCCCTCGACCGCGACCAGGGCGTCCCGGACGTCCTCGCGCTCGGGGACGGCGGCCAGCGCCAGGCCCGCGGGGGCGGCGGTGGGCAGGTCCTTGAGCGAGTGCACGGCGAAGTCGATCCGGCCCTCCAGCAGCGCGTCGCGCAGCGCGGAGACGAACACCCCGGTGCCGCCGATCTGCGCCAGCGACTCCCGGGAGGTGTCTCCGTAGGTGGTGATCTCGACCAGCTCGACGGGGCGCCCGGTGACCCTGGTCACCTCGCGGGCCACCATGCCCGACTGCGCCATGGCGAGGGCGCTGCGCCGGGTGCCGAGCCGCAGGGCCGTGGTGGCCGCGGGCTGCTCCGTGATCGGTTGACCATTCATGAGGTGATCGTCCCGGTGGTACTCGTGGGATGGCTGACGGTTCATCTGGGGCCCCCGGCCGAGGGCTGGGGCGCGCCGCCGACGGGCGTGCCCGACACGGCGTGCACGGCCGCCGGGTCGAGGTCGAACAGTTCGCGCAGCGCCTCCGCGTAGGAGGCGCCGCCGGGCTCGGCGGCCAGCTGCTTCACCCGGACGGTCGGGGCGTGCAGCAGCTTGTCGACGACGCGGCGGACGGTCTGGGTGATCTCGGCGCGCGAGCGCTCGTCCAGGTCCGGCAGCCGGGACTCCAGCCGGCCGAGCTCGGCGGCGACCACGTCGGAGGCCATCGAGCGCAGCGCGACCACGGTCGGCGCGATCCGGGCGGCCCGCTGGGCGGCGCCGAAGGCGGTCACCTCGTCGGAGACGATCCGGGTGACCTGGTCGACGTCGCCGGCGCCGGGGCTGGCGGCGTGCGCGTGGGAGAGGCTCTCCAGGTCGACCAGCAGGGCGCCGGGCAGCTCGTGCACGGCGTGGTCGACGTCGCGGGGCATGGCCAGGTCGAGCAGGGCGAGCGGCTCGGCGGACCGGCGGGAGGCGACCGCGGCGGCCACGTCCTCGGCCTTGACCACCACGCCGGCCGCGCCGGTGCAGGAGATCACCAGGTCCACGTCGGCGAGCGCCTCCGGCACCTTGCCGAGGTCCAGGACCCGGGCCACGTCCGGGCCGAGGATCTCGACCAGCCGCTCGGCGCGGGCCGGTGTCCGGTTGGCGATCAGCAGGTCGGTCACGCCGGAGCGGACCAGGGTGGCGGCGGCCAGCGAGCTCATCGAGCCGGCCCCGACCACCAGCGCGCGCTTGCCGGCGATCTCGCCCGCGCCCGCCGCGACCTGCTCCAGGCCGAAGGTGACCAGCGACTGGCCGGCCTTGTCGATGCCGGTCTCGCTGTGCGCCCGCTTGCCGACCCGCAGCGCCTGCTGGAACAGCTCGTTCAGGCCGCGCCCGGCGGTGTGCTCCTCCTGGGCCTTGGCCAGCGCGTCGCGCAGCTGGCCGAGGATCTGGCCCTCGCCGACGACCATCGAGTCCAGGCCGCAGGCCACCGAGAAGAGGTGGTGGACGGCGCGGTCCTCGTAGTGGACGTACAGGTGGGAGGTCAGTTCCTCCAGGTCCACTCCGCTGTGGTGGGCCAGCAGCAGCGACAGCTCGGCGACGCCGGCGTGGAACTTGTCCACGTCCGCGTACAGCTCGATCCGGTTGCAGGTGTTCAGCAGCGCGGCCTCGCCGACGGTGGCGGTGGCGGCCGCGTCGTGCAGCAGCCGGGTCGGCACGTCACCGGTCAGCGCCGCGCGTTCCAGCACCCCGACCGGGGCCGTGCGATGGCTCAGCCCTACGACGAGAAGGCTCATGCCCGCCCCCCACAGCTCTCGGTGTTCATGCGGGCATCACCGCGGAGAGATCCCCGTCGCCGCCCTTGGCGGACTTTCCCTTGGCCTGCTCGGCCTGGTCCTTGGCCGCCGACTCGACGGCGCCCCGGCCCTTGCCGGTGCCGCCGGCCGCGCGGCGCAGCTTGGCGGCCGCCGCCCGGACCGGACCGGGGGCGCGGTCCAGCACCGACTCGGCGCGGTCGTCCGGCTCCTCGCCGGCCTTGCGCTGCTCGTGGAAGGCCAGGATCTGGAGCTCGATGGAGAGGTCCACCTTGCGCACGTCCACGCCGTCCGGGACGGTCAGCACGGTCGGGGCGAAGTTCAGGATGCTGGTGACGCCGGCCTCGACCAGCCGGTCGCAGACCTGCTGGGCGGCGCCGGGCGGGGTGGTGATCACACCGATGGAGACGTGCTGGCTCTCGACGATCGACTCCAGCTCGTCCATGTGCCGCACCGGCAGTCCGGCCGCGGTGGAACCGACCACGTTGGGGTCGGCGTCCAGCAGGGCGGCGACCCGGAAGCCGCGGGAGGCGAACCCGCCGTAGTTGGCGAGCGCGTGGCCGAGGTTCCCGATCCCGACGATGACGACCGGCCAGTCCTGGGTCAGGCCGAGCTCGCGGGAGATCTGGTAGACGAGGTACTCGACGTCGTAGCCGACACCGCGGGTGCCGTACGAACCGAGGTAGGAGAAGTCCTTGCGCAGCTTGGCCGAGTTCACGCCGGCCGCGGCGGCCAGCTCCTCGGAGGAGACGGTCGGCACCGAGCGCTCGGAGAGCGCGGTGAGGGCCCGCAGATAGAGGGGCAGGCGGGCGACCGTCGCCTCCGGGATGCCCCGGGCACGCGAGGGTCGGCGCGCGGCGCCCTGGTCGGGCGTCTGCGAACTGCTCTGTGGTGATCGGCCGATTGCCACGGTGCTCCTGTGGGTGAAGCTGGGCTTTGACAGCCAGGCTATGCGTTTGTGAACGTGTGCACAAAGATGGTGTCCGTTTTGTCCCCGCACAGTGATGCGCATCACGCCGTCGAACCCATAGCACCGGAGGGGGTCAGGACGATCTCCGGGGCCTGGGAACCGGGCAGCCAGGGGCCGTGCGGAGCCTCCCGGCGCAGCAGCGGGACGGCGGCGCCGGACGGGCGGGAGCGGGCCCGGCCCAGCCGGGGCCAGGGCACCCGGGCGGCCTCCCGCAGCGGGCCGGTCCAGTCGTCCGGCGGGCAGGAGGGGGCGTCCAGGCAGTGCCGCAGCAGCTCGGCGGTCACCCGGGCGTCGCCCAGCGCGGTGTGCGCCGGGTACCAGCCAAGGCCCGCCGCCTCCACGCAGGCCGCCAGGCCGTGGCCGCGGGCCTCCGGCAGGTGGGCGCGGGCCAGCCGCATCGTGCACAGCAGCGGGACCGGGGGCAGCGGCACCCCGATCCGGGCGAACTCGCGGTCCAGGAAGGCGTGGTCGCAGCTGACGTGGTGACCGACCAGCACCCGGCCGGCCAGCAGCTCCAGCAGCCGCGGGGCGATCTCGCGGAAGCGCGGGGCGCCCTCGACGTCGCACTGGCGTATCCGGTGCACGTGGGTCGGGCCGACCGGGCCCAGCGGATCCAGCAGGGTGGCGAACTCCCCCTCGGGGCGGAGCCGCTCGTCCAGCAGCACCACCGCGACCTCGACCACCCGGTGCCGCCACGGACTGCGGCCGGTCGCCTCCACGTCCACCACGGCGAAGCCGCCGGTCCCCTCCGGGGCTCGGGGCGTCGCGGGGGTCGGGCCGGGAAGCATGGCGCACTCCTCGTGTGCTCAGCCCCCCATGGGCGCAAACGCGTTCGATCGTAAGCCGACCAACCCGCGCCGCCCCAAGCCGGAACGGAGTGTCTTTGGCAACGATTCGGCGAACCGCCCCCGCCGATCGGCGGGGGGCGGCGCACGGCCGGACACCCGGTCAGGACCGGCTCAGCCGCCGAGGGCGGTGCGCAGCCGGCGCTCGTCGACCCGCCAGAAGTCGTGCTGGCGGCCGTCGACCAGGGTGACCGGGATCTGCTCCCAGTAGCGGCGGTACAGCTCCTCGTCCTGGGTGATGTCCCGCTCCTCGAAGGACGCCCCCAGGTCGCCCGTCACCCGGAGGATCACCTCGCGGGCCTCGTCGCACAGGTGGCAGCCGGGCTTGCCGACCAGGGTCACGGTCCGGTCCGCGGGCTTGGGGCTCTTACGTCGCAGCAGTGGGCTCACCGCCCCATTCTCCGCCATCGCACCCGCCCGCCCGGAGCTCCCGGCACCCGGTGGAGCTGTTCACCCCGCGGGCACGGCTCCGTCACGGTCGCCGCGCACCCGGCTGGCTATCCTCGATGACATGGCCGTGCTCAGAAGGCTCACCCAGGCAAGGCGTTCCAGCAGCGAGCGGAGCGCACTGGCCGGCGAAGCCGCGGCCGAGGCCGCCGAGGCCGCGCTGCGGGCCGAGCCCGGGCCGGCTCCCGCCGCCGAGGACGCAGTGGCCGCAGACGCAGTGGCCGAGACCGCACCGGCCGCAGACGCAGTGGCCGCGGCCCGGCCCGGCAAGGCCCCCAAGGCCCCGGCCGAGAACCACACCCCGGACCCGGACGACCCCCGCGCCGCCGCCTTCTTCGACTGCGACAACACCATCCTGCGCGGCGCCGCGATCTTCTACCTCGGCGTCGGCCTCTACCGCCGCGGCTTCCTCACCCGCCGCGACATCGCCCGGTTCGCCTGGCAGCAGGCCTGGTTCCGGCTGCACGGCGCCGAGGACCCGGAGCACATCTCGGACGCCAAGCAGTCCGCCCTCGGCATCGTGGCCGGAAAGCCCACCGCCGACCTGGAGGCGATCTGCGAGGAGATCTTCGAGATCGTGGTGGCGGACAAGATCTGGCCGGGCACCCGCGCCCTGGTCCAGATGCACCTGGACGCCGGCCAGCGGGTCTGGCTGGTCACCGCCGCCCCGCTGGAGGTGGCCCGGATCATCGCCCGGCGGCTCGGCATGACCGGCGCGCTGGGCACCGTCGCCGAGGCCCGGGACGGCCGGTACACCGGCCGGCTGGTCGGCGACCTGCTGCACGGCCCGGCCAAGGCCGCCGCCGTCCGCGCGCTGGCCCGGCGCGAGCGCCTCGACCTCGACCGCTGCGCCGCCTACAGCGACTCGGCCAACGACATCCCGATGCTCTCCCTGGTCGGCCACCCGTACGTGGTGAACCCGGACGGCGCGCTGCGGCGCCACGCCCGGGCCCAGGGCTGGCGGGTGCGGGACTTCCGGACCGGGCGCAAGGCGGCCCGGGTGGGGCTGCCGGCGGCGGCCGCGGTCGGGGTGCTGGCCGGCGCGGCGGCGGCCGGGGTGGCGCTGAACCGGCGCCGCCGCCGCGCCTGAACCTCCCGCGCCGGGCGGTCGGGCGGCTCCGGAGGGCGCCCGGAGGCCGTCCGGGCGGGCTCGCCCCCAAGGGTGAGTCCGCGTCAACAAGGCCTCTGACCTGGCCCCTCTTACGGGCGAACTCCCCCGCACCGCACGGAAGTCCGGGCCATCTGCACGAACTTGGCGCCCAGTGACCGGTTCTGATCGTTCGCCAGGCCGGGAAAGTCAGGGGTTGCCGGGCCCCAAGGCTGGGAAACCGCCCCTCAGGCCGCCGAATTGGTCACCCTGGGCACCCGTTCGATCACGTTGAGCCGGATGAACGATGACAGCTCCGGTCAGTGTCAGCCGAATATGCACAACAAATGGATCCCAAACGACCACTTCGACCACACGGTGTAGCTGTCATTGCACAAAGCGTTATTCTCTCCTGGATGCACGTCACGACGCGTCCCGCTCGAACGGACGCTTCGGCGAGTGCTCTCCGCGCAGGCGGAGGTGATCCGTCCACAGTTCTGCCTCTGGGAGTCCCGTGTACCCACCCGTCCGGAACGACGCGCCTGCACCCTCCCGCCCGTCGTCCGCGCCCCTGCGCGCCCGCACCGGCCTCCGCGGCCGGCCGACCGCCGAGCGGCAGATCTCCACCGGCCTGGACCTGTTGCGCACGCTGCTCCGCAGCCAGCTCCCCGTCTCCCCCCAACTCGCGCCGGCCGGAGGATCGTTCGGCCAGCCGCAACCGCTCGGACCGGCGCTGCGCACCACCGCCGCCGGCTCGGCCGGCACCGGCTCGCGCGGCCGCACCGGCAGCACCGGCCGGGGCCGCACCCGGACCGCTCCCAGCCCCGGCTACGAGTCCGAGCACAACCCGATCATGGAGCTGGTCGAGCGGGCCCAGGCCGGCGAGAGCGAGGCCTTCGGCCGGCTCTACGACCACTACGCGGACACCGTCTACCGCTACATCTACTACCGGGTCGGCAGCCGGGCCACCGCCGAGGACCTCACCAGCGAGACCTTCCTGCGCGCCCTGCGCCGGATCGGCACCTTCACCTGGCAGGGCCGGGACTTCGGCGCCTGGCTGGTCACCATCGCCCGCAACCTGGTCGCCGACCACTTCAAGTCCAGCCGCTTCCGGCTGGAGGTCACCACCGGCGAGATGCTCGACTCCAACGAGTGCGAGCGCAGCCCGGAGGAGTCGGTGCTGGAGTCGCTCTCCAACGCGGCCCTGCTGGAGGCGGTGCGCCGGCTCAACCCCCAGCAGCAGGAGTGCGTCACCCTGCGCTTCCTGCAGGGGCTCTCGGTGGCCGAGACGGCCCGGATCATGGGCAAGAACGAGGGCGCCATCAAGACCCTCCAGTACCGCGCCGTCCGCACCCTGGCCCGGCTGCTCCCGCCCGACGCGCGATGAGCCGGGCCGAGGACGGCCCCGGTTGCATAGGCCTCGGTTGCATAGGCCTCGGTTGCATACGCCCCGGTGCCATACGCCCCGGCGGCCCGTCACCGTTCGCGCCCGGCCGACACGTCAGGGTGAACGGACGGTCCGATGATCAGCCGTGCGTAACCGACCGCCCGTACCGCTCGTTGGCCAGCGTGCAAGTCCCCACCGGGCCCACGGTCAAGTCGAATTGTGGCCTATCACCCGATGGAGTGGCTTTGGCCAGCCGGGGCAACCGTCCGGCGGGCCGGGGTGTCGACAACGACGAAGGGAGGTGTGGCCCGTGACGGCAAACGTGCTGGAGCACCGGCGGGCGAAGGCCTTCGCCGAGGCGCTGGAGGCCCACCAGGCGGAGCAACGCGCTGCGGCCGACGGCCAACCGGACAACACCGCCGCCACCGGCGCCGGTCCGGTCGCGATGGCCGAACTGGTCGGTCTGGCCGACGCGCTGGGGGCGCTGCCCGGGCCGGTGCTGGACCGGGGGGTCCACATGGTCCAACGCGCCCAGCTGACGGCCGCGTTCGAGCAGGCCTTCGCCGGCGGGACGGGCGCCCAGGTGCCCCGTCAGCGCCGCCATCGGGCGATCCGGACGGCGCCGCGCGGCCGCTGGAGCCGCCGGTTCGCGATCGGCGGACTGGTCGCCGGGCTCGCCGTCGGCAGCCTGGCCGGCGCCGCCGCGGCCAGCTCCAACGCCGTCCCCGGGGACGGCCTGTACGGCCTCAAACGCGGACTGGAGGGGCTCCGGCTCGACTTCGCGGGGTCCGACTCGGAACGCGGCGAACTGCTGCTGGACAACGCGGCCACCCGGCTCGGCGAGGCCAAGACCCTGGTCGGCCGCACCGGCCCGGCCGGCGCCCTCAGCCCGGCCACCGTCGACCAGGTCCGCCGCGCCCTGGACGACATGCACGCCGACGCCCTCAAGGGCCGCGAACTGCTGCGCTCGGTCTACCGCAGCAACGGCTCGCTCGACCCGATGCGGGCACTGGCCGGCTTCGCCCACGACGAGGACGGCCGGTGGAGCGAGCTGCAGGGCAGGCTGCCCGTCCAGCTCACCCGGCAGGCCGATCTGGTGAACCGGCTCTTCGACGACATAAGCGAGGACGTCGCGCCCCTGCGCCTGGTCCTGCCCCCCGCCCAGAGCGGTGGCACGGCCGGCACCGGAGCGGTCGGCGGCTCGTCCGTCTCGACCGGCGGCCCCTCCGCCGCCGCCCCCGCGGCCGGATCCGGCACCACCGCCGGCACCGGCCAGGCCCCGGGCTCCGGCCCCGCCGGCAACCACCCCGGTGCCACCGAGCACGCCCCGGCCAACCCCGGCTCCGGCGCCTCCGGCAAGGGCGGCGTCCTGCCGGACGCCCTGCCCAGCAGCGCCCCGGACGCCGTCAACGGCCTGGTCGGCGGCCTCACCAACGGGCTCACCGGCACCAAGCCCTCGCCGAGCGCCGACGCGGCCCCGCCGCAGGCCCCGCCGCAGGCCCCGCAGTCGGCCGCGCCCGGCGCCCCCGACGCGGCCCAGCCGCAGGGCGTCGAGGTGCCCCCGCTGCTCCCGGACCTGCTGCCCGGGCTGCGCATCCTGGGCGGCTGACCCCGAGGACCGCGAGGGCCCGGCGGAGTGCGATATCCGCCGGGCCCTCGCTGTGCCCGGGGCGCCCGCCGTACCCGGAGCGCGGCGAGGAGCAGGGCGAGGAGCACGGCGCCCGGCAGGACACCGCGCTCGGGAACGCGCCGTCAGGAGGCGCACCGTCAGAAGAACACCGAACGCCGCTGCACCAGCAGCTGGTAGAGGGTGTGCTGGATGGTCTCGCGCACCTCGTCGGCCAGGTCGAACACCAGCATCGGGTCGTCCGCCGCCTCCGCCGGGTAGCTGTCGGTGGCGATCGGCTCGCCGAAGCGGATCGTCCACTTGGTCGGCAGCGGCAGCATCCCGAGCGGGCCCAGCCAGGGGAAGGTCGGGGTGACCGGAACGTACGGCAGGCCCAGCAGCCGGGCCAGCGTCTTCACGTTGCCGAGCATCGGGTAGGTCTCCTCGGCCCCGACGATCGAGCAGGGCACGATCGGCACCCCCGCCCGCAGCGCCGAGGAGACGAAGCCGCCGCGGCCGAAGCGCTGGAGCTTGTAGCGCTCGTAGAACGGCTTGCCGATCCCCTTGAAGCCCTCCGGCCAGACCCCGACCACCTCGCCGCGTTCCAGCAGGGCCTGGGCGTCCTCGTTGCAGGCCAGCGTGTGGCCGGCCTTGCGGGCCAGCTCGTTGACGCCGGGCAGCACGAAGACCAGGTCGGCGGCGAGCATCCGCAGGTGCCGCCGGGCGGGGTGGTGGTCGTGGATGACCACCTGGGTCATCAGGGCGTCCAGCGGGATCGTCCCGGAGTGGTTGGCGACGACCAGCGCGCCGCCCTCGGCCGGGATGTTCTCCACGCCCTGGACGTCGATCCGGAAGTACTTCTCGGCCAGCGGGCGCAGCAGCGAGAGCAGCACCTCCTCGGTGAGCTCCCGGTCGAAGCCGAACTCGTCCACCTCGTAGTCGCCGGTGACCCGGCGGCGCAGGAAGGCCAGGCCCTCGGCGGCGCGGCCCTCCCAGCCCTTGCCGAACAGCCGGGTGGCGGCCGGGCCGAGCGGCCCGGACAGCGCCCCGCCGACGGCCTCGGCGAGCCGGTCGGCCAGTTTCGGCCCCTCGGGCGAGGTCCAGCTGGGGGCGGACTCGATCGGGATGACCTTGGCTTCGCCCGGCGCGTTCTCGGCTGCGGCACTCATCGCGGGTTCAGCTCCTCGGTCGGCGGGGGCGGTTCGGTACGGTGCCCGGTCCGGCGTCAGGTCCGGCGGGCGGCCCGGCGGGTGCGGCGCCTTCCGGACCGAGCAGGGCGGTCAGCCGGTCGGTGACGGCGGCCAGCCGCTCGGGCGGCAGCAGGCCCGGGCCCTCGGCGGCGGCGAAGTCGGCGAAGGCCTCCGGGGTGCTGAACACCGGGCGGTAGCCGAAGGTGTCGCGCAGCCGCGCGGTGTCCACCACCCGGCCGTGGGTGAGCAGCCGCAGCTGCTCGGGCGAGACGTCCACCAGCCGGGTCCGCCGGGCCAGCACGGCCATCCAGCTGACCGCGGGCAGCAGCAGCGGCAGGGTCGGCCGGCCGAGCCGGCGGGCGCACTGGGAGAGCAGCAGGACGCCCTCCCCCGCCACGTTGAAGGTCCCGGTGTTGACGGTGCCCGGCACGGGCTCGTCGGCGGCCCGGCAGAGCACCGAGACGGCGTCGTCCTCGTGCACGAACTGCAGCCGCGGGTCGTAGCCGAGGACGGTCGGCAGCACCGGCAGCGCGAAGTACTCGCTGAGCGGGGTGTCCGCGTGCGGGCCGACGATGTTGGCGAAGCGCAGCACCGTCACCGCGACGTCCGGGCGGCGCCGGGCGAAGCCGCGCACGTAGCCCTCGACCTCCGCCGCGTCCTTGGCGAAGCCGCCGCCGGGCGGGTCCTTGGGCTGCATCCGCTCGCTGAACACCGCCGGGTCGCGGGGCGCGGAGCCGTACACGCCGGTGGTGGACTTCACCACCAGCCGGCGCACCGCGGGGGCCTTCTGGCAGGCGCCGAGCAGCTGCATGGTGCCGATCACGTTGGACTCCTTCACCGCGGAGCGGTTGGTGGAGCCCAGGCCGGTGGCGCTGACGCTGAGGTGCACGACGGTGTCCACCTGGTGCTCGGCGAGCACCCGGGAGAGCGCCGGGCGGCGCAGGTCGAGCTGGTGGAAGCGGTACGGGGCGGCCGGTCCGGCCGGCTCCTCGGGCGGCAGCCGGGGCGGCTGCACGTCCACGCCGACGACCAGGTCCACGCCCGGCCGGCGGCGGACCTCGGCGACGAACCGGGCACCGAGATGGCGGGCCACGCCGGTGACGAGCACGACCACACCCACGGTGCTGCACCCCATTCCCTCGACCCGACCGGCCTGCGTGCACCGTACCGCGCCGCCCCACCGGGCCGTGAAACGACACCGCCCGCCCAGGCCGCGACGGGCCTGGGCGGGCGGTGGAACGCCGAAACCCCGCGAGGGCGGGGCCTACGAGTTCTTCCTGCGCCGCTGTGCGCGAGTCCGCGGCTGACCCCCCGCGAACACGGGGGCTGAGACGCAGGCTCAGGCGTTACTTCTTGTTGCGACGCTGGACCCTCGTGCGCTTCAGAAGCTTGCGGTGCTTCTTCTTGGCCATACGCTTGCGACGCTTCTTGATGACAGAGCCCACGGAACAACCCTCGCTCACTGAGACTCTCGCCCGTGAGAGACGGAGTCCATACGACTGACGTGAGGGCCTAGCCTACCTTCCGGTTGCCCGGGGCTGTAAATCGCGCCCCCGGCAGCCGGAGAACTCGGGGGAAATCCCCGGCGAACGGGTGTGGGGCCCACCGGTGTGGACCCCGCACCCGCGCGCCGCCGCTACGCGCTCTCGAGCCGCACGTAGGACTCCTTGAGGTACTCGTGCACCGCCTGCTGGGGCACCCGGAAGGACCGTCCGACCCGGATGGCCGGCAGCTCTCCGCTGTGCACCAGTCGGTACACCGTCATCTTGGACACCCGCATGACCGCGGCGACCTCCGCCACGGTCAGGAAGACGACTTCCTGAAGGGGGCGCTCGACGGAACTCATGACCATCACCCGACCCTTACCCGTGTGCAAGGCACCGGCTTCCCCTCCGGTGACTCCACCGGCACACGTGTATCCCCAGAGTAGTTATGGGTGGTACCAGTGGGAAGAGGGGAAGTGCAGTCCTCGTACGGTGAGAGATAGGACTGTTGCAGTACGTAGCCGATCGGCGGATGGCACCGCCCGGCGTACGCACGGCCCCGGCGGGGCCCGGCCGGGGCGGCGGGTTCAGGCCAGCAGTCCGTGCTGCGGGAACACCGCCCGGCGGGTGGCGAGGATGGCCTGATCGAGCCGGTCGGCCGGATCGTAACCCGATTCGAAGTCGCGCCAGGCCGGGCGGGCGCCGTCGGTCATCCGCAGCGGGGCCGGGCGGCGGGTGCGGCGGTAGACCTCGGCGCGCCAGGACTCGGGGGTCTCGGTGGCCGGGTCGACGGGCCGGCCGGCGGCGGTGGCGACCAGGTGGGTCCAGGTGCGCGGGACGACGTCGACCACCGCGTAGCCGCCCCCGCCGGTGGCCAGCCAGCGGCCGCCGGCGTACCGGTGGGCGAGGCCGTGCAGCGCCTCGGCGATCAGCCGCTGGGCGTCCACGGTGACGGCGAAGTGGGCGAGCGGGTCCTCCAGGTGGGTGTCGGCGCCGTGCTGGGTGACCAGGACCTGTGGCCGGAACGCGTCGAGCAGTTCGGGCACCAGGGCGTGGAAGGCGCGCAGCCAGCCGGAGTCGCCGGTGCCCGCGGGCAGCGGCAGGTTGGCGGCGGAGCCGGGGGCGTCTTCTCCGCCGGTCTCGATCGACCAGCCGGTCTGCGGGAAGAGCGTGGCGGGGTGCTCGTGCAGCGAGACGGTGAGCACCCGGGGGTCGTTCCAGAACGCCGCCTGGACGCCGTCGCCGTGGTGGACGTCCACGTCGACGTAGGCGATCCGCTCGGCGCCGAGTTCGAGCAGCCGGGCGATGGCCAGGGCCGGATCGTTGTAGACGCAGAAGCCGGAGGCCTTGCCGGGCATGGCGTGGTGCAGTCCGCCGGCGAAGTTGACGGCGTGCGGGGTCTCGCCGCGCCAGACCGCCTCGGCGGCGGCCACGGACTGGCCGGCGATCAGGGCGGAGGCCGAGTGGATGGCCGGGAAGGACCAGGTGTCGTCGGTGCCGAGGCCGTGCAGGGGATCGGAGCGCTCGGGGTGGGCGGCCGCGCTCCGGACGGCCTCGACGTACTCCCGGGTGTGCACCAGCCGGAGGGTGGAGTCCCCGGCGGGCGGCGCGGAGCGGACGGTCACCCCGGGCCCGGTGCTCAGCCCGAGCGACTCGACCAGGCGCATGGTGAGGGCCAGCCGGTCCGGGTCCATCGGGTGGCCGGGGCCGAAGTCGTAGGCGGTGACGGCCTCGTCCCAGAAGAGGTGCAGACCGCAGGGGGTGTCACGCTCGGCTTCGGGCATGGCCTCCACCGTAGCGGGTGGCGGCGGCCGGGCGGCTGCCAGGGCGGGCCGGGGCGGCGCTCCCGGAACGGTCGGCCGGCCGGTGCGCGACGGGGCCGCGGAGGTTGTGGGGCAGCTGTGGAGACGGGTGTCGAGGCGGTGCAGACAAACGCCCCGCGACTCCATATCCTCTCCGCCATGAAGCCATTCAGCGTGCAACGCCTTGGGGTAATTCTCGCTGCAATACTGGGATTTGGCGTGTTCTTCGCCGCCCAGCCGGCCTCCGCCGCGGTCAGCGGCACCGCCTTCGCGGTCGACAAGCCGACGGCGAAGGCGGGAGACCAGCTGACCCTGACGCTGTCCCTCACCAACTCCGAGGACAGCCCCATCTACTTCGCCTACGAGGCCGTCCAGCCGACCTGGCCGGCCAACTCGCAGGCCGGAGCGTTCACCATCACCGGCTGCACCGGTGACACCTCCGACTGCGCGTTCAACGGGAACAGCGCCAACTTCCACTTCAACGCGCCGATCGCGCCGGGGGCGACGAAGAGCGTCACGCTCACCGTCAAGATCACCGACACCCCGTCGTGGGGCACCGCGCCGTACACGCTGAACTGGGCACCGTACGTCTACTACGAGTTCGGCCAGGTCGGCGGCACCACCACGGCCAAGGACCAGGGCTGGACCTACGGGGTGCCCGAGCTCCAGACCGTGATCAGCTGACCCTGACCCCGCGCCCCGTCGACCGCCCCCGCCGTCACCCGACGGCGGGGGCCTCGGCCGGTGCCGGGACCGGGGCCGGAGCCGGGGCGAAGCGGTGGGCCAGCGGCAGCACGGCGAGCACCAACAGCATCGGGGCGAGCAGCGCCCAGCGGTACGAGCTCGCGTCCGCGATCGCCCCGACCAGCGGCGAACCGACCAGGAACCCCACGTAGTTGAAGAGGTTGAGCCGGGCCACCGCGGCGTCCGAGTCGGCCGGGAAGAGCCGGCCGCCGGCCGCGAACACCTGCGGGATGATCGCGCAGATGCCGAGACCCAGCACGGTGAAGCCGGCGATGCCCGCCCAGGCGGCGGGCGCCACCGCGGCCTCCCCGAAGCCGAGCGCGGCCAGCGCGGCACCGGCGCGGACCACCGGGACGGCGCCGAACCGCTGCACCGCGCGGTCGCCCAGCGCGCGGCCGAGCAGCATCGCGACCATGTAGCCCAGGTAGGAGAGCTTGGCGAGGTCCTCCCGGCTGCCCAGCCCGTCGGTGAGGTACTTGACGCTGTAGTTGGAGACCGAGGCGTCCGCGATGTACGCGAAGGCCATCGCCAGGCAGAGCGGCAGCAGCGGACGCCAGGGGACGGGCCGGGCCGCCGCCTCGGCCGCCTCGGCCGCCTCCCGGACGGCGTCGCCGGGTCCGGCCGGACCGGTGGTTGGGGTCCCGTCGGCCAGGGGTCGGGGGAAGGTGCCGGCCAGCAGGGCGAGCGGGGCGATCACCGCGGCGGCCGTGCCGAACAGCACCGGCAGCCCGAGGCCGTAGTGCGAGCCGAGGCCCGCCAGGGCCGCGCCGAGGATCGCGCCGAGGCTGAACGCGGCATGGAAACCGATCATGATCGAGCGGCCGTAGCGGTGCTGGAGCCCCACCCCGAGCATGTTCATACTGGCGTCCAGCGCCCCCACCAGCAGCCCGAACGCCGCCAGCGACAGGGCGAGTTGCCACAGCGTTCCGCCCAGGCCGACGGCCGCCAGGCCGAGGCAGACGGCGGGCTGGACCACCCGCAGCACGGCCCGCGCGCCGGTGCGCCTCACCAGCCGCTCGGAGGCGATCGAACCGACGCCGGCCAGGACCGGCACCGCGGCCAGGAAGACCGGCAGCAGCCCGTCGCCCAGCGCGTACCGGTGCTGGATCTCCGGGATGCAGGTGACCAGCAGGGCGAAGACGGTGCCCTGGAGCAGGAAGCTGACGGCGAGCGCGGCCCGCCCGGCGCGCAGGCCGGGCGGGAACCGGGGCGGTGCGGCACTCAAGCGGACCTCCACGCGGACTCCGGACGGACCTCACCACCCCGCTACCGGCCGGTAGGACGATGTTGGCGAGAGCGTAGGGGCTGTGCCGCGATTCCGGGAGGGGTCGCGCAGGGGTCATTTCCCGCCGGAGGCCAGCTCCCGGGAGCGGTCCCGGGCCGCTTCCAGGGCGCCGAGCAGCGCGGCCCGCACCCCGTGGTTCTCCAGCTCGCGGATCGCCGCGATGGTGGTGCCGGCCGGGGAGGTCACCGCCTCGCGCAGCTTCACCGGGTGCTCGCCGGAGTCGCGCAGCATCACCGAGGCGCCGATCGCGGACTGCACGATCAGGTCGTGCGCCACCTGCCGGGGCAGCCCGAGCAGGATCCCGGCGTCGGTCATCGCCTCGACCAGGAAGTAGAAGTAGGCCGGGCCGGAGCCGGACAACGCGGTGGCCGCGTCCTGCTGGGACTCGGGCAGCCGCAGCGCCTTGCCGACCGAGCTGAAGATCTCCTCGGCGCGTACCAGGTGCTCCTCGCCCGCGTGCGAGCCGGCCGAGATGACGCTCATCCCCTCGTCCACCAGGACCGGGGTGTTGGGCATCACCCGGACCACCGGGGTGCCCGCCGCCAGCCGCTCCTCGAACCAGGCGGTGGGGACGCCGGCCGCCGCCGAGATCACCAGCCGGTCCGCGCCGACGTGCGGGGCCAGCTCCTCCAGCAGGGTGCCCATGTCCTGCGGCTTGACGGCGAGGATCAGGGTGTCGGCGAGCTTGGCGGCCTCGGCGTTGGAGACGGCCACCACGCCGTAGCGGGCGGCGAGTTCGACCGCGCGCTCGGGGCGGCGGGCGGTCACCAGGACGTCGGCCGGGTCCTTGCCGGCCCGCAGCAGACCGGAGAGCAGGGCCTCGCCGATCTTGCCGGTGCCCAGGAAGGCGATCTTCTGTCCGTGTGCTGCGCTGCTGCCCATGGTCCGCTCCTTGCCTCGGTACTGCGGCCATCCTCGCACCGCCCGGCGGCGTGCGCGGGGACCGTCCGCTGCGTGGTCGACCCGCGCCCGAACGGCCCCGCCCGGCCGGCCCGGCCCGCCCCGGGTGACGGGCCCTTAGGGTCCGTCCGGGGAGAATCTCGGGGGTTTCCCCTATGGCCTCCGCGCTCCGCCGGGCGCACCGTGGAGCCATGGCACACGACGAGATGTCCCGACGTGAGAACCGGCAACTCGCCGTCGCCTCGGCGACCGTGGGCCCGTGGCGGACCGCCGCGGGGGTCGGTGCGGTGGTGGGCGCGACGGCCCTGGGGATCGAGGCGATCTCCGGGGACTGGTCGCTGAGCATGCTGGCCTCACCGGCCGGCTGGGGCCTGTTCTTCTTCTTCCTGGTCGGCACCGTCGGCGGCCGGCTGCGGCGCGACACCGCCGACCGACGGCTGCGCCGCTGGGCGAACGAGCACCCGTGGCAGGCGGCCCTCCCGGCGGCCGGGGGCCTGCTGGCGCTGAACACCCTGGCCCAGCTGTTCCTCGGCGACGAGGGGCTGTTCGGCGCCTTCTTCCTCTCGCTGCTGCCGGCCGGCCTGCTGCTGGCGATCGCCGGGGTGGTCGGCTCGGTCAAGCAGGCCCGCGGCAAGGGTTGAGCGGTTCGGAGCGGCCGGGCCGTTCGGAGCGGCCGGGCGGTTCGGGGCGGGCCGGGCGGTTCGGGGCGGGCCGGGCGGTTCGGGGCGGGCCGGGCCGTTCGGGGCGGCCGGGCCGTTCGGGGCGGGCAGTGGCGCGGTTCCGGACGAAACGGGGTGAACCGCCGGCCCTGCCGCACGAGTCCACCACCCGATGCGCCCCCGATCCGCGCATCGTCACCCCCCGTCGTCATACTGGCGCGATGCCGATTGCCGAAGATCCGGAACCGCGCCCCCGCCGGGGCGACGAGCCGGACGGGTCCGACCCGTCCGGGACGGGCGAGAAGGACCCGTTCGCCGACCTCGTCCTGGACGAGGAGTTCATCCGCAGCGCCACCGTCAAGGAGCAGAGCGGGCGCACCCGCATGCTGTCCGCCCGGTGGAAGCACACCCCGCCGGTCGACCCGGGCGGCCGCCGCTCGGTCAACGACGGCCCCCGGCCCAAGCGCCGGTTCGGCCGCGGGCCCAAGCCCCCGGCGGTCGACGCGTGGGGCGCCCCGCGCCCGCGCCGCCGTGAGTGGCGCGCACCGCTGTTCGTGACGCTGACCGTCGTCCTGGTGCTCGCCGCACTGAACCTCGGCGGGCTGCGCGACTGGTACGAGGACCACTACGGCAGGGGATCCTCCTCCCCCTCGGGCGCCGCCGTACCGACCGTCGCCCCGGAGACGGCCAGGCCGACCTCGGCACCGCCGGCCACCCCGGCCGACCAGCCGACCGTCGACCACCCCTGGAAGGGCTCCCCCGCCGAGGGCTGGCCGACCAGCCTGGAGTCCTTCGAGCTGCCCCCGGCCAAGGCCGTCGGCGTCTTCTCGGCCGAGGAGGTCGCCGCCCAGCTCCAGTCGGTCAAGGCCTACCTGACCGCCGCCAACCTCGACCCCGGGGTGATCGCCGGCGCCCGGCCGGAGGCCGCCCTGGCGATGCTCGACTCCCAGGACCGGGCCTCCGCCGTGGCCGCCCTCGACCACCCCGGCAAGGGCACCGACCCCACCAGCTGGTTCGCCCGTTTCGACCCGCGCGAGGCGGCCCTGGTCGGCGGCGCCGTCAAGGTCCAGGGCCGGATCGGCTTCGAGGAGGACGGCGACCGGGGCGTGCTGGTGCACACCGACTTCACCTTCGTCTACCCGCTGCAGCCGGGCCCGGACGCGGAGAAGCTGGCCTCGTCCCGCCGCGGCACGCCGGACACCGCACCGGGCGGCACCGCCAGGCCGGTCGGCCTGACCGCCCCGGCCTCCGACAACACCGGCAGCACCTGGACGACCCGCACCATCATCCGCAAGGTCGACGACTTCCGCTTCTACGACCCGCAGCGCTACAAGGTCGAGGCGAAGAAGCTGGTGTTCGCCAAGACCCAGTGGGACGCCGGCAACAGCGCCTGCGACGTCTACGACGGCTTCCTGCACCCGCGGTTCGAGCAGTTCACCGCCCACGGCCCCGCGCCCACCGGTCCTACCAGCGACCCGTACGACAGGAGCAAGGACCTCGTGCCGACCGGGCAGTGCGGCATCGTCAGCCGTACCTAGGAGGTGTCGTGTCCGGGGGAGGCGTCAGCGCTTGCGCCCGGGCCGGCCCGGCGCCTTGGCGTCGGGCCGGCGGCTGCGGCCCGCCTGGCGCTTCTCGTACTGGGCGACGGCCCGCTCGTAGGCGGCCCGGTTGACCGCCTCCCCGGGGGCCTCGACCAGGCTGCGGGCGAAGTAGGCGAGCAGCGAGCCGGCCCCGCCGATCAGCCAGACCGCGCCGAGCGACCTGTCCTCGGCCATCCAGCCGGTCAGCTGGTCCTTGCCCTCGGTGAGCACCTTCCAGGTGCGCCGCACGGCCATCATCGAGCAGACCGCGATGGCGGCGGTCAGCAGCCCGTTGAGGAAGGTGCCGTTGTCGGAGAGGGCGATGCCCTCCACGCCGAAGCGCAGCAGCAGCACCGCGGCGGCCGCCGCGGCCAGGGCGCCGACCGACACGGCGACCCGGCGCGGCCAGTAGCCGTTGTCCCGGTTCAGCCAGCTGGTGCCGAACCAGCGCAGGGGTTCCGGCTCGGGGGCGCCGGCGGGAGTGGGGGCGGGGGTGGGGGGCTGCTCGCTCACGCCGTCGATTATCACCCGACCGGCCCGAACGACGGAGGAGCCGTCCCGCGCGCTGCGGGACGGCTCCTGCGTCGTTCGGGCCCGGCACGGGCTCGGGCTGGCCGGTGCGGGCTCGGATTGGCCGGGTACGGGCTCGGGCTGGCCGGTGCGGGCTCAGCCGAGCTTGGACACGTCGCGGACGGCGCCCTTGTCGGCGGAGGTGGCCATCGCGGCGTACGCCCGCAGGGCCTGGCTGACCTGGCGGTCGCGGTTCTTCGGCCGGTAGCCGCCCGCGGCCTCCAGCGCGCGGCGGCGCTCGGCCAGCACCTCGTCCGGGACCTCCAGGGAGATCCGGCGACCGGGGATGTCGATGGCGATGGTGTCGCCGTCCTCGACCAGCGCGATGGTGCCGCCGGAGGCCGCCTCCGGGGAGGCGTGGCCGATCGACAGGCCCGAGGTGCCGCCGGAGAAGCGGCCGTCGGTGACCAGCGCGCAGGCCTTGCCCAGGCCCCGGCCCTTCAGGAAGGAGGTCGGGTAGAGCATCTCCTGCATGCCCGGGCCGCCCTTGGGGCCCTCGTAGCGGATGACGACGACGTCGCCCGCCTTGACCCGCTTGGCGAGGATCGCCTCGACCGCGTCCTCCTGGGACTCGACCACGACGGCCGGGCCGCTGAAGGTCCAGATCGACTCGTCCACGCCGGCGGTCTTCACGATGCAGCCGTCCTCGGCGAGGTTGCCGTACAGCACGGCCAGGCCGCCCTCGACCGAGTAGGCGTGCTCGACAGCACGGATGCAGCCCGCGGCGGCGTCGGTGTCCAGCGACTCCCAGCGCTCGGACTGCGAGAAGGCCTCGGCCGAGCGGACGCAGCCTGGGGCGGCGTGCCACAGCTCGACGGCCTCGGCGGAGGGCGAACCGCCGCGCACGTCCCAGGTCTTGAGCCACTCGGCGAGCGAGTCGGCGTGCACGGTGTGGACGTTCTCGTTGAGCAGCCCGCCCCGGTACAGCTCACCGAGGATGGCCGGGATGCCGCCGGCCCGGTGCACGTCCTCCATGTAGTACGAGCCGTTCGGCGCGACCTTGGACAGGCAGGGCACCTTGCGGGAGACCGCGTCGATGGCCCGCATGTCGAAGTCCAGCTCGGCCTCCTGGGCGGCGGCGAGCAGGTGCAGGATGGTGTTGGTCGAGCCGCCCATGGCGATGTCCAGGGCCATGGCGTTCTCGAAGGCGGCGCGGGTGGCGATCGAGCGCGGGAGGACGGAGTCGTCGTCCTGGCCGTAGTGGCGGTTCGCGATCTCGACGACGGTCCGGCCGGCGTTCTCGTAGAGGGCGCGGCGGGCGGTGTGGGTGGCGAGCACCGAGCCGTTGCCGGGCAGCGAGAGGCCGATCGCCTCGGTCAGGCAGTTCATCGAGTTGGCGGTGAACATGCCGGAGCACGAGCCGCAGGTGGGACAGGCGTTCTCCTCGATGATCGCGATGTCCTCGTCGGAGACGTTCTCGTTGACCGCCTGGGAGATCGCGTCGACCAGGTCGAGCTTGCGCACGGTGCCGTCGACCAGGGTGGCCTTGCCGGCCTCCATCGGGCCGCCGGACACGAAGACGGTCGGGATGTTCAGGCGCAGCGCGGCCATCAGCATGCCCGGGGTGATCTTGTCGCAGTTGGAGATGCAGATCAGGGCGTCCGCGCAGTGGGCGTTGACCATGTACTCGACCGAGTCGGCGATCAGGTCGCGCGAGGGCAGCGAGTAGAGCATGCCGCCGTGGCCCATCGCGATGCCGTCGTCCACGGCGATGGTGTTGAACTCGCGCGGGATGCCGCCCGCCTGCTTGATCGCCTCGGAGACGATCCGGCCGACCGGCTGGAGGTGGGTGTGGCCGGGGACGAACTCGGTGAAGGAGTTGGCGACCGCGATGATCGGCTTGCCGAAGTCCTCGCGGGCTACGCCGGCCGCCCGGAGAAGCGCCCGGGCGCCTGCCATGTTGCGACCGTGGGTGACCGTACGGGACCTCAGCTCGGGCACTGTGCTCCACTCCTTCGGGGCTCTCGCCGGCGCCCCGCTGCTGGGAGGGTTCGGGGGCCGCTGTGGGTACCGAGCCTACGCCCGCGGTCCGGCGGGCGGACGGTCCGTCCGCGATGCGGGCAGGCGGGGGGCGTCAGCGTGCCGGGGCGGGGGGCGTCGGCGGGCGGTGGGACGGGGGCGTCGGGTGTGGGCGTGCGGTCCGGCCGGCCGGGGGCGATGCCGACGGGCGTCAGTGCCGCTTGACGGCCACGGTGAGGTCGAGGACGTACGGCTCGACCACCCGTCCGTCCGGGAACTCGGCCAGCAGCGCCGCGCGCTCGGTGGCGAGCAGCGGTTCGCGCCGCTCGGGGGTCAGCGAGGCGAGGAAGGAGCGCGAGGTGAGGTTGTCGACCACCTGCTCGACGGACACCTGCCGCTGCCAGCGCAGCCGGGTGCGGAGGACCTCCAGCCCGGCGGCGGCCAGGGGAGCGGTCAGGTCGTCGACCCGGCCGTAGCCGTGGTAGCGGCCGGACAGCGCGGAGGACAGCCGCTCGTCCCGGGCGCGCACCCAGGGGACGGTCTCGTCGAAGAGGTTCCACCACGCGGCGAGGGCGCCGCCCGGCCGCAGCACCCGGATCGCCTCCGGGACGGACCGTTCGGGATCCGTCCAGTGGAACGCCTGGGCGTAGCCGATCAGATCGGCGGAGCGGTCGTGGAACGGCAGCTCGTCACCGACGCCGCGGACCAGCGGGAGCTGCGGCGAGACGGCCTGGAACCGCGCGGCCATCCCGGCGGAGGGCTCGACGGCGACGACGTCCGCGCCACGGGCGGCCAGCAGACGGGTGGCGATGCCGGTCCCGGCACCGACGTCCAGGATCCTGGCCCCCTTGAGCCCGCGGCCCCAGAGCCGCTCCAGCTCGTCGAACAGTTCCTCCGGGTAGCCGGGGCGGCCGCGGTCGTACTCGGCGGCCACCGCGCCGAAGCTCCCGGCCAGCTCGCGGAAGTCGGGCAGTTCGCGCAACTGCTGACCCTTCGTCATTTCGCCTCCTGCGCAGGGCGGTTCGCGCCCGATCCGGCCGGACGGCTCAGCGTACGCGCGAGGGGGTGGCCAGGTGCAAGCGGGTGAAGGCGAGGGCCTCGGCCAGGTCGGCCTCGCGTTCGGCGGGGGACGCGGAGCGCCTGGTGTTGACCTCCAGCACCACGTGGCCGTCGAAGCCGGTGCGGGCGAGGTGCTCCAGCAGCTCCGCGCAGGGCTGCTTGCCGCGGCCGGGGATCAGGTGCTCGTCCTTGCCGGAGCCGCTGCCGTCGGCCAGGTGGACGTGGGCGAGCCGGTCGCCCATCCGCTCGACCATGGCGAAGGTGTCGATCCGGGAGGTGGCGGCGTGCGAGAGGTCGATGGTGAAGTGCCGGTACTCCTCGTCGGTGACGTCCCAGCCGGGGGCGTACGCGAGCATCTCCCGGTCGCGGTAGCGCCACGGGTACATGTTCTCGACGGCGAAGCGGACGTCGGTCTCCCCCGCCATCCGGTTGATGCCCTCGACGAACTCCCGGGCGTACTGGCGCTGCCAGCGGAACGGCGGGTGGACGACCACGGCGCTCGCGCCGAGCTTCTCGGCGGCGGCCCGGGCCCGGACCAGCTTGGTCCACGGATCGGTGCTCCACACCCGCTGGGTGATCAGCAGGCAGGGCGCGTGCACGGCCAGGATGGGGAGCTGGTGGGCGTCGGAGAGCCGGCGCAGGGCGTCGACGTCCTGGCTGACCGGGTCGTTCCAGACCATCACCTCGACCCCGTCGTAGCCGAGCTTGGCGGCCAGCTCGAAGGCCACGGCGGTGCTCGCCGGGTACACCGAGGCGGTGGACAGCACCACCTTGGTGTCGGGGATGTGCAGGGCCGGGTGCCGGGGCAGCACCAGCCGGTCGGTGGTGCGCAGCAGCGGGGGGCGGGCGGCGTCGCGCTTGGCGGCCTTGACCGAGCGGACGGACTGGACCGCGGCCTTGGCGGCGCCGGCGGCCCGGGCGGTGCGGGTCTCCTTGGGGGCGGCTCTGCCGGTGGTGGTCTGCTTCGCGGGCTTCGTCGTCCTCGCGGGCTTCGGCTTCGCCGGCTCGGCGGTCTTCGCCGTCTCGGCGGGCTCCGCCGGCTTCGCGGTCGTCGCCGGCTCGGCGGTCGTCGCCGGCTCGGCGGTCGTCGCCGTCTCGGCGGGCTCCGCCGGCTTCGCGGCCTTCGCGCTCTTCGCCGTCTTGGCGCTCTTCGTCGTCTTGGCGGTCTTCGCCGTGGTCGTCTTCGCGGCTGCCGTCTTCGCGGTGCGATGGGCGGCCTTGACGGCCTTCGCGGCCTGCTTGGCGGCCTGGGCGGCGGTGGCGCCGGTCACCGCCTTGCCGAGTCGGCGGCGCGGGCCGTCCGGCCGCGACTGCCCGTTCCCGGGAGTGCGGCCCTCCTGCGTTCCGTCCTCGTCCGCTGGTTGCACCACGGGAGACAGCGTAAGCGGAGCACGCGGCGAACGGGGTGGGATGACCGGCGCAGTGACCATCGGCACGTTGCGGCGGGGCGGCTCCTACCGGCCGCGGGGCGGTGGTCGACCGACGGGTGCCGGGTGTCTTGGCGCGGCCGGGGCTGCAGGCGCGGCCGGGGTGCCGGTGCGGCCGGGCCGGGGTTACGGGGTGAGCGCCGGGCGGCGGCGGTCGGCGGGGCTGTCCATGGCGTCCAGGCGGCGCAGGATGATGCCCTCGCGCAGCGCCCAGGGGCAGACGTCCAGCTCCTCCAGGCCGAACAGGTCCATCGCGGCGTCGGCCACCAGCGCGCCGGCCAGCAGCTGCTTGGCCCGGCCCTCGGAGACGCCGGGGATCCGGGCGCGCTCGGCGACGGTCATCGCGGACAGCCGGGGCAGCCAGGCCGCCAGACCGCTGCGGGTGAGCCGCCGGTCGGCGTACGGGCCGGCGTCGGCGGGCGCGGCGCCGGTCATCCGGGCCAGCTGCTTGAAGGTCTTGGAGGTGGCGACCGCGTGCCGCGGCGGGCCGAGCCGGGTGATCTCGGCGACCACCGTGGCCAGCTCCGCCCGGATGTGGCGGCGCAGCTCGCGCAGCCCGTCCGGGTCGGCGACGTCCCCCGGCAGCCAGCGGGCGGTCAGCCGGCCGGCGCCCAGCGGCAGCGAGCAGGCGACGTCCGGCTGCTCGTCGAGGCCGCAGGCGATCTCCAGCGAGCCGCCGCCGATGTCCAGGTTGAGCAGCCGGCCCGAGGACCAGCCGAACCAGCGGCGGACGGCCAGGAAGGTGAGCCGGGCCTCGTCCTGCCCGGAGAGGACGCGCAGCTCGACGCCGGTCTCGTCGGTCACCCGGCGCAGCACCTCCTCGCCGTTGGCGGCCTCGCGCACCGCGGAGGTGGCGAACGGGAGGATGTCGACCACGCCCTTGTCCTCGGCGACCCGCAGCGAGGAGGCGACGTGGCCGACCAGCCGCTCGACGCCGACCTCGGTTATCGCCCCGTCCGCGTCCAGCAGTTCGGCCAGGCGCAGCTCGGCCTTGTGCGAGTACGCGGGCAGCGGGGCAGCACCCGGGTGGGCGTCCACCACGAGGAAGTGGACCGTGTTGGAACCTACGTCGAGCACACCGAGTCGCATAACTCTCCACGCTACGCGATCCGGGTCCTGGTGAGAGGGGGTGCGGCGGTAATCGTGCTGGCCCGGGACCGGTCGGCGGGCGGGCCGGTGGACCGACGGTTCCGGCCGTCCGCACCCGTACCGCCCGGGTGGTCAATGGCCGCCCGGAGGTCACCGCATCGGGGACGTCCGCCCTTGCGGTTTCCGGCGGGGCCGACCGGCCGTCACAGCAGGCCGTCCCACAGCTGCTCGACGATGACGGCCCACCAGTTCTCCGGGTCGGCGAAGACCGTGCCGTCCGCCTCCGCCAGCGCGCGCTGCAGGGCGTCCACCGCACCGCCCGCGGCCACCGGGTCGAGCCCGCGCAGGGCGGGCCACCAGCCGGCGAGCACCTCCAGGCAGCGGACGAAGGCGCGCAGGCTCGCGTTGCAGTGGCGGGCGGTCGCGTAGTCCGGGTCGACGGCCCGGACCGCTCCGCCCACCGGGTCGAGGGCCAGCAGCGCCCAGCCGTCCGTCCCCAGCACCAACTGCCCGGCGAGCGCCAGGCGCTCCCGCTCGGCCACCCGGGTGCCGCGGCCGAGCTCGGCCAGGTACGCGGCGAGCGGGGGCAGGGCGGTGCGCTGGCGGGTGCCGTCGGCGATCGCCTCGGTGCCCGGGTGGTGCAGCCCGAAGAACCCCGGCACGGAGACCGGGACGCCCACCGTCAGCAGCAACGCGGCCGCGTCCCCGGGCAGTTCGGCGCGGGCGACGTCGGCCGGCTCGAAGCGCTGCACGCCCGCCGGGCCGAACCGCTCGGCGAGCCGGGCGGCGAGCGCGGCGTCCGGCTCGTCGGGCGCGGGGCGCGCCGCTCGGGGGAAGGGCACCCGGTTGCGGGCCGGGCCGTCCGGCGGCGCGGGGAGCGCCCGTACGGCGGCGGCCCGGTGGTCGAAGCGCGGGCCGTACGGGAACTCGAACTCGATCCGGGCGGTGGGCAGTTCGGCGGCCAGCGCGTACGACCAGTAGCCGCCGGGCAGTGCGCTCGGCCGCAGGTCGGTCCGGACGGCGAGCACGTCCTCGGCGGAGACGCCCTGCTCGCGCAGCCACCACCAGCCGCGCAGCGCGGGGTGCGGCAGGCCCGCGGCGGAGCGCAGGGCCAGCGACCGTTCCTCGCCGGTGCCGTCCCGGTAGGTCAGCTCGGCCCGGGCGCCCCGGCCGGTCGCGGGCGGGAGGGTCGGATCGTAGCCGCCGGCGCCGACGAAGTCCCGGTAGAGCCCGACCACTTCGTCCACCGGCACCGAGGGCCACACCGTGAACCGTCCGCTCTCCCGGTCCACCACGGCGCAGGCCGCGCCCACCTCCTCGGGCGCCCGCCGTTCCGCCGTCCGCGGGTCCACCACCAGCCGGGCGGGCTCGGCCCACACCACCCAGCCGAGCTCGAACTCATGGGTGCACACCCGCCGCACCGCACCGGCGCCCTGCGGCAGATCCCCGTTGATCCACCGGTGCCCCGCTTCCACCGCCTGCGCCCGCGAAATCACCCGGCCACCCCCGTCCCGTCCAGCCCCCGACACCCATCCCAACCCGACCCGCGACCCTACGCCCCCACCCCGACCCCACACCAAGCACCGACAACCACCCCCGCCGACTCCCCACCCAACCCCCGCACACCCCGCCCCCTCACGCACTAGAAGTCGGCCCCGCCGACTTCTAGTGCGACTCGCGCCCTCTTCCGGACGGGGCGAAATATGCAGACCGGTCTACATGTCCTTCCGCCTCACGTCCCCGCTGCAAGCGCGAGAAGTCGGTCGGGCCGACTTCTCGCGCATCGCGCCTCCGACTATGACGGTCGGTCTACAGATTTCCTCGCACACCCAACCCGACCACCTCAGATGCAGCACGGGAAGTCGGCCCGCCCGACTTCTCACTCAGGCCCTTACTCCGCCGACGCCATCGCGCCGGGCTGCGCCGTCACGCCAACCGTCGACGCAAGCGCAAAAAATATGACGCTCGGTCTACATATTCTTTCCCACCCGGCCCTAGCGCCTCGAACACGCATAGAAAGTCGGCCCCGCCGACTTCCTATGCGCCCCAACCTCCAGGAATGCCCCGCGTCGGGCTGCACGAGAAGTCGGACGGGCCGACTTTCTGCGCGGGACCAGCCTCTCCCCGCCGAGAGCCATCACATCCGCTTGCACAGGAAGTCGATTCTGTCGACCTCCGATGCAAAGCCGGCATGAATATGACGGTCGGTCTACATATTCTCCCCGGGAAAAGCAGGCAAGCCCCGACAGGTCGACCGCACAGGAAGTCGGATGGGCCGACTTCTCGCGCAGATCCAATCCCACACGCCCGCCGCGTCGAGCGTGCACAGGAAGTCGACCCGGCCGACTTCTCGCGCAGAAACCTGGCGAATATGACGGTTGGTCTACATATTCTTCTGAAGAGAAAAGTCCGGGCGGCTCGTATACGCGCGGGCCCAGCTCTTACTGAGGCCACCGGGCCGGGAGGTGCGCAGGAAGTCGGCGGGGCCGACTTCCTGCGCACTGGGGGCGGGGCGGCGCGGGGTGGGGTCAGGCGGCGGGGGTGAGGGGCAGGGGGCGGCCTTCGGGGGTGAGGGCGATGGCCCAGAGGCCGTGGGTGGCGGGGTGGAGGGGGGTGAAGGCCTGGCGGGCGAGTTGGTGGTCGAGGTAGGTGACGGTGTCCTGGTGGTTGACGGCGTTCCAGGCGTGCGGGCGGCCGTAGGCATCGAGGGTGAGGAGCACCGCCTGGGAGCCGTGGCCGGCGCGGCGGAGGTCCTCGGCGAGGCGGTCGAAGGCCCGGCCGCCGTCGCCCAGGTCCCGGAAGGGGGCGCCGAGTTCGCGTTCGGCGCGGTCCCGGCCGCCGCGTTCGCCTGCGTCGCCCTCGGTGGGGATGCGCGGGGCCGCGCAGGTCGGGCGGCCGGTGTAGCACTCGACCGCCGAGAGGGCGATCTCCAGACTGTTGTTGGCCCGCCCCGGTTCGCGGTAGCCGCCGTCGTTGACGGCCTCCGCCCAGCCGCCGGCGGCCGGGTCGGGGTGGCGGACGGGCAGGCCGTCCTCGTCCTGGGGCGCGCGGCGTTCGAGTTCGGCCTGGTGCTCCGGGTCGACCGGCGCGAGCCCGCCCGGCAGGCCGTACGGACGGCTGTCGGCGATGCTGCGCGCCCGGACCGCCGGATCCTCCGGCTGGCCTCCGCGCCGTGCGCGCAGGGCGAGTTGGAGGGCCATCGCGTGGGCGGTCGCGACCGGGACCGCGCCCCAGGCGAGGGTCGGGTCGGCGAGGCCGGCCGCGTTCTCCCGTCGCCGGGCGTCCACCGGGTGCGGTTCGGGCCGGCCGATGACCGGGGTGGTCCCGACGATCGGCGGTGCGGCCGGAGGCGGCGGAGCGGCGTGGACGGGCGGCGGCCCGACGACCGGGTTCGGCGCCGCGCCGGCCGGGGCCTTGGCCACCGGCGCACCCGGCTGCGGCCCGCCGACTGCAGGACCGCCGATGGCCGCGCCGCCGGGACTGCCGGGCGCACCCGCCCCGACGCCACTGCCGAACGGCGCCGCGACGTTCACCGGCCCGCCACCGGGGCCGGCCAGCGGCCCGGGTCCGACGGTGCCCACCGGACCGGCCGCCGGGTACCCGCCGTACACCGGGGTGCCGAACTGCCCGGGCACCCCGACCGGCCGGATCGCCGGCGGGGCGTCCGGTGCCGGACCGTGCGCCGGGACGTGGGCGGGGCCGCCGGCGGACGGCGTGGTGACGGGCACGGAGACCGGATCGGCCGGCGCAATCACCGAGTCCGTTCGTACGGTCACCGCACCACCGCCACTGGCACTACCGCCACCGCCACCGCCGTGCGAGGAGGCCGCGGGCGCCTGGAGCGGGTAGTCCCCGTCCGCCGAGCCCACCGACCCGACGGACCCGGCGCCGCTGCCGAACGGCGCGGCGGCGGCCGCCGCCGGCGCCCAGGCTCCGCCAGCGCCTGCGCCTGCGCCGCCACCCGTCGCCCGATGGTGCCCCGGCGAGCCCCCGGCCGACGCACCCCCCGACGCGCCCCCCGCCGCACCCCCCGGCGCGCTCGCCGCGACCACCGCGTCCGGCCCGCCGACGACCGCGCCCGGGTCCACCGCGACCGAGGCCACCGTCACGACACCCGGCGCCTTCGGATCCCCCGGCCCCCCGGGCGTCACACCCGCACCCGGCTTGTCCGCGCCCGGCCTCTCGGCCCCCGGCTTGTCGCCGCCCGGCCCGTCCGCCCCCGGCGTCAACCCGGCGAGCGGCACCCCGTGGACCGCCTTGCCCTCCTCGTCGGTGAGCACCGGCTGCCCGTGCTCGTCCAGCCGGACGGCCAGGTCCGCGACCCCGACGACCGGCTTGCCGTCCGGCCCCGGGACGACCAGCAGCCCGGTGGCGTCGGCCACCTCCGTGCCGTCGGCGCGCAGGATGACCGGCTGCCCGTCCGGGCCGAGGACGGGCTTGCCGTGCTCGTCCACCTTGACCGTCAGCCCGGGCACGCCGACCAGCGGCCTGCCGTCCTTCCCCGCGAGCAGGACCAGCCCGGAGCCGTCCGCACCGAGCACCCCCGGTTCGCCGAGGGCGGCGGGCAGCCCGGCGGCGAGCGGGTCGAACGCGCCGCCGCGGTACGAGGCGGCGGTGATCCCCGTCCCCTGCGCGGTGCCGAGCTTCAGCAGGGCGACGGCGGCCGGCTCCTTGAGCACGCCGGACAGGGCGTCCTTCATGGCCCGGCCGAGTTCGGCGAGCAGTCCGCCGATCTTCAGCGCGGCGGCCTCGACGGCGACGGCCGCCACGCCCGCCGCGACCTGCTCGGTGGCGGCGTTCCGCACCTTGGCCGCGACGCCGCCGACGGCCCTCTCCAGACCGCCGACCACCCCGTTCTTCGCCGGGTCGCCGTCGGCCGCCGCGGCGATCCGGCCGGCCGCCTCCTTGGCCGCGGCCGCCTGTTCCTCGGCCTGCTTGAGGTCGGCGGCGAGCTGTCGCAGGGTCGCGATGACCTCGGCCTTGCAGGTGTCCACGGCCCGCGCGGCCGTGTCGAAGGCCCCGGCGACCAGCCCGACCGCGCTGTGCGCGTCGTCCAGGTGGCCCTTGCCGCCGCCGCTGAACGCCTGCCAGTACGCGCCGAAGGCCTCGACCGCGTGGCCGGAGTTGTCGGCGGTCACCCGCCGGACGGACTCGCCGCAGCGGCGGGTGAGCCGGTCGGCCTCCTTGCCGAACTCGCGCCAGACTCCGGCGGCCTTGCGCAGGCCCTCCTCGTCGGCCTGCGGCCACTGCTGGCCGGTCCGGGCCAGCACCGGGACCAGTTCCTCGGGCAGTTTCCGGGACACGCGCTTCTCCCCCTGTCGAGCCGGGTCTGTCGTACCGGCTGTGTCGAGCCGGTAGGTCGAGCCGGGCCTGTCAGACCGACATGTCCTTGGGGACGACGGGAGCCGTCCCCCGGGTTGCCCCCGGAACCCCGGTCACCCCCGGAACCCCGGCCGCCCCAGGCACTCCGGCCGCCCCAGGAACTCCAGGCACCCCCGGCACTCCCGAACCCTCCGGCACCGCCGTCGCCCCGAACCCGCTCGCCGCCGAGCTGTCCGCGTCCGCCGTCCGCCCCGCCATCGTGTGCAGCCCCGCCCCGACCCCGGCCACCCGCCCGGCCAACCCCCGCAGCCCGCCGACGAGTTCACCGCGCGCCTGCCCGTACACGCCGGCGAAGCCGCTGCCCGGCTGGTCCGTCCCCCAGGGGGCGCCGAGCGCCGCGAGGCCCTGTTCCAGGGCGGCGACGGCCTTCGTCAGCTCGCCCCCGAGCTTCTCGAACTCCCGCCCTTCGCCGTGCAGTTCCCACGGCTTGAGGACGAACTCCCCGCCCGCCGGGCCGGACGCCCCGGTGCTGCCGCCTGCCATCCCCGTACCTCCCCGTAGCGGACCCTGCGGGCCCGTGCGGACCCGCAGCGGGCCGGCCGCCATCCTAGGCACGCCGCCGGGGCCGCCCGCAGGGCCCGACGGACCTCTTCACCCCGCCTTCACTCCCCGCGTCACCCGGCCTTCACTCCGGGCCGCCACCCCGCCCTCGCTCCGGGCCGCCACCCCGCCTTCCCTCCCGGCGCCACCCCGCCCTCACTCCCGGCGCCCCCACCGCCACGGGCCGCGACCACCGGTCCCGCCACCGCGCTTACGCCCCCGAAAGCTCTACCCTTGCCGGGTGGCACCAGCAGAAACGTCCCCAGCAGAATCATCCGAGAAGAAGGCCAAGGCGAAGCCCAAGCCCTCCTCCGCCCCCGTCGACCTCGCGATGCCGACCCTGCGCCGCGAGATCCCGCGCGACGAGGTCCCGCTCGACTTCCCGCGCGCCTGGGTCGAGTTCGCCGACCCGGCCGACGAGGAGCAGGTCTTCCGCTGCGACCTCACCTGGCTGACCTCCCGCTGGTCCTGCGTCTTCGGCCAGGGCTGCCACGGCATCCGCGAGGGCCGCGGCGAGTCGGACGGCTGCTGCACGCTGGGCGCCCACTACTCGGACGAGGACGACGAGAAGCGCGTCCGGTCGCACGCGGCCCGGCTGACCCCGGAGCTGTGGGAGAACTTCGCCGAGGGCACCGACGCCAAGGGCCGGATCGTCGCCGACGGCGGCATCACCATGCTGGACGAGGACGGCGACCGCCAGACCCGCCGGGTCAACGGCGCCTGCATCTTCGTGAACAGCCCGGACTTCGCGGGCGGCGCCGGCTGCGCCCTGCACGCGCTCGCCCTCAAGGAGGGCCGCGAGCCGCTGGAGACCAAGCCGGACGTCTGCTGGCAGCTGCCGGTCCGCCGCACCTACGACTGGATCGACCGCCCCGACGACACCCGCTACCTCCAGGTCTCGATCGGCGAGTACGACCGGCGCGGCTGGGGCCCCGGCGGCCACGACCTGCACTGGTGGTGCACCGGCGCCCCGGCGGCCCACCAGGGCGCGGAACCGGTGTACGTCAGCTACCGCCCCGAGCTCACCGAGCTGATGGGCCGCGAGGCGTACGAGGTGCTGGCCCGGCTGTGCGAGGAGCGGATCGCCACCAAGGGCGACCGCAAGGTGGCCCCCCACCCCGCCGACCCGGTCAAGCCCCCCAAGCCGACCGATCAGGCCAAGGCGAAGGACAAGGCCAAGGACAAGGCCAAGGTCAAGGTCAAGGTCACCGCCAAGCCCCCCAAGCAGGACTGACCCGCCCCGCCCGCCCCCGGCGGTCCTACTTGTCGATGTCGCCGACCACGAAGAACATCGACCCCAGGATCGCCACCATGTCCGCGACCAGCGTCCCCGGCAGCAGCTCGGTCAGCGCCTGGATGTTGTTGAAGGACGCCGACCGCAGCTTGAGCCGCCACGGCGTCTTGTCGCCCCGCGAGACCAGGTAGTAGCCGTTGATCCCGAGCGGGTTCTCGGTCCACGCGTAGGTGCTGCCCTCCGGCGCCTTGAGCACCTTGGGCAGCCGCTGGTTGACCGGGCCGGGCGGCAGCGCGGCGAGCTTGTCGAGGCAGGCGTCGGCGAGGTCGAGCGAGTTGAGGGTCTGCTCCAGCAGGCACTCGAAGCGGGCCAGGCAGTCGCCCTCCTCCCGGGTGACCACGGTGAGCACCTGCCGCAGTTCCTCGGATCCGTACGCCAGGTACGGCTCGTCGCGCCGCAGGTCGAGGTCGAGGCCGCTGGCCCGGGCGATCGGCCCGCTGACGCCGTACGCCTCGGCCTGCGCCCGAGTGAGGACGCCGACGCCGGCGGTGCGGGCGCGGAAGATCTCGTTGCCGAGGACGAGGTCCTCGAAGACCGGCAGCTGCGAGCGCACGGTGGCGACGGCGGTGCGGACCCGGCCGAGCCAGCCGGCCGGCAGGTCCTCCTTGAGGCCGCCGACCCGGTTGAACATGTAGTGCATCCGCCCGCCGGAGGCCTCCTCCAGTACGTGCTGGAGGTCCTCGCGGCCGTTGAAGGCGTGGAAGACGGGGGTGATCCCGCCGAGTTCCAGCGGGTACGAGCCGAGGAACATCAGGTGGTTGAGCACCCGGTTGAGTTCGGCGAGCAGGGTCCGGACCCACACCGCCCGCTCCGGGACCTCCATGCCGAGCATCCGCTCGACGCCCATGACGACGCCGAGTTCGTTGGAGAAGGCGGAGAGCCAGTCGTGCCGGTTGGCCAGCATGATGATCTGCCGGTAGTCACGGGCCTCGAACAGCTTCTCGGCGCCCCGGTGCATGTAGCCGATCACCGGCTCGGCGCTCACGACGCGCTCGCCGTCGAGCAGCATGCGCAGCCGCAGCACGCCGTGCGTGGCGGGGTGCTGCGGGCCGATGTTGAGCACCATGTCGGTGGTGCCCGCCGTGCCCGTGAAGTTCTCGGCGCCCGCCCCGATGCCGACCGTGGTCTCCCTCATGAGGTCAGAGTCTGCCATCCCGGCAGGTCCGCCAAACTCCTCGGTCCCGACATCCGGACGGCCTGCACCAGCCACCCGAACCCGCCCAGCCCACCCGGGTCGGTCAGCTCGGCCGCCTCCCCCGCCCCGCTCAGCGCCCGCAGGTAGCCGGCCGGGTCGCTGGACGCCAGCGCGAGCGCCGGGCGCTCGCCGCTCACGCCGAGCGCCCGCAGCGCCTCCCGCTGCGTCGTCCACAGGCTGTGGAGACCGGGGGCGGCGATCGAGTCCAGTGCGACGTGCGCGGTGACGTCGCAGGAGCCGTCCGGCACCGGGGCGACCTCCCGGCCGTCCCGGAAGCCGGCGTGGGTGCCGAACGGCGGCCGCCGGTCCGCCGTGTGCCCGTAGTCGACGGCGACGGCCAGGCCGCGCTCCAGCCCGGCCACGGCCCGCGCCCAGGCGGCGTCCCGGGGGCCGCCGAACTCCACCACCTCGCCGGGCTCCGCGACCGGCCACCAGCGCTCGGCCCAGGCCGCGTCGGCCGCCGAGACCGGCTCGCCGAGGCGCTGCTCGCCGGTGGCGGTGTCCACCTCGAGGTAGCGCAGCACCCCGTCCCCGTCCACCTCGCCGGCGTCCAGCGGCACGTTGTCCAGCCACTCGTTGGCGAACAGCAGCCCGGTGACGCCGCGCGGCGGCTCGTCCGTCCACAGGGCTGTGGACGGCAGGCCGTGCGGCCGCTCGGCGATCTCCACGCCGTACGGCCGCAGCCGTGCCAGCACCTCCGCGGGCAGCTCTGCGAGGACCCCGGTGAGCAGTTCGCCCCGCCCGGCCCCGATGTCGACCAGGGCCAGCTCCTCCGGACGACCGAGGGCCGCGTCAACCTCCAGCAGCAGCCGCGCCACCGCACGGGCGAACCTCGGCGAGGCGTGCACGGAGGTGCGGAAGTGCCCGGCGGGGCCCTCCGGCCTGCGGTAGAAACCCCGCTCGGGGTCGTACAGGGCCTGTTCCATGGCGGGCGCCCACCGCATCCAAGTCATGGGGCCGGACGCTACCCGGCGCCCGACGGCCCCACCCAATCGGATCAGGTGCTCTCCGACCTACGGAGTAGGGCGGATCGCCCTACCGGCGGACCTGGGCATGCGAAGCGACTGCCTACGCTGGACACGTGCATCGACTCAACGCCTGGCTCCGCCGTCACCCCATGGTGGTCGACGCCGCCTGGGCGTCGATCGTGCTGTTCTTCGGCCTGCTGCCGAACGACGGCTACGTCGACGAGGGCTGGCGCTTCGACGCCTCGATCCTGGTCGCGGTGCTGCTGCCGCTGCTGATGGTCTTCCGGCGGCGCCACCCCGACCTCACGGTGGCCGCCGCCACCTGCATCGGCGTCGGCCAGGTGGTCGCGAACGTGCCGCCGGGCGGCTCCTCGATCGCCTACCTGGTCTTCGCCTACACCGGCGCCGCCTTCGGCCAGAAGTGGACCTCCCGGCTGGCCCTGGCGGCCGGCCTGTCCGCCGGGCCGCTGGTGTTCTGGCAGATGAAGCCGGTGAAGACGGTCTTCGACAGGGCCGGCGACGCCCACAGCCGCCCGTACACCTTCGGCGAGGCGGCGCTGATCACGCTGCTGATGAGCACGCCGTTCATCCTCTGCTGGGCCTGGGGCCGGCTGACCAGGGTGCGCCGCGCCTACCTCACCGAGCTGGAGGACCGCGCCGCCCGGCTGGAGCGCGAGCGGGACGCCCAGTCCAAGGTGGCGGTCGCCGCCGAGCGGGCCCGGATCGCCCGCGAGCTGCACGACGTGGTCGCGCACAACGTCTCGGTGATGATCGTCCAGGCCGACGGCGCCGCGTACGTCCTGGACAACTCCCCGCAGCAGGCGAAGGAGGCGCTGAGCACGATCGCCTCCACCGGCCGCCAGGCGCTGGTCGAGATGCGCCGCCTGCTGGGCGTGCTGCGCACCTCCGACACCACCGCCGAGGAGTACGTGCCGCAGCCGGGCGTCGAGGAGCTGCCGGAGCTGCTGGAGCAGGTCCGCACGGCCGGGCTCGACGTGGACTACGCCACCTCCGGGCACCCCCGCGAGCTGCCGCGCGGCGTCGAGCTGACCGTCTACCGGATCGTCCAGGAGGCGCTCACCAACGTCCGCAAGCACGGCGGCCCCGACGTGCACGCCCGGGTCGCGGTCGACTTCGGCGAGCGCGAGCTGGCCGTCCTGGTGGAGGACGACGGGCGCGGCAGCACCGACGAGCAGTTGGCCGCCGGCGGCACGGACGGCCTCGGCCACGGACTGATCGGCATGCGCGAACGCGTCGGCATGGTCAGCGGCAGCCTCGACGTGGGCCCCCGCCCCGGTGGCGGCTTCCGGATCCGCGCCGTCCTGCCGCTGAAGGCGGCCCACTAGCCCCGTCCGCCGTCCACCCCCTCCAAGGAGTCCCACCTTGACCATCCGCGTGATGCTCGTCGACGACCAGGAACTGCTGCGCACCGGCTTCCGGATGATCCTCCAGTCGCAGGGCGACATCGAGATCGCCGCCGAGGCGGGCGACGGCGCGCAGGCCCTGGAGCTGCTGCGGCGCACCGAGGTGGACGTGATCCTGATGGACGTCCGGATGCCTCGGCTGGACGGCGTGCAGGCGACCCGCCGGATCTGCCTGGCCGAGGACGGCAGCCCGCTGCCGAACGCCCCGCACGTGCTCATCCTCACCACCTTCGACCTGGACGAGTACGCCTTCGCCGCGCTCAAGGCCGGCGCCAGCGGCTTCCTGCTCAAGGACGTCCCGCCGACCGAGCTGGTGGCCGCGATCCGCGCGGTGCACGGCGGGGACGCGGTGGTCGCCCCGACCACCACCCGCCGGATGATCGACCGCTTCGCCGAGGTGCTGCCCACCCCGCACAGCGCACCCGGCTCGGACGCCCTGGGCCCGCTGACCGAACGCGAGCGGGAGGTGTTCCTGCTGGTCGCCCAGGGGCTGTCGAACGGCGAGATCGCGGCCCGGCTGGTGCTGTCCGAAGCCACCGTGAAGACCCACGTCGGCCGGATCCTGGCCAAGCTGGGCCTGCGCGACCGGGTCCAGGCCGTGGTGCTGGCGTACGAGGCCGGGCTGATCCGGGCCGGGGCCACCGACTGATCCGGGCCCGGGCCACCGACTGATCCGCTTCGGTGTTCGGGCTCCCCCGTAGACTGGGGCGGTACGTCCGGTACCCGTCGAGCGGACTGGAACGGTCATTCAGGACAAGGCAGGACAAGGGTGGACGTGAATCCGTCCGACTTCGCCGACTTCGGCGAGTTCGCCCCGCTCGCCGACGGTCTCGGCGGCCAGGCCTTCGGCGATCCCGGAGACCCGGGCAACCGCCCGGCCCGGCTCGCCGTCGGCGTGGTCGGCACCGGCCGGGTCGGCCCCGCACTGGGCGCCGCGCTCCAGCTCGCCGGGCACACCGTGGTCGCCGCCTCCGGGGTGTCCGCCACCTCCCGCCGCCGCGCCGAGGCGCTGCTGCCGGGCGTGCGGATCGTCACCCCGCCGCAGGTGCTGGCCGCCGCCGACCTGGTGCTGCTGACCGTCCCGGACGACGCGCTGGCCGACCTGGTGGCCGGGCTGGCCGCCACCGGCGCGGTCCGCCCCGGCCAGCTGGTGGTGCACACCTCCGGCGCGCACGGCGTCGCCGTCCTGGAGCCCGCCACCCGGGCGGGGGCGCTGCCGCTGGCCCTGCACCCGGCGATGACCTTCACCGGCACCTCGGTGGACCTGGCCCGGCTGGCAGGCTGCCCGTTCGGCGTGACCTCGCCCGAGGAGCTGCGGCCGGTCGCCGAGGCGCTGGTGGTGGAGATGGGCGGCGAGCCCGAGTGGGTGCCCGAGGACGTCCGCCCGCTCTACCACACCGCCCTCGCGCACGGCGCGAACCACCTGGTCACCCTGGTCGCGCAGGCGATGGACCTGCTGCGCACGGCCGGCGTCGCCGAGCCCGGCCGGATGCTCGGCCCGCTGCTGGGCGCCGCCCTGGACAACAGCCTGCGCTCCGGCGACGCGGCCCTCACCGGCCCGGTCGCCCGGGGCGACGCGGGCACCGTACGGCGCCACCTGGCGCAGCTCAGTACGGTGTCCCCGGACATCCCGGCGGCGTACCGGGCGATGGCCCGCGCCACCGCGCAGCGGGCGCTCGCCAACGGAGCGATCGACGAAACGTCGGCGGCGGCGCTGCTGGACGTACTGAACGAGGAGAAGCACTGATGGCACGCGGCAAGCAGCCGAACAAGGCCCAGCGGACGCCGAAGGTCCACCGGGCCGTCGTCACCCGCACCGTGGACGACTTCGAGGCCGCGTTCTGGCCGGACGAGCGGCCGGTGGACAACGCCGTCGTGATGACCATGGGCGCGCTGCACGAGGGCCACGCCGCGCTGATCCGGGCCGCCCGCAAGCAGGTCGGCCGGGAGGGCCGGGTCGCGGTGACGGTCTTCGTCAACCCGCTCCAGTTCGGCCCGACCGAGGACCTGGAGCGCTACCCGCGCACCCTCGACGAGGACGTGCGGCTGGCCGAGGAGAACGGCGCCGACGTGGTCTTTGCGCCGTCCGTCGACGAGGTCTACCCGAACGGCGAGCCGCAGGTGCGCATGGTGGCCGGCCCGATGGGCGAGCGCTTCGAGGGCGCCACCCGCCCCGGCCACTTCGACGGCGTGCTGACCGTGGTCGCCAAGCTGCTGCACATCACCGACCCGGACTTCGCCTTCTTCGGCGAGAAGGACGCCCAGCAGCTGGCGGTCATCCGGCGGATGGTCGCCGACCTGGACTTCGACGTGGAGATCGTCGGCGTGCCGACCGTCCGCGAGGAGGACGGCCTGGCGCTGTCCTCGCGCAACCGCTACCTCTCGGCGGAGGAGCGCGCCCGGGCGCTCGTCCTGTCCAAGGCCCTGTTCGCCGGCCGGGACGCCGCCGCGCAGGGCCCGAAGGCCGTCCGCGAGGCCGCCTCGGCCGTCCTGGACGGCGCCGAGGGCGTCACCCTGGACTACCTCGCCCTGATCGACCCGCACGACTTCTCGGAAGCGGCGGACGACTTCCAGGGCGAGGCGGTGCTGGCCGTCGCCGCGAAGGTGGGCGAGACCCGCCTGATCGACAACGTCCACCTCATCTGCCGCTAGCGCCGGTCCCCCGGATCCTCGCCGGGTCCGGGAGACGGGCCTTTCGGCGGATGACCGTCAGGCACGGAAACGTTCGGTAGTACCGACAGCAGGAACCCCCTTCCGGCATGCACTCACAGGAGGCGTGACCCGCAATGCTCCGCACCATGCTCAAGTCCAAGATCCACCGGGCCACCGTGACCCAGGCCGACCTGCACTACGTGGGATCCGTCACGGTGGACGAGGACCTGCTCGACGCCGCCGACCTGCTCCCCGGCGAGCTGGTCCACATCGTCGACATCAACAACGGCGCCCGGCTGGAGACCTACACCATCGCCGGCCCGCGCGGCTCCGGCGTGATCGGCATCAACGGCGCCGCCGCCCGCCTGGTCCACCCCGGAGACCTGGTCATCCTCATCGCCTACGGGCAGATGGACACGGCCGAGGCCAAGGGCTACCAGCCGAAGGTCGTCTTCGTGGACGGGCACAACCGGATCACCGGCCTGGGCGGGGACCCGGCCGAGGCGCAGGAGGGCACCGGGCTGCTGCGCGGGGACGCGGCGTACGGTGGCGGCAACGGCGCGGCCGACGCCGCCTCGCGCTGAAGGAGCCACTGACCCATGTCCACGCACCGCCTCACCGCCCCGGCCCCCGGCTGGACCGCGACCACCGACGTGGTCGTGGTCGGCTCCGGGGTGGCCGGCCTCACCGTCGCGCTCAACGTCCGCAAGGCCGGCCTGCGGGCCATGGTGGTCACCAAGGCGATGCTGGACGACGGCTCCACCCGCTGGGCCCAGGGCGGCGTCGCGGCCGCGCTGGGCGAGGGGGACACCCCCGGGCAGCACCTGGACGACACCCTGGTGGCCGGCGCCGGGCTCTGTGACGAGGAGGCCGTGCGCACCCTGGTCACCGAGGGCCCGGACGCCGTCCGCCGGCTGATCGCCACCGGTGCCGCCTTCGACCGCGGCGCGGACGGCGAGATCCTGCTGACCCGCGAGGGCGGCCACCACCGCAACCGGATCGTGCACGCCGGCGGGGACGCCACCGGCGCCGAGATATCCCGCGCGCTGGTCGCCGCCGTCCGCCACGACCCCGAGATCGAGCTGATCGAGCACGCGCTCGTCCTCGACCTACTGACCGACGCCGAGGGCCACGCGGCCGGCCTCACCCTGCACGTGATGGGCGAGGGCCAGCGCGACGGCGTCGGCGCCGTCCGGGCCCGCGCGGTGGTGCTCGCCACCGGCGGCATGGGCCAGGTCTTCTCGGCCACCACCAACCCGGCGGTCTCCACCGGCGACGGCGTGGCGCTCGCGCTGCGGGCCGGCGCCGAGGTGACCGACCTGGAGTTCGTCCAGTTCCACCCGACCGTGCTCTGGCTCGGCCCGGAGGCCGAGGGCCAGCTGCCGCTGGTCTCCGAGGCGGTGCGCGGCGAGGGCGCCCACCTGGTGGACGCGGACGGCGTCCGGTTCATGGTCGGGCAGCACGAGCTGGCCGAACTGGCCCCGCGCGACATCGTCGCCAAGGCGATCACCCGGCGGATGCTGGAGCAGGGCGCCGAGCACATGTACCTGGACGGGCGGCACTTCGGCGCCGAGATGTGGGCGCACCGCTTCCCGACCATCCTGGCCTCCTGCCGCGCGCACGGCATCGACCCCGTCACCGAGCCGATCCCGGTCGCCCCGGCCGCGCACTACGCCTCCGGCGGCGTGCGCACCGACCCCCGCGGCCGCACCTCCGTGCCCGGTCTGTACGCCTGCGGCGAGGTCGCCTGCACCGGGGTGCACGGCGCCAACCGGCTGGCCTCCAACTCCCTGTTGGAGGGCCTGGTCTTCGCCGAGCGGATCGCCGCCGACCTGGCCGGACGGCACCTGGCCGGCGAGCTGCCCGAGCGCACGGTGGACGTCGAGGCCGCCCGGGCCGCGCACCCCGTTCCGCTGCCGGCCTCCGAGGCGCGCGCCGAGATCCAGCGGCTGATGTCGCGCGGCGCCGGCGTGCTGCGCTCGGCCGCCTCGATGGCCGACACCGCGGCCGGGCTCGGCCTGGTCGCCGAGCAGGCGTACGCGCACGTGGCCGAGGAGAAGCCGGCCGACCCCCGGGTGGAGACCTGGGAGGCCGCCAACCTGCTGCTGGTCGCCACCGCCCTGGTCGCGGCCGCCGCGCAGCGCGCGGAGACCCGCGGCTGCCACTGGCGCGAGGACTTCCCCGAGCGCGACGACGCCCACTGGCGGCGCCACCTGATCACCACCCTCGCCGCCACCGGCGGCCCGGTCAGCACCCCTGAGGAGCAGTAGAACCATGACCCACTCCCACGAGGAACTCCCGATGGCCGGCGGCTGCGGCGACGGCTGCGCCTGCGGGGACGGCGAGGGCTACGAGACCGGCCTGGACCCGCAGCTGGCCGAGCTGCTGGAGCGCTCCGGGCTGGACCCGGTCGAGGTCGAGGACATCGCCACCCTGGCGCTGGCCGAGGACCTGGCCGGCGGCGAGGACGTCACCTCGGTGGCGACCGTGCCCGCCGAGGCCGTCGCGACCGCCGACTTCACCGCGCGCCAGGCCGGCGTGGTGGCCGGCCTGCGGGTCGCCGAGGCGGTCGTCTCGCTGGTCTGCGAGGAGGAGTTCGAGGTCGAGCGGCACGTCGAGGACGGCGACCGGGTGGAGGCCGGCCAGGTGCTGCTCTCGGTCCGCTCCCGCACCCGCGACCTGCTGACCGCCGAGCGCAGCGCGCTCAACCTGCTCTGCCACCTGTCCGGCATCGCCACCGCGACCCGTGCCTGGGCGGACGCCCTGGAGGGCACCGGCGCGGTCGTGCGGGACACCCGCAAGACCACCCCGGGCCTGCGCGCGCTGGAGAAGTTCGCGGTGCGCTGCGGCGGCGGCGCCAACCACCGGATGGCGCTCTCGGACGCCGCGCTGGTGAAGGACAACCACGTGGTCGCGGCCGGCGGCGTGGCCGAGGCCTTCCGGGCCGTCCGGGCCGCGTACCCGGAGCTGCCGGTCGAGGTCGAGGTGGACACCCTGGAGCAGATCCCGCCGGTGCTGGAGGCCGGGGCGGACCTGATCCTGCTGGACAACTTCACCGTCGGGCAGCTGAAGGAGGCCGTCTCGCTGGTGGCCGGCCGGGCGAAGCTGGAGGCCTCCGGCGGACTGACCCTGGCCAGCGCGCGCGAGGTCGCCCAGACTGGTGTCGACTACCTGGCCGTGGGCGCGCTCACCCATTCCTCGCCGATCCTGGACATCGGCCTGGACCTGCGCGCCTGACCGTCAGGGCGAGAACAGACCTGTCCCGACTCGCAGAAAGCGTCCCCGTGCTCCTCACCATCGACGTCGGCAACACCCAGACCACGCTCGGCCTGTTCGACGGCGAGGACGTGGTGGAACACTGGCGGATCTCCACCGATCCGCGCCGCACGGCCGATGAACTGGCGGTGCTCCTGCAAGGGTTGATGGGCAACCACACCGCGGTCCGGGAGGCCGCGGTGGAGGGCCTGGCGATCTGTTCGTCCGTCCCCGCCGTGCTCCACGAGCTCCGCGAGGTGACCCGCCGCTACTACGGCGACGTCCCCGCGGTGATCGTGGAGCCCGGCGTGAAGACCGGGGTGCACGTCCTGATGGACAACCCCAAGGAGGTCGGCGCGGACCGGATCGTCAACGCGCTGGCCGCCAACCACCTGTACGGCGGCCCGTGCATCGTGGTCGACTTCGGCACCGCGACCACCTTCGACGCGGTCAACGCGCGCGGCGACTACGTCGGCGGCGCGATCGCGCCGGGCATCGAGATCTCGGTCGAGGCGCTCGGCGTCCGCGGCGCCCAGCTGCGCAAGATCGAGCTGGCCCGCCCGCGCAACGTGATCGGCAAGAACACCGTCGAGGGGATGCAGTCCGGCATCCTCTACGGCTTCGCCGGCCAGGTCGACGGCCTGGTCGAGCGGATGGCCCGGGAGCTCGCCAAGGACCCGGACGACGTCCAGGTGATCGCCACCGGCGGCCTCGCCACCCTCGTCCTCGGCGAGGCCACCACCATCGACGTGCACGAGCCCTGGCTGACCCTGATCGGCCTGCGCCTGGTGTACGAGCGCAACCGCCCCACGACCTGAGCGGCGCTCAGCTGCCGGGCGGCGGGGTCGCCGGCGAGGTGGCCGAACCCGGCGGCACCGGCGGCGGGGTCGCCGGCGAGGTGGCCGAACCCGGCGGCACCGGCGGCGGGGTCGCCGGCGAGGTAGCCGAACCCGGCGGCACCGGCGGCGGGGTCGCCGGCGAGGTAGCCGAACCCGGCGGCACCGGCGGCGGGACGGCTGGCCTCCCCGTGTTCGGGTCCGGAACGGCCGCCACGACCTTCTTCCAGCGCGGGTCCTTCACCACCGCGGTCAGCTGGTCCGGCGTCAGCGGCGGGTCGGTCCGGGTGACCGGCGAGCCGTTCTCCAGCGGCTTGCGGTTCCACTCCTGGAGCAGGATCTGGTAGCCGCTCCCGGTCAGCTTGGCGGACCACGTCTTCGAGCCGGCCGGCTCGTCGCCGCGCGTCCCGGCCTGGTAGACGCGAACGTGCTCGCCGCCCGGGAGGTCGGCCTCGGTGCAGGCGTCGCCCGGGACCGTCGTGGTGGGGCAGTCGGCGTCGCCGGCCATGAGCGCGATCCAGAACAGGTACTGGACCGCGCCGTTCCCGTCGTCCAGCACCAGCCGCAGCTGGGGGATGTCGTTCTCGGTGCCCCTGGCCTCGTCCACCGTCACCGCCCCCTGCGGCAGGAGTTCGGTGAACATCTGCAGGAACTCCGGCCCGGTGACCGGGGGGGCGGACGCGGTCGACGCCCCGTCCGAGGCCGCGCCGACCACCGCCGCACCCTGCCCGGGCAGCAGGCCGCCGAGCGCGGCTCCGCCCACCCCGATCAGGGCCAGTGCGGCGGCGCCCGCCACGGTGCCGGCCCGCCGCCTGCGGCGCAGCCGGCGGCCGTACGCCCAGCCGGTGTCGACCAGTCGGGTGGCGTCGGCGTCGTAGGCGCCGCCGGCCCGGCCGATGGCCTCGGTGAAGGCCTGCTCGAACCACTCGTCGGGTCCGTCGTGCTCTGCGGACATGCTGAACCAACCTCTCTACCAAGTGAGTTGACGTGATCAGTGCGATGGACCCGCCGAGCGCGGGACGGCCGGCTCAGCGCCCGGCCAGCTCGTCGAGGCTGCCGCCGAGCACCGCGCGGATCCGGCCGAGCGCGCGGAAGGACTGGGTCCGGACGGCGCCCGGGGTGCTCTGCAGGATCGCGGCGGTCTCCTCGACGCTGCGGTCCTCCCAGTAGCGCAGCACCAGCACCGCCCGGTCGCGCGGCGCGAGCCGGCCGAGCGCGTCCACCAGGGTCAGCCGCAGCTCCTGGTCGCCCTGCGGGGCCGCACCGTCCGGCACCGCGTCGACCGGCCGCTCACCGCTGGAGCGGCGGCCGCGGTGCGAGAGGAAGGCCCGCACCAGCACGGTGTGCGCGTACCCGGCCGGGTTGTCGATCCGCCGCTTGGCCCCGAACCAGGCGGTGCGGTGCCACTGGGCGTAGATCCGCCCGAGCGCCTCCTGCACCAAGTCCTCGGCGAGGTGGGTGTCCCCGCCGGTGAGCAGGCAGGCCGACCGGTAGAGCGGTCTGGCCCGGGCCGCCGCGAAGGCCTGGAAGTCCTCGTCCCGGCGCCCACCCGGGGCCGCCTTCCCCTGACCGTCCGGTTGCATCCTGCCCGGCCCCCTCGCTCGTTCTCCCCTGACACCTGGATGACCAGGTGCACCCCGGGCGGCGTTACAGGTGGCGGCGAAAGGCTTCTTCACCGCGCCGAACGTGGGTCGTTCGGCGCGACGTTACCGACAAATCGGATATTCCTCACGTAGTGTCAACCCATGCCTACGCCACACGGATCGCGCGGCGGCATGGCCTTCAGCGCCGACGAAGTCCGCGTGCTGCGCCGAGCCCTCGCCCAAGCCCTGCACCCCGCCGTTCCCGTCCACCTCCAGAAGCCCGACCGCCCGGTCTTCGCCTGGCCCGGCGCCGAGCTCTGGGCGGAGGACGTCCAGGACGCCCTGCGCCTGACCGAGGCGATCGACGAGGCGGTCCAGGAGGGCGGCCGGCTGCGCGCCTTCCTGCTCGCCGACCTCGGACGCTACCGCTCCGCCCTGCCCGGCAGCGCCCCCGGCTACCTGGAGCGGCTGGAGGAGGCGGTGTCCGACGGGTACCTGCCCGGGCCGAAGGACCTCACCGCGCTGCGCGGGCTGTCCCGCCAGCCCTGCGGTCAGGGCGAGCGGGCCCGCCGCTCCCGACTGGCCGGGCGCTGCCACGCACTGGCCGAGGCCGCCGTCCGCGAACGGCTCGCCCTCCACACCGGCCCCCGCCACCTGGTGGCCGTACCGAGCCCCGCCGCACCGCCGCACAGTCACCCCATTCCCGTAGGAGGACGGACCATCATGAGCAGCACCGAGTCCCGCCCGGAGCAGCCCGCCGCCGCGACGACCCCGCCCCGTCCGCACCGGATGCCCACCCCCGCCGAGCTGTTCGGCCGCCGCCCCAAGCCCCCCACCCGTCCCGCCCCGCCCGCCGACCAGGCCCCCGAGCACATCGAGGACGTCGAGGACGTCGAGCTGGCCACCGGCACCGGCTGAGCCGGACGACACGCCCCGGAGCGGGGACCGCCGTCGCGGTCCCCCCCCTCCGCCGCGCCCCGGTCCACGTGTCGACGGTGCCGCGTTCCGGCCGGCCGCCGTCGATCACCTCTGGGACTCGGCCGGCCCCGGGCCCGCCGCGACGGCTGGCCCGGGCCCGTCCGGTCCGCGGGGAGGCCGCCGTCACGGCCTCCTCCGCGGCAATCCCGGCGCGGAGCACCGTGTGTGGCTGGCTACCCTTGTGGGGTGAGCGATCAGAGCCTTTTTCCCGCGACCGACGACCTTCCCGAGCAGATGCGCGTCCGGCGCGAGAAGCTGGACCGGCTCCGGGCGGCCGGCGTCGACCCGTACCCGGTCGGATTCCCCCGCACCACCACCATCGCGGACCTCCGCGCCAAGCACCCCGACCTGGAGCCGGACACCGCGACCGGCGAGCGGGCCGGCGTCACCGGCCGCGTGATCCTCTCCCGCACCGGCGGCAAGCTCTGCTTCGCCACCCTGCGCGACGGCACCGGCGACCTCCAGGTGATGTTCTCCCTGGACAAGCTGGGCGCCGAGCGGCTGGCGGCCTGGAAGGCCGACATCGACCTCGGCGACCAGGTCGGCGTCGAGGGCGAGGTGATCACCTCCAAGCGCGGCGAGCTGTCCGTGATGGTGGACCGCTGGGAGCTCACCGCCAAGTGCCTGCGCCCGCTGCCGGACAAGCACAAGGGCCTGACCGACCCGGAGGCAAGGGTCCGCCAGCGCTACCTGGACCTGATCGTCAACCCCGAGGCCCGCGAGATCCTGCACCTGCGCAGCAAGGTCGTCCGCTCGATCCGCCGCACCTACGAGGACCGCGGCTACATCGAGGTCGAGACCCCGATGCTCCAGCCGGTGCACGGCGGCGCCAACGCGCGTCCGTTCAAGACGCACATCAACGCGTACGACATCGACCTCTACATGCGCATCGCCCCCGAGCTGTACCTCAAGCGGCTGGTGGTCGGCGGCGCCGAGAAGGTCTTCGAGATCAACCGCAACTTCCGCAACGAGGGCGCGGACTCCACCCACAACCCGGAGTTCACCTCGCTGGAGTCGTACGAGGCGTACGGCGACTACGACACCCAGGCCGAGCTGATCCGCGAGACGATCGTCAACGCGGCCCGGGACGCGCTGGGCACCACCGTGATCAAGGGCCTGGACGCGCACGGCGTCGAGCACGAGATCGACCTGGCCGAGCCGTGGGAGGAGGTCTCCGTCTACCCGGGCATCTCGGCCCGCCTGGGCGTCGAGGTCACCCCGGAGACGGGCGTCGAGGAGCTGCGCAAGCTGGCCGCCGAGCACGGCATCCCGTTCGAGAAGGAGTGGGGCCACGGCCAGATCGTGCTGGAGATGGTCGAGCGCCTGCTGGAGGAGAACGCCGTCCGGCCGACCTTCATCAAGGACTACCCGACCGAGGTCTCCCCGCTGACCCGCCAGCACCGCTCGCGGCCCGGCGTGGCCGAGAAGTGGGACCTGGTGATCTTCGGGACCGAGATCGGCACCGCCTACTCCGAGCTGGTCGACCCGGTCGAGCAGCGCGCCCGCCTCACCGCCCAGTCGCTGCTGGCGGCCGGCGGCGACGTCGAGGCGATGCAGGTGGACGAGGACTTCCTGCGCGCCCTGGAGTACGCGATGCCCCCGACCGGCGGCCTCGGCCTCGGCGTGGACCGCCTGATCATGCTGCTGACCGGCAAGAACATCCGGGAGACGGTGCTCTTCCCGCTGGTGAAGCCGGAGCCGAAGGCTTCCGCCGCGACGGCGGAGAAGACCGAGGAGGAGTGACCTGATGGACTACGTCAGCGCGATCGTGCCGCCGCTGGTCATGGCGATCGGCTTCGGATTCCTGGTGCGGGCCATCGTCCGCAGCCAGGGCGGGGCCCAGCGGGCCAAGGAAGACGTCGACTGACGCCGTCAGCCGTCCCCAACGACCGGCGCGCCGCCATTCCCGATTCCCGGGGGTGGCGGCGCGCCGGTTTGGCGCACTTCACAAGATTTGCCCCATTCACTCCCTATCCTGGCCGCACTATGGTCCGGCAACTCGGCGAACTAGAGAACGCCATCATGACCCGGGTGTGGCAGTGGAACCGACCGGTCACGGTTCGCGAGGTTCTCCTGGATCTGCGGTCGGAACGCGAAATCGCGTACACCACGGTGATGACCGTCCTGGACAAGCTCCACAGAAAGGGCTGGCTGCGCCGCGAGCGGGTCGGCCGTGCCTATCGATATGAACCGGTCTCCTCGCGCGAGGCGTACACGGCGGCCCTGATGAACGACGCCTGGGCCACCGGTGACAATCCGGCGGCGGCCCTGGTGCACTTCTTCGGCCTGATGTCGCCCGAGCAACGCGAAGCGCTCCGGGACGCGTTGCGGGTGGCCGCGCTGTTCCCGTCCGATCCGCCCGGCGCGGATTCCCCGGACGACGGACCGGATACCGGTGGGACGGAACCGGGAGCGGCGCGATAACGTCCCGACCATGGAGGTCACCATCCGCCGGGCGCGGACCACGGACGTGCGGGCAGTGCGCGGGCTCATCGACGCCTACGCGCGCGACGGCATTCTGCTGGACAAGCCCACGGTCACGCTGTTCGAATCCGTCCAGGAGTTCTGGGTCGCGGAACGCGACGACAACGGCGCGGTCGTGGCCTGCGGCGCGCTGCACGTGATGTGGGAGGACCTCGCCGAGGTCCGCACGCTCGCGGTGGATCCGGCCGTCCGCGGCTTCGGGATCGGGCACCTGCTGCTGGAGAAGCTGGTGCAGACGGCACGCTGGCTGGGCGTCCGTCGGATTTTCTGCTTGACGTTCGAGGTCGCGTTCTTCGCGAAACACGGTTTCGTCGAGATCGGGGAGCTCCAGGAAACCGATGATGGTACGACAGACCCGGCGGCGATCGCTACGGATGTCTATGAAGAACTCCTCCGCTCGTACGATGAAGGCGTCGCCGAGTTCCTCGACCTGGAGCGGGTGAAGCCCAACACACTGGGCAACTCGCGCATGCTGCTGCACCTCTGAGGCGCTCCACCCGGGTCAAGGGTTTGTGTTTTCCGGAGAAAGGCGCTTTCCTTTCCTTAGGCAATGGGTCGTTTAGCGGAAAGGGAAGCCCGTGGCACAGAGGGTGCAGGTCATTCTTGAAGACGATCTCGACGGCGGTTCGGCGGACGAGACGGTGACGTTCGCCCTCGACGGCGTTGCCTACGAGATCGACCTGAAGAGCGCCAACGCGGACAAGCTCCGCGGCCTGCTGGCGCCGTACGTGGAGAAGGGCCGCAAGCAGAGCGGCCGGCTCGCTGGTACCCGTCGTCCGGGCCGCGGCGGCGCGGCGCGTCCGGCCGGCGGCGGTGCGCCCGACACGGCCAAGATCCGCGCGTGGGCCAAGGAGCAGGGCCTGGAGGTCAACGACCGCGGCCGCGTTCCGAGCAACGTCCGCGAGGCCTACGAGAAGGCCAACGCGTCCTGATCCCGGCGCCGTCGGCCCGCCGGTGCGGGCACGGGGCCCCGGCGGCCGGAGACGGCGCCGCCAGTACACGCACGGGGCGCGGAGGAGTCTCCTCCGCGCCCCGCGGCGCGTGCCCGCGGGGCCGGGCGGGGCACCGGTCCGGGCGGCGGCCCGGGCACCCGGTCGGGCACCGGTCCGGATACCGGCTCGGGCGGCGGAACAATCGCGGGCTGTGCAACGCTGTAAGGGCGAAGCGGTAAGCGGACACCACCGGGGCACGTACCCGGGCCCCGGCCGCCGTTGAACCGCCGTCGCCACGGCCCGACTTCTCGCCAGGCGAACACCGCCACCGCGGAAACTGCGCGAGAACCGCCCCGATACCGGGTATGAATGCAGGTGGACGGGTTCTTCGGCCCGTCCAGGGGCAGTATGCGCGACCGGCCGGAGCGTTCCGGCCCACGCCCCCGGCGGCACGTGTTCGCCGATGGCGTAGCGGAATCCGGTGCATCCGGCCCACCTGTGGGAACACCGTTTCCCAGCATCAGGTTGGGATTGGTGTCGGCTGGTCGCGCAGCATCTCGCTCCTCTACCGGGGAGTGAATCCGTGGGCCGCGCCGCTGAGCGGGACTAGCATGCGGAAGGACAGGGCGGGGACGGACCCCGAACTGCCCGACCGCTCTGAGGAGCGATAAACGATGTTCGAGAGGTTCACCGACCGCGCGCGGCGGGTTGTCGTCCTGGCTCAGGAAGAAGCCCGGATGCTCAACCACAACTACATCGGCACCGAGCACATCCTCCTGGGTCTGATCCACGAGGGCGAGGGCGTCGCCGCCAAGGCCCTGGAGAGCCTCGGGATTTCTCTTGAGGCCGTTCGCCAGCAGGTCGAGGAGATCATCGGCCAGGGCCAGCAGGCCCCGTCCGGCCACATTCCCTTCACCCCCCGGGCGAAGAAGGTCCTGGAGCTGTCGCTCCGGGAGGCCCTGCAGCTCGGCCACAACTACATCGGCACCGAGCACATCCTGCTCGGCCTGATCCGCGAGGGCGAGGGCGTCGCCGCCCAGGTCCTGGTGAAGCTGGGCGCCGACCTCAACCGGGTGCGCCAGCAGGTCATCCAGCTGCTCTCCGGCTACCAGACCGGCGGCAGCAAGGAGTCGGCCACGGCCGGCGGGCCCGCCGAGGGCACCCCGTCGACCTCGCTGGTCCTGGACCAGTTCGGCCGCAACCTCACCCAGGCCGCCCGCGAGGCCAAGCTCGACCCGGTCATCGGGCGCGAGAAGGAGATCGAGCGGGTCATGCAGGTGCTGTCCCGCCGCACCAAGAACAACCCGGTGCTGATCGGTGAGCCCGGTGTCGGCAAGACCGCCGTGGTCGAGGGCCTGGCCCAGGCGATCGTCAAGGGCGAGGTCCCGGAGACGCTCAAGGACAAGCAGCTCTACACGCTGGACCTGGGCGCCCTGGTGGCCGGCTCGCGCTACCGCGGTGACTTCGAGGAGCGCCTGAAGAAGGTGCTCAAGGAGATCCGCACCCGCGGCGACATCATCCTGTTCATCGACGAGCTGCACACCCTGGTCGGCGCGGGCGCCGCCGAGGGCGCCATCGACGCCGCCAGCATCCTCAAGCCGATGCTGGCCCGCGGCGAACTGCAGACCATCGGTGCCACCACCCTGGACGAGTACCGCAAGCACCTGGAGAAGGACGCCGCGCTGGAGCGCCGCTTCCAGCCGATCCAGGTCGCCGAGCCGTCGCTGCCGCACACCATCGAGATCCTGAAGGGGCTGCGCGACCGCTACGAGGCCCACCACCGGGTCTCCATCACGGACTCCGCCCTGGTCGCCGCTGCCACCCTGGCCGACCGGTACATCTCGGACCGCTTCCTGCCGGACAAGGCGATCGACCTGATCGACGAGGCCGGCTCCCGGATGCGCATCCGCCGGATGACCGCGCCGCCGGACCTGCGCGAGTTCGACGAGAAGATCGCCGACGTGCGCCGCGAGAAGGAGAGCGCGATCGACGCGCAGGACTTCGAGAAGGCCGCGTCCCTGCGCGACGACGAGAAGCAGCTCCTGCAGGCCAAGGCCAAGCGCGAGAAGGAGTGGAAGGCCGGCGACATGGACGTCGTCGCGGAGGTCAACGAGGAGCTCATCGCCGAGGTCCTGGCCACCGCCACCGGCATCCCGGTCTTCAAGCTGACCGAGGAGGAGACCTCCCGCCTGCTGCGCATGGAGGACGAGCTGCACAAGCGCGTCATCGGCCAGAAGGACGCCATCAAGGCGCTCTCCCAGGCCATCCGGCGCACCCGTGCGGGCCTCAAGGACCCGAAGCGCCCCGGCGGTTCGTTCATCTTCGCCGGCCCGTCCGGCGTCGGTAAGACCGAGCTGTCCAAGACGCTGGCGGAGTTCCTGTTCGGCGACGAGGACGCGCTGATCGCGCTCGACATGTCCGAGTTCTCCGAGAAGCACACCGTCTCCCGGCTGTTCGGCTCCCCGCCCGGCTACGTCGGCTACGAGGAGGGCGGCCAGCTGACCGAGAAGGTCCGCCGCAAGCCGTTCTCGGTCGTCCTCTTCGACGAGGTCGAGAAGGCCCACCCGGACATCTTCAACTCGCTGCTGCAGATCCTGGAGGACGGTCGCCTGACCGACTCCCAGGGCCGCGTGGTCGACTTCAAGAACACCGTCATCATCATGACGACCAACCTCGGCACCCGGGACATCTCGAAGGGCTTCAACCTCGGCTTCGCGGCCACGGGTGACACCCAGACCGGGTACGAGCGGATGAAGGCGAAGGTCGGCGAGGAGCTCAAGCAGCACTTCCGCCCCGAGTTCCTGAACCGCGTCGACGACATCGTGGTGTTCCACCAGCTGTCCGAGGACGACATCATCCAGATCGTCGACCTCATGATCGCCAAGGTGGACGAGCGGCTCAAGGACAAGGACATGGGCCTGGAGCTCAGCGTCGAGGCCAAGAAGCTGCTGGCCAAGCGCGGCTACGACCCGATCCTGGGTGCCCGTCCGCTGCGCCGCACCATCCAGCGCGAGATCGAGGACCACCTCTCCGAGAAGATCCTCTTCGGTGAGCTGCGGGCCGGCCACATCGTCGTCGTCGACGTCGAGGGCGAGGGCAAGGACGCCAAGTTCACCTTCCGCGGCGAGGAGAAGTCGGCCGTCGCGGACACCCCGGCCGCGGTCGCCTCGTCCGGTCCCGACCTGACGAAGTAACCCAACTTTTAACAGACAACTTCACAGCCACCGAGCCCCCGGCGTTCACGCCGGGGGCTCGGTGCGTTCCGCCCCCGCCGACGCCGGCGGGGGCGCGGACCGGAATGACCGGCTCCCCGGCTGGCTGGTACGGGTGCGCTCGGTTTCTCAGCAAGCTTTAACGAACATACGGTTGACATGCGGTCAGATGATGGGAAGTCGCGGAGCATAGCGCCGTGACCATGTCATGGTCAAGGTCTATCTTTTCTGTGCACGCTTGTATCAAATGACGTCCACCTGTCTTTCATTTTGGTTTGCCGGGCTTTTGGCCATGAGCTGGCCCCGGTCGGGGAGGACGTCACAACGTTGAAGAACACCAGGAGAACCGCTGCGGTCGCCACAGCCGCAGCGGTCATAGTCACGCTCGGCGCGGGCCTGCTTCCGGGCACCGCCGTCGCCGCCGGCTCGGCCCCGGTCCCGAAGGACCCGGCCGAGGCCGTCCAGAACACCGAGCACAACCTTCCGGGCCCGCTGACCGCGAAGGTGGAGGCGGAGCAGAAGGCCGCCACCGAGAAGCTGCTCAACGGCACCGCCCAGGTCGAGCAGCACAACGGCAGCACCAGCGTGAAGCTCGGCAAGGACAAGTACGTGGAGCTCGCCCGCGAGCGCACGGACAAGATCTTCACCATCCTGGTCGACTTCGGTGACCAGGTGGACAACACCACCATGACGCCGGACGGCAAGGTCAAGTACGGCGGTGAGCCCGGCCCGAAGCACAACGAGATCGAGAAGCCGGACCGCGCCACCGACAACTCGACCGAGTGGCAGGCCGACTACAACCAGCAGCACTACCAGGACCTGTACTTCAACAAGGACAAGCCCTCGCTGAAGACCTACTACGAGAAGCAGTCCTCGGGCCGCTACTCGGTCGACGGCGTGGTCACGGACTGGGTCCGCGTCCCGTGGAACGAGGCCCGCTACGGCTCCGACTACTGCGGCTCCAACGTCTGCGCCAGCGCCCAGGACCTGATCCGCGACGCCGTGGACATCTGGTACAAGGACCAGCTGGCCAAGGGTCAGACCGACGCCCAGATCAAGGCGACCCTGGCCCAGTACGACCAGTGGGACCGTTACGGTTCGCACCACGACGGGAACTTCAACCAGCCCGACGGGTACCTGGACCACTTCCAGATCGTGCACGCCGGCGAGGACAAGTCGGCCGGTGGCGGCAAGCAGGGCAAGAAGGCCCTGTGGGCGCACCGCTCGTACGTCTACGGCAACCTGCAGGGCACGGCCGGCCCCGAGGGCAACAAGCTCGGCGGCGTCCAGGTCGGCAGCAGCGGCATCTGGGTCGGCGACTACACGATGCAGCCGGAGAACGGCGGCCTCGGCGTCTTCGCCCACGAGTACGGCCACGACCTCGGTCTGCCGGACCTCTACGACACCGCCGGCAAGGGCATCGACAACTCGGTCGGCTTCTGGTCGCTGATGTCCTCCGGTTCCTGGCTCGGCGAGGGCAAGGACGCGATCGGCGACATGCCGAACGACCTCGACGCCTGGAGCAAGTACCAGCTCGGCTGGCTGAAGGTCGACCGCGCCAAGGCGGGCACCGAGTCGACCCACCACATCGGCCCGGCGGAGTACAACAGCAACCTGCCGCAGGCCCTGATCGTCGACCTGCCGAAGAAGAGCATCACCACCGAGATCAACAAGCCGTTCGCCGGCGCCGGTGAGTGGTGGAGCGGCAGCGCCGACAACCTGAACGTCACGCTCACCCGCGACGTGGACCTGACCGGCAAGACCAAGGCCAGCATCAACGCCAAGGCCTGGTACGAGCTGGAGCAGGACTTCGACTACGCGTTCGGCGAGGTCTCCACCGACGGCGGCAAGTCCTGGACCGTCATCGACGGCACCTGGAACGGCACCGCGCTGCCGCGCGAGAACGACCGTCCGGCCCTCAGCGGCCAGGTGGCCGCCTGGGGCGACCTGTCGTTCAACCTGGACGCCTACGCGGGCCAGAAGGTCAAGTTCCGCTACCACCAGACCACCGACGGCGGCCTGCACTTCCGCGGCCTGACGCTGGACAACATCGCGGTCGTCGCCGACGGCGCCGCCGTGTTCAGCGACGACGTCGAGAACGGTGACAACGGCTGGGTGGCCGACGGGTTCTCCCGCTTCGGCGGCTCGTACACCAAGGACTACGCGCAGTACTACATCGCGGAGAACCGGCAGTACGTGTCCTTCGACCAGACCCTGAAGACCGGCCCGTACAACTTCGGCTTCGCCGACAGGCCGAGCTGGGTCGAGCACTACTCCTACCAGCCCGGTCTGCTGATCTGGTTCTGGGACGAGTCGCAGACCGACAACAACGTCAGCGCCCACCCGGGCCACGGCCTGGTCCTGCCGGTCGACTCGCACCCGAACGTGCTGAAGTGGACCGACGGCAGCCTGATGAAGCCGCGCGTCCAGGGCTTCGACTCCACCTTCGGCTCCCGCCGCGTCCCCGCGCTCACCCTGCACAACAAGGGCGTCGAGACCGTCATCCCGAAGGCCAAGGGCGTCGACGAGTTCAACGACCTGAAGTCGTGGTGGAGCAAGGACGACCAGTACGCCGGTGTCGACGTCCCGAAGACGGGCACCAGCATCGAGGTCGAGAACGAGTCCTCGAACTACCTGGAGACCTGGATCCGGGTCCGCCCGGTCGACAACTGATCGTCGCTCCGGTAGCGATCGGCCTGTGACCAGGCAGCTCTGACACTCCACGTCCGGCCCGTCCCCGCAGTGCGCGGGGGCGGGCCGGACGCTTTGTCAGGACCGGACGGCCGGCAGCCGGGCCAGGAAGGCGGCGGCCGCCCCCGCGACGTCGGTGCCGGTCCAGTCGAGGGCGGGCGCGGCGACCGTGACCTCGGTCATCGAGAGCCCCGGCGGCCCGTCCTCGCGCCAGGCGCCGAACAGCCCGGTCCCGGTGTCCTCGGCCAGCCCGAGTCCGGCCTCCTCCAACTCCCCCGCCGGGTACGGCAGCCAGAACTGGAACTGGTGGGTGTGCGGCGGGGCCGGGTGCACCCGGGCGCCGGGGACGGCGGCGAACGCCCGCTCCAGCGCCGCGGCGACGGTCCGGGCGTGTGCCACGTACCCGGCCAACCGCGGCAGTTCGCGCTCCAGCCCGGTCAGCGCGGCCAGCGCGGACGGCCACTGCTGGTAGAGCTGCCCGCCGTAGCGGTGCCGCCAGGCCCGGGCGGTGCGGACGAGGCCGCCCGGGCCGGCCAGCGCGGCGCCGCTGATCCCGCCGAGCGTCTTGTAGAAGGAGACGTAGACCGAGTCGGCCAGGGCGGCGACCTCCGGCAGCGGCCGACCGAGGGCGACCGCGGACTCCCAGATCCGGGCGCCGTCCAGGTGCAGCGCCGCACCGTGCTCCTCGTGCACCACCGCGGCCAGTTCCACCAGCTCCGCCCAGCCGGGCAGCACGAATCCGGCGTCGCGCAGCGGCAGCTCCAGGCTCAGCGCGGCGTACGGCTCGTCCAGGGCGCGCAGTTCCTCGGCGGTGGGCTGACGCGGCGCGGCCGTGGGCCAGAGGACGCGCAGGCCGGACAGGACGCCGAGGGCGTGCCGCTCGTGCCGGTCGGTGTGGGCCAGCGGGTGGGTGACCACGGTGCGCGCCGCGCCGCCGACATCCACCACGTCGGGCTCTACGTCGGCGACGACCAGATGATCGAGGCTCCGCGGGCCGGGATGCCGGTCAAGCAGGCCAGCCTCTGGATCATGGGCACCCCGGACTTCTACGCCAGGCCGTAGCCGGCACCCGCCGCCCGCCCGCCCTCGCCGGGCCCGACGTCCGCCCGCCCTCGCCGGGCCCCGGCGAGGGCGGTACCGGCTACCGGCCGGACAGCGCGGCCACCTCCCGGCGGCTGTCGCGCAGCCGCACCACGGTCCAGACCCAGAGCGCGGCGAGCGGGAGCGACACCAGGAGGACGGCGAACGCGCTGCCGATCCGGCCGATCACCTCGGAGTCGCAGGCCTCCGCCATGTGGAAGCCGGTCGGCTCGTAGAAGGCCGGCGAGCCGCAGAGCCCGTCGCCCGGGAGGAGGACCAGCCAGAGCGCCCAGAGCCAGGCCGCGACGGTCAGCCCGCCGACGAGCTTCGCCGCTAGCACCCGCCGCTCGTACTTCTCCGGCTCGCGGACGTACCGGTCCTCCACGGTTCCCCCGAAGTAGATCGTCTGTGCCTGAGCCGGCACGAGGATGCCAGCTCGGGCGGCCCGGGCGCCACTGTCGGCGGGCCGCGTTAACGTGGCCGTCCGGACCGGCACTGAGGAGGCGTCATGCGACTGCGGGATGTTCGGGCGGAGGACGTCGAGGCGTACGTCCGGATGCGCTGCGACCCGGTGATGATGGCCGAACTGGGCGGCCCGCTGCCCCGGGAGGCGGTGGAGGAGCGGCTGCGCAAGGACCTCGCCCTGACGGCCGCCGACGGCCCCTGGGTCAGGATGATCGTGCCGGACGGTGCCGAGGACGACGAGGCGGCGGGCACCGTCACGCTCTGGTCGGACGAGGAGGACGGCGTGACGGTCTCCGAGATCGGCTGGATGGTGCTGCCCGAGCACCAGGGCCGCGGCCTCGCCAAGGCGGCCGTCCGCCAGGTGCTGGACGCCGCCGCGAACGGTCACTGGGGCGAGATCCACGCCAACCCGGGGGTCACCAACGGGCCGTCCAACGGGATCTGCCGGGCGCTCGGCTTCCGGCTGCTCGGCGAGCGGGACATCGACTTCGCGGGCCGCGTCCTGCGCGCCAACCACTGGGTGGTGGTGCCGGGCGAGCACGTCGGGTCGGGCACGGAATAAATCGGGTGCCGCTGCCCGTGGGGCCGCCGTACGGTGGCCCCATGGGCAGCAGCATCGATCACACGACCGTCGACACCGTGAACGGGCTCCAGGTCCGGGCGGTCTCCGAGGACGAGGTGGAGGCCTGGGGCCGCGCGCTCGACCTCGGCTTCCTGCGCCCTGACGTGGGCAGCGCGGCGGACCTGCGCCGTCGGCAGTGGGAACCGGGCCGGATGCTGGCCGGCCTCGACGGCGACCGTCAGATCGCCACCTTCCGCAGCTTCGACGCGGAGCTGACCGTTCCGGGCGGGGCCGTCGTCCCGGCCGACGCGATCACCAACGTCACGGTGAGCGCCACCCACCGCCGCCGCGGCCTGCTCAGCGCGATGATGCGCCGGGACCTCGCGGCGGCGGCCGACCGCGGCAGCGCGGTCGCCATCCTGATGGCCGCCGAGTACAACATCTACGGTCGGTTCGGCTTCGGCCCGGCCACCCGTGGCGGCGGCTGGAACATCGCTGCGCCGCACCCGGGGGCTGCGCGAAGGGCTGCCGGGCGTCCCCGGCGGCCGGATCGACTTCGTGACCATGCCGGAGCTGCGCGAGCTGGGGGCCGCGCTGTACGAGCGCTGGCGGCACACCCAGCCGGGCGCGATCGACCGCGACGCGCTCTGGTGGGAGCGCACCGTCGGGGAGGTCCGTACGCCGGGCAACGAGTTCAAGGAGCCGTTCGCCGCCGTCCACCGGGACGCCGACGGCGCGGTCACCGGGCTGGTGGTCTACCGGATCGGCGACAAGTGGGACGGCGCCTATCCCGACTGCAAGCTCACCGTGGAGGAGTTCCTCGCCCACGACCTGCCCACCTCCGTCGAGCTGTGGCGCCTGGTGCTCTCGGTCGACTGGGTGGCCCGGGTCGAGGTGCCCAACCTCGGCCCGGACGACCCGCTGCCGCTGCTCCTCCAGGACCCGCGCGCGGCCACCCCGCACGAGGACAACGCGGACCTGATGTGGCTGCGGGTGCTGGACGTCGAGTCGGCGTTCGCCGCCAGGACGTACGGCGCCCCGGGCCGGGTGGTGCTGGAGGTCGACGACAAGCTGGGCTACGCCTCGGGCCGTTGGGCGCTGGAGGTGTCCGAGGACGGCACCGGCCGGTGCGCCCGCACCACGGACGACGCCGACCTCGCGCTCGGCGCCTCGGAGTTGGGCTCGCTCTACCTGGGCGCCGAGACGGCGTCGAGGCTGGCCTCGGCCGCGCTGGTCACCGAGCTGCGCCCGGGCGCGGCGTTCGCCGCCGACCTGCTGCTGCGCACGCCGGTGCAGGCCTGGTCGCCGACTGAGTTCTGAGGCCGTCCACGACGGAGGAGGCCGGCCCGCGGTCGTCGCGGGCCGGCCTCCTCCGTCGTCGTCGGGTGCTACTTGACCGCCGTCTTGCCGATGGTGGGGAGGATGAAGTCCTGGATCAGGCCCTTGGCGTCACGGACGATCGGCCGGAAGACCCGGTAGCGGGACAGGTTGATCACCCGGGCCGCGAGCGGCGTGGAGCGGCGGACGAACTCCCTGGTCCGCTCGGTGTCCGGGGTGCGGTCGAAGACCCAGTAGAGCACCACGATCATCAGGTGCAGCCAGAGCACGTCCGGCAGCAGCTCGACCAGTTCGGCGTCCAGCTTGGGCGCCAGCTCGGAGCCCTGGAGCACCTCGCGGAACAGCTCCACGGCGGTCGCCCGGGCCGGGTGGGACTCGTTGGAGAACGGGCTCAGCGAGCTGGTCGGGTCGGCGGCGGTGCGGAAGAACTGCGCGGAGAACTCGTGGTACGGCGCGGCCGTGTCGAGCCAGGAGGCCAGCGCGATCTGCAACCGCTCGGAGAAGTCCCGGGTGTGGGCCATGCGGCGCTTGGCGTCGGCCGCGTGCTCGTAGGTCATCCGGTCGTAGAACCCCTGGATCAGGAATTCCTTCGCCGAGAAGTAGTAGTACGCGTTGCCCACCGAGACACCGGCCTCGGTGGCGATCGCGCGCATGGTGGTCTTCTCGTAGCCCCGCTCCTGGAACAGCCGCATGGCCGTCTCCAGGATCAGCGCCCGGGTCGCCTCACTCTTGTCGGTCTTCGGCTGTGCCCGGCCGCCGGGCAGGGGCCCGGTCTCTGGCCCGGGCCCGCCCTCCGGTCCGGGCACGGCCGGAGCCCCGGCCGTGCCGTTCTCGCCGTCCGTTCGGTTCGTCGCTGCCAGGTCGTCCACGAGCACGAGCCTAGCCGGAGACGACGTTCCACCCGGTGTCGGTGCTCGTGGTACCGGATGCCCCCTCCGCATCCGGTACCACGACGACCCCCCTGATTTCGAACGCGTTCAAAAACCCAGCGGAACTGTAGTCGTATCGGTTGAACATGTTCAACTCCTTCTCTGTGGGAGGCTGGTCACATGATCAGTTCAGGTCAGACCCTCATCCGGCACGGCGGACCGCAGGACGCCGAGTCCGTCGCCGAACTGCACGCCCTGAGCTGGCGCACCGCCTACCGGGGGATCGTCCCGGAGGAGGCACTGGGCGACGGAATGGTCGCCCAGCGGCGCGAGCTGTGGAGACTCCGCCTGGACGCCGACTACGGGGAGCCGGAGAACACCCCCGAGCTCCTGGTGGCCGAACGGGCCGGTGCGACGGTCGGGTTCATCTACCTCGTCCCGCAGCCGGACGGCGCGGTGCTGATCGACAACCTGCACGTGCGCCCCGGCCTGAACGGTGGCGGCATCGGCCGCGAGCTGCTGACCGCGGCCCGCACCCGGGTCGCCGAGCGGCACCCCGGGGCCGGACTCTTCCTGGAGGTGCTGCGGGACAACACCCGCGCGATCGCCTTCTACGAGCGCGAGGGCGCCGAGCGCGTGCGGGAGCAGGAGGGCGAGTTCCCCGGCGGATTCCTGCTGCCCGAGTACGTGTACGCCTGGCCGGCCGCACGCGTGGCGGTCGGGGCCGGTCGGCCGGAGCCGACGGACCGGTAGGAAACGGATCGGTGGAGTCGGTCGGTGGGAACGGACCGATGGAGACGGTCGGTGGAAACGGATCGGTGGAGCGACCGCCGGGTCGTTCCGGTCAGTCGAAGTCGTAGACGGTCACCGGGACGCCCCGGGCCGTCAGCCGGGCGGTGACCAGCGGTTCGACCCGCTCCCACCGCCCGCCCGCCAGGCCGCAGCCGATCCGCGGCATGTGGACGGAGGCGCCGAGCCGGAGCGCGTGGCCGCCGAGCGCGGCCAGCCCGGTGTCGATCGCCTCGTAGCGCACCGGCACCCCGGTGGAGCGCCCCGTCCGGATGCCGCGCTGGCCGACCAGGTTGGCCACCCAGAAGTGCGGACCGACCGGCACCAACTGGACGGCGCCCAGGCCGAAGTCGTTCTTCGCCCGCTCCCGGTGCCCACGGGTCTGTCTTCGGACTCCCGCCTGCGGGGCGACGCCGGGGCACGCACCTCGCCGCGTTGTCGTCGGTCGCCAATGCTCCGCAGTGGCTCCCTCCTCCGCCTTGCGATGCACGCACCCCAACGC